>NZ_AP024154.1:3918500-4540500 GCF_015533855.1 Echinicola sp. 20G | reverse complement strand
CCATTTGGAACACAATTGGAAATCACCGGGGAAAATTATGAAGCGATTAGACACTCTATCTATGCCACACCTCCTGTGACCAAGATTCCACGGGTAATCGTAGGGAGTAAATTATGTCATAAACCTTATAGCGCTTCAGTTTTGAATGTATCGGCCATGAGTTTTGGGTCTTTGAGTAAGAATGCCATTTTGGCTTTGAACAAAGGTGCAAAGAAAGGCCACTTTTATCACAATACTGGAGAAGGTGGATTGTCCACTTACCATTTGGATGGAGGAGGAGATTTGGTTTGGCAGATTGGGACAGGGTATTTTGGATGTAGAACAGAAGACGGAGATTTTGATCCTGATAAATTCAAGGAAAGAGCTGCCCATGAACAGGTGAAAATGATAGAAATCAAAATTTCCCAAGGGGCAAAACCCGGGCATGGAGGTGTACTTCCAGCTGAAAAAAACACCCCTGAAATAGCAAAAATTAGAGGTTTAAAGCCATATACAACTGTGATTTCCCCTCCCAGTCACCGTAAATTTTCTAATCCTCAAGGGTTGGTTTCATTTATTTCAGAATTGAGAGAGTTAAGTGGTGGGAAACCTATTGGGTTTAAGATTTGTATTGGGCGGACAGAAGAGTTTATAGACCTTTGTGCCGAAATGAAAAAATCTGGAATCGTTCCGGATTTTATTACGGTTGATGGCGCAGAAGGTGGCACAGGGGCTGCCCCTTTGGAGTTTTCAGATTCTGTGGGAATTCCTTTGGAACCGGCATTGATATTTGTCAATAGGACTTTGGAGAAGTTTGGGCTGAGGCAAGAAGTAAAGGTAATTGCGAGTGGAAAGGTGCTGACAGCTTTTTCAATATTGAGAATGCGGGCTTTGGGAGCGGATATTTGTAACTCTGCTAGGGCTTTTATGTTCAGTGTAGGCTGTATTCAGGCTTTACGTTGCAATACCAATGATTGTCCAACTGGTGTGGCCACCCAAAATAAGATGTTGGTAAAAGGGCTAGTGGTGGATGATAAGGCAGAACGGGTATATAATTTTCATCGAAATACCATGCATGCTGTTTTGGAATTATTGGGAGCTTGTGGCGTAAAACATACCAATGAAATAGATATCAGCATGTTTGTCAAGGGGGATGAAATGGTTGCCCTAACCAATAAATATTTCCCAGACTCCGTATTGAATAGGGTAGATTAAAAAATAAAAGGAGGTCAATGACCTCCTTTTTTAGTAAAATCTTTTTAGTGCCAACTCAGCGACAGTCCCGCCTATGGATAAAGAACTGGTTGCTGCTGGACTTGGTGCATTCAGTACATTGATGGCATGTGCATTTTCTGTAATGGCAAAATCGTCCAAAAGTCCTCCTGTTCTATCACAAGCTTGGGCTCGGACACCGGCTCCACCATCCACCAAATCATCTTCTTTGATGTCCGGAATCAATTCCTGAAGCGCTTTAGTGAATGCTGCTTTGGAAAAAGAACGGTAATATTCTCCTAAGCCTGTTTTCCAATACTTACCAGCCACCTTTTGTAGACCTGGCCAAGTGATGGATTCTTTGAATTCCTTTAAGTTAAAGTCTGTTCTTTTGTAACCTTCTCTTTTGAAAGCCATGACGGCATTGGGACCAGCTTCTACGCCTCCTTTCATCATTCTGGTGAAGTGAACACCAAGGAACGGGAAGTTGGGATCAGGAACTGGGTAAATAAGGTTTTTGACCAAGTATTCTCTTTCCTTCTTCAGCTTATAATATTCACCGCGGAAAGGAATGATCTTGACATCGAGATCCAGTTCTCCATTCATATCAGCCACCTTATCAGAGTACAATCCAGCACAGTTGATAACCAATCTAGAGATTAATGTTTTACTTGAAGTGATTACTTCAATAAGATTATTTTTATGATTGATTTTCAAAACTTTATGTTTTGTAAATATTTCACCACCAATGGTTTTGAATATTTCACCATACGCTAAAGCTACCTTCTTATAATCCACAATGCCAGTTTGTGGAACATGCAAAGCAGCCACTCCTTCACAATAGGGTTCGTAGTGTTTTAACTCGTCCAAAGAAATCTGTCTGGTACCTTCCAAGCCATTTTGAAGCCCTCTTTGTAGTAGGTTTTGTAGCAAAGGAATTTGGTCGCTTTTGGTAGCCACCACTACTTTTCCTGTCAGTTCAAATGGAATGTTTTCTTCCTCGCAAAAGCGAACCAATTCATGGTAGCCATTGATGCAATTAGTAGCTTTTAGTGAACCTGGCTTATAGTATAATCCAGAGTGGATTACCCCAGAATTATTTCCCGTTTGATGTTTGGCCAATTCACCTTCTTTTTCCAGAATAGCCACTTTCAAGGAAGGGTTTTGCTGTTTTATTTTAAGTCCAGTGGCCAGTCCTACAATGCCGCCACCAACAATTGTGATATCGTATGTCATATAATTGGTTAGTCAGGGAGAGTCATGCAATTAATCAATGCACTTTCATTAACAATTACAAATATACATTACAATGTCAGATTGATAAAGCTTACCACAGCAATTCATGGGCTGATGGAATGTAAAATAATACAAAGTGTTAAACTAGTTGAAAATCAGCGTGTAAGAGTGGTTTATTAACTTATATGTCAATGTGTGGGTATTAATATCTATGATTATCACTAGTTTTGGACAAAATTTAACTACCAGAATATGAAAATTAAACTGCTTTTAGCCAGCTTAGTTATTGTTATTGCCACACTTTCCAATGTTCATGCCCAGTCAAAATCTGATATATATTATAATATTGGAGGAGGGATAGGAGTGGAAGGAAATATGGGTATTCCGGGAATCAACATCAGCAATGATTTGAATTATTACCTAAACAAAAGCTTGTCCCTAAATCCTTCGCTGATATTTTTCCAGTCAACAGATTTTTCTGAGAGAAAAACAGCTTCCAACCCTTATCCAGAGTTGGCTGATAAGAGCACAGCGCTTTTAATGAACTTTGCATTTCAAGCAGATCTCCTGAATACCAATAATGGCTTGGATGTGGGCTTAGCAGCGGGACCTTCCTATCATTATGGGGTAGATAATTATTTTAGGGGTTATGGTAATGATGAGCATAACGTATTGGTATCAAACGGGTACCAAAGAATCTCTAGAAGCCAAATTGGACTTCTCACTCAACTGTCTTTTGATTGGATAGGAAATCAAGCCAATCGCAAGCAATCTATTGATCTTTCTGTGACTGGCTATGATGGCTATTATGGTTGGCATGCTATGTTGACCTATAAAGTAGGGTTTTTGCTAAAGAAGTAACTATTGCGCCATTTCAGGAATGAATTTTGTGCTATTGAGCTTTTAATAACAGCTTTATGGCCAACACGGAAGAAGAGAAAAAACAAAAGAGCATTGACTCAGAACTGAATAAATCTGGTTCTATCTCCAGTGATTCGACCAAATCGCATGGTGAAATCCTAAAGCAACAAATTACCGAAGGGCTAGAGACCTATGACCGTAAACCAAGTAGTCTATTGTTAAGTTCGGTGACTGCTGGGCTGGAAATAGGTTTTAGCTATTTGTTGATTTGCGCTGTTTTCTTCTTTTGTTCCGGTTTTCTTTCCGAAGCATATTGCTACAAACTTATCTCCTTGGTATATCCAGTTGGGTTCATAATGGTGATCTTGGGTCAGTCCATTTTATTTACCGAGCAGACATCTTTGTTGACCTTGCCGGTGTTGAATAAGAAAAGGAGTGTCCTGAGTTTATTGAAAATTTGGGGCTTGGTCATTTTTGGAAATATGATAGGGGGCTATTTGATTGCATTGTTGCTGATTTGGATAGGCCCTAGGCTCGGCATGTTTGATTTGGAAACGGTAGAAAAAATAGCTTTGCATGTAACCGACTATCAATCAATTGTGATATTCAGTAGTGCGGTGCTTGCAGGTTGGCTAATGGGCTTACTTTCGTGGTTGATGACTTCTTCTAGGGATACTTTGAGTAGAATATTCATCATTTTCATCATCACAGCTACGATGTCCTTCACAGGCTTGCATCACAGTGTGGTAGGTAACGTAGAAGTATTTTCTGGTTTAATAAGTTCTGATCAGATCAATTTACTGAGGTACCTTAACTTTCAGTTTTTCGCACTATTAGGCAATGCAGTTGGGGGAGCAGTTTTTGTTGCTTTATTAAAGTACAGGGCTTTTGTCTATAATATAGATATTAAATAATAAAGCCTCTTCTAATTAAGGAAGAGGCTCCAATCTTTAGGCTACATAAAGGACCAAACCTTTCAAATATTCCGTTTCAGTATGGTAGATGTTGATAGGATGGTCGGCAGGCTGGGAGAGATACTGAAGGATTTTTACTTCTCTGCCAACTTCAATGGCTGCTGCAGTGATCGTATGGGCAAATAGTTGCTTGTCCACTACCTGAGAGCAACTGAAGGTAAATAGGATTCCACCCGGCTTGATGTGTCTCAGTGCTTCTGCATTCAATCTTTTGTAAGCTTGAACAGCATTGTGCCTAGATTTCATGTTTTTGGCAAAGGCCGGTGGGTCCAGTACGATGACATCATAATCCTGCTCGATTTCCCGGATGTATTTTACCACATCCGCTATTTTAGATTCATGCTTGCCTTTTAAGTCTGGGTTGAGGACTAAGTTCTTTTCTGTCAACTCAATGGCCTTGGCTGAGATATCTACAGAGTGAACTTCCTTGGCGCCAGCTTCTAGGGCTGCTATCGAAAAACCACCAGAGTAACAGAAGGTGTTCAATACTTTTTTGTCTTTGCTATAAGCCCCTAGTAGTTTCCTGTTTTCTCTTTGATCGATAAAAAAACCAGTCTTTTGGCCCTTTTCCCAGTCGATTTCATACTTACTACCATTTTCAACCACAATATTGGTTTTAGGCATTCCATACAAAAATTGGTTATCCACTGCCATTTGACTTTTAGAAAGCGTCTCGGCACTTTTATCATAAACAGCATCCAGTTTTTCTCCCAACACTTTTTGTAAGGCAATTGAGATATCGTCTTTGTGCGCATACATACCGATGGTATGCGCTTGAATTACAGCTGTGCCATTATAATAATCAATGATCAAACCCGGTAATTTGTCTCCTTCTCCATGTATCAACCTAAAAACATTCGTTTGATCACTGTCTACCAAGCCAATTTTTGACCTCATAGAGTAGGCTGCTTGGATTTTTTCTATCCAGAAATCTGTATTGATTAACCGATCTTCGAATGAGATTATTCTTACTGTGATGGAACCTTGCTGGTAATGTCCAATGCCCAAAAATTCATTGCGGTTACTATAGACACTTACCAATTGGCCATTAGTGATTCCTTCATCAGCCTTGGCAATGGCACCGGAGAAAACCCAGTGGTGCTTTCTCTTCAAGGATATTTCCTTGCCTTTTTTAAGTATGATTTTGGGATAATATGTCATAATATTTAAAGATAAAAATCCCTTTTTGTGTTTGGCTTCATACACCAATCAAAAAGGGATTTATCAGTTTATGTATAAAAAAGCGATTAACCTTTTTGGTACATTTGATCTCTTAAGGCTTTGATTTCATCGCTTTCCAAATAATTATCATAAGACATTCTTCTATCTATGGTGCCATTAGGGGTAAACTCCACGATTCTATTGGCAGTAGATTGAACAAAGGCATGGTCATAAGATGATAACAATACAGTACCGTTAAACTCTATGATAGCGTTGTTAAAGGCAGTGATTGACTCCAAGTCAAGGTGGTTAGTTGGTTCGTCCATGACCAATAGGTTCGGATTTTGAAGCATCATTTTGGAAATCATACACCTTACTTTTTCACCCCCAGACAGAACAGAAGCTGATTTTAAGGTTTCCTCACCGGTAAATAGCATTCTGCCCAAGAAAGTTCTCACGTAAGCTTCTTCCTGATTAGAGGAATACTGCCTTAGCCAATCGATAAGGTTTAGGCTTGTATTAAAATATTTGGAGTTATCGTTTGGAAGGTAAGCCTTATTAATGGTCACGCCCCATTTGAATTCTCCTTTTTGAACAGGAATCTCTTCCATGATTGTCTGGAAGAATTTGTTTACTGCCTGTTTGGTTTTGGAAATAAAGGCAATTTTATCTCCTTTGTCCACCATTAGGTTGACATCTTTGAAATAAACGGTGCCATCATCTTGGAGGCTCAGTTCCTCTGTCATGAAGATTTGGTCACCTGCTTCTCTTTCTGGTTTGAAAATAATACCAGGATATTTTCTGGTAGAAGGCTGGATTTCGTCCACATTAAGTTTCTCGAGCATTTTCTTTCTTGCCGTAGCTTGTTTGGACTTGGCCACATTGGCGGAGAACCTTTCAATAAATTGCTGAAGTTCCTTACGCTTTTCTTCCACCTTTTTGTTCTGGTCACTTTTCTGCTTGGCAGCCAACTGGGAGGATTCATACCAGAAGGTATAGTTACCAGAGTATACTTTAATCTTACTGAAGTCAATATCAACGATGTGAGTAGATACGGCATCCAAGAAGTGACGGTCGTGAGAAACTACAATTACGAGGTTCTTAAAATTCACCAAGAAGTCCTCCAACCAACTGATGGTTTCTGCATCCAAGTCGTTGGTAGGTTCATCAAGGATCAAGATATCAGGATTTCCAAATAGAGCTTGGGCTAGCAAAACCCTTACTTTTTGGTTACCGGCAAGCTCCTTCATTTGGACGTAGTGAAGGTCTTCAGAGATGCCAAGGCCAGAAAGCATGGCAGCTGCATCTGACTCGGCATTCCAACCATCCATTTCAGCAAATTCCGCTTCCAATTCAGAAGCCCGAATACCATCCTCTTCAGAAAAGTCAGGTTTCAAATATATGGCATCCTTTTCTTCCATGATCGAATAGAGCTTTTTATGGCCCATGATGACGGTTTTCAGGACTTCGATTTCATCAAACTCAAAGTGGTTCTGTTTCAAAACAGCCATACGCTGTCCTGGAGTAATATTGATACTTCCTGATGTGCTGTCCTGATCTCCGGAAAGGATCTTTAGAAAAGTAGATTTTCCGGCACCATTCGCGCCGATAACACCATAACAATTGCCTGGTGTGAATTTGAGGTTTACTTCGTCAAAAAGGGTTCTTTTTCCGAACTTTAGGGAAAGATTATCAACTGAAATCATGAATTATTTCGCTTCTGTTTTTACAAGTGCCAAAGATACAAATTTTATTGGGGCTGGGAATCAAATTAGCTGCTAAATCAAAAGAGAAGTACCTTTATTTGATGAAAGCTTCTACTGTTTGATTTTATGGGAGTGCTGATGTAAAAAATCCCGGGAACTGAAAATCAGAACACCGGGATTAATTGTATCAATCGACTGTTAATCAATATTTACATGGCCATGGAATGTTGCTCTTCTTCTAGGGCCTTTCTTTTTCTTTCTGTTTTTTTTAAATGAGTATCCACGATTAATGTCAGTAATCCACCTACTGCACAGAAACTCATCATGATGACCATTGGGCTAGCAGTATCATTATGGAATATACTGACGGCTGCAGAAACCACACCACCCATTGCCATCCTCATACTTCCCATCATGGCAGCAGCGCTTCCTGCATTTCTGGAAAATGGAGCCAGGGTCAAGGCCGCAGCATTTGGGTTACACAAACCATGTCCGGTTAAGAAAACAAACATGAGTGTTATCAAAGTATAGACATTCAACCAATTGTTCCAAACCCCAAGGATCATGATAAATCCAATGATGGTTTGATAAGTCAAAGCCACTTTGATGATTTGCTCACTGCTAAATTTCTTTAGTAATATGTGATTCAGCTGAGTGGATCCAATCATGGCCGTAGCCAATAAAGCGAAGATCCAACCGTACTGCTGTTCCGAAACTTGATAGATGTTCATAAATACATCTGCAGAGCCAGAGATGTAGGCAAAAGGCGCAGCACCAGCAATGCCTCCAATCAACATATAAACCAAGAACTGACGATTTTTGGTTACTTCCACATATTTCTTTACTACCTGCTTTGGTCTTAATGAGATCTCATTGTCCGGAGTGGCGCCATCAGGTAAGAAGAAATAGGAGGCCACTATGATTACCAAAGTGATGCTGGCTAGGATTAAGAATACTGCATTCCAAGAATAATGGGCAGTTACATATCCGCCAAGCGTAGGTGCGATCATTGGTGAAACAGCAATGACCAACATTAACAAGGCCATTGCCTGGGCGGTTTTGTTTACAGGAAAAACATCCCTTACCATAGCTTGAGCAGCAACCATCCCGGCACAACCTCCAATCGCTTGAAAGAAACGCATGATGATCAAGTTTTCAACATTGGTAGTGTAAGCACAAGCAATTGAGGCCAATACATAAATGATGAGGCCAACATACAAAGGTTTTTTTCTTCCAAATCTATCCAACAAAGGCCCATAGAACAATTGACCGATGGCAATACCAATCAGATAACTTGTAAGAGAAAGCTGCACCTTGGCAATGTCAGTCCCCAAGTTTTTCGCAATGGAAGGAAAACCTGGAAGGTACATGTCTATAGAAAAAGGGCTGATGGTGCTCAAGGCACCTAAAATTAGAATAACTACAAAATACTGCTTCTTGCTCATCTCACTTTCTCTTTATGCCTCGCATCAAAATAATGCGATTTAATGTAAACACGATTATATTCTGCTTAGTTCGTAAAATTACATATGTTTTATTAGTTATTTGCTAAAATTGTTTTTAATAAATTAAATGATTGGTAAGTATAACTGAGTTTCTTAGAACAACTCGTAAGTAATATTAGGAACGTATAGTGATATCATTGCTTATTGTTTTGATTTGAGAAATTATTGTTTGTTTTATGTTTCTTGATAAATAATTCATTGGTTGTATAATTGCATTTGAACTGCTCTTCATTCATCTTGTATATGATGTGAATGACATAAGCTATTTGATAGTGGCATTTTTAAAATAATTGATTCAAAATGAAGTGTTTTTGGTCCATTTGTTTAGTAACGGTAGCGATCTTTTTTTCGACAGCTCATGCTGTAAATGCGCAGTTGACAACTGTGGGCGAAGCATTTTGGGTAGGTTTTATGGAGAATTATACAGAAGAAAGTAGCGGAAATGCAGTGTTGATAATTACTGCAAATGAACAAGCTCAGGGAACGATTGATCTTTCAAACTTTTCTCCAAACTGGACGGTCAATTTTGATTTACAGGCCGGTGAAAGCTATACTTTGAGGGTTTCAACATACCAAAGAGACTTAATGCATCGGACATCAGGAGTCCTTGAGAAGAAAGGAATATTTATTTCTTCTGTCGGAAAAGTATCGGTATATGCATTTAATGAACGCTATCGTAGTGCAGATGGGACGGTGGTATTGCCCATTTCTGCCTTAGGAAAAGATTATTTGGTCACCTCTCACTTTGAGATTGGTCCAGAAAGCGAAAATCTTTTGGTTAAACTTAATGAAAAAAATGAAAGCCTTTTACTGGTGGTGGGTGTTATGGATAATACAAAGGTTGAAATTACTCCATCTGTGACTACTGATGATGGTCGGCAAGCCAATGTTCCTTTTATATTGATTCTTAATGAAGGAGAAAGTATGCAGCTTAGGGCAAGAGCTGATTTGACTGGATCAAGGGTGAGGGTCTTGGGAGATGATATTAATGATTGTAAAAATGTGGCTGTTTTTGGAGGAAGTAAATGGGTGGGAGTTGGCCAATGTGGAGAAGCCAATGACCATTTATTCCAGCAGGTTTACCCAATTAGTTCTTGGGGAACATCATTTATTCATGTTCCTTTGAAAAGCAGAACATCTGGTGAGTTGGTCAAAATATTAGCTTCAGAAGATGATACTAAGGTAACGATTAACGGAGAATATCATGCTACCTTATCTGCAGGTCAGTTTTCTTCCATAGATTTTGGCCAAAATGAAATTGCAGCTATTGAAACCAGTAAACCATCTAATGTATCTGTTTTTGCCAAAAGTCAGATGTGTAATGAAGAGGGGGTGGATAGTTATACATATGGTGATCCATTTACCATAAGTTATAGTCCTAATCAGCAGTTGTTAAGGGATGTCACCTTTGAGGCGCTAGATATCTTGTCCATAGAACAAAACTATGTCAATGTAATTGTTTATTCTTCCGAAATTGATAAAACATTCTTAGATGGACAGCGGATAGGGGGCAGTTTTCAGGTTGTTCCAGGAAATCCAGTTTTTTCTTATGCTAGATTGGTTATCACTAGTGGTTCTCACCACTTACAAAATGAAAGTGGTTTTATTGGGTATGTTTATGGGTTTGGTTATTTAGAATCCTATGGATACTCAGTAGGAGCAAATTTGGAAAATTTAAACTTTGAGGTAGGTTCTGAGTATGAATTTGAGGTGTTTGGTGATAAAGTAGCTTGTCTAGATCAGGAAGCGGTTTGGTCAATTTTGCCTGAAAACCCTATTTTTACCTATTTTCAATGGGATTTTGGGGATGGGTCAGCAATAGAAATAGGTCAGAATGTCTATCATACATATGAGCAGCCAGGTGTTTACACCGTTTCCATTAGTGCTGCAGTAAGTCAGAATTCCTGTGATCAACAAGAAGATATTGTGTTTGAGGTAGAAGTATTGGAAACACTTGGAGAAATTGCAGGAGCCGTTGTTGTGTGTCCGTTTGAGGAAATCGAATATGAATTATTAAACAAAAGCAATATTGAAAATTTTTATTGGGAAGCTGAAGGCGGTGAAATAATAAGTCAGGAAAGAGATAAAGTCAGGGTTAGATGGAAAGAAAATAATGAAAAGGCAGAATTAAAGTTACTTCCTTTTACATATGAGGGGTGTCCTGGCATGCCGATTTCATTGGAAGTAAATATAAGCGATGAAATTTCTCCTGAACAGCCCACAGGGCAAGAGGAAGTTTGTTTTGATACTAATATACATTTTGAATATTCAGCTAATAATGTACTGCCCGAAAGGAAATTTGAATGGTTTATTTCAAATGGCGAAATAATTTCCGGAAGGTATGACACATTGGTAAAGGTCAAATGGAATGTGCCTGGTGTGGTAGGGGAAATTTGGTTCTCAGAGTCTAATAACGGAAACTGCATGGGAGTCTCTGATGTTTTGGAGGTTTCTATAAGGGAAGAACTCAAAGTAGATGTACAAGTTAATCAAGGTTTATGTTTTGATGATCAAAGTGCCAATGTTAACATTGAGGTATTGAGTGGTAGTGGACCATATACTTTTTTGTGGGACCATGAACCTGGTTTAAATACCCCCACACTAAATAATTTAGATGAAGGGGTATATAAAGTCATTGTCATCGATGCAAATGGCTGTCAAAAAGTTATAGATGATATAAATATTAGCTATCCTGAAATATTAGAGGCCGTTGTAACCGAGGTTTCAAGTACTAGTTGCTATGGTAGAGCTGATGGCATGGCTTATATTGATATTAGAGGAGGAACAGAGCCCTATTTTATAGATCATGAAGAATTTACTATATCCAGTGAGGGCATGATACTGAATAATTTGTCAAGTGACGAACATCAATTTACAATCACAGATGCTAATGGCTGTACTTACCCGATTACATTTGAAGTAAAAAGCCCAGAACCCTTAGAAGTAGGAGTGGATGTAATTAGAAGAAGTTGCCCCGGAGGAAAAGATGGAGAATTATTTGCAATTCCTTCTGGGGGGCAGGAGCCATTTGAGTATACGTGGGATTTTAACGAACAAACAGGGGCTTCATTGTATGAAGTTCCTAAAGGTTATTATACTGTCACAGTAATTGATCAAAATGGCTGTATTAGCTTTGGAAGTGCAGCATTAGATGAAATGGCACCGATTGTACGTATGCCAAATGCATTTGATTTGTCAAAAAATAGTGATCAACCTTACTTTGAGCCTGTTTCTAACTGTCCTCTGAATTATAAATTAATTATCTATAACAGGTGGGGAGAGCTGATTTATGCTGGAGGTTCCGCATGGGATGGGAAGGTTTCTGGTAAACAGGCTTTGTCAAATACATACAATTATGTTTTGGAATACTGGTATGAGCTTAATGAAAGTACCTTTAGAAAAACCATCATGGGAACTGTACAATTGATTAATTAAAAAAACAGATGTGAGGAGAAGTAAAAAAAAATAAAGGATAATTAATTTAGAAAAGAAGCAAGGATTTAAAAGTGAAAAAATAAGTATTTATGAAAGAAAATACACTTTTAATTACTTATTTAACAAAATCAAAATTATGACCAACTTGATTATTTGGTTTAAATAAACAATTCCGTTTATAGTTCAAATGAGATTATACAAGTCCATTGCCCTCTGTTTAATGATGTTTTTTTGCTTAACATCTGTTCAAGCTCAACTTACCACTGTGGGCAAAGAGTTTTGGTTTGGGTTTATGGAGAATAATACCAATGGACAGAATGGAACAGCAGTTATTGTCATTTCTGCGAATGAACCAGCTCAGGGAACAATTGATTTAAGTAATTTTCAAGGTGGTTTAACTTATAATTTTAATCTTCAAACAGGCCAGAACTACACCTTAAGAATACCAGAGTCCCAACAGGATCTGTTGCATAGAAACTCTGGTAGAATTGAGAATAAAGGAGTTCATGTAATTGCTAATGGTAAAATTTCAGTTTATGCCTTCAATGAAAGATTGAGAAGTGCGGATGGAACAGTGGTGTTGCCAGTATCAACCCTAGGCAAGGATTATTATGTGGCTTCTCATTACGAGAACTCACCTAGTGGCAACGTGGGAGTAAACTTAAATGAAAATGATGAAAGTCTGATGTTGGTGGTAGGAGTAGAAGATAATACCACAGTTGAAATCACGCCTTCACAAAGAACAATTGATGGGAAAACAGCTAACGCCCCCTTTCAAATCGCCTTGAACGCGGGTCAAAGTTATCAGCTTAAATCAAAAAGTGACTTAACAGGAAGCAGGGTGAGGGTAATAGGCAGTAATGCTGATGATTGTAAAAATATTGCTGTGTTTGGAGGGAATAAATGGACTGGCGTAGGGGAATGCGGATCAGCAAATGATCATTTATTTCAGCAAATGTACCCCATTAATACTTGGGGGCTTGAATTTATCCACATTCCTTTGAAGGATAGGTCATCAGGAGAACTGGTAAAAATTATAGCAGCAGAGGATGATACCCAAATAAGTTTTGATGGCGTGAATGTGGCTACTTTGGATCAGGGAGAATTCAGAAGTTTTAATTTTGGTCCTGGCGACATCAAGTTTATCAATGGTAACAAGCCTATTTTAGTTACTGTGTATTCTAAAAGCCAAGCCTGTAATATTGGATCGGCACTCCACTCTAATCTGGGTGATCCTTTTATGATCTCTTATAGTCCTAATGAACAATTGCTCAAAAGCATCACTTTTCAAGCCATGAATGTGGTGCAAATTCAATATAGTTATGTAAATATAATAGTTGCAACCAGCTCTGTGGATAAAACGATCTTAGATGGAAATATTGTAGCAAATGAGTTTGATCCTGTGCCGAGTAATCCTACTTACTCATATGCGCGCATTAATATCAATAGTGGTTCTCATAAGTTAGAAAACAGTGATGGTTTTATAGCTTATGTTTATGGTTTTGGAGAAATTGAGTCTTATGGCTATTCTGTGGGAGCCAGTTTGGAAAACCTAAATTTTTTAGTGGAGCCGACCTATGAGTTTGAAATAAATGGGGAAAATGTAGCTTGTCTTGACCAAGAGTCATTATGGAGTATTGAGCCTGAAAATCCCATTTTCACTTATTTTACTTGGGATTTTGGTGATGGTTCTCCCATAAAAGTAGGCCAAGAAGTTGACCATACTTTTGAAACTCCCGGGAACTATACTGTGAAAGTTGTCGCTTCCATCAGTGAAAACTCCTGTGAGCAACAAGAAGATATCGCTTTTGAGGTGGATGTTCTAGAAACGATTGGTGAGCTGGATGGTCCTTCCATGGTTTGTCCAGATGTTGAGGAGGTTACTTATAAATTGGTGAATACGGAAAATATCGCCAGAGCAGAATGGGAAGTTTTTGGAGGCACTATAACCAATACAACAGACTCCACTGCTACTGTCTTGTGGGGTGAAACTAGTGATAATGCATTTATAGCCGCTTCTCCATTTACTGAGGAAGGTTGTCCCGGAGAAATTATCCGAACTGATGTGATTATTAACCAAAGTATTGAGCCTTTAGCACCTGAAGGAGAAACATCTATATGTTTTGATGCCAATCAAATTCATATGTATGTGGCTTCAGAAATAGTGCCGAATAGAACCTATCAATGGTATATTCAAGGAGGACAGATTGTTTCTGATAACGATCATTCAGAAGTGGAAGTTGTTTGGGACACTCCTGACCTTTCAGGACAAATATGGTATGAGGAATTTAGCCAGTTGGATGCCATGTGTTCGGGTGTTTCAGAAGTTCTGAATGTTATGGTACACCAAGCATTGGTGAGTAATTTTGAGGTTACCGATGTCCTGTGTTATGGTGACAATAGTGGCGAAATTCAACTTAATGTTGAAGGAGGAGTATCTCCGTATCAATTTGAATGGAGTCATGATGCCAGTCTTAATCAAAATCTTGCCATTAATTTAGCAGCCGGGAATTATAGTGTCATTGTAACCGATAGTGAAGGGTGTCAGGTCAGTCATGAGAGCATTATCATCAACCAACCAGAGGATCTTTTGGCTAATGTAACCTCAATTAGTGGGACCAGTTGTTACGGAAAAGCAGATGGAAAAGTGAGTATTTCGGTAACTGGCGGAGTAGGGCCATACCAAATTGATCATGAAAATGCTTCCATTCAAGGCGGAACCATAAACTTATCTGAAGTAGCAGGAGGAGAGCTGGTGTTTACGCTTACTGATGCTAATGGTTGTGGTATCCCTGTTCTCGCAACTGTACCGAGTCCGGAGCCATTGTTGGTGGATGTTGAAGTAGTAACAAGAAGTTGTCCTGGTGAAGCCAATGGAGAGTTATTGGCTGTGCCAAAAGGAGGAAATGGTCCTTTTACCTTTACCTGGGATTACGAACAGAGCCAGGGTGCTACATTGAGTGGGATTCCAAAAGGTGTATATGCTGTCGAAGTATTGGACAATAATGGATGCATTAGCTTAGGTTCGTCTGAACTTGAGGAAGAAGCTCCTGTGGTCAGGTTACCAACTGGCTTCAACCTGAATGAAGAAGGAGTGAACAGCCTTTTCCAGCCTATTTCCAATTGCTCCTTAGACTATCATTTATCCATTTACAATAGGTGGGGTGAGCTGATATTTACGGCAAAAGAACCTTGGGACGGAAAGATTGATGGTAACGTAGTTGCTGATGGAAGTTATACCTACTTATTGGAGTATAATTTTGTTTTGGAAGGAGAGAGCCAAACTGTCCAAAAGAGAGGTGTTTTTACTGTATTAAGGTAATGTCATAAGTTATTTATTGATTATGAAATTAACATAATCTTTTATCTGGCTATTAGGGATTATATTCTAATTACAGTACCTCATTTTGATTTAATCTAGTGATTTTTTTACCTAACAGGTGCTATTATTATGAAGTGCTTTTTTCTTAGTTCAAAATCTGAAATGTGTCTGTCCAAAATTACTTTTATCATTTTTAAATTTGTTTTTTGTTTATAAATGTAAATAAAACGTGCCTCAGTAGTGAGTATTCAAGGTTTTTTGATCAATTCGTGCAGTCTTCTTTTCGTTTTTATCCAGTATATTGAATTGATAATTTATAAAATAGGTAATCGAAGAGATCCATAAAGTGAAGTTTTAAGTGCAAATAAGGCCCTGCCTAACTTTGATTATTGTGAAGAATGAAATCACCAACTATTACCAATTGATATCCGATTTTTCATATGAAGAACAGGGTGTGTATATATTTAGTATTTTTTCTTGTCATGTGGTTTGGCTTATCACGGTGTGCTTACGCGCAGCTCACTACTGTTGGTAAGGAATTTTGGGTAGGTTTTATGGAAAACAACACCGATGGGTTAAACGGAAGAGCTGTTATTGTGATTTCTGCCAATGAGTCTGCTCAAGGTACCATTGATTTGAGTAATTTTTTAAATGGCTTGACTTATCATTTTGACTTACAAAAAGGGGAAAATTACACCATGAGAATCACAGAGTATGATTTAGATTTGCTTCATCGTACTTCTGGTGTGATAGAAAATGGAGGAATTAACATTACTTCTACAGGAAATATTTCAGTTTATGCTTTCAATGAAAGGTGGAAAAGTGCGGATGGAACCGTGATTTTACCTAAAAGAACTTTGGGAAAAGATTACTTGGTTACTTCTCACTATGAAGTGACTCCCAATAATATCCCTGGTCAAGACATGAATCAAAATGATGAAAGCCTTTTTTTAATTGTTGGAGTAGAGGATAATACTCGTATTGAAATTACGCCATCAGCAAATACAATAGATGGCAAAACCGCTGGAATGTCTTTTGAAATAACCTTGAATTCTGGTCAAAGCTATCAACTAAAGTCCAAATCAGATTTAACAGGTAGTCGGGTAAGGGTGATAGGGAGTAGTTTAGAAGATTGTAAGAATATCGCTGTTTTTGGAGGAAACAAATGGACGGGAGTAGGGGAATGTGGTTCTGCACCTGATAACCTTTATCAGCAAATGTATCCACTTAAAACCTGGGGAAAATCCTATATTCATGTGCCTTTTGAAACACGTTCTTCAGGTGAGTTGATTAAGGTACTAGCTGCCGAGGATAATACATTGGTCAATATTGATGACGATATAGCAGAAACCTTGAATAAAGGTGAATGGAAAGCATTTGATTTTGGTCCGGATAAAGTAGTAACTATTAATGCAAACCATCCCATTTCTGTAACGGCTTTTTCAAAGAGTAGAAACTGTAATACTGGAGGAGATCCATATTCCGCCTTTGGAGATCCCTTTATGATGACTTACAATCCTAATGAGCGATTATTGGAAGACATAACTTTTGAGGCAATGAATGTAGTGCAAATCTCTTATCATTTTGTTAATGTGGTTGTAAAGAAGGATGCGGTAAATCAAACGATTTTGGATGGAAATAATATTGCCTCAGCCTTTCAGCCAGTACCCGGTAATACCGAATTTTTTTATGCCAAGATCAATATTAGTGGAGGTGTACATCACTTGAAAAACCCTCAAGGTTTCATTGCTTATGCCTATGGTTTTGGAGACTTGGAGTCCTATGGGTATGCGGTAGGAGCAAATTTGGAAAATCTGCAATTTGAAACTGCAAGCCATTACGATGACTTCGAAGTGATAGGGGATAATGTGACTTGCTTAGGAAATGAATTTTCTTGGACTGTAACAGCTTCAGATCCTCGATTTGATCATTTTACTTGGTATATCGGTGATGATGATAATGGAATTGAAGGTGATAGTATAAGGTATTTATTCGAGGAACCAGGGAATTATTGGGTCACCATACTTGCAAGTGATGGAGAAATTATTTGCAATGAGTTAGAGGAAATTAGATTCGAGGTAGAAGTCTTAGAAACCAAAGCGGTAATAGAAGGTCCTTCTGTAGTCTGCCCAGCGGATAATCAAGCCAGATATCATCTTTTGGAAACGGATAATATATCAAAAATCGATTGGTTGGTCACTGGAGGAGAAATCATTGA
The DNA here is from genome assembly GCF_015533855.1 of Echinicola sp. 20G. GTDB lineage: Bacteria > Bacteroidota > Bacteroidia > Cytophagales > Cyclobacteriaceae > Echinicola. The sequence goes on along the minus strand of NZ_AP024154.1, from coordinate 4,522,891 downwards.
ATCTGATTTGACTTCTGCTACCGTATTGTGGAATGCTTCAAGTGACAGTTGTGTTTTAAGTGTCATCCCTTATACAATAGAAGGTTGCCCGGGAAATCCAATCCTAAAGGAAGTGGACTTTTTATTGATGACTCATCCCAATCCTCCTCTTGGCCCAACCGAGATCTGTTTTGATCAAGAGGTATCACATTTTTATGAGGTGAATGAACACGATGATACTTATGGATACCAATGGCATATAGAAGGAGGGGAATTTGTTTCTTCTTCCGATGCTAAACAAATAGAGGTGAGATGGAATACACCTGAAAGTCAGGGTAAACTTTGGTATGAAGAATTTAGTTTGGAGAATCCCAATTGTATAGTAACATCTGAAAAGCTAGAAGTAAATATTCGCGGTGATTTTTCAGCTAGATATCTTTCAGAAAATGTAAAGTGTAATGGGGCTAGTTCTGGTAAAATAACGATTAATCCCATTGGTGGAATGGCTCCTTATAATTATACATGGAGTCATGATTCAAGACTAAATGGACCAGAAGCTGTAGGTTTAGAAGCAGGAAATTATTCAGTGGAAGTGATAGATTCTTTAGGCTGTAAGACATTTGTTAATAATATTCAGATCGAAGAACCAGAAAAACTAAATGCGATCATTTGGTCCAATTCAGGAACTTCTTGTTATGGGAATGAGGATGGAGAGGTGGTTTTGAAGGTATCCGGAGGAACTCCTCCTTTTCATACAGACTTTCCAAATGCTAGCGTGGATGGTGAAGAAGTTCAATTAACTAATTTAGCTGCAGGCTCGCAGGATCTTGAAATATACGATGCTTTTGGATGTGTTTTGAGTTATGAGTTAAATGTTCCCCAGCCTGAACCACTAACCGTTGAAGTTGAAGTCTTACAGAGGAGCTGTCCAGGAGAAAGTACTGGAGAACTCTTGGCTGTACCATCAGGAGGAACATTACCCTATCAATTTACTTGGGATTACCAAAGCGTAATTACCTCAAACTTGGCAGGAATCCCTAAGGGTAATTATATGGTAACTGTTCAGGATGCAAATGGTTGCATAAGTTTTGGCAATACCATGTTAGTTGAAAAGGAGCCTCAAGTAAGAATGCCAACTGGGTTTGATCCAAATGACAAAGCAGATATAAAACTTTTTGGGCCGGTTTCTAATTGTCCGATAGACTTTTTCCTGACCATATATAGCAAGTGGGGTGAGCCTATCTATGCTGGCTCAGAAGGTTGGGATGGCATAATTAAGGGGAAATCGGCTCTTCCTAATTCCTATTCGTATTTATTGGAATACAGTTACACTATTGATGGAAAGTCCTATCAAGTTCAGAAAAGGGGGGTATTTACCATAATTGATTAAACTGATTATCCGCAAAGATGCAGATGACCTTAAATTCATTGCTATGATGGTTAGATGTTCAAAGATCAACTTAATCAAAAAACGATCATTAGGATACCCTTTTGGTCTTTACAGATAAAATTGAGCATATCCACTTTCCTTGATTACATCAATAAGGTCAACAAATCCAAATTGTCATTCAAGTAATTGTATTTGAACTTATTTTCTTTTAACCTCTCAAATATTTCAGTAAGGTCATTAGGGTTTTTTAGTTCTATTCCAACCACTGCCGGACCATTTTCCCTGTTGTTCTTTTTGGTAAACTGAAAATAGGCGATATCATCCTTTGGCCCCAAAATTTTGGAAACAAAGTCTTTAAGGGCTCCTGGTCGCTGAGGAAACTGAATCATAAAGTAATGCTTCAATCCTTCATATATCAATGATCTTTCTTTGATTTCAGCAGTTCTCATGATGTCGTTGTTTCCACCACTAACAACACAAACCACATTTTTACCTTTGATCTTTTCCCTATCATATAAAGAAAGTGCTGCCAAAGTCATCGCACCAGCAGGCTCTACCACAATTCCCTCATTGTTATAGAGGTTTAGGATCGTGGTACAAATTCTTCCTTCTGGCACCAAAAGCATTTCGTCCAAGTTTTTTTGGCAAATAGCAAAAGTAAGATCACCCACTTTTTTGACCGCTGCACCATCTACAAAGCCATCTATTTCCTCCAGAATGGTATTCTTGTAATTTTGAATTGAAGTCAACATGCTGGGAGCGCCTTCTGGTTCAGTTCCTATTATCTTGGTGTCAGGACTTTTTTGGCCAAAATAAGTAGAAACTCCAGCGGATAATCCACCACCTCCAATAGGAAGAAACAGAAAATCCACGGGAAAATCGGCTGCCTCCAAAATTTCCTTTCCCACGGTTCCCTGGCCTTCTATAACTTTAGGATCATCAAAAGGGTGAACAAATACGGCACCTTTATTGGAACAATAGTCTGAAGCTGTTTTGAAAGCATCGTCATAGGTATCTCCGCTTACTACAACCTCGACCATTTCTTTCCCAAACAATTTCATTCGGTTGATTTTTTGGGCGGGGGTAGTGGAAGGAATGAAGATTGTTCCTTTGATCCCCAACTTTTTACAAGCAAAAGCAACTCCTTGGGCGTGATTTCCGGCACTAGCGCATACAACACCTCTTGATTTTTCTTCTTCAGTCAATGAAAAAATCTTGTTATAAGCACCTCTTATTTTATATGATCTTACAGGCTGAAGGTCCTCTCGCTTAAGATAAACATTACAACCATAGTCTTCGCTTAGCTGTTCATTGAATTGCAAAGGGGTGAAGTGGGTGACATCACTTAAAACTTGGCTTGCGGTATTGATACCCTCAAAAGTCACTGGATTCATATTTGGATAGAGCTGAATTTTACAGACAGCAAATATACGGGCATAATTATGCTTAGTGAAATTAATTGAATTTTTAGTGGACTAGGAATTATAAGAAAGTAAAAAGACCATAAAACGTCTAATCAAGGATTTCAAACGGTCTGAACGGTGTTAGATGAACTTTTTTTGAAAATTATTAACCTGAAAAAGAGGGAGGTAAGGTTTTGAAGTCTTTTTTTTTCTAAAGAGGTTTTGCATTAAAAATAAGAACTACTACCTTTGCATCACTTCAAACGAGAAGAAAACAAAAAAACAATACGGAGTGGTAGTTCAGTTGGTTAGAATGCCTGCCTGTCACGCAGGAGGTCGCGGGTTCGAGTCCCGTCCATTCCGCTTAATTTCTTAAAAAATTCCAATCATTAGGAGTGGTAGTTCAGTTGGTTAGAATGCCTGCCTGTCACGCAGGAGGTCGCGGGTTCGAGTCCCGTCCATTCCGCAAAAGCCTTACAGCAATGTAAGGCTTTTTTGTTTTTAAACTGATTTGTTTAATGACTGGCAAATAATGGATCAAGTAATAATTGTTAACGGAGAAGTATACCGGCTATAAGCTTTAATTGTCCTTTACGTTAAAGTTATTATGAGCCAGAGATAAAAATGAAAGATCGTAAAGAGAGAATTTAGCTATCAAAACATTCTTGTATTCTCAACTTTTCTGTTTGATCCGAAATAATTTTTAAAAAGGGCATATTTATCGGACGAGCGTATGCAATTCGCTTAAAACTTGATTATTTTAGATAAAATACTTCTTAAAGATTAATCATTTTTACTTACCCAAATGCTATGAAATTAATATTGGATTTTGTCAACAAGACCTTAAAGGGAGGTCTTTTTTTCCTGATTCCTTTGGTACTTGCTTATATGTTGCTGGGGAAGGCTATCCATCTAATTCAGCCTTTGGCCAACAAACTGGCTGGAGTAATGGATCCTGCCCAAGAAAACTTTCTGGATTTCAGCTATATCGTGGCAGTGATTCTCTTGGTGATTATATGCTTTGTTTTTGGTTTGATGGCTTCATCGGTAATCGGTGCAGATTTTGTGAGATGGATTGAAAATCACATTTTGGTGATGTTTCCCGCCTACAGGTTGATGAAGAATACTTTTGAATCTGCTGCGGGGATTACCAAAAATGATAAACTCCCTGTAGTGCTGGTGCCCATTGATGGTTTGATGTTGGCCTTTCTAATCGATGACCTACCGGATGGTGATAAGTTAGTATTTGTACCGGGTTCACCAGACCCTTGGTCGGGAAACTTAATTATTTTTAAAAAGGAACAGGTTAAGGAAACCGGTCTTACTCAGCCAGAAGCTCTAAGGATATTGAAGCAGACAGGCATTGGAGAGAAACAAATTATTGCCAAAGGGGTTTATGGTAAAGAGAATATCTGATTTATGTGGAATTCAATCGTGTAAAGAGTCAGGACAATTTTCAGAAAAATTACTTAAAAAGTAATTGCTTTTATCCTCAAACTAAAAGGTTGATATTAAAACATTTATAATTATCTTTCTAAGATAAATTTTGATGAGAAGGGCCATAATTTGAAAGACAAGGGTGTCAATGATTTTACTTCGCGATAATCTTTTTATCTTTGTCATGGTTAAAAAATGAAAACATGGTCTTAGAATTTGAAAAGCCGATTGCTGATTTAGAGCTTAAACTTCAGGAAATGAAAGGATTGGCTGAAGGTAAGAAACTTGATTTGTCTGCCGATATTCAGTCTTTGGAAGAAAAAATACAAACTTTGAAAAAGGAAACATTCCAAAATTTAACCAGATGGCAGAGGGTTCAACTCTCAAGACATGCTGATCGACCATATGCCTTGGATTACATTTATGAAATCACCAATGATTTTATAGAGCTTCATGGGGATAGAAATGTAAAGGATGATAAAGCCATGATTGGTGGCTTAGGAGATATAGATGGTAGAACGGTGATGTTCATAGGCCAGCAAAAAGGACGTAATACCAAACAGCGTCAAGAGCGTAATTTTGGTATGGCCAATCCGGAAGGTTACCGTAAGGCGCTTCGTTTGATGAAAATGGCCGAAAAGTTTGGCAAACCTATCGTGACTTTGATTGATACTCCGGGTGCTTTTCCTGGTTTAGAGGCTGAAGAAAGAGGCCAAGGAGAGGCTATTGCTAGAAATATCAAGGAGATGTTTATGCTGAAAGTGCCTGTAATCTGTATCATCATTGGTGAGGGAGCATCAGGTGGTGCACTTGGAATTGCCATTGGAGATAGGGTGATGATGCTTGAAAACTCATGGTATTCTGTGATTTCTCCTGAAAACTGTTCCACTATTTTGTGGAGAAGTTGGGACTACAAGGAGCAGGCTGCAGAGTCTTTGAAGTTGACGGCTACTGATATGCAGAGCAATAAATTGGTTGATGGTATCATTCCGGAGCCTCTTGGTGGAGCACATAAAGACATGAAGGGAATGGCTGATACTTTAAAGAAAAGTATTTTGGCAGCCCTCAAAGAATTGGATAAAATAAAACCTGAGAAGAGAATTGAAGAAAGAATCAATAAGTTTTCTCAAATGGGGGTAGTAAATGAGTAAATACTACTGATGTATCTATAAAAAAAGACCTCTGCCAAAACAGAGGTTTTTTTTGTCTAATTAACTTTAAATGATTTCATTTAATTTATTGTTTTTCAGTTTATTATAATTATCAGATTATTATGAGACTACACGTAATCAACACAGGTTTTTTTAAATTAGATGGAGGGGCTATGTTTGGTGTCGTGCCCAAATCCCTTTGGCAAAGAACCAACCCTGCTGATGAGAATAATTTGTGTACTTGGGCCATGAGGTGTCTTTTAGTAGAAGAGGGAGACCGTTTGGTATTGATTGATAATGGAATTGGTAATAAGCAAAGTGCCAAGTTTTTTTCGCACTATTACCTTCATGGGGAGGAGAGTCTTTCCGGATCATTGAAAAAGGCAGGGTTCAATGAATCGGACATTACAGATAACTTTTTAACCCATTTGCATTTTGATCATTGCGGTGGTGGGGTGAAATACAAAGAAGGCTCTGATGAGTTGGAGATGGTGTTTAAGAATGCCCAGTACTGGAGCAATCAAGACCACTGGGAGTGGGCTACCATTCCCAATGCTAGGGAAAAAGCATCTTTCTTAAAAGAAAATATTTTACCTATTCAAGAAAGTGGACAATTGAGCTTTTTGGATTTGGATAAGCCTGAGCTCTTTTCTGGTTTTGGCTTTTTTACGGCAGATGGGCATACCGATAAACAGATGATTCCGAAAATCCAATACAAAGGAAAAACCATTATCTTTGCAGCGGACTTATTACCTTCTGTTGGGCATATTCCATTACCGTATGTAATGGGGTATGATACCAGACCTTTATTGACTTTAAAGGAAAAACAGGCTTTTTTAGAAGAGGCAGCAGAGAAAGAGTACATCTTGTTTTTGGAACACGATGCCGTAAACGAATGCTGTACGGTAAAGATGACTGAGAAGGGAGTTCGCCTAGATCAAACATTTTCTCTAAGTGAAATCTGAAACAAAAATTGGTATAGCGTTATCTGGAGGTGGTGCGAGAGGCATTGCTCATTTGGGGGTCTTGAAGGCCGTGGAAGAAATAGGTATTAAGCCTTCTTTTGTATCTGGTACAAGTGCAGGAGCTATTGTCGGTTCTTTGTATTGCTCTGGATTTGGTCCAGATGAAATCCTTGATATTATTATCAAAACCAATTATTTCAAATTTTTAAGGCCAGCCATCAGTTGGACAGGAATTTTGAAGATGGACACCATGGAGCAGTTGTATAGGGTTCACTTGCCTGAAAACAGCTTTGAGCAGCTTCAAATACCTTTGACAGTAGCTGCAACAGAACTGAGAAGAGGAAAGGTAGTCTATTTCTCAGAAGGGGAGTTGATTCGACCTGTAATGGCTTCTACCTGTATTCCAGGAATGTTTGATCCCATTCAGATTGATGGCAGGTTTTACATCGATGGAGGGGTTTTGAATAATTTGCCTGTGGAGCCATTGGAAGGCAGATGCGATTATATAATTGGTGTGAACTGTAATCATTTACAGGAAGATCACAACATAAGTAATATAAAGAGCTTAATTGAGCGAACAGTGATTATGTCTATGAACTACAATGTTTATAGCAGAAAAAATAAATGTGATTTTTTTATTGAGCCGGAAGGTTTGGCGCAGTATGGGGTTTTTGATCTCAGAAAGGCAAAGGATATATTTTTTGCAGGCTATGAATCAGCCAAGCGGTTTATTTCCTATAATGAGGTATTGGTTAAGTTAGGTCAACAGATACAAGAAGAAATTTAGATCAAATGATGAAGTTATTAGCGAGGTTTGTGTTTTGGCTTACGGGCTGGAAGGTAGTAGGAGCTTGGCCAAAGGATTTGAAAAAGGCAGTAATGATAGCCATCCCTCATACCAGTAATTGGGATCTTTTGTATGCCAGGTCAGCTTTTTATATCATGGATGTTCCCGTTAGGTTTACCATAAAAAAAGAAGTGATGGTTGGGCCTTTGGGTTGGTTTATCCGGGGGCTCGGAGGGATTTCCATTGACCGCAAAAAAATAGCAGGAAAGCGTAAGCAAACTTATACTGAAGCGATGGTAGAGATGTTGAAAGAAGCAGATGAGTTGGTCGTGATGGTCACTCCAGAAGGCACCAGGAGCTATGCGAAAAGATGGAAGTCTGGATTTTATCACGTGGCTATGGGAGCCGAGGTTCCTATTGTTATCGGCTTTTTAGATTATAAGAAAAGAGAAGCGGGAATTGGTCCTCTGATTGTTCCGAACGGCAATATGGATGAGCAAATAGAAGAAATGAAAGCTTATGGACGACAAGTTACTGGTAAGTATCCTGATCAAGGCATCCGTTAAAAGGTTTGTGATAAAAGTAAGCAGAATAAGTGGACGGTGGCATGTGGTTTGATTGATTACTTAAAGTAAATCAAAATACTATGATCAAAAAGATAAAAAAACTGACAGTTTTTAGGATTTTAAAAGACAGTGTTTTTGCTTTTGGTCAAAGTGATTCGATGACTTACGCTGCCAGTACAGCCTTTTACACCATTTTTAGTATGCCCGCTGTATTGATTATTTTATTAAATATTGGGGCTGCATTTTATAACGAAGGGACAGTAAGAGAAGAGCTTTTGGCCCAGATATCAAACCTAAGTGGCCCGGAAAGTGCTGAAACACTTGATCAAGTCATTTATAATGCCTCTTTGGATACCGATGGGTTCATTGCCCGAATTATCGCCATCTGTGTATTGGCATTCAGTGCCACTACTGTGTTTGTGAGTTTACAAAACAGTATCAACCACATTTGGCATATCAAACCTAAGCCTGAAAAAGGGCTAGTCAAATTTGTAGTAAACAGGCTGTTGAGTTTTTCAATGGTAGCCTCTATCGGTTTTGTGCTGATTGTTTCTTTAGTGGTGGATGCTATGATTGTTGTTTTCTTTAATTACGTTTCACAGCTTTTTGAAGGGCTTTCGTTTTATTTGGCCTCTGCGACCAACTTTATCTTTACCCAAGGTTTAATGGTATTGATATTTGGCTTGATGTATAAAATCTTACCAGATGCCAAGGTAAAATGGCGTTCCGTCTGGTTAGGAGCCTTTGTGACGATGTTGCTTTTTGCTTTGGGTAAATACCTTATCGGTTTCTACATGGGCAATAGTGATGTAGGGGGAGCCTATGGTACTGCGGGATCGCTTGTGATTTTCCTAGTTTGGGTCTACTATTCAGTGATTATTTTTCTCTTTGGAGCCCATATCACCTATTACATTGCTGAAAGGACTGGAAGGGGTATCAGGCCAATAAAGCAAGCTGTCAAAGTTGAAATTAAAGAAATAGAGGATTAAAAGATCAACTTGTGTAACCACCATCAGAAGTGAAAATGGCACCGGTGATATAACTAGCGGCTGGAGAAGCCAAAAATAAAGCCAGTGCACCGATTTCATCTGTTTCACCAAGTCTTTTAATGGAAAGCCTTTTCATTATGGTTTCCATGATCTGGTCATTTCCCCAAAGTGGTTCACTAAATTTAGTTTTGACAACACCAGGACAAATGGCATTTACGCGTATTTTTTGTTGTCCCCAGTCTTTGGCGCAAGCTTTGGTCAGTGTGTGCAAGGCTGATTTACTGACACTATAGATTCCCAATTGAGGTTCAGGAGAAATTGCGCCAATAGAACTAATGTTGATTATAGTGGGTGAAGATGATTTTCTCAAATGGGGCAAACATAGTTTTGACAGTTCGAATGGAGCCTTGACATTGATGTTCATTACTTTGTCAAATACATCTGAAGGAGTTTCATGAATAGGCCCCATATATGGACTCGTTCCAGCATTATTGACCAAAATATCTATCTGCCCATACAGCTCTATTGTTTTATCCACAAGGTTCTGCAATTCTTCAGGGTGTCCCACATTACAGTTAATTCCATAAACATCGTAACCCTTATTGTTCAAAACTTTCGTTGCTTTGGTAAGGTCATCTTTGTCTCTGCTGGCCATAATGACCTTAGCCCCAGCTGCCGCAAAGAATTTAGCGATGCTAAAGCCAATACCTCTGCTCGCTCCTGTGATAATTGCTATTTTATTGTTTAGGGAAAATAAAGTTGATAAATCCATGGATGTCGCGGGTTTAACTTGCCTAAAAATCTGTTTTTAAGTTAAATAATAAGCTTCAATAAGTAGGCCATTTTATTATTATTTTTTCCATAATATTTTATTTCGTAAGAATTTTCATAAGAGATAGAACTATTTGAATCTATTTTAGTGGCAAACTGATCTGTCTTCATCGCCTATGTAAAAACAAAAAGCCCACTTCAACGAAATGGGCTTTTGTAAGGTAATATGTCAGATTTAGAAATTCGTTTTAGAATAGGCTGCCTTGAACAGCTTTTGGTCTTTGGGCTTGAATGGTTCCTACCAGCAAATCATTGATAAGCTTGATAAAACCATTCTGCCAATTTTCTGTACTTATTTTTATTTCTTTGTTTTCATACTCAATGGGACCACGAAGTCTCTCATAACCGATCATCATTGTCCAGATAGTATAGAAAGTGATTTCTGGCTGGAGATCTGGGCGCATACTGCCATCTCTCACACCGTGTGAAATGATTTGAATGCCTATTTTGGCAGGGTCATGGTGAATTTCAAGTAGGTGAGTGAAATTTGGACTCTCCAGGATTAAAGGGTCAATGTGTTTTCTTTTTTCTAGATCATTGTATTGTGCCATCAATCCCATAAAGTTGAGGATGGCCTCTTGGTACATTCTATTGTTTTCAGTAAACCTGATGAAGTTCTCAATTAGCATTTTGATCAGGTCTATTCCTGATTTTCCTTTGGTCTTTTGGGTATCCCTAAATACGTCTTTTAATTCCTCAAATGCCTTTTTAGTGACAGCCATATAGAGGTCTTCCTTGTTCTTATAATAGAAGTAGATAAGCCCTTTGCTCATTTTAGCTGACTTGGCCACCTCATCCATTTTGGTACTTTGGTAGCCCTTTGAAGCGAATAGCTGAATAGCTGCTTCGAGTATTTCTTTTTCCTTTTTCTGTCTTTCGTAAACTCCCATTTGTACAAAAAGTAAACGTGATTTAAATAGAGTTTAAAGTTATTGAACTTTATTTAAAAGATGATAGTCGAGCTGAAAAAAAATTAAATATTTTTTTAAATGTAAACCTTAAATAGGGTTGTTTAATTTGTTGATTATGAGATTAATAACTGGTGTTGAATTAGATTTAGTTTATTTGGATGGGGGATTGCTAAAAAGTAAAATCGGGAGGTTATATACCTCCCGAATAAAAATTATGCAGTTACTTTAATGATGAAATAATTCTTTTTCCCTTTCTGAACGAGCAAGTATTTTCCCTGAAGCAATTCAAGGTTTTCAGTGCTTGCTTGTGGATCAGATAGTTTGATTTTGTTGATGCTGACACCACCGCCTTGGATCATTTTTCTAGCTTCTCCTTTAGAGCCAAAAATTACTCCTTGGCCTTTATCTCCTAAAAGATCTAAAACACCACCCAATTCATCATATTCAGATTTCGAAATTTCCACTTGGGGAACCCCTTCAAACACCTGAAGGAAAGTTCTTTCATCCAATGACGCAAGATCTTCGGTAGACGATTTGCCAAATAGGATAGAAGATGCTTTTACTGCCATTTCATAATCTGCCTCAGAATGTACCATGATGGTGATTTCTTTGGCGATTTCTTTTTGAAGTATTCTTAAGTGAGGTGCTTCCCCATGTTCTTTTTCCAAACCTTCAATGGTGGCTTGGTCCAATGTGGTAAAGATCCTGATATATTTGGATGCATCTTCATCAGAAACATTTAACCAAAATTGATAGAAGGCATATGGAGATGTTTTTTCAGCATCGAGCCAAACACTACCGCCTTCGGTTTTACCGAATTTAGTTCCATCAGCTTTGGTAATCAAAGGCACAGTCAATGCGAAGGCACTACCACCTTCTTTTCTTCTGATCAGCTCTGTACCGGTCACAATATTTCCCCACTGGTCTGAACCTCCAAGCTGCATGGTGCAATTCTTGTTTTTCCACAGGTGGTAGAAATCATATCCTTGGATCAGCTGGTAGGTGAATTCTGTGAAAGATAGTCCGTTTCCTTCTTCAAGCCTTCTTTTGACACTGTCCTTGGACATCATGTAATTTACTGTGATGTGTTTGCCTACATCTCTGATGAAGTCCAAAAAGGAAAATTGAGACATCCAATCATAATTATTAACCAATTCAGCCTTATTTTCTTTATCATCATCGAAGTTCAAAAACTTGGACAACTGCTTTTGGATTCCAGCAATATTGTTCTCAAGGGTTTCCTTGTCTAGCAAGTTTCTCTCTGCTGACTTAAAAGAAGGATCACCGATCATTCCTGTAGCACCACCGACCAGTGCAAATGGCTTATGGCCTGACCTTTGAAAGTGTAATAGGGTCATCACACCAACCAAGTGACCAATGTGTAAAGAATCCGCTGTTGGATCAAAACCCAGATAGGCAGAAGTAACGCCTTTATTCAAGTGTTCTTCCAATTCTGGGGTCATGTCCTGGATCATGCCTCTCCAACGCAGTTCTTCGATAAAGTTATTCATATTTTTATTGCAGCTTATAATCAATTAAAGCTGCAAATATAGGTTTTGCAGCTTTAGAATTAAAGGATTGATTTGATATTTGGCCAAGTCACTGGCAATCTGTTGGCATTAGTCAGCATTGGTGGCTACAGTATCGATTTTCCTTTCCATAACCAATACGATTTTATCCCCTTTGGGGCTCACAGCCAATCGACTGATATTACCATATCCAGGCATGGAAACACTGGCTATTTTCTCCCAGTCCAGATTTTTATTGACCTTTTTGATGTAAAGTTCTTGACCTTGGGCCATCAGCATGGTGTTTTTATCTATCCAGACAAAATCATCACTTTCACTCAAGGCTACTCCATAATTTCCGGTATTTTTCTCATCAAGGTCATAGAACTTAATTTCATAAGTACTTTTTCCATTTAGGACCACGCTTGCACCTTGATCAATATAGGTGATCTGGCTAGTCTTGGGTCTTTTTTGAATGCTTCTTCCAACGTTCTCAGCTAAAGTGATTACATTATCCCTGCTGTAAGGGTAAACCAGTTCATTGGGTTCTCCTAATAGATACATAGCAGCGATATTATTATGCCAAGCGTAATATCCCACCGGCTCGATATCATCATAGAGTAATTCAGGTTCACCAAAGTTGATAGGGTAGAGCCAAAGTCTTTGTATGCTGTCTTCCTCAACTGTCACGGCAGAAATGTACTGGCCACAGTCAGTCAATCTTGGAGAAAATTCACTTTTATCTGAAGTTCTGGTCATATTAGTGAAATTCTCTTTGTCAAAACTGTATAGGATAATATCACTGTTTCCTTTTTCATCAATAGAAGAAAAAGCCACCTGCAGATTGTTGATGAAGCAAGGTTGATTGTCATATCCTGCCCTGTCTGTGATTTTCTTGGCACTGCCTGGCACGATGGAAAAATTACCGAAGAAGTTTTTAGACTCAAGGGAGATCAAATCGTATGATTGCTGTCCATGAACTATTATTGAAGGGATTATAAAAATAAAGCAGGAAAGAATTGCACTTAATTTTTTCATTTTGGAATATTTTGGCTGAAGTGAAGCTAAATTACGAAAGGATTTGGTATTGTCGAACATGAGTTCAATAATAGTAAAATAAGTGTACGGGTTTCTTATTTATAGTGTTCAAAATCGATCATTTTTTGTCCGTTTGCGATCATCTAAATCGTGTTAAAATTTGTTAAAAACGCTTTTGGAGCCATTTTTAACAACTGGCATTCTTTTCGTATCTTCCAAACCGAATGACAAGAAACAGTTATCCAATAAAAACATTTCCGACTGAGTTGATATTTTGGTGCCTGGGTATCCTAGGAATCTTATTGATCGACACCGAATCAACACAGCATTTCACGTTATGCCCAATAGGGCTCTTGGGATTTGAATGGTGTCCCGGGTGTGGTTTGGGCAGAAGCATGAAATTGTTGATAGAAGGAAACTTTAAAGCTTCGTGGGAAATGCATCCCTTAGCTGGCTTAGCGTGGATTGTGATTCTTTTGAGAATTTTTAATTTAATAAAACATTTAAAAGCAAAAAGAAACTATGGCTAATGTGTTAAAACACCTTCCGGAATTGGAAGGGATGGAATTAGGTTATATTCAAGGTATCCTGAAAAATATGGATGATGAGCAAGCTTCTCTGTTTGCGCAAGTCTATAGAGCAAGACGAAAAGACAGTCAAATGATTCTTATTTTGGCTTTATTGGGATTCTTTGGGTTTGCCGGTTTACACCGTTTCGTATTGGGCCAGATAGGATTGGGTATTTTATACTTATTTACTGGTGGATTGTGTTTGATCGGTACGATAGTGGATTTGGTCAACTATAAAAGTTTGGCATATGAGTACAATATGAAAATTGCACATGAGACACTTTCCATGATGTCCAATGGCTTCCCAGCTCCAGCAGCTGCCCCAACACCAGAACAACCAAAAAACCAATAATAATGAAGCATAATTATAAACTCTTTACGGTTGCACTTGTACTGGTTGCGACTTTACTACCGGGCTGTTCCTATTCCCAGATGACAGTTGTTTCTGATATTGAAGAAGTATTTGATGGTATCAATAAAGTTGAAATATATGGTGGGCCACTTGAGGTAACTTATGAGGGCAGGGAATTGGCCTCCGAGGTATCACTGAATGCTTATTTGGAATCCAATAAATCCAAGGGCGTAGAGATCACATATGAGGTGAAAGGTGATAAGCTGGTTGTAAAATGGGAGCAGAGTAAAAGTATTAGTGGCTGGGGGAGTTTTCGGAATGAGGGTTTTATTAGTGTGACTGGCCCGAAAGATATTGAATTAAAAGTCAATAGTGGTTCTGGAACTGCCTTTGTCTCCAATGTAAATCATGATGAAATCAGCCTTTCTGCTGGCTCTGGCCACTTGAAAGCTAGCGAATTGAATGTTGGTAAAATCCATTTATCTGTAGGATCAGGAAAAATAGAAGGTGAAGATTTAGTAGGAGATGTTTACTGCAAGGTGTCTTCAGGCGCGGCTCATCTTGATGATGTAAAAGGAAATGTGGATGCCGTAGGAAGCAGTGGAAAGATTTCTTTGGAAGATATCTCAGGAAAGGTAGACGCAAAGATCAGTTCCGGCAGAATTGTTTTGAATGATGTAGGAGAAATAGGTGAATTGGTTGGTTCTTCTGGTAGTATTTCTGCAGACAATGCCGGTTTAGGAGGGGATACCAATTTGAAATTCTCTTCAGGATCTGTACATATTCAGACACCTGATAATTTAGACAATTACAATTTTGAATTGGCCGCAAGTAGTGGTAGCTTGAGAGTAGGTAATCAGAAAACAGGCAAAAGTCTGAGAATAGATAACAATTCAAGTAAAACAGTAAGGGGAGCAGTAAGTTCTGGTAATATTACTATTGAAAATTAATAGACTTGATATAAACAACAATGAAACGGCCAAGGAATTTTCCTTGGCCGTTTTTTATTTATTTAGCTCCGTAAAGGGCTTTTCCAGCTTCTTCATATTTATCTCCAGCTTCCCAAACAGGTCTTTCATCTGCATTGGCTATTTTTTGAGCAGTAAGCAAATATGATTTCCAATACTTCATAGCATAGTCCAGGTCAAAGTTATCCACATGGTCAGCTGCTTGATGGTAATATTTCATAATCTCTGCATCAAAGGCCGTAAAACCTAAACTGAAAGTAGGAGCGGGGATACCTTTTTTGGCAAAATTAACATTGTCAGAGCGGTCATAAAGACCTTGTTCAGGAGATGGATCAGCCATCGTCTCCAAACCATATTCTGCTACTGCTTCCTTGATATAATGGTCAGCGGAAGTTCTTCCAAGTCCAATTACCGTAATGATATCCGTATTATTATAGCCTCCGTTATCAATATTGAGGTTATAGATGATCTTATCCAAAGGAACCAATGGATTTTCTGAAAAATAAGCAGAACCCAGCAAGCCTTTTTCTTCTGCAGTCCAAGCGCAAAGTAGAATGGATCTCTTTGGAGGATTTTCTGCAAAGAATTTGGCCGCGTTGATAATGGCTACAGTACCTACTGCATTGTCTCTGGCTCCATTGTAGATGGTATCACCTTCGGCGTTGGGAGAGCCTACACCAATATGATCATAATGAGCAGACAACATCACATACTCTTCCTTGAGCTTAGGGTCTGTTCCTTCAATAACTCCAATGACATTTTTACCATTGAAGGATTTGTTGACTTTACCTGTAATGGATACTTCTGCTTTTTCTACTCCGCCTTTATCAATGTTTTTGATTAATTCTCCATCCAGGTCTTTTGCCCAGATGTAAGGAATACCAGCTTCATGAGCCTCGCCCTGGGCCAGGGTCATTTGCGGTTTGTTTAGATAGTTGGTCAACAAAGTCCAAGGGGTAGTAGGGAGGTTGTACATTTCAATAAGGGCAATGGCTCCTTTTTCTTGTGCCAAAGCCAATTTTTTTCTTCCAGAGGCAAACAATTGTGATGGCCCCATTTTTTCTGGTCCACCGACACGCACAACCAGAATTTTACCTGAGATGTCTTTTCCTTCTAAATCTTCTTCAAGTCCATACCCTGCTACTACCATTTCGTAATTGCCTTCCAGTGATTTGCCATCAAGTACCAACATTGTCTGACCTTGGGTCAATTCGTCACTTCCTAATTTTATGGTTCCTGAACTAGGAGGCGCAGATAGTCTAAAAGGAACAGACTGAAAATAATTATCTGAGATAGCCTTGGCACCATATTTCCAAAACTGCTCTGAAACATACCTTGCAGCAATGTCTATCTCTGATCTAGCAGCATCACGACCCATTAACTCATCTGAGGCTAGGTACCTAAAGTGGGAGATGGCCTCTTTTTCAAGGATGCTATTGTCAATTGCGGATTTTTGGGCTTCAGCTTCTATGGGCAATAAAGCTGCACTGGCCAAAGCCAAAAAGATTAGATTTTTTTTCATGCGATTGTATTAAATGATCTCTTTATAAATATAGTTTATTTGAGTTTAAAATCAGGTTTTTAGATTGTCAATCCATATTAAAGTAAGTTGATCCAATCCACCTGAGGTCCAATCAGATTAAGTGTGACCAGGAAAATTCCTCTAACATTTGATTAAAGTAATCCGGTAAGGGCGCCTTTACCTTGATTGGTTCACCTGTAATGGGATGGTTCAATTCATTTTGCCAGGAGTGCAACAACATATGGTGCATTTTAAAGTGCATGCGAAAAAAGCTATTTTGGCGATTGTCTCCATGGGTATTGTCCCCAATAATATAATTCCTTTCATGCGCAAAGTGCCTACGGATTTGGTGCATCCTCCCGGTCAGTGGATAGGCTCTCACCAAGGAATATCGACTGGTAGAATGTCTCGGAGAACTCTCATAGGGAATTTCAATTTGCCCTAATCTCAAATACTCCGTTTGCGCATCCTGAAATTCTTTTTTTAACTTTTTCCTCAAAGGATGGTCAATCAATGCAGCTTCTTCTTTGGTATAACCTCTCACTACAGCCAAGTAATACTTTTTGATATCCTTTTGGATAAATTGTTCTTGAAAAGCTGGGACGGCCTCAGCATATTTGGCAAACCAAAGGATTCCTGATGTTGGACGGTCTATACGATGAAGTGGATACACCTTTAACCCCAATTGGTCTCTAAGCGTCTGCATGGCGTAAACAGGTTCATCATCCATGGCAATGCTGGACCTGTGGACCATCATCCCTGCTGGTTTGTTTACAGCCACATAATGGTCATCTTCAAAGAGTAAGCTGAGTTCCATGAGGATTGATTGTTGAATGAAAAAGCCTTTCCTGAGATCAGGAAAGGCATATACTAGTTAAAGTTGGGCATTAGATTAGATCTTTACCCAAGCTTGTTTTTTGTTACTTTCTATGATACGCTCACAAATTAGCAATTCGCGGTAACCATCTTCAAATGTTGGGAAAGAAGGGGTTTCTGGCTGTTTGCCTTCGGCTACGGCAGCATATACTTCTTTGAACATCTGCTTGGATGTATCTGGAAAACCTTCATTGTGTCCACCTGGAAAGCTGATCAATCCTGCTGCTTCTGGTGTAAATAGGGATGGATCTTTCATCAGGTGCTGGTTGGCGGTTTCACGTTTTCCAATCCACATTTCGTTTGGTTTTTCTGAACACCATTCGAAGTTGGATTTAGAACCTGCAATTTCAATGTTCAACCTATTCTTTCTTCCAGCATTTACTTGGCTTACGGTCACTGAGCCTTTATTGCCATTGTCAAACCTTAAAAGTACGGTAGCGTGATCTTCGGTGTTGATGGCAACTTCTTCATAATCAGATTCAGTAAGCATTTTGCCAGAATAGGTCTCAATGGCTTTTAAAGGTTTCAAACGTGTCTTATGTACGGTTGAAAAATCAGCCATTACTTCTGTCACTTTTAGTCCAGTCACATATTCTGTCAAATCCAAAAGGTGTGATCCGATATCGGCAATGGCCCTGGAATCTCCTGATTTGTCCGGCTCTAATCTCCAGTTGTAATCGGTTTTGAGAAAAAGCCAATCCTGAAGATAGGAACCCATGATGCTATAAACATCTCCCAACTCCCCATTTTCACGCATGGTCTTCATTTGACGCACCATTGGGTAATAACGCAGGTTAAAGTGTACCGCATTGACCAATCCTTTTTCCTTTGCTAATGCAACCAATTCTTCCGCTTCTTCAATTTTGGTTGCCAAAGGTTTTTCGCAAACCACATGCTTACCAGCTTCCAAGGCCGCTTTGGATTGGGAGTAATGGAGGAAATTGGGAGTACAGATGTGTACTACATCAATTTCAGGCTGCTTGAGCATCTCATCAAAAGTATAGGCATTGGGAATGCCCAAAAGTTTGGCTTTTTCCTCAGCCAGTTCCTGATTTACTTCACACAGGGCAATAACTTCAATGTTGGGAATTCTTCTCAGCGCCTCCAAATGAGCTGGCCCAATAAAGCCAGTACCCACAATGGCAGCTTTGATTGTCTTTGTCATGGTTTTAGGTTTCTATAGGTTTTATTATAAAAGAATGGGGAATAAAGATAGGAGCAAGAAACGTATTTTCAAATTTATGGGCTGTATAATGAGTGGTTGGGATATTGGGACCATTTAATGTCAAGAGATTATTGTTTAATTTACCACAAAGGCCGCAAAGTTTGCACAAAGAGCTCCATGTTTGTACAAAGAACGTGGTGATAAGTACGAAGTGGGATTTTTGAGTTGAAAAGTAACGAATTAAGTCTATTTGTCTTTAGTCTAATGTCTGACCTCTAGATATCATCCATACCTCTTTCCGGTACGAGAGGACCAGTGAACATAATTTCACCTTTTTCAGTATCCATGTGATAATCAAGTTTGATTTTGTCCTTATCCTGTTCGTGAATATTCAGGCAGGCATTATAATATATCTTCTTAAAAACTATAGTTACTGTTCCCGAGAAATCTGTATCCAAGGACTTGGTTTCTTCTAGTGATATATCTTCAGCAATGGCTCCGTCCAATTTTGCATACAGGGAAATAAAGATGTTCCATTCCTTTTGCTCATTATGGATAGTTTCCCTTATCAGATCTTTGGGACCAGAATGGACATTGGTCAATTTGAATTTCCAGGATTCCTGCATTTAATTAGACTTTGGATGAGAAACAAGAGATAATAAATTGGAACAACAGTTAATTGAAGTAGGAAGTGAAATAAGATTAAGAATTATTTCCTTCCTACTAATGGTTTAAATCCATAAACAAATCTACTCAATTATCTCCACTTCTATACCTTCTGAATGGCTGCTAAATTCAGGCGCATACATGCACTCAATGGTACTGATGCCATTGGAGAAAATGCCTGCATTATTGGCCCGAAGTTCATATTCGAATACATAGACACCTTTCTTTAGTTGCTCAAAGAAGAAGTTGGTGCTGGCGTCTCTGGTGCTTTCATAGTAGCCCAAACCATCTTGGTATTTATAGGAAGAGAGCACATTGATCGGTTCGAAACCTGCCGCCCGCATGTCTTTTAAGTGGACAAAATTCATGTCCCTGTCTATCTTGATCTCTATTCTTACTTTGACTAAATCACCTACATGAACTGGATTGGATTTATCAACAAGTTTATAAGTTTCACCTTGTCTCGTGTTGCTTTTGATAAACAGCTTTTTAGTGATTTTCAGCGGGGTAGCGGTGCTACTGTTTATTTTGTTCAAGTCCTCAAAATACTGCCAATATAGTGCTCCCCAGGTGACACCTGTAGTTTCTTTTGTAAAGGTAACATTACCCATTTCGGGTTTAACTTCATTTGCATGCCAAGACTTTTTAAAATAGCCAGTGCCAACCTCTTTTGCAATGTTTGAATCTCGATCGGGATAGATATTTTCGGTTCCAACCCTTACATTGACGGATTTGGTGACACTCAGCCAATCATTACCTTCTAGCAGCAAAGCTTGGACAGCAGAAGTAGTGGCCTTAGTAGTGCTCCATCGGTTGGTCTGCTTATGTTTCAACAGCCAAATTTTCATCTGGTTGATAATTTCCTGTTGCTCATCACTCTGTTCATCATCTATGTCTACTTCAGCAAAAGCCCTGATCAATAGGGATTGCGTTTCTATCGGTGATTCACTCCATTGATATCCTGTTTTATTGGATTTCCAGTACATACCCAATTCAGGACTCGTAATACTGTTTTCAACCAATGATTTCATGATGGCCTGTTTGGTGTCATTAGCGCCAAGTTGATGACTTATCAAAATCATATAGGCTTGTTCCTGTAGACCAAATTCCGCCCAAAAACGCTTAGCTTGGGTTCTGTAATAAGTAATGGCTTCATCCAATTCTTTCGGATAGTCCTTTTTGATGTTCAAGGAACTCAAGTAGAGGTAAGAAATATGTATGGGGCGAATGTGTTTTTTATTCAGGAAGTTTTGGGCATCATTAAAGCCTTCTGCTTCATTATTGCTTTTCTTCTTGATCCGATCTGCTTCTGCTTTTAACTTTCTATAATCCTCCAAAAGCTCTTGATCCAGATAGCTAATGCCTTTCTTTATGATTTTCTCCACGTCTGGACCATTGGCAGCTTGAATGTCCATACTTCTTAATTCACTAAGTCCAACAATGATGTGTTGCGTAATATGTCTATTAGCATATTGGCTGCCCTTAAACCATGGGAATCCTCCGGTATTAAACTGCATTTCTTTAAGCTTATAGATGTTTTGATTTAGCTCATTATTCATTTTGTTTAAATCAAATAACAAAGCCGTCCGGTGGTTCTGTTCAGTTTCTGACTGGGCATCTCTCAGCCAAGGAGTTTCCTGAATAATCAGTGACTTCAGTTCTTGGTTCTTTTCTAGGTTGCTTAGTAAAGCATCAGCGCCCTGTTTTTTCCATTGTTCAAACATCGCTTTGATCTTGGGTTGATTGTCCACGATATGTTTGGCTACAGCATTGGCAAAGAATCGGGAATAGGTTTGTTCAGAGCACTCGTAAGGATACTCCATTAAGTAAGGCAGTGCCTTTACCGCATACCAAGCAGGGTTGGAGGTGACCTCCAAGGTCAAGTTATGATGTTGAATGGTATTGGACTGCATATCCGTTAAGGCTTCCATTTCAAAAGTCTTTTTTCCTGCTTGGCTGACCCACATGGGCATAGTTTCTGTCACCAACATTCGATTTGAGAGTACTGGAAGGGTATTTTGTTCTCCGTCAGCAAAGTCCCCGGCAGTAGCTACCATTTTGTATTGAACTGCGTGGATACCTTCAGGGATGCTGATGGTCCAGTGGATAGCTGAATTGCCTCTGCTAATGACTTGGAAATCTTGACTTGATAGCTCGTTTCCAAGTTGAGCATCAATATTCTCACCGGTAATAGGATCTATTAGCTCTAGTTTTACTTTACCGTTAAGCGTGTGATCGGTGAGATTGGAGATCTTTCCAGAGATACGAACCTGATCGCCTTCCCTAAAAAACCTAGGCACATTGGGAACGACCATTAGGTCTTTTTGGGTGAGTGTTTCAAGCGATTTGTAAACCACATCAAGGTTCTTGGTATGGCCTAGCAACTGCAGTTTCCAGCGGGTAAGAGATTCGGGGGCGGTAAAGGTAAAATTGATATTTCCTTCCTCATCTGTATGAAGGGAAGGATAGAAGAAAGCTGTTTCTCTCAGGTCGGTTCTGGCCTTGACCTGATTGATTTGTCTTTCCAATTCAGCTTGTCCGGCATGGGTGGTGATCACAATAGCTCCACTGGCAGCCTTTGCCCCATAAAGAGCTACTGCTTCATCACCTTTTAAAACATTCATGGAAATAATATCTTTTTCAAATCCAGTAAAGGAGCTGGCCACTTTTCCATCGATGATATAAAGTGCTCCTTCCATATTGGAGCCATTTCCTCGAATTGTTAGACTAGGCTGTTTAGTTGTAGGTATTTCAAGTACTTCTTCAAGTGCAGCTTCATCAGCCACCACAGCTACAGCCCCAGTTAAAGATTCCTTTCTCTGGGCTGCATAGCCAACTACCACTACTTCATCCAGGTTGCCAATATCTTCTGGAAGTTTTACATTGATCACATTGACTTTTCCAGTAACCAAAGTTTTTGTGCTGATAAACCCTATAAAGCTAAACTCTAATTGATCCCCATTTTTGGCTTTGATAACATAGTTGCCATCAAT
This sequence comes from Echinicola sp. 20G, assembly GCF_015533855.1. Taxonomy (GTDB): domain Bacteria; phylum Bacteroidota; class Bacteroidia; order Cytophagales; family Cyclobacteriaceae; genus Echinicola. The sequence continues at coordinate 4,500,825 of NZ_AP024154.1, read as the reverse complement.
ATCAGCTACCGTTCCGGTTTTGTCCAGAGTTCGGACTATGGAAACTCCTGGCAATGGCTTGCCTTCCATATTGGTCACCAGACCTTTTACCATTCCCTTTTCCAGAGTTGGATCAAATGAAGTATTGATTATAGGTTTTATGGGTATCCACTTTTCCCTAAGTTTACTAAGGTAAGTATGATTGACATAACTATTCGTAAAGTCAAAACCGAACCATTCAAATTCAGTGAAGTTTATCGTGGTTAGGGGAATGCTTTGATAAAAGTGATCTCTTTCAAAATAACCCAAACCGAAACTTGAACCTGTGCCAATGGATAGCTGACTGTAATAGCTTTTATTATTGTTTGGATTAAAAGTCCAACGGTGTGGTTCAAATTGGTCCAAAGAGGCATCATACATGCTGGCCAATAGCTCGGCAGCAAGCCGGTCTTTTTGAGGGCCTTTGATTTTAAAAGTCCATGATTGTTGGGATCCGGGCTGCATTTTATCCCTGAAGCTGATCGTTTCGATTTCAAGGTCTCTTTTTGGGTAAGGGACATTTACTTTTATCTGACCGATTTTGACAGAATTGGCAAAGACTAGACTGTAATGAATGATAAAGCCTCCCAAATCGGATGCTTTCACAGGAATGTCCAAATACTTATAGTTGTCATCAAGTTTAATTAATCGAGTGCTCTGGATCTTACCATTTTTCTCTACCATAATGGCCAAAGTCAGGTCATTGGCAGCGGTACCCACTCGTAATCTGGCCGTGTCATCTGGTAGATACTGCTTTTTGTCCAAGCTGATGTCCAACAGTTGGTTTTCGGCAATTTCCTTTGCTTTGTTATCTAACAATTTGACAAACTTCTTGTTCTTAACCTTTTGCCCATATTTATCAAGCGCTTCTACTTCTATGAGGTATTGTCCGTTTGACCAACCTTTGAAATCTGTAAAATAGATGGATGCGGAATTTTCTGTATCATAGTCTGTTTCACCGACCACTTCTCCCTTGTCCCAATTTTCCACAGAGGATTCTTTATCATAAGGATCATGAGGGAAAAGGGTTTTAAATTCTTCTTTACTCCAACGTTTATAATCAGGAGCGTTCCATGGAGATTCTCTTAAAACCCGGTCTGGAGCTTGGAGTTTATAGATTTTTAATTTTCCCTTAGTAGGAACCAATTCTCCATTAAGGTTGGTGCTGCTGACTTGAATGGAAAGGCTATCTTGCTGTTTTGTCCAGCTAGCCGGGGTTTCTAAATTCAACATCAGGGCATGATAGCCTATATTTACTGTGGTTTGGGCGCTTCTGGTTTCCCCGGTGATATCCGTCACCTCGACTGTCACTTCATAGTGGAAAACCGGCTGCTGTTCCTTGTCCACGCTTGGATCCGGAATAGCTTTGAACGGAATGGTGAAATTTCCGTCTTGGTCCGTTTCCAATTCACCATGTGCAATTTTCTGGGATTGGCCTCTTGTAAAACTTGTTCTGAAATAATACCAAAAAGGCATTTCCACCTTACGTTGTACCCGATAAACCACCTTGGCATTGGAGAGTTTGCTTCCCGAAAAGGCTTCAGCCTTTCCTTTTAATTTAACACTGTCATTTACTTGGTATTCTTCTTGTATGGGGTGGAAACTAGCTTCAAAGGTGGGGCGCTTGTATTCTTCCACCGAGAAGTAATGCTCGCTATCAATAAAGTCATATTCATTAAATTTATCACCGCCTTCTTCATCATAATCCTCACTGACTTCTAGATAGTATTTTCCAGTCAGTCCGCTTGAAGGCAATACAAACTCTCCATTAAATGAGCCAAACTCATTGGTCCAGAGCGAAAGGGTGGAAACTTCTTCATCATTAACATCATAGAGTGTAACTTCCACAGGTTCCTTTTCCATCACCTTACTGCCTTGTGGGTTTTGGGTAAAAAGGATGCCTTTAAAGTAAACCGTTTGTCCTGGCCTGTAAATACTTCGATCAGTAAAAAGTTGGCTGTTAATTTTAGTATTAGCTTGCTGACTGGAATATCGATTATAGTAACTTAAATTTCCGAAAGTGACCTTGTCTTTAAACTTCTGTACAGTGGCGCTGATATTGTAATAATCCTCTTTGAAACGTACCTCTATAAAGCCATTTTGGTCTGTGACCAAACCACCCTTGATAGTAGTATAGTTTCCTTGCTTATAACCGTCTAAGGTGATTTCTGCTTTGGAAACTGGTTGGCCATTGTTTCGGTTGACAACTTGGAGACGAAGTAAATTACCGATCCGTTGTTGGATGAGGGCAAGGTCGGTCACCTGTACAATACTGTAACTTCTGTGATTTACATCATTGGGAGCATTTGATTGACCTTGTACTGTGAGTAGGTAAGTCCCTATAGGCATGGCTGGAAAGATGTTTTCCATTCCGTGGAACTGGAAATCTCCTTCATTGATCAAACTGCTTTCCCAGCTATTGACCAGGTCTAGAGATTGGATGAATCTATCTTTGTCACCAACATTATGAAGACCCTGATATGTCTTTTGCTCTTGAGCTGATAAAGGATAAAGTTTGAAATTTAAATTATCCATGTTTTTGTACTCAGCCATGATACGTTCAGGTTGATTTGATGGCAAATACTTCTCCATCTTTATTCTCAAAATCGGCTGGTCTATAATAGATATCAAATCGTGAAGGATACCTGAAGCAAAGCTATTAGGGTATTTATCTAGTGATTCGGACAAAAGTTGACGGGCATCTTTCTTCTTGAATTGATAAGTGGTGTTTTCGCCTGATTGATATTCCTGTGCGAGTTGATTATAAAACTTGGCCAAATGATAGGTAATCAAGGAGCTGATTTCTTGATCTTTATATTTATCCAATAAACTTTTAAGGGCTTTTTCATAGTGGGCTGACCCTTCGGTTCCTACATAAGATTTTGAAATGAATTCCAAACGATCCAGTTCTGCCATAACCATGGCATCAGGCTTGGAGTCTTTTGAATGAAATCGGATAAGTGTTTTATATATTTTTAACGCTTCATAAGTAGGAGAGAAAGAATTATACTTATAATTTGGAAGAAACTCTATTGCTTCAAAATAATCAGGTTGATCTATTTGGAATGGTTGCACAGGTTGGTTAATACTGCTTTCACCGTTTTGATAAAAATTAATGGCTCTATGTGCCAATAGATCAAATAAACTGGGTCTCAGTTGAACTGTTTTTTCTTGTTTATTCAAAATAGCTTCAAAATCCTCCTGAGCAGTTTTTTGGAGCAAATCCATATTTTGAAGGGAATTTTGATAATGTTTATGGATAGCTTTATAAAGATTGTTCAAGTCCCAAGTGCGTAAATCTGTGCTGTCTATGATGCTTGCTGTATTACTTCTGTTGTAAAACTTCCATCTGTTTCGCTGGAAATAGTCATGATAAAACTGGGCCAGCATGCTTTCTAAGATATTCTTTTCAGGTGTTTTGGCCGATTTGATTTCTATTTGGAACTGCTGGATTATGGCCAGTTGGGCTTCTTCTTCCAAAGTCAGGGCAAACTTGGATTTGTAAATTAGAGCCTTGATCCACTGAGGGGAATTGCCTTCTTCTTTGGCCAAGGAATAAATAGAATCGGTAAGCTGAAGGGCTGACTTTGGTAAATTTTTAATCTCCAATTTTTCTACCCGATTCCATTGACTTTGATAGTCGGATTGTGAAAACACAGGAAGGGCTAAAATGCTTAAACAGCATAACAATAAGAATTTTGGCATAAAAGTATTTTTTGATTGGGTTATAAAAGTCAATGTTGATTTTAGAAGCAGAATAGCACGTGTTGCTAAACTAATAGTTTAATATTACGGAGATATTCTACAGAAAGTTGGATAAATTGTGTTGGCCAAAGGTTAATCTTTGATACTTTTGGTAATCTATGAAACTTCCCAGCCTTGCCCAGATTAAAAAAGAGCTTTCCCATTTGCCTGAAGAAGAATTGATTGGCCTTTTAATGGAAACAGCGAAGTTTACTACAGACAATAAGCAGTTTCTATTTTTTAAGATTTATGGAAGGGAAAATCCCGGTTTCTTTCAGGAAATGGTAGAAGAAGAGCTTCAGCAAGCATTTGAAAATGCTAATTTGGATCACGCACATTTTGCCAAAAAATCAGCCCAAGCTATTAGGAGGAAGCTGAACAAATACTTAAAGTTTACCAAAGATAAACCTACCCAAATTGAGCTGATTGCCTTTTTTTGCAGAGAGTTAAGTGAACATGGTTTTTTATCCTTTAATCATCCAGTAATCAATAATCTTTATGTCATGCAATTGAATAAGATTGAAAAACTGATTGGAGGTTTACACGAAGACTTGCAGTATGACTATCAGGAACTTTTTGAAGAATTGGTCCATAATATCAATCAATAATTACTTGAGAATACCGTGTATTTGGTATTGAAAAATCACTAAAAACGAGTTAAATTTATAACGAATAGAATAAATTGTAATACATTACCATTTCTGACGCTTAGATTATTTTTCTCCCCAAAGTACTTAAGGCAATAGCTGCGGGTATATAAACTATTGAAGTTTTTGATCAGGAGAATCCAAACTACCACATTTCTGGAAAAAGGTAAGTCGTCCAGCCCTCACCAAGTCTGGATGGTCTTCATGATAGAAAGATCCAGCTACATAGGATTGATTCTAAGAACCACACATCGCTAGTTATAATATAAATTTTGACTTATGCATGTCTCCAAGAAAGGGGTTGTCATTTTGACAACCATGGTGCTCATTGCGCTTTCCTTTATGTTCTATTTTTTTGTGTATGTAAAAAGCAATGAAAAAACCCTGATTTCCAATAATCAAAGGGTGCTCAATAATATCAACCACAATATTGAAAACCTGCTGGAAAATAATAGGAAGATCATCAGTAATAGGGATTCATTGAAGAATAGAGGTGAAATTTTCTTTGAATATGAGGACCATCAAATTCTTTATAAACAAATAAGGGATACTACTATCAAGGGCGAGGCTAAACAAAAAGATACCGTCACAGTTGCCAGCGAAAAGTATGATGAAATCTTTGAAAATCCTTTGGTATACAGAAAGGATGTTTTTGACTTTGTAAGTATTATTAAAATTAAGCTAGGGAAAAAGCAAGACCTTATCACATTGTATAGTAACAAGGACATTGGAAACCTTTATTACTCAAAAGACAGTATAGTCAATGTTTTTCAGACCAAGAACATATTTGAGCTCGACTTAGGCTATGCCAGCTACACAACCTTTAACAGCCTTCATTGTAATGATGACGAAAGCATGATATATGTATGTGGGTTTATTGATGCTGACCGGTTTAATGACGAAAAGCGAGAGGTCTCCGTATTCTTTATCTCTTTTGCAATTATACTGGTTATTCTTATTGTGCTGGCCTTACCGATTATTAAGTTGTTCATCATGAGCAATGTGGAAAGGTTGTATATCAAAGACGTCTTCTTTACAGGAGCATCCATAACGGTTCTCCCGGCCGTAATTATCCTGCTTTTCATGTTTTTTACCACCCAATTGATCCAGTCGAGGCATGATACCAAAGTGAATTTAGAAGTATTGAACAGTACCTTAAGCAATAATCTTCAAAAAGAATTTCGGAATGTCATTGCGTTGCTGAATATCATCAAAGATCAACTGCCGGATACTTCTGAACTGGACTACCAAAGACTATTGAATAATGAAAAAGAATGGAAAAATGGTAGTAAATATAAATTTGATCCGATGATCAACCAGTTAAAATCGGTGTCCGGTTTTTTCTACAGTTTGCCAGATGAGACGGGTATGACATCAGCAAATGGGCCATATTATGCCGCTTTTCATAATGTAAGAGGAAAGGATTTTAAAAACGCCTTACCATCTGAAAATCCAGTTGACTTGGATAAATTGGTTGATGCTTTTGCCTACTTTAACTCGATTTTTTGGACCGATTCAGCAGGAAAGGTTAAGATTTATATCTCCAGTGAAAATAAACCCAAACAGTTGTCAAACCTTAGTCACAGAAATTATGTGATGAAAAATGTCAACGGTGAGCATAAAAAAATTGACAATATGCCTATTTATTTTGAGTCCATAAGGTCGGTGAGTGACGGGAATTATGAAATCGGCATAGGCATACCAACAGGACATCCATACCTACAAGCCTTGGCCTGTAGCTTTTCTTTATCCTCATTAATTGACCCTATATTGGATAAGGGATATGGCTTTTGTCTGTTTGATGAAACAGGTAAAACCTTGTTTCACTCTGAGAAGGTGAGAAACCTAAATGAGAATTTTTTGGAGGAAACAGGAGAAAAGTTTCAGCCTTATTTGAAGAGTGGTACATCGGTTTTTGAATCGGTCAATTATATGAACAAGCCACATTATATGTCAGTGAACAAGCTGGACTTTGTGGATGGTTACTATTTGGCCACCTTTGCAGATCAGCAATATATCAATTCCCCTAATGCCATTGCCATAAACCTTACTTTAGAGATGCAATTGGGATATTTGACTTTGCTTTTCATGTTCTATGCATTGATGTATTTGTTCTCAGTTAAAGCCAATAAACTGAGGCAAAAGATATTTATTTTTAATTGGCTTCGACCGTATACCTATCCTTTAAATGAGTTTAAAGTGACCTATATGGTATTGGGATATATCAATGCATTGGGAGTTCTGTATATTCTTATTTGTTGGGGTAAGTTTTCAAACTATCCGGATATGTTGATTCAAAAGACCCTTATGATCGGAGCGATATGGATGGCCATCAATTATATTGTTTTATCCAAAAGATTGCCCAATAGTAAGAAACTCTACACATTATTTCATAAGGGAGAAAATACGGTTCCACTGAGGGTTTTATTTATTATCGTAGGCCTATGTTTTATATTTAGTTCTATTCACTTGTATAGAAATCTTCAAATTTCTGTAGTATCTGTGGTCACAGATGTAATATTTATGGCTATCGTGGCCTATATAATTTATTTCTTGTTGGATTATGTCTTAAAGGATACACATAGTGATAAAGAAGTCAAATCTGGAGAAAAATGGAAGACTTATATGTCATATAAGATATTTGTCTTTTCATTGTTGACATTGATTTCAGTAGTACCCACTTTTATTTTTTTCTCCATTAGCTATAACAAGGAAAACGAATTGCTTCTCAAGTATGCAAAACATGAACTTGTTAATAAATATGTAGCTTGGGAGGGTGCAAAAGTAGCACAGTACTATGATTGGGCAGAAAACAAGAAGATCGAAAAGGTAATAAGTGCGGAGGAATTTATCAGGAGTATGAAAACAAAGGAAAAGCTGTACCAAGCTTATTCTGACATAATAACTGAAAATGTTGTTTTGGAAACAGCGGGACTGTCGAAAGCCACCTCTTATTTTGATAAGGTTTATCCCAAGATGCGGATTGACTTCAATCAATATGGTAACGATTCAGAAGGTTATGTAAGAGATAAGGCATGCGATGAGAAATGGTATTTTTTAGGGGATGACACTTTTTACCTGATGGGGCAGGGGCAGCAAAAGGGGATAGCTGCTAGTGGTGATGTAATGTCATTTTCGGCTTTATTAGGAAAGTATAAAATACTGTTTTTAGCGTTGATGGTAGTTTTGGTCATTTTAAACTATGTTTTATTACGAGCAACAACCCAGAAAATATTCGGTTTGGACTTTAAGGCTTATGCAGATAAGTTGATTTTGAACAATAACCTTGAAAAGCATGGGGAACAATTGATCCAGATTTATGCAGAGTCAGATCGATTGAGAAGAATCAATGTGAACAATATTCAACTGGACAATTTCAACAATACATTACTGGTAGGGATTAATGCTTCGCATATCAGGAATATTTACAATTGCCTCAAAAAGGAGTATAAAAACGATTTTTATACACTTGACCTGATGCAGTTACCCAACTTGTTGAATATGGATTTAGATCATTTGGTAAATGAGTCTTCTTCTACAGGTACTGCCACTGTCAAGGATTATATTTTTGAAAACAAGGAGTTGGGTATGAATATTCCCTTGGAGTACCTGTTTATTGCTGCCAGGGGAGGACATGATTCATTAAAAAGGGCATTGTCCAATAAGTTTGATGCAGAATCATATGCTGGAGCCTTTCCTTTTCAGGCCATGGTGTACATTGAGCATTTTGAATTTGATTATGATGATTTTGCGCTAAATCGCGTTAAGCTTAATATTCTACAGCGATTGGTCAATAATCCCTCCATTAGGGTGGTAGTTTCATCTTGTATCAGTCCGGTCAAAATCTATGAGCATTACGAAGATGAAATCAAGAAATTTGATAAGGCGCTATCAGCCGGAAAGGATGTCAATTTTGAAGAAATGGACCGGTTGAAGTCTGACTATAAAATGTGGTTGTATCTGTTAGGAGGCTTTTACCGAATCAGCATTGCTTTTGATCCATTACCAGACAAATGGGAAGAAAAGGTTCTTGCTAGCCATAACAACGAAACACTAAAGGGGGAATTGAGTCATGGGCAGTATCTCAATCAACTTTACCTAAAGTCAGATTTCTATGCTGAAGACGTTTCCGATGAAGACATAATCCTGAATATCCAGGAAACTTCTTATTCTTATTATTACTCCATTTGGAACAGTCTTTCCAAAGAAGAAAGGTACATCGTGTTTGATATTGCAAAGGATAAATTTGTAAATACCAACAACGTGGATGGGATCATTGACCTTTTGCACAAAGGGATTTTGATATTTGATCATTCTTTGAGGTTGATGAATGAGAGTTTTACCAATTTTGTCCTCTCAAAGGTTAATAGCAATGAAGCTTTGGCCAGAGAATTGGAGTCTAAACAAAAGGGCACTTGGAATACCGCCTCAGCGGTGCTCGTGCTGGTGGTGATCAGTTTATTGGTTTTTATTTCTTTTGGAAAAGTCCATGTGCTGAGTGAAGTCAATACGGTTGTAGCCTCAGCCGGTGCTGCATTAACCTTACTCTTGAGATTAGGAGGATTGTTTGCTATAGGCAAATCTGTAAAAGGTTAGGAGAGTTAATCTGTAAAAATAGATACTAAAAAAAGCGGCCATAATTACGGCCGCTTTGGTATTTTTGATTTGCTGATTCAAGGAATCAATTATAATTTATTCAGCAGGAATCAAACCATCTTCCTTCATTTGCTTATAAGACTGTACTGCGATATGTTCTACAGTTTTTTCAACAGAAGAAGGGTTGACGGTATTGGAGATACTAGACCAAACGAGGGAGTTGTCTTTCAAATCGTATAAGCTGGTTTCTATGACATAATTAGTGTCTTCGGTATAATATCCTGGATCATAGTATCCACCATATCCAAAACCTCCCCAGTAGTAAGGATGCATATTCCAATATCCACCCGTATATGTTCCTGGGACATAGTTTTGACTTTTCTCTTTATCCAACAGCTTCATTACAATGATTCCATCAAATCCTTCGGATTTAAGAATGTCCCCGGTTTTGTCTTTATCAGTTGCAGTGGCTTCATTGGTTAAAACTTGATAGGATGGAAAAAGTTTGTCATTTAATCCAGCTACCCTGTCCTCAGCAATTCTTCTATTGGCCTCAGAGTTACCCAGTACTGCTACAATAATTTTGGAAAAATCAACATCACCCATTTGTACATCTGGGTTTTTCCAAGAACTGACAATTGAGGTAGAGCTCGAGCAAGCACAAAAGAGAAATGCGAGTAAGAATATTTTGTTTTTCATGATTGTTGAATATTTTGTTTTGACGATTATTTTTCTTCTATTTCTGACATAAGATTATTCACTCCTTCAACGATGTATTTTTTAGCTTTTTCATCATTTTCTGTGATAACGCCCTGGGATATGCCTTGCCATACCATTTTGTCTGTTTCTTTATCTACCAAATCAACGGTAAAAGTACCTTCCTTATAGGTTCCCACTGGTACCTCTTGGACTTCCCAATGGTAATTCCTTTGGCCTACATACATGGGAGGGTCACTTCTAAGGTCTGTTTCTCTTGTTTGGACTTTTTCTTCCAGGACGATACCAATGTTTACCAATAGATCAGGATTGTCAGTGTCCTGTTCTATGCCCATCGTGGACAATTTGTTCTTAATGGCTTCTTTGATCCAATCCACTCGTTTTCCGTATTCTGGCATTTCAGTGATATCCAAATCCGTTTTGTAAAAATCAAAGCTTTGATAATCACTGATGCTGAAATCCGGGGCAGAAGAGGTGTCCAATACTTTACCTACAGAACAGGAATTAAGAATAATTGAAACCATTAGGGCAGTTGCAATTGCTATGTATCTTTTCATTTTTGGTTATTAATTAGGTTAAGGCTAATATTTCCAAGCTAATCCTATTTTGAAATCCAGACTATTGAAAGGTTGGTCACCAAAAGCACTATTGTATTGAAGGCCTAGGTTAAGGGCCAGTCCATAGGACAAAGGAGCCATGACACCAACTTTAGGTGCTACACCAAATTGCATTTTATCATCTTTTACTTGATAAAGTCCCATCTCTACCCAACGCATGACATAGTATCCTCCTATCCCCAAACCAATATAAGGTTGCACCTGACCTGAAGGCTGTAAGTAGTAAGTGCCATTGGCTAGGATAGGGACTACATTGGTGTAGTTATATTGTTTAGCACTTAGGGTAACGTTATTACCATCTTCTACTACGGTTAGGCTTTGAATTCCATCGCTCGCTTCGTAATATGTGACAATTCCAGTGGCAAGTCCAATAGAGAGATGATCTTGGATGTAATAATTGTATTCGATTCCTAAACCTCTAAATGAGAACTTGCTGGTAAAATCCTTAGTTTCACCAAGAGGTAATGATGGTAAGTAGTTAAGTTGGAATTCAGAATATCCTTGCTGGGCATTAACTGTGTTAAGTCCCACAATTGTCAGTATTGCTATTAATAATATTTTCAATTTCATTATGCTGTGGGATTATTTGTTCAAATAAGGTGAGTCCGCGAAAATCTGGTCAAGGCCACGATCAATTCTATTGTTGAGATTGCTTTGGCTACCTTCCAAGAGGCCATTCAAACCTCCTGCCCATAAAATAGGAAGTGGATCTGGATCACTATCCGAATTTGCCGTGGCATTGTTCGGGTCAACCATTTCAATGATCAGTGTTCCTTCTCTATAAGAATACACCCCACCAAAATAACAACAGCCACCTGGATAACCTGGATACCATCCTCCAGGAGGATAAACAGGGCCATACCATCCCCAGCCTGGCCACCAACCCCAATAATCCCACCAGCCGACAATCTGGAAATTCACCAAGTCTATAACAGATACAAGCAGCACCACATCTGACCCGTCGGTTTCTGCATTTACCCTTTTCTCCCAGCCCATTTGTTGGAAATGTTCATCAATCTTTACCAAGATCAATTGCTCGGTGACTTTATCCAGTTCAGAATTATTGTCATTTGATATAAGGACAATACTATCGGGCATATAATAGGTTTCGTAGTCGTCATAATTGACATCGGGATCTTCGATAGTCAATACCAGGTCCAGTTCGTCAACAAACTCTGCACCGTTGGGTGTGCAGCCTATTGCCATAAAAAGACTGGCGACTAAAATGTTGGTTTTAAGCTTTCTTAGCATAAAGGAAAATGATTATATAAAACGACATTTAATTACAATTCAATTAATGAAATTAAAAGCATCTACCTTTTAATACTTTTTATTGGTTTGCTAAAATTTATGAATGTTGCCAATTTGTTTAATAACAAAGCCTGAGTCACAGTTGTTTGACTTTTTAATCGAAGAAAGACTGAAAAAATGAAAAAACACTTTCGATTCTTTTCCGTTGATTAACCATTAGTATAAAAATGGTTTCCCATCTTAATTACTTATTTTAGATTCGTCTAATTAACCCTATTTGTATGAAGCTTAATACCTCGCTTTTTTTGTTTCTTTTTTCTGTATTGTGTCCTCTAGTTTCATGGAGTGCTGACAGACACCCTTCATCAGAAATATATCATCAGTTATTGAAGCTTAGGGAGACCAAGCGTGTATTGTATATCGCTGCCCACCCAGATGATGAAAATACCAGGCTCATAGCTTATTTAGGGAATAAGGAACATGTACAAGTAGGCTACCTATCATTGACCAGAGGAGATGGAGGACAAAACCTGATAGGAAAGGAGCTAGGAGTGGAACTGGGCATGATCAGGACTCAGGAACTGCTGAGAGCTAGAGAGACAGATGGTGGCCAGCAATTTTTTTCAAGAGCGATTGACTTTGGGTACAGTAAAAATCCAAATGAAACACTGAACAACTGGGACAAAGAAAAGCTCCTTTCGGATGTAGTTTGGGTAATTAGAAATTATCAGCCAGACATAATTATCAATCGTTTCAACACCATTCCAGGAACTACGCACGGACATCATACTACTTCTGCTATTTTATCTACAGAAGCTTTTTCTGCTGCGGCAGACTCCAATGCATTCCCAGAACAATTGGAAATGGTAGGAACTTGGAAGACAAAGAGAGTCTTTTGGAATGCTTACAGTTGGGGAAGACCATATGAACCTGAATCTGGAAGTGTATATCATTCATTTCCAGTGGGCGAGTACGATGACCTTCTAGGGACCACTTATGCCCAAATAGCAGCCGATAGCAGGACCATGCACAAATCCCAAGGGTTTGGATCAACAGCTTCAGTTGGGAATAGTGAGGATGTCATAGAATTAGTGGATGGAGAGAAGTTTAAATCTAGCCCTTTTGAAGGAATAGAAAACAGATGGGATAATGTAGCGCAAGGAGATCATATCAAGGAGGCCTTGGATAAAGCGATCGAGGAATTTGATTTTGTCCATTTGGATAAAAATATTCCGGCCTTGATCGAGATAAAAAAACTATTGGATAATGTTGATTCTTCGGAAAAGTGGGTATTGGACAAGAAAAAACTAATCAAAGAAATCATAGCCCAAGCACTTGGTTTGAAGATTGAATTTCTAGCAGAAAAGCAGCAAGCTTACATAGGAGAAGAACTGTCTTCAACATTACTTTTTAATAATCCGTCCACAGTGCCTGTGGAATTAGTGAAGATTGACGTACAAGGAGGGAACCATTCGATCAATACTAGTTTGACAAACAATGAAGTGAAGAGAGAGCCTATCAGGTTGGAGTTTGGAAAGGATAGTCCCATTTCTCAGCCTTACTGGATTGAAAATGAACCACAGGAGAATTTATTTCAAGTTAAGGAGCAAAGCAAAATTGGTATGCCTTTTAACGATCCAACCGTATCTGGAAAAGTGACATTCAAGGTAGCTGATGAATTGTTGGAAATGGATATTCCACTAAAATACAAATACAATGACCCTGTAGATGGCGAGGTCAATCAGCCTTTTGTCGTTTTACCACCCGTACAACTTTCTATTGAACAAGAACAAGTATATGCCATTTCGGGTAAGCCTGCAATTTTCAGTATAAATGTAAGTTTTGCCAAAGACATCGTGGATGGAAAGTTGGAGTTGATTGGACTTCCCCAAGGAGCTTATAAAATCCTCAATGAATTTAGTCTTCCTGGAAAAAAAGAAAAAGTTTATCAGCTCAGTATTAATGGAGATGCCAAATTAGGAAAAACAACCGTAAAGGCCCAATACGTAACAGTGTCAGGTGATGTTTTTGATACAGGGTTAAGGCATATTTCTTACAAGCATATTCCTGAATTGACTTATTTTCCTAAAGCTACTTTTGATTTGATCAAGCTAGATTTGAAGATGAGTGATCAACGTATTGGGTATATTCCGGGAGCGGGTGATGATGTTCCTGAGGTGCTCAAAAGCTTGGGATACAATGTAACCATGTTGGAAAATGGAAGACTGACCAAAGAAAGTTTAGTTCCTTTTAACACTGTCATTATTGGGATCAGGGCATTTAATGTAAATGATCAGGTGGTTGAACAATTCAATGAACTGATGGAATATGTGGAAAGTGGAGGAAACCTAATTGTCCAATACAATACTACTGCTTCGTTGAAAACAAATCATCTTGGGCCATATCCATTTGATATATCCAGAAAAAGAGTCTCTGTGGAAGACTCACCAGTGGAGATTGATTTCAAAGCCCATAAAGTCATGCAAGGTCCCAACAAGATCGGTATGGAGGACTTTGATAATTGGATTCAGGAGCGGGGACTTTACTTTCCTGATCATTGGGATGAGCATTATGTTACGCCTATTTCCATGCATGATCTAGGTGAAAGCCCCAGCAAAGGAAGTTTACTTTTAGTGAATTATGGAAAAGGAACCTATACATATTCGGGCATATCTTGGTTTAGACTTTTGCCCGCAGGTGTGCCTGGAGCAATAAAGCTATTTGTTAATTTAATTGAACAAGGGAATGGATGAACCGTCGGTAAACTGGAATAAACTGTATTTACTACTAATTCTTGCACTGGCCGGAATGATTTTGATTTTCTCTGCCATTACCCATTATTATTCATGAGTAATCTAGACTGGATCGTCCTTTTTGGGACGTTAATATCCATTATTGGCTATGGGATCTATAAAACCTATGGTCCCAAAGACATGTATAGCTATTTGAGAGGAGGGGGTGAACTCGGCTGGTGGACAATAGGCCTTTCGATCATGGCTACCCAAGCATCTGCCATTACTTTTTTGAGTACTCCAGGACAGGCCTATCAGGATGGGATGCGTTTCGTCCAGTTCTATTTTGGTCTTCCAATAGCCATGATTATTTTATCGGTTACTTTTATTCCGATTTACTACAGGTTAAGAGTATACACTGCTTATGAGTTTTTGGAATCCAGGTTTGATTTAAAAACTAGAACACTGGCTGCATTTCTCTTTCTTGTCCAAAGAGGTCTGGCCGCAGGAATTACAATCTATGGACCTGCCATTATTCTCTCCACCTTATTGAATTGGAACCTAACCTTTACCAATATTTTTATTGGTTTGGTTGTTATCATTTACACTGTATCAGGGGGGACAAAAGCGGTTTCAATCACTCAAAAACAGCAAATGACTGTAATGATGGGTGGAATGATATTGGCCGGGATTTTAGTGATCAATATGCTTCCTGTTTCTTTTGACGATGCCATGCACGTAGCTGGAAAAATGGGGAAGTTGAACATCGTTAATTTTGAATTTGATTTGGGAGATCGGTACAATTTCTGGTCGGGTATCACTGGGGCTTTGTTTCTTTTTCTGTCCTATTTTGGGACGGATCAATCTCAGGTACAAAGGTACCTTAGCGGACGTTCCTTGAAGGAAAGCAGAATGGGCTTGATTACGAATGGCTTTCTCAAAGTTCCCATGCAGTTTATCATCTTATTTATAGGTGTGATGGTGTTTGTGTTTTATCAATTTTATGAACCACCTATATTTTTCAATAAGGTACAAACCGAAAAGTTAGCTCAAAGTGAGTATAAAGATGATTTCGAACAACTGCAGTCTGATTATTCAGCAACTTTTGAAGAAAAGAATTTGGTGCTGAGGTCAATGATTGATGCGCAAAAGGAGGGTAATGAGGAAAAAGTTAATGAGCTAAGAGCAGAAATAAGCACCAAACAGGAAGAGCAAGAAGCCATCCGATCGGATGTCAAGGAACTGATCTTAAAAAATGAACCCAATGCAGAAACAAGAGATACTGATTACGTTTTTATGCGTTTTGTGATGGACTATCTACCTCAGGGGGTAGTGGGCTTATTATTTGCTGTCATATTCTCAGCAGCCATGTCCAGTACAGCCTCAGAATTGAATGCTTTGGGAGCCACTTCCACCATCGATATTTATAAAAGGTCAATCAACAAAAATCAAAATGAACGCCATTATACACTGTCTTCAAAATTAATGACGGCGGTTTGGGGAGTTTTTGCCATACTTTTTGCTACTTATGCGACCTTGTTTGAAAACCTAATCCAGGCAGTAAACTTATTGGGATCCCTTTTTTATGGAACCATATTGGGCATATTCTTAGTAGGTTTTTACATGAAATGGGTGAGGGGCAATGCAGTATTTCTTGCGGCTTTGGTCACTGAAGTAGTTATTCTATTGATTCACTGGAAAAATGGAAGTGAGCTTTTCGGTATTTCAATTGATATTGGCTATTTGTGGTACAACGCCATTGGCTGTTTACTCTTAATGTTGTTATCGGCAGTTTTTCAATTGTTTAGTCCTCAGAAAGATAAAGTATAATTCAAAAAGGCCATCCGCCTAGGCGGATGGCCTTTTTGAATTGAATATTTTCTATTTATTTGATGGCTTTGATCAACCTTTCGTTAAGTCCTACATAATCCATGTTCTTGGCTTCTTTGGCCATTTCGCTGGAAAGCTGGGCACTGGCAATCGCTTCATCTTTCATGCCTAATTTTTCCTCTATCTTAGCTTTTAAGTGCATGGTCCAGTATTTAGGATCTGCTTCAACGGATTTTTCAATCCACTCATGAGCCTGCTCCATATCCTTATCGATGGAATAGTAGTAAGAAGCAGCTTGATACAGTAATCCTGGATTTTCCGTGTTTTGATCAATAACCATTTCTTGGATTTGATTCATTACTACAGGTTCTACTTCAGTCTCAATCTTAAATCCAACAGCGGTTTTTTCCCAATGTAAGTTCAAAGAAGCACCTGAATCAGTCATGTCGTTAAAACTGATTTCCATGGTTTCATATGCTTCGGGACTTTTTTTGCTTGGGACGGTAAACCTAACAACATCTTTGTCATCCATGTACCCTATAGCTCCCCAAAGTTCAAGGTTATTGGATAGGATAAAGGTCCAATCCTTTTTACCAGGAATAGTATACAAGGCATAAGTCCCTGCTGGCACTTTATTACCCTCTAGAATTACATCAGTACTGAAAGTGATTTTTGTACTGGAATTGGCACCTGTTCTCCATACTTCTCCATAAGGCACCAAAGTACCAAAAATCTTCCTGCCTTTTACACTGGGTCTACTGTAATCGACTTTGACGTCTGTAAGACCAATTTTTTGACTAATGCTAGCAGCTGGACTTGCCTGTGGCATTTGGATTTGTTGGGCTGTCAAGACTCCTGTGGAGAAAGCCATCAAGAAAATCAACAGGACACTTGTTCTTAAATTCATAAGGTAAAACGATTTAATAAATTGTAATTAGTTTTGACAAAGGTTTTAAATGAGCACTAAATTTTAGATATTAAAGTACATTAACAAGCGATGAAAGATATTAAAATTCTTCCAAAGGGATTCTTTTTGAAGAAAAATGTCACAGAAATAGCCAAAGATCTTTTAGGGAAAATCATAGTCACACAGATTGACGGCTTGTATACGTCGGCCAGGATAGTTGAAACTGAAGCCTATGATGGAACCATTGATAAAGCGTGCCATGCTTTTCCAAACAAGCTTACGAAAAGAACCGAAGTAATGTTTAAAGAAGGTGGAAGGAGTTATGTTTATCTTTGCTATGGAATCCATCATCTTTTTAATATTGTGACCCATGAAGATGGAGTAGCCAAGGCGGTATTAGTGCGTGCTGTTCAGCCCATTGAAGGAGTTGAGATCATGAAAAATAGACGAAATACTTCCAATGAATTGCTACTTGGCAATGGACCGGGCAAAGTTGCACAGGCTTTGGGATTAAACTTAAAGCATAATGATAAGTTGTTATTTCAAGAAAATGGTATAATTTACATTGGAAGTGAAATGAATAACACTATTTTTGAAATATGTGTAAGCACTAGGGTAGGTGTAGATTATGCGGAAGAGGATGCATTGCTACCCTGGAGGTATTATATAAAAGGTAATCCACATATCAGTAAAAAGTAAATGAGTTTAGCGATCATATCACCCAATAGGGATATAGCATCTTGGTTAAAGATTTTAGCAGATACGGCTTCGGAAATCCCTTTGGAAATCTATCCTGACATTAAAGATCCGTATAGTGTTGAAGTGGCGATGGTATGGCAGCACCCTAAAGGTTCTCTACAAGCTTTCCCAAATCTCAAGCTAATTTGTTCAATGGGAGCTGGAGTGGATCATATTTTAGGAGACGAAACCATCCCAAATGACATTCCCATTACCAGAATTGTGGATCCGAGGCTTACTTTTTCGATGACCAACTATGTGGTCATGGGAGTATTGAATTATCACCGTCAAATCGATCGTTATAAAAAGGACAAAGCAAGGAAAGTCTGGGACATGTCCAATCCAGAAATACCCATTAGGGTAGGTGTTTTGGGTGTTGGAGAACTAGGAGGAGACGTGCTAGATAAATTGGCGCAATTGGGAATAGAAGTTTATGGCTATGGCAACAGCGCCAAAAGTGATTTCAGGCATCCATATTACTATGGTGACCAACTCCCATTGTTTTTACAAAAGGTAAACGTAATAGTATGTTTATTACCATTAACGCCTGAGACAGAAGGTTTTTTAAATATAGATTTTTTTAAACGCTGTAACAAAGGCACCTATTTGATCAATGTGGCTAGAGGAAAACATTTGAATGAAGAGGATTTGATTGAAGCGATCGACGAAGGTTATATGTCCGGAGCACTTTTGGACGTTTTTAGACAGGAACCTTTGTCCAAGGAGCATCCATTTTGGGAACATCCTAAAATTACCATTACACCGCACATTGCTAGTATAACTAATCCCGATGCAGCTGCTCCCCAGATAATAAAGAATTACTTTAACGTAATAGAAGGAAAAGAACTCATTAATAAAATTGATCGAAATAAAGGATATTAACAATACCAAAAATAACTAATAGAGTAACCATGAAAACTTTTAAGATTCTTTGCCCAACTGATTTTTCAGAATGCTCGCTGAATGCATTAGAGTACGCGGCGAAGTTAGGAGAGAAATACAAGGCAGAGTTGATACTTTTCCATGTACCTAGTATGGAAGATTATAGAAAGCTTTTTAGACACCCCAAGGAGGAATCACTGGAATTTGTGAAAAAGAAGATGGATAACCTGGTTGCCGAGGTGGTTTTGGAAAGCGTGGACAAAGGCCTTATATCCTGCACTGCAGCGGTAAAAGAGGGTAAAACAGTAGAGACCATCATCCAGTTTGCCAATGAAAATGATATTGATCTCATTGTGATGGGCACGGAAGGAGTCAACGATATCAAAACCAATTTTATCGGTACCAAATCCAGCAAAGTAATAGAGGATTCTTCAAAGGATGTTTTGATTGTGCCGAGAAAGGTTTTTTTCAAATCTCCCCGGAAATTTGTTTATGCAACTGACTATTTGGAAGAAGATAAGTTGGCTATACAAAAGGTGGTGGAATTGGCCAATTTTTACGATAGCGAGATCGATATAGTCCATGTAGGGACCAAAAGCAAAATTATCGATAGGGCTTTGCACCAAACCATGGTCGGAGAGATCAAGCCATTTATCAGATATGAGAAAATTAGCTACGTGCTGAAGACTTATCGAGATGAACCTGGCTTGGGCTTGGAAAATTACCTCATTACAGCAAAGGGAAATATTCTGGTGACCTTGAGCAAAAAAAAGAGCTGGTTTGACCAACTCTTTACCCAAAATCTATCGAAGAAAATGTCTTATTTTATCAATAAACCCTTATTAGTGATCAAAGAAGTTTGATCACTTCTTTTTCCCAAACTTGGACTGGAGAAAGCTAAAGAATTCAGCTCTGGTGTCCTTGTCACCTAAGACTTTACCAACAGTCTTCCAATAATCTTTAAAGCTTACCGACTTAGGGTCACTCTGGTCAGGTTCAAGTTGGGACGGAATATTCTTTTCAGGTTCTAGCTGCGGCTTTTCCTTGGGGGCTGATGTGCTCTTGTATTCTTTAGGTTGATAACCTACCAGTTTATCGGCTTTGTCAAAACTTTGTTTGGATCTTTGTTTGTACCCTAATTTTTCTTCCACAATGCCCTTATTGTTATAAGCAACTGCATCTTCCGGATCAAGCTCAATGGCTTTTTCATAATCGGCTATGGCTCCCTTTAAGTCCCCGGTTCTGTCTTTTAAGAAGGCTCTGCTTGAATATCGGTAGGGATTCTTAGGATCTAAATTCAAAGAACGGTCCAATTCACTCAATGCCTCTTCATTTCTCTGAAGCAGATGAAGAACTACCGCCCGATCGCTTATAAAATCTGGGTTGAAAGCATCAATTTGAATCAAATTATCAAAGTCTGCCAGAGATTGATCCAATTTGCCAAGCCGGGATAATATTCTTCCTCGGTGCAGCAAAAGCATGGCATTTTTAGGATCCTCTGAAACCAATGGATTAAAAATATCCAAAGCTTCTTCAAACTTCCCTTCTTTGTAATAAGCTATTCCCTGATTAATATCACTCACGATCTAGTACTGTTTTAAATTTTGGTCAAAATTAATAACATTATACTTAACAGACTATCCTGCCAAGAAGTTTATTCAGGGTAGAAAAAGCTAAAATCACCACTGGACGAAGTTCATTAAAGTTGACTTAGGGTCAGTTGTGTTTTATGGTAGGAATATAGCCTTTTATTATTCCTATCAAGTCAATAATTTCTATATTTGAGTAGAAATATAGAGCTATGCCAAACCAACCTGATGCAGTTTTAAAAGAGTTGAAAAGCGGGAAATATGCTCCCGTTTATTTTTTACAGGGTGACGAGCCTTATTTCATTGATCAGATAACTTCATTTATTGAAAAAAATGCCATCCCTGAGCATGAGAAGGGTTTTAATCAGATCATGATGTATGGCAAAGATGCCACCATGAGTCAGGTGCTGACCAATGCCAGAAGGTTTCCCATGATGGCAGAAAGACAAGTGGTTATTGTCAAAGAAGCTCAAAATCTGCCTGATTTGGGCAAGGAAGCAGGGGACAGTCTTTTGATTAATTACCTCTCCAATCCTTTGCCTAGTACGATTTTGGTATTTGCCCATAAGTACAAGGTGTTGGATGGTCGAAAAGCATTGGCCAAAGACTTGGACAAAAAAGCTGTATTGGTGAAGTCTGACAAAGTCCCTGAGTACAAGTTGAGTCCTTGGATAGACAGTTACCTTAAGAGCAAGTCCTTTACCATTGAGCCAAAGGCATGCCAGATCATTGCAGAATCCATCGGCAATAATTTGGAAGTATTGACCAATGAGATTGACAAGATGTTGATCAACTTCAGCGAGCCTATCCAGATTGATAGTAATCATATCCAACAGTTTATAGGGATCAATAAGGACTATAACAACTTTGAACTGACCAAGGCTTTGAGTTTTAGGGATATTTTGAAAGCCAATAAAATCATCAGCTATTTCAGTCAAAATCCAAAATCAAACCCTTTAATCCCGATTATAGCACTTTTATACCTTCATTTTTCCCGTTTACTTTTGGTACATTCCAACAAAAAACTGGGAGAGCGTGAGTTGGCAGGAAAACTTAAAGTGAATCCATACTTTATGAAAGAATACATGATTGCCTCCAAAAACTACCCTTTAGGCAAGGTTATTGATAACATCGGATACTTAAAGGAAGCCGACCTTCGTTCAAAGGGTATTGATGCCAACGGAATGAGTGAAGCCGAAATATTAAAAGAACTCATTTTCAAATTGATGCATTAATTTGCAAGACTTTACCATGAGAAAAATACTACTATTGTTTATTGCCTCCGGTTTTTTCTATCAGGCAAAAGCACAATCAGGCCTTTATCAAACAGGCCTGGAAAAAAAGATAGATGATGCCTATGAGCTTTTTGATAAACACCATTACAGTGCCTCCAAGCTCGAGTTTGAAAACCTCAAGGAAGAGGAACTGACCGCATCGCAAAGGATAGATGTGGATTTTTATCATGCAGTTTCTGCCTTGAAGATTGAGAATCCAGACGGCCCAAGTTTGGTGGAAAATATTACCAAAAATTATCCTACCGACCCCAAAGCCAATGAAGCAGCATTTCTTTTAGGTGACTATTATTTCGAGAAACGTCACTATAAAGTGGCCATAGAAAAGTACAACATGGTCAATGTGGATGTGGTCAGTTTGGAGGATCGCTCTAAGCTTTACTTCAAAACAGGCTATGCTTATTTCCAATTGAAGGATTATGCCAATGCGGCCAGGTATTTTGATCCGGTAAAGAAAATGCAGACTTCATACACGGGAGATGGCTACTATTATGCAGGATATGTGGCCATGGAACTAAATAAATATGATCAGGCCATTGCAGATTTCAAACAAGCAGACCGCTACCCTGAATACCAGCCAAAAGTGCCTTACATGCTTTCTGAGCTGTACTACAGACAGCAGCAATATGATGAGTTGATCGCTTATGCTACACCAATTACCCAATCAAGGAATAACTTGGATAGGAAGGAAGGAATCTACCTGTTGTTAGCAGAGGCTTATTATGAACGTCGTGATTTTAATAATGCTGCGACTTATTATGATGCTTTTTCCAAAACAGGAAGAGGAAATATGAGTCGTGAGCAAATGTATAAGGCTGGAGTTGCCCAATTTAAAGTTCAAAAATACCAACAGGCAACAGATTACTTTAAAAAGGTAGCATTGGAGAATGATCGATTGGGTCAGGTTTCCAGTTATTATTTGGGCCATTCCTATTTGAAACTCAACAATCCTCAATATGCTGTTACCAGTTTCAGCACAGCCTACAAGAGTGATTTTGACTCCAATATCCAAGAGGAAGCACTTTTCAATTTTGCTAAGTTAAATCTAGAAAAAGGAAGCTTTCAGGAAGCCATCAATGCCATGGATTCCTATCTTCAAAAGTATCCTCAAGGCCAGAATGTGGCAGAAGTGGAGAACCTGCTCAGCGATGCCCTGATCAATACCAACAACTACTTAAGGGCAATTGAGCATATTGAAAGAATGAGCAATAAGTCTCTTCGAATAAGGGCAGCCTATCAAAAGGTTACCTACTATCAAGGAATCACTTATTATAGAAATAAAAGATACAAAGAAGCGATTACCTATTTCGATAAGTCAATTGCTTATCCGGTAGATAAAGCCATTGTACATGAAGCTTTCTTTTGGAAGGCAGAAGCCTATGCTGCAGGAGATAACATGAAAGAAGCTATCAGGGCTTATGAACAGGTAACTGGAATGCGTTTAACTTCTTTGGACCCTGCCTTAATCAGGAGCCATTATGGCTTAGGGTATGCTTATTTCAATACCCAACAATATGCTAAAGCTGAAAATCAGTTTAGGTCTTACATCGATAAAGTAAAGAAATCTGATGTACAGAGTTACTATGATGATGCAGTGATGCGTTTGGGAGACTGTTATTACATCCAAAAGAAATTTGATAACGCTCTAAGTACTTTTAGAAGAGCCATAGATGATCGCAATCCCGAAGCAGATTATGCCCATTACATGGCAGGAGTAGTACTCAATTTTCAAAATAGAAACCGGGAAGCGATTGCGGAACTGGATAGAGGGTTAAGTAGGTATCCAAATAGCAGGTTTATGGATGATATAGTTTTCCAAAAGGCTCAGATCAATATGGAAGAATCCAATTATGCTGAGGCCAGACAGGGATATTCTCAACTGATCAATCAAAGCCCCAACAGTCCATTTGTACCTTTTGCTTTGGAAGGTAGGGCGATTGCAAGTTACTCATTGAAAAATTATGATCAGACGATCAATGATTATAAAAAGATCTTGGACAGCTATCCAAATGCTACCAATGCTGATGCGGCTTTGGTAGGACTCCAAGAAGCGCTTTCACTTCAAGGTAGGTCTGGAGAGTTTTCAAATTACCTTTCTGATTATAAAACGGCCAACCCAGGAAATGAAAGCCTCCAGTCTATTGAATTTGAAGCGGCTAAAAACCTATTTTTCAATCAATCTTATCAGGAATCTATCCGAGCTTTTGAAACCTATTTGAAGAGTTACCCTAATTCAGGGCAAAAGCAAGAAGCCAATTATTTTATTGGGGATGCCTATTATCGTTTGGGCCAAAAAGACCAAGCGCTGCAGACCTTCTATGATTTAGAGGGAATGGGGGCATCAAGTCACCGCGCGAAAGCCATTCAACGAATTGCGGAAATTGAATTTGAGAAAAAGAACTATCAAAAAGCGATTCCATATTTTATCAGCAGCAGTAAAGTAGCCAGAGATAGGATAGAAGAATATGAAGCTTATAAAGGCTTGATGACGGCTTATTATGAAACCAGTAAGTTTGATTCGGCCAGCTTTTATGCCGATAAAGTGATTGCATTGGGAGATATCACTGCAGACGCAGAAGCCAATGCTTTGCTGATCAAAGCCAAGTCGCTCTTGAAAACAGGAAAAACAGCGGCAGCCCAAGATGAGTTAATGGTGTTGTTAAATGAAAGTGAATCAATTCAAGGAGCGGAAGCACTTTACTTACTTTCTCTTTCTTTCCATGAAAGTGGCAACTTCACCCAGTCCAATGAAACCATCTTTAGTTTCTCTGAAAAGTATGCTGTGTATGATTACTGGTATGGAAAATGCTTTGTGCTTTTGGCTAAAAACTATAAAGGTTTAAATGAAAATTTCCAAGCTAAAGCTACTTTGGAATCTGTCATTGAAAACGCTAAGAATGAACAAATTATTCAAGAGGCCAAAGCAGAACTAGAAGCAATTCAATAAATTTTTAATTGATGTATCGATTTAATTGAAGATGAATAAAATATTAAAAATCATATATTTATCAGTTTTGTTTCCAGTGGCTTTGGTGAATGCTCAAGACCAAAAAGGAAACGAACGTGGAGAGGTAACTGATGCGGAATTCATTATTAGGAAGGACCGGGTTTTGAGTTTGCCAAAGCGGCCAAGAAACTTTGAAAGGGTTCCTGCTTTGCCGCAACCTGAAGGACATAGTAATTTTAATTATGATGTTCGGGATTTCTTTTTTGATTTGGCACCGACCAATTCACCTCTGACACCATATCAGAAGAAGTTTCTATCCAATACTGATGAGGTTTATCATGGATTGGTTAGATTGGGTTTTGGTAATTATCAGTCGCCATTGGCCGAACTATACCTTAATAATTTGGAAAGTGATTACTTGAATTATGGCGTTTACTTAAAGCATCAAGGCTTTTATGAAGGTCCGGTAGACAAGGAAAATTCCGCAGAGGACCATACGCAGATTAGATTAAATGCCAGCTATTTTGATGAATACTTTGAGGTATTTGGTCAGTTAGGTTATAATCGTGACCGTTATCATTTTTATGGTTACACGCCAGGACTTGAGGTGATGGCAGATGATATTCAGCAATTCTTCCATACCATTTATGGTCAAGCAGGAATTAGGAATATAGATAAAGATGAGCCTTTCAATTATGAAGTAGCCATAGGAGCCAGACTTTTTAATGATGATTATGCTGCCAGAGAGCACGAGATCAATTTATCGGGAAAGACTTCTTATTATTTCAATGATGAGACTAAATCAGGTGTTGATGTAGCCGCATTCTTGACATCTCCTTCTGATGCTACTTATGCTGATCTTAATAGAAATTATGTGAAGTTTACACCTTTTGTGGCTTATCAGAATGAATCATTTGAAGTAAGGGTAGGAGCTAACGTGATTCTGGAAAATGATGTTTATGAAGGAAAGGACAGTGATTTTCACATTTTTCCTACCATAAATGCCAGCTATAATTTACAAGAAGAATTTGCAGTATATGCCAGTTATGAAGGAGATGTAAAGAGAAATACTTACTACAGTTTTGCTATGGAAAACCCTTATTTGGGGCCTAGTGATCAATTGTTGAATACCATTCAGAAATTTAGGGCTGAGGGAGGAATTAAAGGAAGTGTCAATGATGCTTTTACTTATAAGCTGGGTATAGCTTATGGTGATTATGATAATATGCATTTCTTTGCGAACGGTGCCCAAGACAGCACCAGATTCCAATTGATGTACAATAATGGAACCGTATTAAATTATACTGGAACATTAGGATACAGCTTTGGTGATTTTTATCACTTGACCGCGGAAGGTAATTATTATCACTATAGCTTGGACGATATTGATGCATTGATGCCCGGGCTGGACCAGACTGCTGTGGCATGGCAAAGACCCAATTGGGAAATCAATGTGCACAATACCTTTACGCCAGATGAAAAATGGTTGATCCAAGCTGGCTTGGATATGATGGGAGGCATTGATGTGCTCAACCTTCAATCTGATGGGAATTCTTATACCACAGATACTTTGAATCCTATCATTGATTTAAATGCAAAAATAGATTATAAGATTACTGATCGCTTTTCTGTCTTTGCACAGGGGAATAATTTATTGAATCAAAAAAACGAAAGATTTTGGAATTATCAATCCCGTGGAATTCAAGGGATTGGAGGTTTGACCTTTAAATTTTAGTTTCAGTAAGGTTTACTGAAAATATGGAATTAAACACATTTGCTGTATTGAGTAATTGCGGGTTTTATCTTAGCTTAGCAATTTAAACCACCAAGAAAAAAGACGATAATGGCTAAAAAGGATCAGGGAAAACATTCTAAACGAAAAGATGAAGATAAGGATTTTGGCTTGCCTGAAATCGAAATCACACCTATCTCCAGCGAAGAAGAAAAATCCAAACCTGCTCCTAAAGCTACACCTGCACCCGTACCTATCTCAAATGCCACTGAGAAAAAGGTTGATACAAAACAATCAGAAGAGAAAAGCAAAGAAGAACCTTTAAGTAAAGAGGAAGAGCCAAAAGAAGTGGAGCCAGTGGTGGTTCCTCCTGTAGCAGAAGAGAAAGCCAAGGTAGATGAAACCAAACCTGCTGCGGTGGTTGAGCCTAAAGCTAGCCAACCAGTTGTACCTCCGTCCAACACAGTTGAAGAGAAGGAGGAAAGCAGTAGTAAAACATGGTTGATTGTTCTTCTCATCTTTTTGTTGGGGATCATAGGCTATGCGGTTTACTACTTCAATTATCAGCCTGTAGATGTCAATGCAGACTCAAACTTGAATCAAGCCGAGGAAGCGATTCAACCGGTGCAGCCAGAGGAAAGTGAGGAAATTCCCGCTCCAGTAGAACCTGAAGTTAGTGCTCCAATAGCTTCCAGTACTCCGGCAATGACTGAAATTAATGAAAAGGGCGATCAGCCAAGGTATTTGGTGACAGTTGGTGCATTTATTGATGGTGACTTGGCCAAAGACTTCTCAAAGAAATTGAACAATAAAGGATATAATACCTACCTAATACTTCCCGGCTATGGTTCTTCGTTCTACAAGTTGGCCATAGCAGATTTTGACAATGTGGTGGACGCCACGGCCATGATCGAAAAAGAGCAGGCCAATTTTGAAGAAACTTTATGGGTTTTTAAATACTAATATGATATTACTACAAACTTTATCAACTAACGGGGAAGCTGTAGCTGACTCTCTTGCTGTCATGGAAAACAGTTCGGACAGCATTGGATTATTGGATTTGCTGATCAAAGGCGGATACATGATGATCCCTTTGTATGCCCTTTTTATTTTGGCGATTTACATTTTTGTGGAAAGGATCATTACTTTGAAAAAGGCTGCCCAAACACCTAAAGGAATGATGGACCAAGTAAAAATGATGGTCCAAACAGGGGATATTGGTGGAGCTAAAATGATCTGCCAAGAGGAAGATACTCCAGTGGCCAATATGATTTCCAAAGGCTTGGAAAGAATTGGTAGCCCGTTAAAGAATATTGAAGTAGCGATCGAGAACGTAGGAAAAATAGAAATTTATAAATTGGAGAAAAACCTAAACCTATTGGCGACAGTATCAGGTGCGGCTCCCATGATCGGGTTCTTGGGTACTGTAGCGGGTATGATTAGGGCCTTTATTGGAGTTGCCCAAGAAGAAGGTATGGTTTCTCCTAAACTATTATCTACTGGGATTTATGAAGCCATGATCACAACCGCAACAGGTTTGGTTGTTGGGATCATTGCATATTTAGGGTATAATTACCTTGTAGCTAGGGTTTCCAAGCTGATTCATAGCATGGAGTACACTACTGTGGAGTTTATGGATTTACTTCAGGACAAAAAGTAATATGGCACTTCAATCCAAACATAAGGTCAATGCAGCATTTAGTATGTCATCCATGACAGACATTATCTTCTTGCTGTTGATTTTCTTTATGCTTACTTCCTCTTTCATAACACCTTCAGGACTTCCTGTCAATTTACCCTCTAGTGAGGCGTCTGATATTGTGATGCAGGAGGTAACGGTTACGGTGACCAAGGACCTGAAATATTCTGTTAATGATAAGATTGTGAGCAGAGAGGAAATCAAAAATGAATTGACTGCGTTATTAAAGGGTAAAGATGGACAGGTTGTCTTACACATTGACAAAGAAGTTCCTGTTGAATATTTGGTAGAAATAGGAGGTATAGCTGCCATGTTGGAGGCCAATGTTTCCATAGCTACTAAACCTTATCAATAATTTCATGGAAGTACAGAGTATCAATAAAGAAGAATTAGATAGCAAGAAGAAAGCTACCATCATTACCATCATTGTGAATGTGCTGGTATTGGTGGGAATCTACTTTATTGTGGTTTGGCGTCCACCAGTTCCACCTATGGCCCAATTTGGGTTGGAACTTAATCTTGGCTTTACTGATGCGGGAAGTGGAAATAACCAAACCGAAACTCCTCCTTCAGAAAGTGAGCAAATCA
The DNA here is from genome assembly GCF_015533855.1 of Echinicola sp. 20G. GTDB lineage: Bacteria > Bacteroidota > Bacteroidia > Cytophagales > Cyclobacteriaceae > Echinicola. The sequence continues at coordinate 4,472,299 of NZ_AP024154.1, read as the reverse complement.
ATACAGAATCTCCAGCACCTGGTACTCCAGTAGAACAGGTTACAGAACCAGTGCAACCTGTGGTACAGCCAGAAACCAAGCCTGCTGCAAAACCTCAACCAACTGAATCCAAAAGCAGTTTGGAAACCAAATCCAACGTGACAAGCCCTCTTAAAGGAGCTGAAAAAACCACAGAAGCTGTTAAGGAGACCAATCAACCCAAAGAGACTTCAAAACCAGTTACTCAACCTGCGGAAAAAGAAGAAAAGAAAGTTGAGGAAAAAGTGGAAGAAAAACCAAAAATTGACCAAAGAGCTATTTTTGGAGCAGGAGGGAATAAAGGAAAAAGCAGTGAATCTTCTGCAGGAAGTAGTCAAGGAACTTCCACTCAGAAAGGTGATCAAGGCAATCCTGAAGGAACTATTGATGGCCGTTCCCTACTGCAGTCCGGGCAAGGAAATGCTGGAAATGGAGCAGGCTATAATTTGGACCTAGCAGGATGGGATTTTGCCAGCAAGCCCAATATTCAAGACAGGGTTTCCAATAGAAATGGTCGAATAGTTTTTAAGATTGTTGTGGATGATAATGGCCGAATAGCGCAGGCTATACCTTTGGAATACAATGTCAGCAACGAAGTATTGGCTTATTACAGAGGAGTGGTAAATAAGCTCAATTTCAAAAGAAAAAGCGGTAATCCTACTGCAGAATACTCCGAAGGAAAAATCACCTTCATCATCAAAGTAGATTAGATTTAAGATGACTTATCAGGAAACGTTGGACTATCTGTTCAATGCCTTGCCGATGTTTCAAAGGATCGGTGCAGCTGCATTCAAGAAAGACCTCAGCAATACGATCCAATTATGTGATCATTTGGGCAATCCACAAAAAAAGTTTAAGTCCATCCATGTAGCAGGAACCAATGGTAAGGGAAGTTCTTCCCATGCGATAGCAGCGGTACTTCATCAGGCGGGTTATAAAGTGGGACTTTACACTTCTCCTCATCTGAAGTCTTTCACAGAGAGAGTAAAAATCAATGGCCAAGAAATTCCTGAACAGGCTGTGGTCAACTTTGTTGCAGACAACAAAGAATTCCTGGAAGATTTAAAACCTAGTTTTTTTGAGATGACTGTTGGTTTGGCATTTGATTATTTTGCCAAACAAAAAGTGGACTACGCTGTGGTGGAAGTTGGAATGGGAGGAAGGCTTGATAGCACCAATGTGCTAAACCCTGAGCTTTGTTTGATAACCAATATTGGTTTGGACCATACCCAGTTTTTGGGAGAAACCTTGGCGGAAATAGCCGGAGAAAAGGCAGGAATAATTAAAGAAAAAATTCCTGTAGTCATCAGCCAAAACCAGCCGGAAACCTTTCCTGTGTTTAAAGAGCAGGCCATGAATAGGAATGCTCCCATTTTCTTTGCAGACCAATTTTATCAAGTGAAACAGCTTGGTATTAATAATGAGACATTACTATGTGATTATGTGGTTGAAAAGAATGGAGAGAGATCGGTCATTAAAATGGATCTATTTGGGAAGTATCAAGAGAAAAATTTGCCAGGTATATTGATGGCCTTTGAGGTTCTAAAGGAGCAGGGGCTGAAGCTGGATGATGAAGTTATCCACAAAGGTTTGGCCTCAGCGGCACGTGCTTCAGGTTTGAAAGGGCGTTTTCAAAAACTTCAAGAAAGCCCATTAGTTTATTGCGATACAGGCCACAATGTGGAAGGGCTTTCTATAGTGATGGAACAGATCGGTGAAATGTATTTTGACCAATTGCATATTATTTTGGGTATGGTGAATGATAAAGATATCAGTAAAGTACTGGCTTTATTGCCCAAAAAGGCTCAATATACCTTCTGTCAAGCCAATATCCCCAGGGCGCTACCAGCCGAACAGCTTCAACAAAAAGCAGCTGAGCATGGCTTAAAAGGTGATATTGTGGAAGATGTAAATGAAGCATTGGCGATATCATTAAAAAAAGCGAATAAAAAGGATTTAATTTTTATCGGAGGAAGTACCTTTGTGGTCGCCGAAATTGAAAACTTATAAAATGGGTAGAAATAAGCTGGCCAGATTCAAAGCCAACGAAGAAAATAGAAATGTTGTTCAGGAAGGAAAAGAGATTTTTGAACGCATAAAAGGAAACTGGGGGAAAGAACAATTTCATAATGATCAACCGCTTGTGGTGGAATTAGCCTGTGGGAGGGGAGAGTTTACGGTAGGATTGGCTCGGGAATACCCAGAGCAAAACTTTATCGGTGTGGATATTAAAGGCTCCAGAATCTGGAAAGGAAGCACAATAGCCATTGCAGAAGGACTGGTGAATGTGGCTTTTCTGAGAACTCAGATTGAATTATTGGAACGGTTTTTCGATGAAAAGGAGATCGATGAACTGTGGATAACTTTTCCTGATCCAAGACCAAGGGATGGGGATGAGAAAAAAAGGTTGACATCACCTCGCTTTTTAGAAATGTACAAACCAATGATCAAAGAAGGAGGAATTGTACATTTCAAAACAGACAATACAGGTCTATTTGACTATACTTTGGAGCTATTAAATTCTAGGGAGGATATTATTGATTTGGTGTATACCCATGATTTTTATAATTCAGAATTTAAGGATGACCATCATGGAATTAAGACCCGCTATGAAGCGATCTTCAGTGAAAAAGGAGAAAAAATAAAATACCTGAAATTCAAGTTCAAATAAAAAAAACGCCCTTCAAAGGGCGTTTTTTTTATTAAAATTAGCTTAAACCTTAAATCTAGATTGTTGGTTCATAGCCTTTTTCATATTCTCTAGACCATAGTTTTTGAGCGGCCTTACTATTGGTGATATGTCCATTTTTAGTGTCGCATTCCAATACTTCCCCGGTTCTGGAAGCAATGTTTGCCAAATGGCATAACAAGGTACTTTTAGCTCCTTCTCCAATTGGGGAATTTTGAACTTGCTTACCTCTAATGGCTTCAAAGAAATTGTAGACGTGGGTAGTGGAAACATCACCACCGCCACCAAGTGCAGTACCAGCTTCAGAACCAGATCCGTAATTTTCTTTTACCAATTTACCATCACGGTCATATTGTTTGTAACCACTTCTATCAATAAATACCGAGCCTTCAGTTCCATAAATGATGGTTCCTCTGCCACCGCCGTAGGTTTTCATACTGTTTCGGCTTTTTCCATCCCATTGGATAGTTTTATTTTCTTCAAATTTGAATACAGCATCCATGGTATCGTACATGGTCCAGCCATCCTCAGGCCAATGGTACTTTCCTGAATCAACCATGACACGGTTAGGGAATTCAACTTGCAACGCCCATCTGGCAATATCCAACTCGTGGGTGGCGTTGTTTCCTGTTTCAGCAGTGCCAAAATCCCAACCATACCAGTGCCAATTATAGTTCCAAGTGTCATGCATGTATTCTTTTCTAGGGGATGGCCCTTGGAAAAGATCCCAATCTAACCCTTCAGGCACAGGAGCTTTGGTAGGGTTGACCACTTCCCCTCTGGCATTGGAGTAAAAGGCAGTGGCTTTATAGGCTTTTCCAATTGCCCCTTCATGGATGGCCTTTATAATTTCAATACTTGGTTCTGAAGAACGCTGTTGATTCCCCATTTGAATCACTTTGTTATACTTCTCTTGGTATTCCATCAAAAGCTCACCTTCTCTAGGATTATGGCTACAAGGTTTCTCGACATAAACATGTTTGCCGGCCTCTACAGCCATCCAAGTTCCGGGAGCATGCCAATGGTCAGGTGTTGCATTGATGATGGCATCTACTTTGGGGTCTTCGATTACTTTGAAAATGCTATTCTCCAACTGAGGGATGTAATCCAATCTTTTTGAAAAGTTTTTGGCAGCTTTTTCCCTTTGAGATTTCATAACATCACACAGGTAAATCAAGTTTACATTTGATTGAGGCAAAGCAATGGGATCGTAGTAAGCTCCTAATCTTCTTCCTAAGCCACAGATTGCTACATTTAATCTTTCATTGGCCCCAAGGATATTTCCGTAGCTTTTGGCCGAAAAGCCTAATGCTCCTAAGCTGGATAGACCTGCAGTGGCCAAAGCTGATTTTTTAATAAACTCTCTTCTATTATTATTGGTTTTCATTTTTTTTAATTTAGGATTAATGGTTATGCTGGGTTTTCAACTCACAATGCCTATTAAGGAAGAAAGACCCTGATAGCTCAAGTTTTATGAGTATCAGAGTCATTTCAGTTGCTGTGGTTTATATCATATGCCCTAATGAGATAAGGGATTATTTAAGCTCTTTGATTTTGATGTTTTTAAAGCTTACCAAGTTGCCATGATCTTGTAATAGGATATGGCCTTTTTCAGCTTCACCAAAGTTTTCCCATTTTTTGTACTTACTTTCTGAAACAAGCTTTCTGAAATCTTCAGAACCTCTTTCGTATTCCAAAACTTTAATGCCGTTCAAATAGTGCTCTACATGATTATTAGGATAAACCACTACTCGGCCTAAGTTCCATTCACCTATTTTTTTGGTGAATCTACCTTCTTTGGCTGCTGTAATCAGGTCATACAGGGAGGATAAGGTTCTGTTGCCATCTCTACCCATTTTGGCATCAGGATGCTTTTCGTCATCCAAAATTTGATATTCTAAACCAATAGCAGATCCAGAAGTTTGTTCATCAAGGGTGACAAAGTATTTCACACCACTATTGGCACCTTCGGAAAGTTTGAAGTTAAAAGATAGGTCGAAAGCACTGTACTGATCCTTTGTAACGATGTCTCCATAAGATTGGGATTCACTACCATCAGACTCAGCAATGGTCAACACTCCATCATTTACAGACCATCCTTTTGATGGGAATTCATCTCCGTTTGCAGATCTCCATCCCTCGCTATTTTGACCGTTGAAAAGCAATTTCCAACCATCTTCTTTTTCATAGTCGGTAAGGGTATTGTCCTTGGTGCTCACAACATAGATTCCTTTAGGGAAAGGCTTCGATTCAAGATTTTCTGTTTGGATTTTAATATTCTTGAAATAGGTTTTTCTTCCCGCATGGTCAGGATTTTTACCAATGCTATGAACCTGAAGGCCAATAAATCCTTTACTGTCCATGTCATCTACCACATAAGCGACAGGTTGATCATTTACCCAAGTTTTGATTACATTTCCAATGGCTTCTATTCTGTAATGATTGAATTCTCCCATTTTGAAAGCACTTCTCGCTTCAGGATTGAGTGTGAGGGGGTAAAGCCAGCCTCTTCTTGCTTCATCATATAGTCCACCAGACCATGCTCTTTCTTTCGGGTCTGCTTCAATCTGATAACCAAAAACCCTGTTTTTTTCAGCATCATATTGACCACGGGTCATTACACCAGAGTTACTGGTAACATCTTCTATTTTAAGATCCAATTCAAGAATATAATCACTATACTCTTTTTCAGTGGACAAAAATGTATTGGGTGTATTGATTTTAGAGATTCCGACGATGGTACCATCTTCGATTACAAATTCTGCTTCACCACCAAGTGGTTTCCAGCCTTCAAGAGACTTACCATCGAAGAGAGAGGTCCATTCACCATCTTTACTATCTTCAGAACTAACAGCCTTTTCAGAGCAGGAAAAGCAAATTATTCCACTGATAATTACTGCAAGTGGAAAAGAAAATTTCTTAAACATGTTATACTCAGTTTTATTGATTTTAGTAATCTAAAAATGAGGATTTAATCTTTGCTTGTCAAATAATGGAAAAAGTTTAATTACGAAATCGATTCCGATAACATCAAGGCATATGAAGTGGCAAACGTGCTTGTTTGAAGGGAATATGTTTTTTGTGACTTTGAATATTTGGTGCATGGTAGTAAAGATAAAAGGACACCCAATGGTGTCCTTTTGATACTTTCTGAAGTGAAGTTAACCTCCTATAAAGAGACCCCTCTTTTCCAAGGAATAAAATCATCTTGATTCAAAGTCATGGCTTTTGCTTTTTTATTTCCACTAGCCACTTCAATGATGTGTTCCAAGATTTCTTCGCCCATTTGATCAATACTTTTATCACCAGAAATCACACCTCCGGTATTGATATCAATAATATCAGACATTTTTTCTGCTAATACATGATTGGAGGAGACTTTAAGAACTGGAGTTACTGGGTTTCCGGTAGGAGTGCCCAAGCCTGTGGTGAAGAGAATGACATTGGCTCCAGACCCTGCCATGGCTGTAGTGCTTTCCACATCATTACCAGGAGTGCACAAAAGGTTAAGGCCGGGCTTGGTGACATATTCTGCATAATCCAAAACATCCACAATAGGAGAGGTGCCTCCTTTTTTGGCAGCTCCGGCAGATTTCATGGCATCAGTGATCAGGCCATCCTTGATGTTCCCTGGGCTTGGGTTCATATCGAATCCAGAGCCCACAGCTTCAGCAGATGCGGCATAAGCTCTCATTAAGTTAACAAACTTATCAGCTGCTTCATCTGTTGTGCATCTGTTGATCAACTCCTGCTCCACACCACATAGTTCTGGGAATTCGGAGAGGATGGTTTTTCCTCCTAATGCAACCACTAAATCAGAAGCATGTCCAACAGATGGGTTCGCCGAAATCCCAGAGAAACCATCAGATCCGCCGCATTCAAGGCCAACGGTCAATTTGCTCAATGGAGCAGGTTTTCGCTCGATTTGATCAGCTTCTGTCAGTGCCAAGAATGTCTTTTGAATAGCGTTGGTCAGCAAAGTACTCTCTGTCCCTTCTTTTTGCTGCTCCAATAATATCACTGGTTTCTTCAAGTCAGGATTGATCTTGTCCAGTTTTTCTTGCAGGATAGTAGGTTGAGCATTTTGGCAGCCCAAACTTAATATAGTGGCACCTGCTACGTTGGGATTGTTGATATATCCTGCTATTAGGGCACACAGCATTTCGGAGTCTTGTCGAATTCCTCCGCAACCTCCCTGATGGGTCAGAAACTTAATGCCATCTATGTTTTTGAAGATACGAGTCTCTTCATCTTGATCAATCGTTTCCACACTCAATTGGGCAATCTTTTCTTTTTCCCCTTGGGTGTATAGGTCACGCATTTGCTTTACAAAAGTCTTATACTTGTTGGGTTTGGCAAAGCCAAGTTCTTCTACAAAGGCTTGCTTCATAATTTCGATATTTCTGTTTTCACAGAAAACCAAAGGAATAACCAGCCAGTAATTTGCTGTTCCTACCTGGCCATCTTCTCGGTGATAGCCCATAAAGTTTCGGTTTGCCCATTTTGATACATCTGGAGCTGTCCAGGATTTGAAATCCCTTTTTCCAGTGAATTCAGAAGTTTTATGGGCAACATTTTGGGTTGTTAATACTTCACCCTCTGCAATGTCATTCATGGCTTTGCCACAGATAATACCATACATGTAGATGTCATGGTCTTTGGCAAAATCCATCTCAGCAAATTTATGCTTCGCCTTGACATCATGTGTCAATGTGATCTCTTTACCTTCAAAAGAAATATTTTCTCCTGCTTTAAGGTCTGTAAGAGCCACCAACACATTGTCATTTGGATGAATCTTTAAAATTTTATGTAGCATGTGAATTAAAATTTATATATTGCGCAATCGATTGCACAATTTAGGTAAAAAAATATTAATGAGAATAAAATTCCTGTTTTTTTTCTAAAGGAAATTATTTTGGGCTTAATTCGGGAAATAAAATTGAACTTATCCATGAATAAACGAGTGATTAGCCTTGGGGAAATAATGATGAGATTATCCACTCCAGGGTACGAAAGATTCATCAGTGCAGACAGTTACAATGTAGTTTTTGGAGGAGCAGAAGCCAATGTGGCCATATCTTTGGCCAATTGGGGAGTCTCCGCGGCTCATGTCACTGCCTTTCCAAACCATGATATCGGTAAATCAGCAGTGCAGTACCTTAGGTTTGCCGGTTTGGACACTTCACACGTTTATTTTGATGAAGGGAGGATGGGATTATACTTTGTGGAAAACGGAGCCATGCAACGTTCATCCAAAATCATTTATGATCGTTTTGATTCTGTTTTTGCCAATTTTGACCCTGCCAAAATAGATTGGGAAAAGATCTTTGAAGGTGCGGATTGGTTTCATTGGACAGGAATCACACCAGCCATTTCAGCCTCAGCTGCCAAACTTTGCCAGGATGCCGTCAAGGCTGCCAAGGCCCAGGGTGTCAAAATCAGTGGAGACATTAATTACAGAAGGAACCTGTGGCAATATGGCAAACAGCCCTTGGATATCATGCCCGATTTGATTGCCCAGACGGACCTTATTATAGCCGGGCTTACGGATTTTGAAAACTGCATGGATATCCATGAGGAAGATTATGTAACGGCGTGTAAAAAGGCGCAGGAAAAATGTCCCTCCATTAAGTATGTTTCGACCACTTACAGGGAGTCCATCAGTGCTTCCCATAACAAGTTGTGCGGAGTGCTATGGAATGGAGAGGAACTTTTAGAGTCAAAGACTTATGACATGACCCATATTGTTGACAGGGTAGGTGGTGGAGATGCTTATATGGCGGGATTGATCTATGGCTTGTTGGGGTCAGGAGACCAGGAGGCTTTGGAATTTGCGGTCGCAGCATCAGTTTTGAAACACAGTATCCCCGGGGATGCCAATTTTGTGTCTGTGGACGAGGTGAGCCAGTTGGTAAAAGGAGAAAATGTAGGAAAATTATTAAGATAAATAGATTTATGAAATTCAGTAAGAGTGAGGTTATTGCAGCAATGGAAGAGACAGGAATGATCCCTGTTTTCAATCACTCAGATATTGCTGTGGCCAAAGATGTATTGGATGCTTCCTATAAAGCAGGTGTCCGCGTATTTGAATTTACCAATAGGGGAGAAAATGCACTGGAAGTTTTTAAGGAGTTAAAGAGTCATGCCTCCCAGTATGAAGGATTAATTTTGGGGATAGGGACGATCTTTACCCCTAAGCAAGTGGAAGAATTTTTAGCAGCGGGAGCTGATTTTGTGGTTTCTCCGGCTTTGATCCCCAATGTCATTGTGACCTGTTCTAAAGCAGATGTGCTTTGGATTCCAGGCTGCGGAACGGTGACAGAGATTTTTAACGCAAAGGAAATGGGAGCTGAAGTGGTGAAGGCTTTTCCAGGAAATGTATTGGGACCATCATTTGTGTCAGCTGTCAAGGCAGTATTACCAGAGATCAAGATTATGCCTACCGGAGGTGTGGAACCAACAGAGGAAAACCTCTCCACTTGGTTTGGTGCAGGTGTGACATGCGTGGGTATGGGCTCCCAACTGTTCAACAAAGAATGGATCAAGCAGAAGCAATTTGATGCACTTGAAAAACAGATTTCACAGGCATTAGGCATTATAGAAACAATCCGAAATTCTAAATAATCTAAAATGAAGTTTGTCAATTATTTTAAGCCCAAAATTTTTCTTAAACTACTGATTTTTATTTCATTATTTTCCCTCTATTCATGTAAAGGTACAGGTGGTAAAACGGTCATAAAATTGGGACATGGGCTAGATACCAACCATCCGGTTCACTCCGCTATGCTATACATGGCCGATAAGCTAGAGGAGAAGTCTGGAGGAAAGATGGAGCTAAAGGTTTATCCCAATGCCCAATTGGGTAATGAAAGGGAATTGGTCGAGTTACTTCAAATAGGAAGCCTTGGGATGACCAAAGTTTCTTCAGCCGTCATGGAAAGTTTTGCACCTAAAATCCAAGTGCTCAGCCAGCCTTATTTATTCAGAGATGATGCACACAGGGAAAGGGTGTTGAATGGAGAAATTGGAAAAATGCTACTGAATGAGGGCACCCAATTTTGGCTCAAGGGACTTTGTTTTTATGATGCAGGATCAAGAAGTTTTTATAGTAAAGATAAGCCAGTAGAATCGCCGGAAGACTTGGTAGGAAAGAAAATCCGTGTCATGGAAAGTAATACAGCCATTAATATGGTCAAAAGCTTTGGAGGATCACCTACACCGGTATCTTGGGGGGAGCTTTATACTGCTTTGCAACAAGGTATAGTGGATGGAGCAGAAAATAACCCACCCAGTGTGATTAGCTCCAGACATTATGAAATCTGTAAGTTTTATTCCATTGATGAGCATACAGCGGTACCTGATATGTTGATTGTCAGTACGAAGGTATGGGACAGATTGAGTGACCAAGAAAAAGAATGGCTTCAGGAAGCGGCCGATGAATCAGCGGTGTATGAGTATAAGATTTGGGCGGAGGCTGAAGATGAGTCGATGAAACAGTTGGAAGAAGCCGGTGTGACCATTACATATCCGGACAAGGAGCCTTTCAGAAAAGCTGTGGAGCCGATGTATGAAGAAATCAAGAGGACCCAACCGGAAATGTACGAAATCATTGAAAAGATCAGAAACCATGAATAACCCAAGCAATTCTTTAAAGAATAAAATCAACCATAAGGTAGGTTACGTTTTGATCGTAATCATGGCGCTTATGGTGATCAATGTGACCTGGCAGGTATTGTCCAGGTATGTTTTTATGTCTCCCAGTTCATTTACTGATGAGTTGGCTCGTTTCCTTTTGATCTGGTTGGGTATGTTGGGAGCTGCATATGTAGCGGGCCATAATGAGCACTTGGCCATTGATATTTTGCCAAGTAAGTTAACCGGAAAAGCAAAGAATAATTTGATGGTATTTATTCACATGATCATCATTGGATTTGCGGTACCAGTTATGATTTTTGGTGGAAGCAATTTGGTCTATATCACTTACATGTTGGGACAGAAATCCACCACATTACAAATACCACTGGCCTATGTTTATACCGTGATTCCTCTCAGTGGAATATTGATTTTTATCTACCAGGTGGCAGACATCAAGCACATTCTTCAACATAACCCAAAATTTTAATCATGGAATATATTACTATAATCATATTAGTTTTAAGCTTTATAACCTTGATGGGGCTGGGTGTACCGGTGGCCTGGAGTTTAGGTTTTTCCAGTTTGTTGACACTATTGGTAACTGTAGCTGCTGTGCCGTCCATGACGACTATTGCTCAACGGATGGGAGCAGGATTAAATAGTTTTTCCCTTTTGGCCATTCCTTTCTTTATCCTCGCTGGGGAAATCATGAATAAAGGCGGTATTGCCAACCGCTTGATTAATCTCGCCAAAGCGCTCAGTGGAAGGCTGCCTGGTGGTTTACTGTATGTAAATGTGATTGCAGCCATGCTATTTGGAGCCATTGCTGGTTCGGCTGTGGCAGCAGCTTCTGCATTAGGTGGGATTTTGGGTAAGAGAATGGAGGATGAAGGTTATCCAAAAGAGTTAGGGGTGGCTGTCAATGTGACCTCATCTACTACAGGTTTGGTTATTCCTCCTTCTAATGTACTGATTGTATATTCCTTGGCAAGCGGTGGTGTGTCTATTGCAGCTTTGTTTGTCGCAGGTTATATTCCTGGTTTGTTTATTGGGTTATTACTGATGCTTACCGCAGCTTATTTTATTAAGAAAAAGGAATTGCCAGCAGGAGAAAGCACTTCTTTTAAAGAATTAGGCAAAGTATTTATTGATGCCGCACCAAGTTTGACTTTGTTGGTCATTGTAATTGGAGGAATTGTAGCAGGTATATTTACAGCGACAGAAGCTTCGGCAATTGCTGTTCTGTATTGTTTGGGGCTTTCTTTCATGTATAAGGAATTAAAAGTGAAGGATCTTCCTGCTATCCTGTTAAAATCTTCAGCAACCACAGCAGTTGTGGCCATGTTGATTGCCACATCTATGGCGATGTCTTGGGTTATGTCCAGTGAAGATATTCCGCAGTCCATAAGTAGTGTTTTACTTTCTTTAAGTGATAATAAATATGTGATATTAATTATCATCAACCTTATCCTCCTCTTTGTTGGGATATTTATGGATATGACTCCTGCTGTATTGATCTTTACGCCAATATTCTTGCCTGTAGTAACTGAGCTAGGAATTGACCCGGTTCATTTTGGAATCATAATGGTGTTAAACTTATGTATCGGTTTGTGTACCCCTCCAGTTGGCTCAGTACTTTTTATTGGAGTGGGAGTTGCCAAGACTTCCATCGCAAATGTTGTGAGGCCACTTTTGCCATTCTTTGTGGCCATGATCATCGGCTTGGCAGTAATTACACTTTGGCCTCAGATGGTACTTTGGTTACCAAACTTATTTGGGCTATAAAATCAAAAGCTTTCCAACCCAATAAAATACTAAAGGCTGTCACTTGGACAGCCTTTAGTATTTTATTGGGTTGCTGTGACAAATAGACGCGTCTTGTTTTTGTTTTTATACCTTTTACATTATTATTAGGGATTAAGGTAATATTTCAACAAACGATTGAATTGTTTTTTTCGTTCTTATTAAAAGGGGATGAGAGCTAAATTGATAAATGTTGTCTATTATTGTTTACTTCTCGCCTAAAATTTTATTAGATTAACTAAAGGGTTAAATTTAATTTATGGAAGGAATTCTAAATTTTTCTTATGGTAAATTATTCACTTCCGACACTGTGCTAGACAATGCATACATGCCTAGCAAAAACTTTTTTGTCAGTGATCAAATTTTTGTTCATTTTCTTCAAAAAGAGATATCCAAAGAGGCATGGGCGTTTATGCAACCAAAACTAAGCCGCTTAGGTTATAAAGCAGCATCATTATTAGACCATCTTTCACTTTCTGCTGACAAAAACCCGCCTTTTTTAAAAAAAAGAGATGCTTATGGTAGGACCATAAATGAAATTATTTTTCATCCAGATTATAAAAAATTGTTGCAAATAGCGGTAGAGTCAGGCATGTTCTCTGTCAAATGGGATCCCGACCTCAGGGAAGAATACAAGGGGTATTCCAATCGATTGTGCTTTAGTTTGGCATTTCTGTATGGGATGGGTGAAAGCGGCGTAAGCTGTCCTCTTTGTATGACTGATGGGGTAGCAAGGGTGATCAATAGTTTTGCGGATGCAGAAGATAGGGAACGGTTAATGAAACATATTTATACCAATGATGTAGAACAATTGTTTACCGGGGCAATGTTTTTAACTGAAAAATCAGGTGGGTCCGATGTCGGTACAAATATGGTTTCCGCACAAAAGATAGCCAATAGCTATTACTTATTGAATGGTGAAAAGTGGTTCTGTAGTAATGCAAATGCAGAAATCAAGCTGGTTTTAGCCAGGACCAATCCTGATGTCAAAGGAACCGAAGGTCTTTCTTTATTTTTAGTTGAAAAGCATAAGCCTGACGGGCAAATTAACCCTATGGATATCATCCGGTTAAAAGATAAGTTGGGGACTAAATCCATGGCCAGTGCTGAAATCATATTGACAGATACTTTTGGGAAATTGATCGGTAAAGAAGGCGAGGGCTTCAAAATCATGGTTGAAATGATCAACCTTTCCCGATTATGGAATTCGGTGATTGCAGTTTCAGCTTTTAGAAGGTGTTTGATCGAGGCTTATCAATTTCTATCGCATCGTCATTCTTTTGGTAGGAGAGTTTTGGATCATGCACTGGTTAGGAAAAAATTATATGATTTAAGTTGTAGGTATACGGCAGACTTTTATCTGACTTGGAAAGCCATTTCGCTGCTGGATAAGGCAGATAGTGGAGATGCTTCAAGTGGACAAGTATTGAGGATGATCACTCCTATGGTGAAAAGACAAACAGCTGAAACGTCTGTATACGGAATAAGGGAATGTATGGAACTGATGGGAGGGATGGGGTATATTGAAGATACCATTCTCCCCAAATTTATGAGGGACACACTTGTTTTACCCATTTGGGAAGGTACCAGCAATATGATGGTCTTGGATATGCTAAGAACTTACAATAAGGATAATGGTTTACTTCCTTTGATGGATAAGACTCATGAAAATTTGATTTTGGGAAATGAGTATGAGAAGGATAAAGCCAGGTTAACAACTTTATTGTCAAACTTGACAGATGCGAGAAATATAGACAAAGACCATATGGAAATTAATGCAGAATATATTTTTGAAGAACTTACTTTTTTTGTGCAAAAAGGCTTCTTATTGAGGGCAGAAGACAGTGAGAGCACTTATTGGATTGGTCCGGCCCTAAAATATCTCAATGAAAAAATTTATGGAAGGCCTTCAGAAGTAGCTATTCCTCCATCTACTGATGAAATCACTAGGATGATAGGATGGGGATTTTGATTATTTTATAATTCACACATATTTAAAATGTAATTTAAACATTATTTTTTCTTCTAATTTGATAATTTTCCAACCATCTTAAAGTATTTGCGTTATAAAGCTAATCTAGATTCTTTAGCAGATTGTTCATGAGGAAAAATATATTTTTGTCTTTTATGGTGTGGCTACTGAGTTTCAGTTTAGCTGAGGCACAAAAACAAAGCTTTATAAAACGATATTGGAATAGCATTATCAATGATTCCAGTGATATTTCCGAACCCCAGTTTTTTGTTTACCCTACCTTGGCCTATGCGCCGGAGACAAGTTGGGAAATTGGGCTGAGCTCCTTATATGTCTATTACGCCAAAAAAGATACAGCCAACCGCTTGAGTGAAATCAATGGGTTTACTTTTGTTACATTGGAAGGGCAATATGGGTTTTGGTTTGATCATGCCGTTTATTCCGATAAAGAGGACTGGTTTTTCTTGGGGCGTTTGAGGTTCCAAAGGTTTCCGATGTATTACTATGGATTGGGACCGGATACACCTGAAGAATACTTGGCTTTGGTGGATTCACGGCAAGTGCTCATTAAAGAGAGGGTGCTCAGGAAACTAAAGAAAGACTTTTATGTTGGGATGGAACTGGATTTGAACCGCTTTGGATCGGTGGAATTTCATCCCAAGGAAGAAGGAGAGACCATTGAAATGCCCATCGGAAGTGAGGGATCAACGAATATAGGATTAGGTCTGGGCTTTGTTTATGATAACCGTCATAATGTGCTCAATGTTAGAAATGGTTTGTTCTCTGAGTTAGCTTATCTAAAATACGCACCTTTTTGGGAGGCTACTTATGAGTTTGGAACGATAGTTTCAGATAATAGAATTTACCGTCCAATAGGCAAGGACAATGTTTTTGCAGCTCAACTTTTTGGACAGTTCAATACAGGAGATGTCCCTTTCAATATGATGAGTGCACTTGGTGGTGAGAGCATGATGAGGGGCTATTATTATGGAAGATTTAGGGATAAAAATTACATTTCCTCACAGGTAGAGCTTAGGTTTTTACCCTTACCTTTAGGCTTTTCCAATCGTTTTGGAGCAGCAGTCTTTGCCGGTACTGGAACTGTATTTTCCGATTTTAGTAATTTGTCTTTGGATAAAATGGTGTGGTCTGCTGGTGCTGGTATCCGGTTCCTGTTATTTCCCAATAAAGATATTTACACAAGATTGGATGCTGCTTTTACCCAAGAAGGTCATGGTTTTTATATTTATATTGGAGAAGCTTTTTAAGCCATATTGGGCTTAGATATGCCGTTCATAGAAATAATTATATCTGGTTTAATTTTTTAGAATAAGATAGTTAGATTGAATTATGAGAAGCTATATGTGATAAATATATTTATTCACAGTGAATAATTGATTTTAATCAAAGAACTATTCATTTTAATGAAGAGACCAATTTATTTGGATTATTGTGCAACTACCCCTTGTGATCCTGAGGTGGTGAAGATGATGATGCCTTACTTTTCCCATCATTTTGGTAATCCATCGAGTAATGATCATTTGTTGGGGTGGGAAAGCAAAGAGGCTGTAGAGGTAGCCAGACAACAGTTAGCCACATTGATCAATTGTAAACCAAAGGATTTGGTCTTTACAAGTGGAGCGACAGAATCGATCAACTGGATATTAAAAGGATTGTTTTTTAATAATGGACGTAAAGGTCATTTCATAACAACCAAAATAGAGCACAGTGCTGTTTTGGATACAATGGCCTTTTTGCAAGAGCAGGGTGCTGAGCTTACCTTTTTAAAGGTGGACCAAAATGGCCAGATATCATTGGATGATTTGGAAAGTAGCATCCAAGACAATACACTTGGCTTCGTTTGCATGTACGCCAATAATGAAATTGGTACGATTCTTCCTATAGATAAAATAGGGGAAATTACTGTCAAACATAATATTGACCTTATTTGTGATGCCACACAGGCAGTAGGTAAAATCCCCATGGATTTATCCTCCTCATCAATAGCATATATGGCTTTTTCTGCCCATAAGATGTACGGCCCAAAAGGTATTGGGGGATTATACATCGCTAATTCCGATTTGAAGTCTAAACTCGGTATATTCCTTCATGGTGGAAAACAGGAAGGAAGCTTAAGAAGTGGGACGATGAATGTTCCCGGCATAGTGGGATTCGGAAAAGCTGCGGCCTTATGCCATCAATATATGGAGTTAGAATTGGAACAGTTAAGGTCTCTACGTGATCATTTTGAATTAAAACTTGGAGAGTTGTCAGGGGTAACTATTCAAGCTTTTAATGCAAAAAGACTTCCCCATGTAAGTAATATTAGTTTTAGCGGAGTTGAGGGAGAAAGGCTAATACTTACCCTTAGCAAATACCTGGCAGTAAGTAGGGGAAGTGCTTGCTCCTCGATCATTCATCGACCTTCTCATGTGCTGAAGGCGATTGGTATGTCCGATGAGGATGCCTTAAACGCCATTAGATTCAGTTTAGGAAGATTTACAACCAAAGAAGAAGTAAAGACAGCTTTAAAGGTAATTCGGGATACGGTATTGGATCTGAAATTGAATATCGTGTAGTATGAAAGAGATTAAATCCATTATATTGGCTTATCATAGTGCTAAAAAGGATGGTAAATCGGCTGCATTGGCCACTGTCGTTCACGTGGAAGGTTCTTCCTATCGTGGGTCCGGAGCCAGAATGTTGGTCACGGATGATGGAAAGCTGACAGGGGCGATCAGTGGTGGATGTTTGGAGGGTGATGCCTTGAGAAAAGCTTTGATGGTGATGATGCAAGGAAAGCCTTTGACACAAACTTACGATACATCAGATGAGTATGATGCTGTGATTGGTGTTGGACTGGGATGTGAAGGAATCATTAGGGTATTAATAGAACCCATAGATCAAAACGATCCAATGAATCCCATTGGCATTTTAGAACAGGCAACCCTTTTAAGAGAGGCTGCAGTATTGGTTACAATTTTTGACTTAAATCAGCCTAGGTCTGTTCATCAAGGTACAAATATTTATGCTGTTCAAGGACAAATTGAAAGTAGAGAAAGATTTGATATTGATCTATCCATAGGCATAAACAATGTACTTTCCAATCAAAGATCAAGCTTTAAGAATATAGAATATCAGGGCATGGAGCTGACGGCTTTTATGCAATATTTACCGGCTCCAATTAGACTGGTAATAGCTGGTGCAGGCAATGATATTATTCCTTTGGTAGAGATGGCCGAAATTTTGGGTTGGGAGATGATCTTATTGGATGGAAGACCAAGTTATGCGAACCATCAGCGCTTCCCTAATTGTCAGGTGATCATCGGTCAACCTGAAAAAGTTTTTGATCAAGTGCAGTTGGATGAAAGAACAGCTGTTCTTTTAATGACCCATAATTATAATTATGATAAAGCTTTGGTCAAAAGGCTGCTCCAGTTAAAACCCAAGTATGTGGGAATGTTAGGACCAAGAAAAAAATGGGAGAGTATTAAGAAAGAAATGAAATCTGAAAAAGACTCATTATTGACTTTCCCTATGTACAGTCCTGTAGGTTTAGATGTTGGGGCAGAAACAGCAGAAGAAATTGCCGTCTCCATTATTTCAGAGATAAAAGCTGTTTTTTCAAATAGAACAGGTGGTTTTCTCTATAAATTCAAAGATAGTATTCACCCTGAAAGAAATAATATCTCATTGGAGGAACTTCTAAAAAATAACTAAGCTAAAGTGGAGAACAAGAAATTTTCCATCATTATTCTGGCAGCAGGTTTATCAAAGCGGTTAGGACAAGCTAAACAACTACTTCAGCTAGATGGTCAAAGCTTGATCCAGAAAGCTGCTACTATAGCTGTTTCAGTTAGTCCAATGGATGTTGTAATTGTTTTGGGACATTATGCTGATCAAGTTGATAAGGAACTAGAAGGTTTAAATGTCTCGACAGCTTTTAATCAAGATTATAAACAAGGAATGGGCTCTTCCATTAAATGTGGCCTTCAGTCAGCCTTACGTTTGTGTAACAATTTGGATGGTGTCCTGATAATGGTTTGCGATCAACCATTTCTTTCCTCCAAACACCTTTTTGATCTTTTATCAAAGTGGCAAAGTAGCGACAGCTTGATAGTGGCAAGTCAATACAACGGGAGATTGGGTGTTCCTGCCATTTATGATCAAAAGCTTTTTCCAGAGTTACTAGAACTTAAAGGAGATACAGGAGGTAAAAAAGTGATCTTTAACCATATCAATAAAACCACCTTTGTTTCTTTTGAAGAAGGGAAAACAGATATAGATACTTTGGAGGACTATCGAAAGATCAAGGAGACCCATAAAAAGTCTCCTTGATAATCCACTGATTATTCTTGATTGTCTTCAATTAACTTTAAAAGAAGTTCAGGTTCATCCGTGGTGATAAAATCAGCTTTTTGCTCCAATAACCACTTCATATCTTCTTCTTTATTTACTGTCCAAGAATTGACCGTCAATCCTAAATTCTGAGCTTGTTGGATCCATTCAGGATTATTTTTCAATACTTTAATATTATAATCAAAGCCAAAGAAGCCAGCTTTTGATAATTCTTCTGGAGTCTTGTCTCCACTCAGGTAGGCCACATTGGCATTAGGGTCTGTTTCTATGGCTTTCAATCCTCCCTCATAGCTAAAAGTAATGTAGTCCACCCATTTTTCGGCCTTAAGTTCTTTTACTGTTTTTACCGATTTTTCGGCAATGAGTTTGCTTCTTTCAACACTTACTTTTGATGGTTTGATTTCAAAAATTAATTTAGTGGTGTTTTGTTCCATTCCTTTTTGGAGATATTCCTCCACAGTGGAAATTTTCTCTCCATTTTCATGGCTGAGTTCCAACAATTGCGCATAAGTGCTGGTTTCAATTGGTAACCCTTGAAAGTCAGCATCATGATTTACTACCAAAACTTCATCTGAGGTCATCCAAACATCAAACTCTGAGCCTTCACATCCAATTTGAATTGCTTTATTGAGAGAAGCGATGGAATTTTGAGGTAATTGATCTACTTTCCAAGCGCCGCGATGGGCGATTACTTTGTTGGTATGGAAAGAAGGTGAACTGCAAGATATCACCATAAAACAGGAAATAAGTACCAAGCACAAAGTTAAGGTTTTCATAATAATTCTTTCGTATGTTTTAATTGAAGTGGTAAGTTAATTCATTAAAAGCCTGCAAACATAAAATTGAATTGATTTCATTAAAAAATAACATAACCAAATGAAGTTAATTAATTAAAGAGAAAAGAGGGGTGTTTTATTGTTAAAATTTATGTTAGCCATTTAATCCCTTGTCAAAACTTAATAAACTGATTTTATAAAGAACACTTTAACATTACATTGAAGAATATTTGTTTTGAAATGCAATTCATATTGATATTTTTGTTATTCAAACCCAATTAGCTTTATAAAACTTTATTAAAAACTGGTAGAAAAGGAAGGTTCTTCACTTGAATGACTTATTAAGTAAGAAACCTACTGCAAGCTAATCACCCTCAGTTTCATTCTTGCCAGTTTTGATTAAAGATTTAGTAATCGCTTATTACCCTAATTAATATGTTGAAAGTTATTATTGTTGAAAAAGACACCAATTTTTCAAACAACATTCATGAAATTTTGGATTTACACAAATTTGATATTCGGGAAATAAACCGGACAGATTTGGTTAAAGCAGAGATAGCTGAGTTTATGCCTGATTTACTTATTGTCTCTGTAAATTGGGATTTTAAGAGTTCTGGCATAGACTTGGTCAAAACACTTCGGACAGAGTACAGTATTCCTGTATTGTTCATCAATGATTTTTATACTCAAGTCGATGATTCTATTGACCTTTCTAAAATTTCAAATAGTGAGGCAATCAATAAACCATTCAAAACAAGAGATTTTCTTGCAGCTATTGATAGACTCTTAATTAAAAAGTGATTGGGGAATTCCATTAGTCTTTTTATGGGGAATTAAAGTAAATTTTGCTGCTTAATTTTTTGCAATCCCATTGCATGGTTTTATTAGGTATATTTGTACTTAATGAAGGTCATGCAGATCATATTGCGTTATTATTTGTTGGTACTGATGGTATTGCCATGTGCTGATGGAGATGATGTATCTGGTACATTTTCAGAAGTAGCGATGATAGCCAATCATGATGCAGGTCATCATCATGGAGATATGGGGGATGATTGTTCTCCACTTTGCGTTTGCCATTGTTGCCATATTCATTTTATGATCACTCAGGAACCCTCCGTAAATTTTGTTTCAGATTTCATTGCAGTAAACAATGCTTATTATCATGATTTTATAGGTATCCAACTTTTTGATTTTTTAAAACCACCTCGAAGCTAATTTTTTATTTCGGAGGACAAATGCGTCCAATTTTAAATGCTGCTTTATTTCAAGGTAGTATCAATTCAATTATTTAACTAGATCAGATACCTTTTTGCACACGGCCATTTTTGTTCTAAAATGGTAAAGCAAGATGTGTGTCGATTTGTAAGCAAACACTTTATGATAAATCAGCTGATATCTTTTTCTATCAACCATAAGGTAATTATTGGGCTGTTAACATTGGCTTTGATAGTGGCGGGAATCTGGAGCATTAAGCAGGTTCCCATTGATGCAGTTCCAGATATTACAAACAATCAGGTTCAAGTAATCACACAAGCTCCTAATCTAGGAACAGAAGATATAGAACAATTTGTGACCTATCCGGTGGAGTTGGCCATGGCAAACCTACCAGGAGTAAAGGAAGTACGGTCTGTTTCTAGATTTGGACTTTCAGTCGTAACCATCGTTTTTGAGGATGACCAAGGAACCTATCTTCCAAGGCAGCTAGTGGCGGAAAAACTGAATGCTGTAAAAGATGAAATTCCAGAAGGGTTTGGAGATCCTATGATGGGGCCTATTTCTACTGGTCTTGGAGAGATTTACCAATACACACTGGAGGTGGATAGCCTCTACCAAGATAAATATTCAGACACTGAACTGAGAACGATCCAAGACTGGATCATTAAGCGGCAAATGGCCATGGTGCCAGGGGTGGTAGAAGTAAATGCTTTTGGTGGAAAAATCAAACAGTATGAAGTAGCTGTTTCTCCAGATGAGCTTAGAGCGATTGGAATCACCATGGGTGATATTTTTGAAGCACTCGAAAAGAATAACCAGAATACTGGAGGGGCTTATATTGAAAGAAACCACCAAGCCAATTTTATAAGAGGGGAAGGATTGGTGTCCAGTTTGGATGAAATAAAAAATATCTCTGTTATCAATCGCGAAGGTCTTCCCATCAAAATAAAGGATGTGGCAGAGGTACGCTATGGGCAAGCAGTAAGGTATGGAGCACTGACCAAGAATGGCCAAGGAGAAGCCGTAGGAGGAATGATTTTGATGCTAAAAGGTGCCAATTCTGACCAAGTGATCCAAGCTGTACAATCAAGAATGGAACAAATACAGCAATCTTTACCTGATGGAATTTCTATCAAGCCCTTCTTAGACAGAAGTAAATTGGTGGAAGAAACTACTTCAACGGTTACTTCAAATTTATTGGAAGGTGGACTGATCGTCATTTTTGTGCTTGTCATTTTATTGGGTAACTGGCGAGGAGGGTTAATCGTCGCTTCCACTATTCCATTGAGTCTGCTTTTTGCCTTTATTTTAATGAACGTCTTTGATGTTTGGGCGAATTTGATGAGCCTTGGAGCCATAGATTTTGGGATTATTGTGGATGGGGCCGTTATCATTGTTGAGAGCACTGTTTTCTTGTTGCATCAAAAAGTCATGAAAGGTGAGAAGTTGGATAAAAAGTCAAGACAAAAAGTTGCTAGCCAAGCTTCCAAAAGTATGATGAATGCTGCTTTTTTTGGCCAATTGATCATTCTAATCGTGTTCCTACCCATATTGGCTTTAGAAGGAGTGGAAGGGAAAATGTTCAGGCCAATGGCCCTGACATTCATTTTTGCTATGCTGGGAGCCATGATCCTTTGTCTTACTTATGTTCCTATGGTTTCCTCACTTTTTATTCGGGTAGATAAGGGAAACAAAGCTTCATGGGGTGACAAAGTGGTGATCTGGTTGGAGGATAAATACGCGCCACTTTTGCAAAGTGCTCTTCGGCATGGGAAATGGGTTTTGGGCATTTCCATTACGCTTTTTGGATTGACGGTATTTACCTTTAGTAGGATGGGAGGAGAGTTTATTCCTCAACTGGATGAAGGAGATGTAGCATTTCACATCATATTAAATCCGGGAAGTTCCCTTTCTGAGTCTATTGCGACATCTACTAAGATTGAAAACATTATATTGGACAATTTTCCGGAGGTGGATCAGGTTCTGAGCAGATTTGGGGTGGCAGATGTTCCTACGGACCCGATGCCTATGGATATTGGTGATTGTTTTATAATTCTTAAACCCAAGTCAGAATGGGTATCGGCTTCTTCTAAGGAAGAGTTAATTGAAAAGATCAAGGATAAAATCAGTGTCATCCCTGGTGTTTCTTATGAATTTACCCAACCCATAGAAATGCGCTTCAATGAGCTGTTAACGGGGGTGAGAGAGGACATTGCCATTAAACTATTTGGAGAGGATTTAGAGGTACTTGCCCAAAAAGCCAACGAAATCGGCCAAATTGTGTCAAGCGTGGAAGGTGTTGCAGACATGAAAGTCGAAGCTACCACAGGTTTACCACAGATGACAATCAATTACGACCGCGAGAAGCTTTCTCAATACGATTTAGATGTAGAAGATTTAAATACTGTTGTTCAAACAGCATTTGCAGGTAAAAAAGCGGGGGTGATTTTTGAAGGTGAAAAGAAGTTCGACTTGGTTGTTAGACTGGATTCCCTGTATAGAACACAGATCAATGATGTCCAAAATTTATATGTCAATACGGTCACAAGGACTCAAATTCCGCTGAAGGAAGTGGCCGAGATAAGTTATCAACCAGGCCCTATGCAAATCAGTAGAGACAATACAAACCGAAGGACTTATGTTGGGATAAATGTCCGGGGAAGAGATGTAAAATCATTGGTGCAAGAAATCAAACAGAAATTGGATGCAAGGTTGGATTTGCCTGCTGGTTATTATATCAGATATGGAGGGGCCTTTGAAAACCTAGAGAGAGCGACTTCTAGGCTGAAATTGGTCGTTCCTTTGGCATTGGCTTCAATATTCATTTTGATCTTTTTCGCATTAGGGTCTTTACGGCAAACCTTCATGATTTACATGGCCATTCCGTTGGCTGCTATCGGAGGAGTTTTTTCTCTTTGGATCCGTGGAATGCCATTTAGTATTTCTGCGGGTGTGGGGTTTATCGTGCTTTTCGGAGTAGCAGTTTTGAATGGACTGGTTTTGATCAATGGTCTCAATGAGTTGAAAGAAGATGTTAATTTAAGTTTGATGGAGCGAATCAATAAGGGAACAAGGAGAAGGATCAGGCCCATTTTGTTGACAGCACTTACAGATATTCTAGGTTTCCTCCCTATGGCCATTTCTTCCTCCTCAGGGGCAGAAGTGCAGCGACCATTGGCGACTGTTGTTATTGGGGGATTAATTACATCTACTATGCTCACCTTGTTTGTTTTGCCTATACTTTATCAGTGGATGGAAGCCAAAAGCTTTAAAATAGCTGTTTCCAAGCCTGCAATCATGTTAGGTTTTACATTAATGTTCAGTTTGCTCTCTTTCACTTCGAATGCCCAAGAAGAGGAGAGTCTTCCAGAACTAACACTCCAGGAGGCTATTCAAAAGGCAAAGGATAATTATCCAATGATTAAAAGTGTACAATTGGAAATTGATAAACAGGAGGCTTTGAAAAAAACCGCTTGGGATTTAGGCAATACACAAATTTTCACTGGAGGAGAGGAAATTACAGATGGTGTTGGAGTCTATACTCGTGTGGGTTTTCAGGTACAGCAGTTAGATGTTTTTGGAGTTCCTGCAAAAAGTAAATACCAGAAACAGCAAGTTGCTTTGGCAGAAGCAGCTTTGAATCTCTCAGAAGTGGAATTATCAAGACAAGTAAGCTTGGCCTTCAAAGAAGTTTATATGAGCAAATTAAAATACCAACTTCTCTTAAGGATGGATTCTTTGTACGGAAATTTTGAAAATGCGGCAAAGATCAGGTATGATATTGAAGCAACCAGTAAACTTGAGTGGTTGGCAGCTCAAAACCGATCTGGGCAAATTGAAATAAAGAAAAGCCAAGGGTATTACGATTATCAAGTAGCACTTCAAAAGTTTAATTTATGGTTAGTAAGTGACACTTTGTTTACTACTTCTGCAGAGGATGAGTCGGTTTATTTAGAAATAATGAATCCGTCAATTCCTATGTCGGAACACCCCCAAATAAGCATGGCTAATGAAAAAAGGGAGTTGGCTGAGTTTGCCTTGAAAGCGGCTAAATCTGGGTATCTACCAAAGCTAAGTGCACAATATGGCATCCAAGAAGTTTCAGGCAATTCTGGATATTATTCTTATCAATTAGGTATTAGTGTTCCATTGGCTTTTAATCAAACACAGGCCAAGGTGCAATCCGCTAAAATTAGCTTGGAGCAGGCAAATCAATCCCTAAAGCAAACCCAAATGGAATTCCAAACTGCTTATCGTACGGCTTTACAAAATTACAATAAGTGGCGATCATCATATCAGTTTTACAAAAAAGAGGCCTTGCCATTAGTGTTAGAGCAGGAAAAAGGGGCTTTATTGGCTTATAGAGAAGGTGCAATAGACTATGTGGCCTTCCTACAAAACCTAAGTGATGCATTGACCATTGAGATGGATGCATTAGAAACGCTGGACAAATATTTGGAAAGTAAGATTGCACTTGAATATTTTCAAAATCCCCTAAATGAATCAAACAATGAATAGAAATACTTATATCAGCATATTTTCACTAATCGTTATGGCTTTTGGATCAGGGTGTAACAGTCCTCAGGAAGCAGGGCTGAAATCAACAGAAATTATAGAAGAAGAGCATGGAGAGATGGTTCACCTCAGCGACGATCAAGTGAATAGCTTGAAGCTTACCATAGATAAAGTTCGTGAGCAAGATGTGGCCACTTATGTAGAAGCAAATGGAGAATTGGAAGTTCCTCCACAAAATGAAGCATC
This sequence comes from Echinicola sp. 20G, assembly GCF_015533855.1. GTDB lineage: Bacteria > Bacteroidota > Bacteroidia > Cytophagales > Cyclobacteriaceae > Echinicola. The sequence continues at coordinate 4,447,068 of NZ_AP024154.1, read as the reverse complement.
CATTACGGCCTATATTGGTGCTAATGTGGCTGTTATCAACGTGATTGAGGGTGATTATGTCAATAAAGGTCAGGTTTTGGCCAGATTGAGTCACCCTGATTTGATCAAACTTCAAACTGCTTACCAGCAAGACTGGAACAGATTGAAGTACTTAGAAAAAGAAAACAGTAGGCAGGAAACCTTGTATGAAAAAGAGGTAGGTTCTGGTAGGGACTTGCAAAAAACACAATCTGATTTGGCCGCCCTTAAAGGACAAGTAAATGGTCTGAGAAATCAGTTAAAGTTATTGGGTATAGAGGCAAGTGCCTTGGAAAATGGAGAGGTAATAGAACAAGTACCGGTTAAAAGCTCAATTTCAGGATATATCAAAAAAGTCAATATCAAAACGGGCCAATATGTTGCGCCACAGTTTGAAATGTTTGAAGTAGTGAATATTGAGCATATTCATGCTGATTTGATGGTTTTTGAGAAAGATGTGCATTTGGTAGAAAAAGGGCAGAAAGTACGTTTTAGCGTCCAAACAGTCCAAAATGAAGAATTACAAGCTGAAGTTTATGCAGTAGGTAAATCATTCGAACAAGAGCCTAAAGCAGTTCATATTCATGCTGAGATAGAAAATAAGAAGGGTTTATTGATCCCTGGAATGTATGTGCGAGGTCAAGTTGTGGTTGGAGAACAGTCCTTATTAGCGGTTAGGGAGGGAGCATTGGTGAAGGAAGGTAATGAATATTTTATCTTCTCAGCACAAAAGCTAGCAGATGAATGGTCCTTCGAACCAGTTCCTGTAAAAGTAGGTGTGAAAGATGGAAACTGGTCTTCTATCAACTTCGTTAATCCTGAAGATGCCAAAAAGGAATTTGTGATTGATAATGCTTATTACATTATGGCAGAAATGAAAAAGGGTGAAGGAGGACACCATCACTAAAATGAAAATCAAAAGTTTAGAGAAACATTTGAGCAGTCACAGTATCCGCCCAACAGCCATGAGGCTGTTGGTGTTGGAGACTTTATTGGCCCAAAAAGTGGCCATAAGCCTTACTGATTTAGAGAACTCTTTTGAGCATTCAGACCGTGTGACATTGTATAGGACCTTGAAGACTTTTCAAGAAAAGAAAATCATTCACAGTATCGATGATGGTACGGGTGTGACGAAATATGCACTTTGTGAGGAAAGCTGCAACTGCGCTATTGAAAAAGACCTGCATGTTTATTTTTACTGTCGGATATGCAACGGTACTTTTTGTTTGCCTCATTTTAAGATCCCAAGCATTGGATTGCCAAAGAAGTTTGTGCAAGAAAAGGCGAATCTAGTGGTCAAAGGAATTTGTGATCAATGTAGTTGATTGATTAAATCGATACAGCTCCTGAATATTTGGATAATCGGTTGGAAGTTTCTGTATTATTTTATCTAAATTGGTTTTACAATTTGTCCTTTACCTAATCAAGCCTAAAAATAATAACCTTATGGACCGTAGCATTTTTAAGAGTGTATTTTCCTGTTTGTTGATTTTTATTCCTTTAGTCTCAATGGCACAAATAGGAGTGGGAGCCAAAAAGCCCAGGAGTGCTCATTGGCTTTTTGATGGAAGCCAAAAAATGCTGGACAAAAATTGGGAATATTGGAAGGGGCCAAGATTGGCAGCAGAGCCTCCCATAAAATGGAAGATAGTAGATGACCCTGTTGATGCTGGATCAGCAGTCAATACAAATGACCCTGCCGCAGCTAACGGCTTATATGGAGCTGCGGATATTGTCACCAAAGAAAAATATAAGGACTTCAGGTTACATATAGAGTTTCTGATCCAGCATCCTGGAGGAAATAGCGGTGTATATTTACAGAATCGATATGAGATTCAGGTTTTGGATGGTGACTCTACTGCTCATGGAATGGCCGCTGTAATCAATGAGAAAGCAGCTCCATATTCAGCTTATAATGGATTAGGAAAATGGAATGCTTATGATATTACTTTTAGGGCGGCGCGCTTTGACAAAGACGGAAAACTTAAGGAAAAGGCCTTGGTAAGCATTTATTTCAATGGTCAAAAGATTCATGACAACGTCCATATCCAACAGGTTTGGGGTGGGCCAAATTCAGGTATTGACGGTGGAAGTGATGGAGGTAAAGGAATCACTGACCAAGCAGGAGGAATTAAGCTACAAGCAGAAGGGCATGATGTGCTTTACAGAAATATTTGGATAGAAAAACTGGACATTGAGGGTTCTCAAATTGATTTTTGATCAAAAGGTATCCACTGGGAAAAAGACTGAAGCCACCACAAAAGCCAGTATGGAAACGATAAACCCAAACATAAATACCGTATAACTTTTTCTCAGAAGTTTGTATTTCTTTCCTAAAACTTGCCCAAGGTAATAGATATCTTTAGTCATGCTTCCGTATAGAAAATCAGCATCTTCCATCATTTTCTTCATGCCATATTGATATTCTTCCAATTTCATTTCATGAAAATTTCCAAAGTAGAGCAAGTTCGACTCTTTTTTATCAATGGCTTCTCTAGTGACTTTTCCTGAGCTAATGTTTGGCCTGGTGGCCAGTATGGCAAAGACCATGGTAATCAAACTTGTGCTGAGCAACATGACTGTCGGAATGATATAATTGGGGAATTCTTCTAGCTTTCTTAAAAGCACCGAAACAATGATGGTTAGAATAATGGAATTAACAGAAATCATGATATTTGCCTTGTTGTCTGCTATTGAACTGAGTTCAAGGTGATTTCTGGATGTAGTTCGGAATAGTGTTTCTATCCCTCGTTCAGGACCTTTATTTTTTTTATTCTTCTTTTTCTTAGGTTTATCAGCTTCCATTTCCTCTATTTTTTGAACCAAATCAGCCATGTTTTTTTGCTTGCCAGCCATTAAGTTTTGTTTGCAATATTCTGTATGGTATTTATGTTTTCCTAGGAAAATCAAATTCGATTTAAGCCATGATAAAATATCAATATCAAACACTTTCATTTGGATAAACTCTTCCCAGAGTTTTAATGAACGGTCATAATAATCTTCGCTCCCAAGGTGAAAAAGATCAGCATCACAAAGAATTTCTTCAATTAGGCCATTTGGATTTTGGGGCATTTTGGTAGACTTAATCGCTGACTTGACTTTTGAGATAAAGTTGATGCTAGCACCTTCTTGAGTCAAAAAGTCCTCTGCAAGTTTGGCACTTCTATTTTCATGGTCTTTAAGTTCAGTTCTTCCCCAGCAACCGGAATCATGAAACCAAGCTGACACCAATAAAGCATCATGATCTTCCTCAGTTAGGGAATAGCTCTCAGCGATTTTAGCTGCAGCTTTTACTACATCTTCCGTATGTTCTAAATTATGATAAATGAAAAGTTCGGTATCATTACTTTGAAAGTGGCCTTTCACATATCCAGAAACTTTCTCTATAATTTGAATTTTGGTTGGTTCCATACTTTTTATGTCCCTTGAAAAAACTAAATTTAACAGTAATATATCACTAAAGCATGCATCACTTTAAATTTATAGTCTTTTTCTTTTTTGTTATAATTTCATCTTGTGGATTGAGAGAAAAACGTTTTGATGGTAAGTATATTTCTCCTCCTGGGTATAATTTAGCTGAGCCGGAAAAACTTATTCTTCCGGAAAGATTGGATGAATTATCAGGAATGACTTTAGCTCCTAATGGTCACTTTTGGCTCATAGAAGATGAGTCTTCAGTAATCTATGAAATTGCTTGGCCGAACAATAAGATAATTCGCATGAGCAAGTTTGCCAAAAATATGGATGTTGAGGATGTTTTATGGACTGGTAACAGGTTGTTTGCATTGAAGAGTAATGGTGATTTATATGAAGTTATAGATGTTTTCGACCAAGATGTAAGTTCAATTAAACACGATTTTCCATATGAAGGAAAGCGCGATCTTGAATCTGTTGGTCATTTTGATGAAGAAAAGCTTATATTATTTTGTAAGGAATGCAAATTAGATGATGATAAGAATGTTTCCAGTGCATTTTGGTTTAACATAAAGGAAGGTAAGTACTCAGAAGCGAAGGATTTCAAATTGACAGAAAAGAAAATGCGTAGGCTTCTACAAGAACAAGACGAGTATAAATTGACAATAAAGCCTTCAGCTACAGCATTGCACCCCATTTCTGGTAAGTTGTATGTCCTTTCATCAGTGGGGAAATGGCTTTTGATAATGGATAAATTTGGGGATATGGAGTCTTTGTACAGGCTTGATCCTAAAATTTTTAAGCAAGCTGAAGGAATCACTTTTGATGATACAGGCAATATGTTTATCTCCAATGAAGCGGACGGAGGCAATGCCAATATTTTAAAATTCTCCTATAAACCTGAAATGAAATGAAGAAGAGCTTATTGATACTTTTATTATTTGGATTAGTTGGAAGCTCATTTTCACAAGAAATCACTCAAAGGCTCTACCTTATCGGAGATGGTGGACAGCTGGATGGCAACTCTCATCCTGTAAGTCTGATGGTGGAAAAGATGCTCAAGAGAGAGCCTAGTGGAATTAAATCAGATGTTATTTTTTTAGGGGATAATATTTATCCTAAGGGTATGCCAGAGTTGGGGGATAAAAGGGAGACCTTAAGTAAGGCTATCTTAGATGCTCAATTTGCATTTTCCAATCAGGTAGAAGGAGAAATCTGGATGATTCCGGGAAATCATGATTGGGAAAAAGGACATGATGGAGGCTGGAATGCTATTCTTAGAGCACAAGCCTATGTGGATTCATTACATTTGAGCAATGTTTTCTGGGTTCCGCAAGATGGCTGTCCTGGACCTTACGTAAGGGAACTGAATGAACATACTGTGTTGATAGCTATTGATAGTCAGTGGTGGCTTCAGCCGGTCAATAGGCCTGGACTTGATTCAGATTGTGAATATAAGTCAGAAGATGAATTGATAGCATCTATTGGGGATGTTTTTGAAGCCAATCAGGATAAATTGGTGTTACTCGCCATGCACCATCCCATGGAGACCTTTGGGGAGCATAACGGAGCTTTTAGCTGGAGGGACCATCTCTTTCCCTTTACTGCCATTAACCCAGATCTATACATTCCATTGCCGGTAATTGGTTCAATTTACCCTATGTATAGAACTTATTTAGGTAATATTCAGGATGTACCTCACCCAAAATATCAGCAATTAATAAAAAGCATGGAAGCTATCATGGAAGGTCACCCCAATGTGGTGGTGCTTTCTGGGCATGAGCATGCTTTGGAGTATACCATTACTCCAGAAGCACGCCATGTGGTGAGCGGTGCAGGATCTAAAAGTACATTGATCAAGAAGAAAAACCCGGCGGAATTTACTTATGAGCAACAAGGCTTGGCTACTCTTGACTTTTATTCAAATGGAGAGGTAAAGTTGGATTTTTACAGCTTAGAAGATGGTTTTGATCCGATTTACTCTGATGTAGTCTATACAAAATCAAGTGGGCAGCAGCAGGAAGTTATCCAGGCCAAGTTGCCATTTAGAGATTCTGTCAAGGCGGCAGTTAGCCAACAGTATTTTGCAGGGCCCGAGGAAGAGAAGTTTTATGGAAAAAACTATCGGAATGAATGGGGACAACCCATTTGGTTCCGGACGTTTGATTTAAAAAAGGAAAGAGGAGGAATGGAGATTGTCAAGCGAGGAGGAGGAATGCAGACGAGGTCTTTAAGGTTGGCTGATTCAACTGGAAGAGAATATGTATTGAGGTCGGTCGATAAATTTCCCGAAGCGGCTATTCCGGCTGTACTTAGAAATACCGTAGCCAAAGATATTGTCCAAGATCAAATTTCAGCTTCCCATCCCTACGGGGCTTTGATTATCCCCAAATTGGCTGATGCAGCAAAAGTATTCCATACTAATCCCGAATTGGTATGGTTACCAGACGATACTGAATTGGGTATTTATCAGAAAAATTTTGGAAATGCAGTCTACCTTTATGAAGAACGTGAAATCACTCCTGAAAAACTGGAAGATGAAGAATACAAGTTTTACAGCACAGATAAAATGCTGAGAAAACGCTTTGGTGATCAGGATTATGAATTGGACCAAAAGAAGATTTTAAGGGCTAGACTTTTGGATTTGTATATTGGGGATTGGGACAGACATGATGATCAATGGAGGTGGATTGGGATTGAGGACAAAAAGGGAAGAGAATTCGTGCCTGTGCCCAGAGACAGAGATCAAGCGTTTTTTGTAAATGAGGGTGTGTTGCCCAAGATATTTAGCCGAAAATGGATCATGCCCAAATTCCAAGGATTTGGATATGAGATGCGGGATGTGAATGGTTTTATGTTCAATGGACGCTATTTTGATCGATCTTTTTTAAACGATCTTGACAAGGAGGATTGGGAGGAGGAAGCTGATAAGTTTCTTGAGCGTATGGATGATGAAGTCATTGAGGTGGCCGTACACAGTTTGCCGGATGAAATTTACGCACACAGAGGTATTGAAATAACGGATAAACTTAAATATCGCAGGAGTTGGATGAAGGAGGAAGCTTTAAAGTACTATGAGTTTATTTCCAAAGCTGTTGATGTGTATGGAACCCAAAAAAGTGAGCTGTTTGAAATCAGACATGAAGATGATGGCAAAGTGGATGTGGAAGTCAGCAAGATTTCCAAAAAAGGGAATGTAAAGCAAAAAATCTATAACAGGAAGTTCGATCCTAATGAAACCAATGAAATCAGAATTTATGGTTTGGGGGGAGAGGATCTTTTTGAAATTACTGGATCAGGCCCTGGTAAAATTAAAGTACGGGTTTTGGGTGGATTTGATACCAATGTAATTCAAGATAAAAGTGATTTGGACCATAAAGCAAATCTAGTTTACCATTGGAATAAGCAGCAGGATACATTACTGTTAGGAGAATCATCTAAGTTGATATCTTCCAAAAAACCTTCTGTCTATGAATATAACCGTAAAGCTTTTAAGTATGACATGTTATTTCCGCTCGTGTCTTTGGAATACAATGTGGACGACGGGATATTTCTTGGGGGTGGGGTACAATGGACTACACAAGGGTTTAGGAAAGAGCCTTTTGCGATGCAGCAAAGTATTAAAGCTAATATAGCCATCAAGACTTTGGCCGTTAATTTATATTATCAGGGCAGGGCAGTGGACGTACTTCAGGATTTGGACGTGGAATGGGATGCTACAATCAAGGCACCCAATTATGTCAATAACTTTTTTGGATATGGAAATGAGCGCGCAGAATTTGACAAGGACAAGTATGGCTACAAATATTATCGTGTACGCTACAACCAAATCAATCTCAACACTTGGTTGAGAAAGGATCTTACTAAAAATGTCCTTTTCAGGGTTGGGCCACTGTTACAGCGGACCAGGATGGATGAAGATGATAATTTTGGCAAGTATATCTATTCACCAGATCAGACAGATGTGGATGTGGAAGATTTGGAAAATGCTAAACTATATGCAGGATTGGATGCCCAGTTGGTAGTTGATGATACAGATCACCCCAAGATGCCTAATCGTGGGGTGAAATTTGTACAACAGTTTAGCCATCTGCAGGGAATCAATGAATACAGTGGCGACTTAACGCAGATGAATACAGCTTTGACACTTTATTGGAGCAGACAAATTCCATCTATTATCACTTGGGCCACCCAATTTGGAGGAGGTGTCAATTGGGGTGATTATGAATTTTTCCAAGCCCAAACACTGGGAGGAATGGACAATTTGAGAGGATATCGAAGAAGTAGGTTTGCTGGAGATGCGATGATTTATAACAATACAGAAGCCCGCATCAGGTTAAGTGATTTTACAACCTATCTCTTTCCAGCCACAGTCGGAGTGACTGTTTTCCATGACATAGGCAGAGTTTGGTACAAAGATGAAAATAGCTCCAAATGGCACAATAGCTTTGGAGCTGGCGTTTGGTTGGCACCTTTGAATTTGATGGTGCTTTCCGGGACAGTGGCCATTAGTAAAGAGGGGGTATTGCCTACCTTTACTTTTGGCTATCAGTTTTAATTGTGTCTTTTTGCTTATTTGGATAATCAGAATATGGAATTTCAGCCAAGTTGATTCTCAATGCTTTCAAACCATTTACACCCTGCAAATCTTCAAGGTCTAGTTGTTCTACTTTATCTCCTAGAAGTCCTTTGTTTTGAAGATAATAGATGTAATCCAAGTATTCTTCTGCTTCTTTAGGTTGGGTATAGATGATGGCAATAGTACCTGGTTGGGTCAATCTTTCCTTGCTGTTTAAAATCAAGGCCTTGTCTATTCGCTTTTTCATGATCTCGTAGCGAATATTATAAGCTCCTTCCACATCAAATTTCCTTTCATCCATCCTAAAACTAATGGACAGTGGTGCACTGTGTACTAGAAGTAACTGGGTGGTTTCAAGCGGAATAGGGAGTTTTGACTTTAGAGATTGGCTTAAAAAAGCACTTTCACATAGCGTGGTGAGTTGCCAAAGTTTGAGGTTTTTGAGATAAATAGGATCGAACATCCGATCTCTTACCAAGGACTGACCAATGTAGATATTATAATCAATACCATCCGTTTTGTATTTCTCGAAATAATGGGGAAACATTTTCTGGGCCTGAACCTGAGCTTGTTCGATATGTTGTCCAATGGCTTGATTGATTATGGAAAGGCTATCTTCAAAAGCCTTTCTATTCTCATAAAGTATTCCCAACTCAGGATCCATGGTGGAGAAGTACTCATTGACTAAGGACTCCAACTCTGGCTGAACTTTTTTCAAGTGTTTGAAAAGAGGCTCAAGCTCATCCAATAGAAATTGGTTGATTTTTGATTCATCTTCAGAAATCAAGATCAACTGGATATCTTGAAGCATTTGCCCAATTTTGAATTTCATTTTTTCTAATACGGGCAAATAGTGACTTTCAAGTGCTTTGGATATAATACCCGCACCTAATTTCAGTTGTTGCTGCAAGTCTTTTTGAATGGACTCCACACGCGTGGCGGATGAATTCCTAATATCCACAGCAGCATAAAGCGGGTAAACATCGTCAAATACAACTGGTTGGAGTTTGGAGTTTTTTCCATTTTCCTGATCCAAAATGTTTTGGACAGCCACATCAAGAAATTTCCACTCTATGGATGGTTGGATAGCAGTATAGTTTTTCCTGATGACTTTCTGCACTTCATACTCAAACTGTTTGCTGTTTTTTTGAAGTGCCATCGCCAAGGGCTGGTTGATGTTTTTCAGTTTGGACAACATCATGTTGTTTAAAATTCCCTTTTCCTCAGAACAGATCTCCAAAACCCCAACAGGGCTATCCCCATACTGCAAGGGTAAAATAATTATTTCCTCAATGCCCAACTGTTTAATGGTTTTGTAGGAACTTTTAGCCTCAGGACATTCGTCAAATTCATTGAGGAAAATTGGTGCGCTGATAGTGGATAGAAAATTTATGGCACTTTCATAATTTTTGTCACAATCCGTCTGGCAAATCTGCCTAATTAAGTAACTGTTGGCCAAGCGTTTTTCCGATATTAGGAATTTGTCCTGAAATTTTTGGAATGCGGCAATTCCCACTTTGATTTTAGCATTTCCCAATAGGCTCTTCACACTTCTTTCAATGGTTTCCAAAAACTTCGGAGATGCAAAATCATAATCATTTAACAAAGCTGTGTTGAGTTCAGCAATGCTTTCAGATTCGGTGAAATCTTTCAGAAAAGCTATTGAAAAGCCATTAAACTTAAACTTCTCAAGAGGTAAAACTTGCTGTAGTTTATTGAAATCATTCAAACATGGAGTAGTCCCTGAACAAGAATTCATGATAGTTTCCTTGGATGGAAGCTCCATCAAGGCCTCAGCATCTACAAAGTCTACATTGATTTCTGAATAATAGTATTTATCGATTCCATTGATATTGATCATTTTATAGATCAATGAGTTGGACTCTTCTATTTCAATACCGTAAAACTTCTTTAGAATAACTTGATAAGCATGGAAAAGCTTTGAGTAGTACATTTCTGTTTGCTTCGCTTCAATAAAGCAGGATGGGCTGTCCTTAAGACTCAAAAACATTTCCTGAAATAGTCGAGAGCTATAAATAATATCAAACTCAAAAGGCTTAGACATCAAAAACAGTTGTCTGGACAGATTGAGTGATACAGGAAATATACATTGGACGATGAAAGCATAAGCTTCTTTATCTTCTTGAAGCGCTTTCACATCAATTTTATCCTGATTTAGGATGGGATACTTTTTGATATCCTCCAAAAACCTTTGAACCTGAGGAGCATATAAATCTCCTTCTTTTACCTTTTGCTCCCACCAATTAATCAATGGCCGAAAGGAAAGATCATTACTTAGACCAAAAGTATATTCTGTATTTTTCCAAAGAGATTTTAAATCCATATTGCTAGGCGTTATTCAGAATATACTGTTTTTTGTGAAAAAAGGTTCAATTTAGGAACCTATCTAAAGTCAAACCAAAGTATGACAGGGTCATTGACATCTCCGCCATGACCGACACTGCTTCCTTTTTGGGATTGTGGTCCGAGGTCTTTGGCATCATGAAACTTGGTTCCAATAGCAGGGATTTTATACAGAAATGATAGATCTCCCGGAGGAAAAGGAACAGTTAAATTTTGATTGGTAAAGGGAGAGTCTTCAGGAGTAAATAACCTGAAGAACAAGCCAGGTGTTTCATTATAAACCTTAAATGAGCCATTGGAGTAGGATAGCTCATAAGCATAAAGGTTAGAGTGATATCCCTTGAACTCAGGGTATGTCAGCTTTCCTTTTTGACTGAAACCAGTAATGGTATTGTTGTATCCCTTTTCCCAAAGGCCAAATTTGGGGCCTCTCATTCTGTTTTGCCAGACTCTGTAAGGGCCATTTCCGATCCATTTAATGCTTTTGACTGCCTCTTCAGGAAAAGAAAAATGGATACCCAAATATTCGACTTCGTTCATTCTGGAAAAAGCTGCTGCAGCTTCAAATTTTACCAAACCGTTACCATAGAATGTCCATTGAATTTCCTTAGGATAACTTTCGTATTTGCCTGTAATTACAATATTACCGCCTGCATCTTTGCTTTGAGTTACATCAATAACTTTGAGTTCTTCAGTTTGAACTGGGCCTGTGAAAGCAATAGAAACACCGCTTTTTTTCAAGCTTTCCAACTGCCCATTTTTTTTGTTGATGCCATACTCTAGTCCAGCCGCTGTTATAAGCCAAAAATCTTCATTATCTGTGACCATGCTTGGATTAGAAGATGAATTTTCAGCTTTGTTCGTAAGTTGATCTTGGATGAAGGCTTTAGGTTGTTGGATAGGCCAGGACCAGTTATTGACCATATTCCCAGTTTCATCTTTTACTTTGACTTCTAACCAATCGGCCATCGAAAGATCGGTTGTCAACGGTAATTGGATTTGTTTAGCTTCTCCTGGTAAAATATCTCCTAGAGTCATGTTACCTGATTGAAGTGGGTGTTCTTGCCACTGCTGGATAGCATGAAGTTGCCATTCAACTTTGAAGCCTTTTAAGCTTGTATAGTGATGATAGTTTTCAATAATTAGTTTACCATCAAAATTTTCAGAAATTAATTTTTTACTTATTTGGATAGGGGACCAAATGTCTTTGATCGTATAGAAACTTCCTTCTTTTTCTCGGTATGGGCCAACGATTCCGTCAGGTGCATGATTACCATCCGCATCTAAACTATCTGCTCGGTCGGTTCGCTCAATAGCCTCATCAGAAAATACCCAAAGAAATCCTCCAGCGGCTCTAGGGTTTTTAAGGTAGTCAGCCCAATAATCCTCCAATCCTGCACCGTGTCCACCATCATAAAGGCCATGAAGCATTTCGGTAGGCATAAACACATCATTTCCATTGGAAAGTCTGTTGATCCCGGCTTTGAATTTTGGGTAATGAAAAGCGTCCATGCCATTCTTATTTAGCCATGGATAAATTACAGGTCGTTTTTGGATGTCATAGACATGAAACCATTTTTCATTGGCAAAGTCCCAACCACCTTCATTACCATGATCCCATATGATCACTGATGGATGGTTCTCATCTCTTAGCACCGTTTCTTTGATTAATTTTGGACCAACTATGGTATCATAGCCATCTTGCCAACCTGTCACCTCGTCCAGAACAAAGAGTCCTAAAGAGTCGCAAAGAGCTAGAAAACGCTCATCAGGAGGGTAATGGCTCATCCTGACAGCATTCATGTTCATCTCTTTCATTAAGCTGATGTCTTCTTTGTGATTAGCTTCGCTTAATGCACGGCCAGTTTTGGGGTGAAATGAATGTCGGTTCACTCCTTTAAGAATTACCTTGGTTCCATTAACGTACAGACCATCATTTTCTCTCAAATCAACTGTTCTGAAACCTATCCGCTCTGTTTGGGTATACAATGCTTTCCCGTTTTGGATCAGGGTGAATTTAGCATTATATAACTTTGGTCGTTCCGGATTCCAAGGAATAATATTTTTAACTCGGTCATTAAAATTGGTTTCTGACTGCTCTAAGGCGTATTGAAAATTGGCTATAGTTTGACCGGTATTCAGATCAGTAATTTCAATTTGTACTTCTCCTTTTTTGATGGGCTTGTTCGTTTCAGTAAGCACATTTAATTCTCCAGAAGCTTTGGCATCAATGGCGATACGCTTAAAGTTGGTGGCAGGCAATACTTCAAGATATACTGGCCTAAAAATCCCTCCAAAAATCCAGAAGTCTGCCTGTCTTTCGGCTCTATTTATGGATTCGTTATCGGAGTGTTTAGCCACTTCTACTTCAAGCAGATTTTCTTTCCCATACTTAAGTAAGTGAGTAATATCATATTTAAATTCATAAAAGGCCCCTTGATGCATTGGGCCGGCACTTTTACCATTGATTTTGACTTTGGTATCAGTCATGGATCCTGCAAATACAATTCGGATACTTTTTCCTTTCCAGTTTTGAGGAACATTAAAGGAGTGCTTGTAAAAGCCCGTTTCTTGGCCCAATTTTCTGTGTTTTTCCCTATGGTCGTGACCATAATTATAATTTCCAAATCCATGCTGCTCCCAGTTTGAAGGGACGGGAATGGTCAGCCATTGACCTGCTTTTCTTCCTTCAGAGACCTTAAACTCCCAATCAACAGGACTAGCAGCATCCATGCCGGATAGGTAAATTCTTTGATAATCAGAAGGGTTTTGAGAATAGGAAAATGAGAAGGATAATAATGTAAATGAGAGGAAAAGTAAGGTTATTTTCATTGGTCAAAGTAAATTTACAATAGGTTTTGATTCTCAAGATAATAGAAAACTGGCAGTTAAAAAAGAAGATTGATTTTAGGGTAATTGGACTAATTGTTGTTAAATTAGAGAGATAAAAGAGGAAGGTTAATTATGAATAAGATAATGTTAAGGTTTGCTACTATACTTTGTTTTGTAGTGTTCTCTGAAGCTTGTGTGAAGGCTCAAATTAAGTTAGAGCCACAAAAAGTCAATGCGCATTTGGCCAAGGTTGGAGAGAGTCCAATTTTAAAAGGACCTTCAGTTTTAAATAATGAAGGTTACTTTGTTTGGGGTGGAAGTGTAGTGAAAGGTGAAGATGGGCGATATCATATGTTTTATTCGAGATGGCCATCAGGTGAGAACAATGATAGGTTTGGTGATGGCTGGCTAATTAATTCAGAAATAGCCTATGCCGTATCAGACTATCCTGACCATGATTTTAAATTTGTAAAAGTTGTTTTGCAAGGACGCCATCATGAAGGTATGCCTGATGCTTGGGATGGTCAGTCTGTTCATAATCCCCATATCCAAAAGTTCGAAGGAAAGTATTATTTATATCATACAGGGTCAAAATATCCAGGAGCTCAAGAACCAGATACACCAGGAGCTTCTTTAAGTAAAAGGAATTTGATCCAGCAAAGCCAACAATTAGGAGTAGTTACGTTTGACAGCATCGAAGATCTTGTGGCTGGAAATATCGTTAGATCGGACAAGCCTTTGCTTAGTCCCAGGACCCGCGTGAAAGATAAGGATGTTCTCAATCCTTCACCAAAAGGAACAGAAGCTTTGCCTGATAACCTTATAGTGGTTAATCCTGCGGTAGTTCAGCGTCCAAGTGATGGCAAATATTTATTGTTTTTTAAAGGAAATTTATATGCTCCCTCTTGGCGAGGTGTGCACGGTGTAGCCATTGGTGATTCTCCAGATGGTCCATTTATTCCTCAAGATAAATTTGTTTTTGATGTAAGGGATGAAGATGGTAAGCTGGCTTCAGCAGAAGACCCGTATGTTTGGTACCATGATGGTTCAAAACGGTTCTATACGGTATTTAAAGATTTTACAGGGAAAATTACAGGAGAGGATCCAGGCTTGGCCATCATGTATTCTGAGGACGGGATGGACTGGAAAAAAATGGACAATGCCATGTTTATGCCTTTAAAAATCCAATTGGAAAATGGGGAGGAAGTCGTTGTGAATAGATTGGAAAGACCACAATTTTTAATAGGTGAGGATGGACTTCCTAAAGTTCTTTATGCTGCATGTTCCATTGATCCATTGAATGATAAAAAAGATGGTAGTTCATTTAATATTCAAATACCATTAATAAGTAGTTACTAAGCTATATTGGTTATTTTAATTTAGAGAATTTTCAAGGGTAAGTGTAAAAGCTTGTCCTTTTTTTTTTCGATTTTGTCAAAAGTTTGAGTGTATTGTTCCAGTGGAACAAGTGTGTTTTTTAAAATTAGAACTTACAGGAAGGGCTTTTAAAAAATTAATTGGTCATTACTTTTTATTTAAATAGGTATAGTTTTTATGCAACTAACTTTTATTTTTGTTTTCTAAACAGTTGACTTTTAGTATAAAATTGTTTTAGTCTTATACTTATTCACTCACCTAGCACGACAATGACAAGCATCTTTTCACCTATTTTATATGTGATGTTTACTTTGTTGCTTTTACAGCAAAGGGATGCTTTTTCACAAGGTAAGATTGACCAGTTTGATTCATTGATAGAGTTATCCAATCTTTATAAATATAATGAATTGGATTCATCATTACAGTTTGCAAAACAAGCTAAGCGACTTGCAGAGTTTTCTCATGATAAACTTTTGATTGGCAAAGCAGCTAATCAATTAGGAGCCATATATTATTCTTCTGGGAGGTATGACTTGAGTTTAAATGCATATAAAAAAGCTTTTGTGATTTTCAGTCAAGAAGTAGAGAATAAGGAGGAATTAGCAGCAGCTTGGAATGGAAGAGGGTTAGTACTTTTAGGCCAACATGAATATCAGATGGCGATAAAAATGTGGGAAAAAAGTAAAAGTATTAATTCAGAGATTGGAGATTCTGTTTCGCTTGCCCGTAATTATTATAATATTGGCGTCGCACAAAAAGGTTTAGGGGAAATAGAGGAAGCTTTGGAAAGCCTTTTCATGGCTAGAAAACTATTGGAAAAGAAACCGGATCCAACTTTGAGTAAAATGGTTCCCAATAGAATTGCAGATTTATATTTTGCAAAAGGATTGCTAGACTCATCAGAGTGGTATTATAATGATGTCTTAGCTGACTCAGCCCACCTCAATAACTGGGAGAAGTCGTTTACCTATACTGGATTAGCCAAAATTTCATTTGAAAGGAAGCGATTCCACTCCGCCGCGAAACTTGCTGAAAAGGGTTTTTCATATGCCAATAAAAATCATGCATTTTGGGATCTGGAAAGATCATCAAGCCTATTAATGTCTGTTTATGATTCTTTGAATGATTATAAAAAGGCCTTACAATACGCATTGATTAATAAGGCAAACAATGATAGTCTGTATAACTTAGAAAAAACCAGAAAAATTAACCAGTCTAATCTAAAATTGGCTGAGGTCAAAAATCAACAGTTAGCCCATGAAAAGGCCTTGATTCTTGAAAAGTCTCGCGCCAATAAGGTATGGAATATCTTGTTATTAGTACTAGTGGTCTTTCTGATTGTATTATTGTGGATGTTTGTCCGTCACCTAATGCTTAAAAATAGGTTTTTAAAGAAGTTGGAGGTCAATCATGCTAAAATTAAGCAGCAGAAAATTCAACTGGCTGATCAAAATAAGCTACTAAATAATATCAATAATTCTAAAAATGAATTGTTTTCCATTCTTTCCCATGATTTAAAATCTCCAATAAATGCCATTAAACAAATATTGGAAATGGAACAGACAGGTTATTTTGAGGAAAACGATAAAGATGAGGTAATTGATCTATTAAGATTACAAGTGACCAAAACGGATGCTATGCTAGATAGCTTACTGAAGTGGGCAAAGAGCCAATTGGATGGAGCAGAGGCCCAAATAGAAAGTATCAACCTTCCCCAATTTGTAGAAAGTAAACTTACAAATTTTGACACTCAATTATTGTTGAAGGAAATATCACTTTATCACGAGAAAACTTCTATGCCATCTGCCTTAGTGGATAGAAATCACTTGGGAATAATATTCCAAAATCTTTTAAATAATGCCATCAAATTTACTCCTAGGGGTGGAACAATTGAGATTCGATATAGTGAAAACGACCAGTATGTAAAATTAAGGATTATTGATTCGGGGGTAGGTATTGATGATGTTGACTTGAACGCGCTACAAAGTGGCAATACGGCTATTATATCTAAAAAAGGTACTGACCAGGAAACCGGCTCAGGGTTAGGTCTTCTTTTAGTAAAGCAATTGGTGGCTTACAATAAAGGCCTATTGGATATAAAAAGCCACCCAGGTGAAGGAACAGAGGTTAGTTTGTCATTTTTGAAATAAAGAGATGACTTTTATCAGTTTGAGGCCTGACCAATAAAAGCTTTTTAAGTTGGCCTTCCTATTAGCTTTGTTGACTAAGAAACAGTCAACATCATGAGTATAATAGATATTAACCACTCTAAATCAACGCCACATATCCATAGTTTTCACCTTCCTGTTATGGGTTTAGGTTATACCATAGACAGCCCAGTTAAGGTGGCTAGATTTGGCATAGACAGTTGCGTTTCCATTATGGAAGATGGATTAATAGAGTCAATGAGGAAGCTCCTCTGCAGGAAATTTATGGAGCCTTATTTGACAATAGATGCTAAATCTGAAGATGCCCGGGCCAAGCGAATAACTGCTTACCTTAATTTGCTTCACAAAATAGTAAACGATCAAATCACTCAAATCAAAGCTGAATCTTTTGAAGATCCATATTCTGAAATAAATAAGTACTTTGAAATGTTACCTAAAAACCAACCACTTGGGAGGCTATATGAGGTCATGAAAAGTGCCAAATGTCAAGCTAGGTTCGAATTGCAAAAGGTACTTAGGGATGGTGTAAGGCCTGGGAAAATTGATGTTAATATCATGACCAAAGTCGATAAACTGAATTATGACGAAAATGGCCAAGCCCTTCCCAGGGAGTTTTCTGACGCTTTATCTGCATTAAGAGGTTATGCGATGTCTGACCTCTGTTCTTCAGTTGTGTTTTCAGCAGGTATGAATCCTGCTCTTTTTACATATCTGGAACAATTCGTTGATTTCTTTCCAGATCAAAAAGGGAAAATAAAAAAGGGTATTATCCTAAAAGTGAGTGATTTTAGATCCGCACTGATCCAAGGAAAATTTTTGGCTAAAAAAGGACTATGGATCAGGGAATTCAGAATAGAGTCTGGACTTAATTGTGGTGGTCACGCATTTGCTACCGAGGGACATCTACTGGGATCAATTTTGGAAGAATTTAAAAGTAAAAGAACCGAACTAGAGGCTGAACTTCTAGAAATATGTCAACAATCCTTATCCAATAAAAATAAGTATTTACTGGATAACAACAGTAAAATAAGAATAACAGCGCAAGGTGGAATTGGAAACTTTGAAGAAGATCAGCTATTGCTCAATCATTATGGACTAGATGGTACGGGATGGGGGAGTCCTTTTCTATTGGTTCCAGAAGCAACCAGTGTAGACAAGGATACTTTAAATAGGATTTTGAAGGCTAAAGAGTCTGATTTCTTTCTAAGTCATGCATCTCCTTTGGGAGTACCATTCAACAACCTAAGAATTAGTTCTGGAGAAGACCAAAGAAAGGAAAGGATTAAGAAAAACAGACCAGGAAGCCCATGTTACAAAAAAACACTTTCATTTGATACTGAATTTACTAAAATACCCATTTGTACTTCTTCACGACAATATCAACACTTAAAGTTAAATCAGTTAAAAAAAACTGGTAGTGATAATTTTGAGCATGAAGCTTCTAGCATAGTAGAAAAAGACTGTTTATGCGAAGGATTAAGTGCTCCGGCTCTATTGGCAAATGGTGTAAAGCCAGATAGAAATTTAGAAGCAGTTACTATTTGCCCTGGACCAAATTTAGCTTATTTCAAAGGAATCTATAGTTTAAAAGAAATGGTTAGTCATATTTATGGAAAAGGTGCAGTACATTTAGCCGAACACCGGCCACATTTTCTGATCAAGGAGTTAAGATTGTACCTAGATCATTTTAAGAAAGAAGTGCAGCAATTTGAATTGGCTCCTCACCAAAAATGGCAAAGAAGTCTGAAGAGCTTTAAAACCAACTTGGAAGCTGGAATTATATATTACAAGGAATTATTTAACGGGATTATAAAGTATCCAAAAAATGTGGTTGAATCAGTTCAAGAAGAACTTGATCATAATCTTAAATTTCTTCTAAAAACAAATTTATAAAAGTATTAAAAAAGTGGCCAGTGAAAAGATTCACTGGCCACTTACAATTATTTAAACTTATGCTTTCTTATCTTCAGGTTCGCTAAACAGAAAAGCTTTAATATTCTCTACTGACTCACCTGTTTTTTTCTGGATCTTTCCTATCAGTTGGTCTTCTTGACCTTCTGCATAAGTTAAGTCATCATCCGTCAATTCTCCATATTTGGATTTGAGTTTACCTTTAAGCTCATTCCAATTTCCTTTTAATTTTAAGTTGTTAGCCATTTTTAAGTTGGTTTTATTAAAATATACTTATTTACGGAATATTTAAAACAAAACACATACCAAAAACAGTCTGTTGAAAATTAATCAGAGCGAAGTGATTGAATTAATTCTGACTTATTCATTTTACTTCTACCTTCGATACCCACTTTTTTGGCTTTGTCATACAAGTCATCCTTTGTCCATTCTTCGTAAGGCTCCGCTTTTCCACCCTTTTGCCCGGAATCTTGGGTATTGGCTATTCTAGCTGCTTTTGATTTGCTCATCCCTTTGTCCCGCAAAGCTTCATATTGTTCATCGTTCTTAATGTGTGGTCCGTGATTCTTGGTCATGACTTTATGGATTTGTTGTTTATTTAAAAAGTGCAAATAGCATTCCAAAGTCAATGAGTCCAGATCAAGGGGACAGGACAGGTGCAGATAAGCATTAGGCTTGTGCAGAGAAGAATGCTCATTCATAAATAACACAGACCAAGGTCATTTTTAGTCTTATCATCAATGATTTAATTCTTTAGCCTTAAAACTTTTCAATAAGTGAGTGAATTTGCATATTTGCATACTTAATGCACCTGTTTGTAAAGGTGTTTTGTTCAATACAATTTTCTAAAGTTTAGATGTCTAACGAATTAATTAACATTACACTGCCCGATGGGTCAGTGAGACAGTACGAAAAAGGAACTACCAGCTTACAAATTGCGCTTAGTATCAGTGAGGGATTAGCTCGGAACGTTCTTGCAGCCAAAGTAAATGGTGAAGTTTGGGATGCAACAAGGCCCATTTTGAAAGATTCAGAAGTCCAGTTATTGACCTGGAATGACAAAGATGGAAAGTCAACTTTTTGGCATTCTTCAGCCCACCTTTTAGCGGAAGCACTTGAGGCACTTTATCCAGGAGTAAAATTTGGGATTGGTCCTTCCATTGAAACGGGCTTTTACTATGACGTGGATTTTGGTGATAAGCAAGTTGACGGAACGGAATTGGAGGCCATTGAGAAAAAAATGGTGGAGCTTGCCCGTCAAAAGAATGAATACATCCGAAAGGATATTTCCAAAAGCGATGCAATTGCCTATTTCAAAGATAAAGGCGATGAATATAAATTAGACCTTATTGATGGTCTTGAAGATGGTAAAATTACGTTTTACGAACAAGGTAATTTTGTAGACCTTTGCCGAGGACCTCACGTTCCCAATACAGGCTTCATCAAAGCAGTTAAATTGCTAAATGTAGCTGGTGCTTACTGGAGAGGGGATGAGAACAACAAAATGCTTACCAGGATTTATGGTGTTTCCTTCCCTAAAGCAAAAGAGCTTTCTGAGTATTTGCAAATGCTTGAGGAAGCCAAAAAGCGTGACCATAGAAAACTGGGAAGAGAACTGGAATTATTCACTTTTTCAGAAAAGGTAGGTATGGGTTTACCGCTTTGGTTGCCTAAAGGAACCTTGCTAAGAGAGCGATTGGTAAGCTTTTTGAAAAAGGCTCAGGATAAGTCGGGATACCAGC
Source organism: Echinicola sp. 20G (assembly GCF_015533855.1). GTDB lineage: Bacteria > Bacteroidota > Bacteroidia > Cytophagales > Cyclobacteriaceae > Echinicola. The sequence continues at coordinate 4,426,663 of NZ_AP024154.1, read as the reverse complement.
AAGTGGTAACGCCTCACATTGGCCATAAGGCACTTTATGAAACTTCAGGTCACTATGAGAAGTATGGTAAGGATTCTTTCCAACCGATAGCTACACCTCATGAAGGAGAGGAGTTCCTGTTAAAACCAATGAACTGTCCTCACCACTGTGAGATTTATAAACATAAGCCAAGATCTTACAAGGATTTGCCGATAAGATATGCTGAATTTGGCACAGTGTATCGATATGAGCAAAGTGGAGAATTGCATGGTTTGACCAGAGTGAGAGGTTTTACTCAAGATGATGCACACATCTTCTGCCGTCCAGATCAGGTGAAAGAAGAATTTATCAAAGTTATTGATTTGGTATTGTATGTATTCAAAGCCTTAGGTTTTGATGATTACACAGCCCAAATCTCTTTGAGAGACTCAGAGAACAAGGAAAAGTACATTGGCGGGGATGATGCTTGGAACAAAGCGGAGTCAGCTATTGTAGAAGCCGCTCAGGAAAAAGGCTTGGAGACAGTAACAGAACTTGGAGAAGCCGCTTTCTATGGTCCTAAGTTGGACTTTATGGTGAAGGATGCCTTGGGCAGAAGCTGGCAACTGGGAACCATCCAAGTAGATTATCAGTTACCGGATAGATTCCAATTGGAATATGTGGGTTCTGACAACCAGAAGCACCGCCCAGTGATGATTCACAGAGCACCGTTTGGTTCATTGGAAAGGTTTGTTGCTGTACTTATTGAGCACTGTGCGGGGAATTTTCCTTTGTGGTTATCACCTGAGCAAATTAATATTTTGCCTATTTCAGAAAAATTTATTGAATACGCTAATACTGTTCATCAACTATTGGAAGAGAACGATATCGTTGGTTCAATAGATAACAGAGATGAGAAAATAGGGCGTAAAATCAGGGACTCTGAAGTAAAGAAAGTGCCCTTTATGCTGATTGTAGGGGAAAAAGAACAGGCCGAAGGCAAAGTCTCTGTGCGTAAGCATGGGGAAGGTGACTTGGGAAGTTTTACACCTGAAGCCTTCGTGGAGTACTTCAAAAATATTATTTTGGAATCACTTAGTAAATAAAAATAAAAGCTAAAAAAGATTCGGTATTTTAATAATTAAAAAAATATCCGATATTTGCAGTCAAATTCATTTAATCAACTATAACTATTTTGAGAGGAAGAAAACCGTTTAGACCGAGACAAGAAGAACCTTATAAAGTAAACTCAAAGATCCGAGCCCGTGAAGTGAGGGTAGTTGGAGATTTTGTGGAAGGAGGCAATGCCGTTCTTTCTACAGAGGCCGCTATCAAAATCGCACAAGAACAGGATCTTGATCTCGTAGAAATTTCTCCTAACGCGAATCCACCTGTTTGTAAGGTGATTGATTATGCGAAGTTCAAATATGAACAGAAGAAGAAGCAGAAGGAAATCAAAGCCAATGCAGCTAAAACTGTTCTAAAAGAAATCAGGTTTGGCCCTAACACGGATGATCATGATTTTGCATTTAAATTAAAGCATGCCATCAACTTTCTTAAGGATGGGGCAAAGGTGAAAGCTTACGTACATTTCGTTGGTAGATCCATTGTCTTTAAGGAAAGAGGAGAGATGTTATTATTGAAATTCGCACAGGCGTTGGAAGAATACGGTCATGTGGAGCAGCTTCCCAAAATGGAAGGTAAAAGAATGAATATGTTCGTTGCTCCCAAAACCAGTAAGAAATAATTTCAACAAATAATACAGTGTTATGCCTAAAGTAAAAACTAAATCAAGTGCAAAAAAGAGATTCAAATTAACTGGATCTGGAAAAATCAGAAGGAAACATGCTTACAAAAGCCACATCCTGACCAAGAAAGAAACCAAAAGAAAGAGAAATCTTACTAAAATGGGAGAGGTTCATGAGTCAGATGTGAACAGAGTAAAAGACATGTTGAGAATCTAATTTTCTACAAAACAATTTAAGGTTATTTATTCACCAGATGCTTGGTCAGTAAAGTTCCTAAGGAGAATGCCTGAAGACACCAAGAGTCAAAAAATCATTTAATTATGCCAAGATCAGTAAACGCGGTAGCGTCAAGAGCAAGAAGAAAAAAAGTATTAAAAGCTACTAGAGGTTACTTCGGAAGAGGTAGCAACGTATGGACAGTAGCCAAAAACAAATACGAAAAAGGTTTACAATACGCTTACAGAGATAGAAAAGCTAAGAAGAGAGAATTCAGAAAGCTTTGGATCCAGCGTATCAATGCCGGTGCTAGAGAGCATGGTATTTCTTATTCACAATTCATGGGTCTGCTCAAGAAAGCAGAAGTTGAGCTAAACAGAAAAGTTTTGGCTGACCTTGCTATGAATCATCCAGAGGCATTCAAAGCTGTTGTTGAAAAAGTAAAGTAAGGAGCACTAACTTACTCTATATTAAAAGCCCCTCATTTGAGGGGCTTTTTGTTTGATAATATTTTTTGTTTAGAGCATGTCAATTTCTCAATTTTCACTATATTACAATTAGAGCTGTACAAAATATTTAGCCTTAACTAGCTTATTGAATGTTTTTGTTAAAAGAAAGGTACAGGACCACTATTCAGTTACTTCCACTAGTGTAATTCCAAGATGATATGAAGTGTGGGCTCAGGTATATATGTTTGATGAGCGACTAATTATTATGAATAATGTGTGTTAAATCTTTATAATACTAAATAAGTTATCAGAATGACATTTACCAATCTGGTCGGAGGTCATTCCAGAATAGGTTTTACCAGAAGATTTAAAGAACAAAACATAAACAGTAAAAATGTCTTCCATGATCGAAAAAAAGTACAAACAAAAAAAGGCTCCCAAATTGGAGGCCTGAAAGTAGTCCCGATAGTTATCGGGATGAGTTGAACCACTGTCCGCCGCTGCGGATATGAATCCTTGAGCGAAAGGAGTGGTTATTTATGGTATGGTAAGATGTTAGCTTTGATCCATTCTCTTCCCTTGCCAATTTCGAGCTCTTTTTCTCTTTGAAGTGCTTTAGATTTGGAGTTGAAAATTTCAGTATGGATAACTATCCATGGTCTGTACTTTACAGTAAAGCCTTTTTTGGCAAAAGTGTTGTGTGAATGGAACCTATTGATTAGGTCGGAGGTCATTCCAGTATAGGTTTTACCAGAAGATTTAGAGAACAAAACATAAACAGTATAAGTGTCTTCCATGATTGAAAAAAGTAAAAACAAAAAAAGGCTCCCAAATTGGAAGCCTGAAAGTAGCGAGGACGGGAGTTGAACCCGTGACCTCAGGGTTATGAATCCTGCGCTCTAACCAACTGAGCTACCTCGCCAAATAATTGACTCTTAATGAGTCTCCAAGTCATCAGGATAAACGTCGGCTTTGGTTAACTGCCAACTCCTTGCTGAATGGGAATGCAAATATGTAGGGTTATAAGGTTAAATGCAAGCCTTAGCAGGGAAAAATGTTAACTTTTTATGGAATAAAATTTTAAAGTTATGGTAAAGAATAAGTTTGTTGCTGACTATCAGGTGAATACTTCCAAAAAGATTATTTTCCCCTATTTAAGTACTGCTAGTGGACTTTCTGAATGGTTTGCAGATGATGTAACCATAGATTCTGATAAGAATTTCAATTTTGTTTACGATGGGGTAGACCATTATGCTAGAGTGACTGCTATTCGCTCTAATCATGGAGTGAAATTTGAGTTTTTTGATCCCTCATTACCCGATGAAGAGGATCACTCTTATGTGGAGTTTAGATTGGAGGAAAATGAATTGACTCAAACATTGTTCTTAAAAGTTATCGACTACAGTGATTCTTATGATGATGAAGAACAGGAAGAAATTTGGGACGGTTTGGTCACTACTTTGAAGGAAATAATTGGAGGCTAAGGCGTATTAATAAAACTATCGTTATAATTTTTCATTTAATATGATGAACTTAGCGGTATCATATTACGTGAATAGTTGGTGCGTGTACGCCTCATGAAAAAATTAGACAAATTGATTCTAGGGTCCTTCATTGGACCATTTTTATTGACATTTATCGTGGTAGATTTTATTCTGCTGACGGTAAATATGCTCAAATACTTTGACGAGATCTTTGGTAAAGGATTGGGATTTGGAGTTTATATGGAACTCATAGGTTATTTTGTAATCTCCATTTCCCCCATGGCTTTGCCTTTGGCCGTTTTGCTTTCTGCTTTGATGACTTTTGGGAATTTAGGAGAGCATTTTGAATTGACGGCTATCAAGAGTTCTGGAATATCCTTGTTGCGGGCTCTTTTGCCCATTGGTATATTTGTATTATTGCTTTCCATAGCGGCTTTCTTTTCCAACAATTACCTGGTGCCAAAAGTCAACCTAAAGACCTTCAGCTTACTTTATGATATCCGAATGAAATCACCAGCTTTGGATATTAAAGAGGGAATATTTTATAATGGTATACCAAATTATAGCATCAAGGTAAACCAAAAACTGGATGATATCAGGCTAAAAGACGTCATCATTTATGACCACTCTGGGGGAAAAGGTAATTTGGGAGTTATTTTGGCAGATTCTGGAAGGATGGAACCGTTCTTTAATGACCGCTTTATGAAGTTAACCCTTTACAGTGGTTATAGTTATAATGAAGAGGATGCCAAGCGGGGGATTAGAGGAAAGCCTGTTCCATTTACAAGGACAAAATTCGATAAAAATGAGATTGTATTCAGCCTTGATGCATTCGAGATGGACCGGACTCCAGAGAACCTATGGTCTTCCAATAGGTCTATCAAGAATATAAGTGAGATTCAAGCCGATGTGGACTCCATGTACAATCAACTGGTGAATTATCAGTATTATAATTATGCACAGTTAAAGTCAGCCTATTCCTTTTTCACAAAACAAAGAGAAATAGAAATTCCCCAGGATCTTCAGGCAAAAAAAGCTATGGTGGACTCTCTTAAAAACCTTGAATGGGAAAAAAAGAGGAGGGAAGAGGAAGCTTTGCATAGGGGCGATTCCTTGGAAAGAAGAAACATAAACGATGACCAAGAAGTTAGAGACCTAGAAGAAAGTAGTGCTTCTGGAAAGAGAAGTCCACTAATTGAAAGAGAAATTGTAATCGATGAAGAAAGTGCTGAGGAATCAGAACAGGAGCTGGAAATAGTAGAAGATGAGAGGGAGCAAATAACCCAATCACCAAAACAGGTTGATACAGCAGCTGTCAACAAAGCCAAAAAGTTGGTAGCTGAAAAGCGGCAAAAAGAGGAAGATGTTAAAACAGCTTACCTTAAATTCTCGGATATTCAAATTGCTAAAATTGACTCTATTCTTGAAAATGGGAATTATAGATCAAGAGCTGCTACCATTGGTTTGCAAAGTGCGAGGACTTTGAAAAACAATTTTAGCAGTAATATGGGAAATGTGGAAAATTTAGCTCGTGAGAAAAGGCGTTTCGAAATCAGTTGGTACCAGAAGTATACCCAAGCATTTGCCTGTATTGTGATGTTTATGATAGGAGCTCCTTTGGGTGCTATCATTAAAAAAGGTGGGTTGGGAATGCCTGTGTTGTTTTCAATCATCTTCTTCATTATTTTTTACATGTTGACCATTACAGGTGAAAAATGGGCCAAGGAGGGAATGGCTGATCCGTTATTTGGTACTTGGTTTTCTAATTTGGCTTTGATTCCTATTGGTTTGGTCTTTTTAAGACAAGCTAGGAGAGATGCCAGGGTTTTTGAAGCAGATGTATATGCTGCTGCTTTTCAAAAGATAAAACAACGGCTGAATATAAAAAAAGGTAAAAAATGATATGGGGATTTTACTATTAGAAATAATAGTCATACCTTTGTAGCTGCTTTAAATAAACATAATAATTAATTTTAACTAAGCATGTATTTAACTTCAGAGAAAAAGTCAGAGTTGTTCAAGAATCATGGTAGGTTAAAATCTGATAAAGACACAGGATCTCCTGAATCTCAGATTGCGCTTTTCACATTCAGAATCAAGCACCTAACCGATCACTTGAAAACCAACAAAAAAGATCACTCTTCAAGATTAGGTCTTTTGAAATTAGTAGGTAAGCGCAGAGCTCTTTTGAACTATCTTTACAAAAACGACATTGAAAGATATAGAGCAGTATTAGCAGACTTAGGACTACGTAAATAATTTGTTTGTAAGGTTCCCCGTAGCGGGAACCTTACTTTTTTTCTTTCCCCCATATATTTAAACCTTACTTTTAAAACTAGTCAGAAGATTTATTCTTAAAGAAATCGTATGTTACCAAATGTAATTTCAAAAACTATCACCCTCGAGGATGGTAGAGAAATCATCATTGAAACCGGTGCATTGGCCAAGCAAGCAGATGGTGCTGTTGTGGTTAAAATGGGCAATGCTATGCTCCTGGCAACCGTTGTTTCAAAAAAAGAGGCAGGAGAGGGGGTAGACTTCCTTCCGATGTCAGTAGATTATCAGGAAAAATTTGCCGCATCAGGTAAAATTCCAGGGGGCTTCTTAAAAAGAGAAGGAAGGCTATCAGATTATGAAATTTTGATCAGCCGAATTGTAGATAGGGCTATCCGTCCTATTTTTCCAGAAGACTATCATGCAGATACCCAGATCATGATCACCCTAATGTCTTCTGATGATGAAGTATTGCCTGATTGCTTGGCGGGATTGGCAGCTTCTGCGGCATTGGCCGTTTCAGATATTCCATTCAATGGACCTATTTCAGAAGTAAGAGTAGCCAAGATTGATGGTGAGTTGGTCATAAATCCAACCCCAACTAAGCTTGAAGAGGCTACTTTGGAATTTATCGTGGCTGGATCGTTGGATTTCATCTTGATGGTAGAAGGTGAAGCTAATGAAATCTCAGAAGATGAAATGGTGGAAGCCATTCAATTTGCCCACGAGGAAATTAAAAAACATTGTCAGGCCCAAATCGAACTTACCAAATTGGTAGGGAAAGAAGAGAAAAGAGAATACTCTCACGAAAAAGAAGATTTGGCCCTTTATGAAAAAATGAAGGCTGCGCTTTATGACAAATGTTATGAAGTAGTGAGTAAGCAAATCGCTAACAAATCTGAAAGAAGCGATTTGATCAGCGCTATTAAAGATGAGTTTGTAGAAAGCCTAGGAGAGGAGCATGAGTATGAAGCTGATTTGATCGGTCCATATTTCAAGAAAATCCATAAGGAAGCAGCTAGGAACCTAACCCTAAACGAAAAGAAACGTTTGGATGGGCGTAAGCTCAATGAGGTAAGGCCTATTTGGTCTGTGGTAGATTACCTTCCTTCAGCTCATGGTTCTGCCGTATTTACTAGAGGTGAAACCCAATCGGTAACAACTTGTACCTTAGGTACCAAACTGGATGAGCAAATGATTGATGGAGCAGTGATCTCCGGATATAATAAGTTCTTCCTACATTATAACTTCCCTGGGTTTTCAACAGGAGAAGTTAGACCAAACAGAGGACCAGGACGTAGAGAAGTCGGTCATGGCAATTTGGCCATGAGAGCTTTGAAAAAAGTCCTTCCTGGTGAAGATCAAAACCCTTACACAATCCGTGTCGTTTCAGATATATTGGAGTCAAATGGTTCTTCATCTATGGCAACAGTATGCGCGGGTTCTTTGGCAATGATGGATGCTGGTATTCAAATCAAAGCACCTGTAACAGGTATCGCAATGGGTATGATCTCTGATGCTGAAACTGGTAATTATTCTATCTTATCAGATATTCTAGGTGACGAAGATCACCTGGGAGACATGGACTTCAAAGTTACAGGAACTGCTCAAGGTATCACTGCTTGTCAGATGGACCTTAAAGTAGAAGGTTTGGATTATAATGTGTTGAAAGAAGCGCTTTATCAAGCCAAAGAAGGTAGACTTCATATCTTGGATGAGATTTCCAAGACTTTGGCTTCACCTAAAGCAGAACTTAAACCTCATACTCCAAGGTCTTATAATATGACCATTCCTAAGGAGTTGATCGGTGCGGTAATTGGACCAGGTGGTAAAGTAATCCAAGAGATTCAAAAAGATACCGGAGCGACTATCGTTATTGAAGAAGTAGATAACCAAGGTAAAATCAATATCTTCTCCAACAACCAAGAGTCCATGGATTCAGCGATCCAGCGTATCAAAAATATTGTTGCACAACCTGAAATAGGAGAGACTTATACGGGTATTGTGAAAAACATTATGCCATTTGGTGCGTTTATTGAGTTCATGCCAGGCAAAGATGGCCTATTGCACATCTCTGAAATCAAGTGGGAAAGACTTGAAAACATGGATGGTGTATTGGAGCCAGGCGAAGAAATTGTGGTTAAATTAATTGATGTTGATAAAAAGACTGGAAAATTCAAGCTTTCAAGAAAGGTTCTTTTGCCGAAGCCTGAAAAGTCTGGAAAAAAAGATTAAATTATCTAGTCAATTAGTATATTGAACTTATTTAAGATTTAAATCTGTTATAAGTAAGTCCTAACTAAAATAAAGATATTCCTGAATGAGGCAGCTTAAAATTAGCAAACAGATCACTAACCGGGAGAGTCAGTCTCTCGATAAGTATTTACAAGAAATTGGTAAAGTAGATCTTCTTACTGCAGATGAAGAAGTGGTACTTGCCAAAAGAATCCGGGAAGGTGATCAGCTAGCTCTTGAAAAATTGACCAAAGCAAACCTAAGGTTCGTGGTTTCTGTTGCAAAACAGTACCAAAACCAAGGCCTTTCTTTGGGTGATCTTATCAATGAGGGAAACTTGGGACTTATCAAAGCCGCACAGCGATTTGATGAGACCAGGGGCTTTAAATTTATTTCTTACGCTGTTTGGTGGATCAGACAATCTATTCTGCAGGCTTTGGCTGAGCAGTCCAGGATTGTAAGACTTCCGCTTAACCGTGTAGGATCCTTGAACAAAATCAGCAAGACTTTCAGTGAACTTGAGCAACGTTTTGAGAGAGAACCGTCTCCAGAGGAACTTGCTGAAGTATTGGAGGTAACCGCTGGTGAAGTGGTTGATACCATGAAGATTTCTGGCCGTCATGTGTCCATGGATGCTCCTTTCGTACAAGGAGAGGAAAACAGCCTTTTGGATGTGTTGGAAAATGATGGTGAAGAAAAACCTGATGATGGTTTGATGAATGACTCTTTGAGAAAAGAGGTTCAGAGAGCTTTATCAACTCTTACCCAGAGAGAAGCTGATGTGATTACCTTATATTTTGGTTTGAATGGTGAACATGCCATGACGCTTGAAGAAATTGGTGAGAAATTTAATTTGACCAGAGAGCGTGTAAGACAGATCAAAGAAAAAGCAATCAGAAGATTGAGACATACTTCCAGAAGTAAGACATTGAAACCTTATTTAGGGTAGATATAAAAGTCAATAAATAGTAAAAGGGGCTCATGCCCCTTTTTTTGTACATGTATGTCTTTAGGTATCAGTTTTAAGCCGTCAATTGTAAGGTCAATAAAAAAATTAAATCTATTATTTAGGGAATTTTAACAAGGTGTTATTTTGTTAAAAACATTAAAATTTTAAAATTTGCCAACCAAAAAAATCTTGGTCAATGAATAAAGAAGCAGAAAAGGTTAAAGTATTAATCATCGGTTCGGGCCCAGCAGGGTATACTGCGGCAATCTATGCCTCTAGAGCAGGCCTTAATCCATTACTTTATACTGGCGGACAGCCAGGTGGACAACTTACCATCACCAATGATGTGGAAAACTACCCGGGCTATCCTGATGGTGTCATGGGACCACAAATGATGGAGGATTTCAAAAAGCAAGCGGAGAGATTTGGTACTGATGTAAGGTACGGAATGGTAACTGCTGTTGACTTCAGTTCAAGACCTCATAAAGTCACTGTAGACGACCAAAATGAAATCTTAGCTGAAACTGTTATTATTTCTACTGGAGCTTCAGCTAAATGGCTTGGGCTTGAAAGTGAAAATAAATTGAACGGAAAAGGAGTTTCTGCTTGTGCCGTTTGTGATGGTTTCTTCTTTAGAAATCAGTATGTAGCCATTGTTGGTGCCGGTGATACCGCGTGTGAAGAAGCATCCTATTTGGCCAATATTTGTGAAAAAGTATATATGTTGGTGCGTAGAGATGAGATGAGAGCATCTCAAATTATGCAACAGCGGGTAAAAAATAACCCAAAGATTGAGATCCTTTGGAATACAGAAACTGAAGAGATTCTTGGAGAAGAAGAAGTAAGTGGAGTAAGAATCAAAAATACACAGTCAGGAGAAACTCAAGAACTAGCGGTAACAGGCTTTTTCGTGGCCATAGGTCACCAACCTAACACCCAGATCTTTGATGGGATGTTGGATATGAATGAATCTGGGTACATTATCACCAAGCCAGGAAGCACTAAAACCAATATTGAAGGAGTTTTTGCTTGTGGTGACGCACAAGATCATGTTTACAGGCAAGCTGTAACAGCTGCAGGTACCGGATGTATGTCAGCTCTCGATGCGGAGCGTTTTCTCGCTGAACAAGAGTTGTCATAATAAAACCCAATGAGCATCAAATCATTCATCAGCTTTATTGTCATTACTTTCCTGTGTGTAAGCTTTTCAGAAGCTTATGCACAGGTATTTCCCAAAATAGTAAAGAAGGACAAAACCCAGCCAGTCAAAGTGCCGGATGTCCGAAAAATAGAGACTTTTGATGTTCAGGAATATTTACAAAATCTACAGCGTGGAACAGATTCCTTATTGTTCAAAGACCGCGTAGATTTAAGAAGAAGATTAACTGCTGTAAGTGAAGACACCCTTTCGCTTGTATGGCTCCCCACACACCAGTTGGTTCAAGTAACTGATAAAATCCAAATTGATAGCGTTTGGGTTACTGCCTTTGAATACTATTCCTCATGGGACAGCCAGCGTATCGACAGTTATGATTTTAATCCCAAAGACTTTAAGGATACCGTTTATGTCAAACTGTATGATCCATTTTATGGCACCAACTGGAGCAATCCATTGGATCAGACCAAAATAAACTCAGAATTTGGTTTTAGAAGATATCGTTGGCATCATGGGACAGATCTTGACCTAAATAGAGGAGATCCAGTGTATAGTGCTTTTGATGGAATTGTGAGAATGAGATCATATGACCGCTATGGCTACGGCTATTATTTGGTGGTAAGACATAAAAATGGCCTTGAGACTTTATATGGACATTTGTCGAAATTCAATTCGGTGGTAGGGCAAGAAGTAAAAGCTGGGGAAGTAATTGGTTATGGAGGAAGCACTGGAAGGAGTACTGGTCCTCATTTGCATTTTGAAGTGCGCTATCAAGGACTGTCAATTAACCCAACAGAATTGTTCGATTTTTCTGTAGGAAGACTGAGGAGCAGTGTTTATGCGGTTACGGCAAATAGTTTTGACCATGTTATCAAGATGCAACAGGCAGTGTATCATCGGGTAAGAAGTGGTGAGAATTTAAGTGTAATTGCCCGAAAATATGGAACTACAGTGAGAAATATCACCAGAAAGAACAACATCTCTTCTAGTTCTGTCTTAAGAGTGGGGCAAAGATTAAGAATCAGATAAACTTTTAGGTGTATTTTAATGTTTCAATTTGGTTTGAAAAATTAAAGTAAACGATACTTCAAGAATGAAATTAGATATTCTGGCTATTGCAGCCCATCCAGATGATGCTGAGCTATCTTGTTCTGGAACTCTTGCAGCTCACGCAGACAAAGGGTATAAAGTAGGAGTAGTTGATCTTACCCAAGGAGAAATGGGTACTAGAGGAACGCCTAAATTACGTTTGGAAGAGGCAACAGCATCTTCAAAAATCCTTAAACTTTCAGCAAGGGAAAATTTAGGTTTTAGAGACGTCTTTTTTAAAGACGATGAAGAACATCGTCTGGAAATAGTAAAAATTATCAGAAAATACCGGCCGGAAATCATCTTAGCCAATGCGGTAACCGATAGGCATCCAGATCATGGCAAGGGAGCTTCTTTGGTTACCAATGCCTGTTTTGTAAGTGGTTTGATTAAAGTGGAGACTGAGCTTGACGGAGTAAAGCAGGAGGCATGGAGACCAAAATTTGTTTACCATTATATCCAAAACAATTATATAGAACCAGATTTTGTGTTCGACATCAGTGAATATTGGGATGTGAAGCTTGAAAGCATCAAAGCCTTTAAATCCCAGTTTTATGATCCTTCCAATCAAGAGCCTGAAAGTTTTATCAGTAGTAAGGAGTTTTTTGATTTTACTGAGGCAAGGGCCAAAGAGTTTGGCCACAGGATAAATGTAAAATATGGTGAAGGTTTTACGGTGGAACGAATGGTTGGTGTGGATGACTTATTCCAGTTAAAATAGAAAAGGAAGGTTCAAAACCTTCCTTTTCTATTTTAAGGAGCTAACCTGTTAGTAGTCCAGGTATTTTCATCTTTTAGTTGATACTGGATTCTGTCGTGTAGTCTTGAAGTTCTTCCTTGCCAAAATTCCACCAAATCAGGAACAAGTCGAAAGCCACCCCAATGAGCAGGTCTTTGGATTTCTTCAAGCTTAAATTTCTCAATCATTTCTGCTTCTTTTTTTTCCAAAAAAGCTCTATCTGGAATGATCTGGCTTTGCGGAGATGCCCATGCTCCAATTTGACTTCCCATTGGCCGGGACAGGAAATATTGATCTGAAAGAGAAGGGGCTACTTTTTCGATTTTTCCTTCTATTCTTACCTGTCGCTGTAATTCAGGCCAGAAAAAGGTAATTGCAGCAAAAGGAAAATGATTCAGTTCCTGACCTTTTTTACTATCGTAATTAGTGTAAAAAACAAAGCCATGGTCAATACCTTTTAAGAGAACGATTCTAGAACTAGGCCTGTGATTTTTGCTTACTGTAGCCAAGTTCATGGCGTTTGGTTCGTTGACATTTGTCTTGATAGCATCATCTAACCAAGATTCAAACTGCTTAATAGGCGATTTGTCCAGCATTTTTACATCTAGAGACTTAAGGGAATATTCTGTTCGAAGCGCTGCAATATCCATAATCAAATAAGATTTTTATAGCCATAAAAGTACCATTGTTAATTGCATTTATGAAATTTTGACCTATATTAAAGAATAAAAATCAAACAGAATTTGATGGATAAAAACAATAAAATCACTCCCAAATCCGGTCATTTATTGATTTCAGAGCCATTTCTACAAGATGAAAATTTTGTTAGGTCCGTTGTACTCCTTTGTGAAAGCAATGAAAAGGGAGCGTTTGGTCTTGTTTTAAACAAACTTTCCATTCTGAAGATTAGAGATCTGTTGGATGAACTTGATTTTTTGGATATAGAGGTTTTTGTTGGGGGACCGGTGGAACAAAACACGCTTCACTTTATATATAAAGGTAGTCCTATGATAGAAGGAAGCATTGAATTGGCGAAGGATTTGTATTGGGGAGGGGATTTCGATGAGCTGGTCATGAAATATAAAACAGGTCAAATTGATCTGAACAACTTTCGTTTTTTTATTGGCTATTCCGGTTGGTCTGAAGGACAGTTGGAAAGTGAATTGACGGAAAATACCTGGATAGTGTGCGAAAGAGTGGATTCTCAGGCCATATTTGAAGCGTCTCCTGATGATCTTTGGAGGGTGGCTTTGAGGAATATGGGAGGTGATTTTCAGGTTTTGGCAAATTATCCCATTGACCCAAGATTAAATTAAATTATTTATTACTTTTGTTTAAAGCATATTTGGTAAGAAGTACTCATAAGATTTATGGAGAACGATAAGGAAATATCAGAAGAAAACAAGGTGACTCAAGAGCAGGTAGATAACACTGTGGAGAGTAATCAGCATGAACCGGAAAAGGACATGGCAAATGAAGAAGAGGATCACCATGAAGAAGATCATCACGACGATGACCATCATGTTGATTATGGGAATTTCAGCAAAAAGCAGCTGATAGCTGCATTAAAGGAGCTGATTGAGAAGGGAAACTATGTCAAGGCCGATCACATTGCAAATGACATTAAATCTCACTTTGAAGAGGATCATTTTAACAAGGAAAAGGAAGCTGCACTAAAAAGCTTCGTCAAGGATGGTGGAGAAGAAGATGACTTCTATTACAAGCAAAGTGAGGATGATAAAATATTTTTTGCGCTCTATGGTGACTTTAAAAACCGCAGAAGCGAGCAAATCAAAGACCTTGAAAAAGCAAAAGAAAAGAATCTCTATGCCAAAAACCAAATTCTCGAGAGGTTAAGAGAACTGGTAGATGGTGAAGAGACCACACATAGTATTAGTACGATTAAGGACATTCAAACTGAGTGGAAAGAAATTGGTCCTGTGCCAGGAGCTCAGAATAAAAGCCTTTGGGCTTCCTATAATGCGTTAATGGATCGCTTCTATGACAATAGAAGCATCTATTTTGAATTAAAGGAACTTGATCGCAAAAAGAACCTAGAAGGGAAGATTGAGTTGATTGAAAAAGCAGAGGCGCTAGATCAAGAAGAAGATCTAAGAAATGCTATCAAGGCTTTAAATGAGTTGCATGAAGAGTTCAAGCATATAGGTCCAGTACCAAGGGATGAACAAGAAGGTATTTGGCAAAGGTTTAAAACTGCTTCTGACGCAGTTTATGCCAAAAGGAAAGCTTATTACGAGAGCCAAAAAGAGGTTTTCAAAGAAAACCAAACCAAGAAAGAAGCACTTATTGCCAAGCTTGGAGAGTTTAAGGATTTCAAAGCTAACCGTATCAAAGAATGGAATGTAAAGACCAAGGAAATTCTTGAAATCCAAAAAGAGTGGGAAGCAATTGGTCCTGTTCCAAGAGAGTGTGGCCGTGAGATCAATAGATCATTTTGGGGATTCTTTAAGCAGTTCTTCCATAATAAAAACCTTTTCTTCAAAGAGCTTGACGAAATCCGTAGGGTGAACAAGGAAAAGGCCGAAGAGCTGATTAAACAAGCAGAGTCACTAAAAGAGAGCACAGATTGGCAAAACACTTCCAATGCCTTAATCAAGCTACAACAAGACTGGAAAAAGCTGGGTCCAACACCGGAGAAGGTAAGGGATGATTTGTACAGAAGGTTTAAAGCGGCTTGTGATACTTTCTTTGACAATAGGAGACAGGCCAATAAGGATATCAACAAAGAGTTTGAAAAGAACCTTGAATCTAAAGAAGAAGTGTGTGCCAAAATCAAGGCACTTCCAGGTTCGGAGGATTTGACTGTAGAACATCTTGAGAAATTGATAGGTGATTTTAATGCTATTGGTTTCGTCCCGAGGAAAAATATAAAAGAGATTGCTGCAAAGTTCAATGAAGCGGTGGAAGCTTGTGTTGATGTGATGGATACAGATGGTGAGAACCGTGAAGAATTCCTTTTCCGTCTTAATTTGAACAAGATTCAAAGCGACCCAAATAGTGATAGGGTCTTCAATAAGAAAGAACATGGTATCCGTAAGCAAATTGCTGACTTGGAGAACAACATTACCTTGTGGAAAAACAACCTTGAATTTTTTGCTTCATCTAAGACTGCTGATAAGTTAAAAGATCAATTTGATCAGAAAATAGAAAAAGCGGAGGAGGAAATAGAAAAGCTCAAGAAAAAGTTATCGATATTAAGGGAATTTTAAGTTTCTAATACCTAGGGAGATATCAATATCTCCCTATTTTTTTTATCAAATCGTTTGGGATGATATAAGTATCCATATATATTTGCACTCGCAATAAGGGAAAAGCCCATAGCATTTAAACTTATTATGACAAGTAGATTTATTTAATGTTATAGTAAATCACTTAAAAAGCCTCTTATTCCGATAGCCATCGGAATGATAGAGCAAAATGCCTCCTTAGCTCAGCTGGTAGAGCAACTGACTTGTAATCAGTAGGTCGTTGGTTCGATCCCGACAGGAGGCTCAAGTTTAAGTTTTATTTTAATAATTTGAAGTACTGAAAGTTTCGCTTTGAGTATTTTGAAAAACTTTAAATTTCAGAAATGTTTTGAAATTGAAAAGTTAAAAGCCTCCTTATTCCGATAGGCATCGGAATGATAGAGCAAAATGCCTCCTTAGCTCAGCTGGTAGAGCAACTGACTTGTAATCAGTAGGTCGTTGGTTCGATCCCGACAGGAGGCTCACTAAGGGTAACTAATGCAGTTACCCTTTTTTGATTATGTCAAATTTTTGCGTTTACATATTGTACTCTCCTTCTATCGATACTTTTTATATTGGCTATACACAGGATTTGATTCATCGCCTTTCCCAACATAATGAACATGTATTTTCAGGTAGCTTTACACATAGGGCTTCTGACTGGGAAGTTTATTATAGTCTCAGTTGTAAGTCAAAAAGACAGGCTCATGAAATAGAACGTCATATTAAGAGGAATAAATCGAGAAAGTATCTTGAGAACCTAAGGCATTTTCCAGCCATAAGTGAAAAGCTATTGTCTAAATATTCCGATTAGGGTCTTCTTACCCCGATAGTCATCGTGATGATAGAGCAACTGACTTGTAATCAATAGGTTGTTGTCCTCGATAGCTATCGGGACGATCCCGACAGGAGGCTCACTAAGGGTAACTAATGCAGTTACCCTTTTTTGATTATGTCAAATTTTTGCGTTTACATATTGTACTCTCCTTCTATCGATACTTTTTATATTGGCTATACACAGGACTTGATTCATCGCCTTTCCCAACATAATGAACATGTATTTTCAGGTAGCTTTACACATAGGGCTTCTGATTGGGAAGTTTATTTTAGTCTCGGTTGTAAGTCAAAAAGACAGGCTCATGAAATAGAACGCTATATTAAGAGGAATAAATCGAGAAAGTATCTTGAGAACCTAAAGCATTTTCCAGCCATAAGTGAAAAACTATTGTCCAAATATGCCGATTAGGGTCTTCTTACCCCGATAGCCATCGTGATGATAGAGCAACAGACTTGTAATCAGTAGGTCGTTGTCCTCGATGGCTATCGGGACGATCCCGACAGGAGGCTCATTAAGGGAAACTAATGCAGTTACCATTTTTTGATTATGCCAAATTTTTATGTTAGGTCGTGACAATGATCCACCTATTTGGATTCTCTTAAAAATAAGTATTATTTGACAAGGCAGGCTTTTTTAGAATACATATATCATTTAACCTATAGCTTTTTCTACAGCGTCTCTGTACGTATTGCCTATAGGAATCTCTATGTTGCCAATATGGATATTTTTATTGCGAATACTATCTATCCTTTTTTTTGGGACGATATATGATCGATGAACTCTTATAAAATCAGAAGGAATCTTTTCAAGAATAGCTTTCATGGTCATTCTGGTGATAATAGGCTTTCCAGTTTCTTGATGGATCTTTAAGTAATCCGCTAATCCTTCAATATAAAGTATGTCCTCAATAGGAATTTTAACTAGGCTATAGTCTGCACGAACATAAAGGTCTTCCTGAACTTGAGGTTGCTGATGTTGGTATTGGAAATAGCCTTTAGCTTTGTTGACAGCTGTCATAAACCTTTCTAGGGGATAAGGCTTAAGAAGGTAGTCAATAGCGCTCAGATTAAAACCTTCAAGCGCATACTGGCTATGGGCTGTAGTGAAGATCACCATGGTTTCCTGGTCAAGCTGTTTGTAAAACTCGATACCTGACATGCTGGGCATATGGATATCCAAAAATATTAAGTCAACTGGATAATTTTGAAGGTACCATTGCGCTTCCTTTAACTGGGTGAAAGTTTTTTCCAATTGGATAAAATCTACTTCATCGCAGTAAGCTTGACAGATTTCCAAACTAAGTGGCTCATCATCTATGGCTATGGCTTTAATCATGAAAGTTCCAAATTAAGGTGTACTCGATAAAGGTATTCATCTTCATTTAAAGTTAGGAGATGCTTTTTAGGATACAATAGGCTTAATCTTTCCTTAGCATTGAGTATACCTCTTCCACTTGTTTCATGTTCATCCAGCAGTACTTTTACTTTGTTGTTTTCTACTATCAGATCCAAAGTTTTATCCATTACATTAATACTGATATTAATTTGTGAATCTTCATCTGGATTTACCCCATGCTTAAAGGCATTTTCGATAAATGGAATGAGTAGTAATGGGGCAATTTTATAACCAATTGGACTCCCTTGCACTGCGTAGTAAAACTTTACTTTTTTGTCCAACCGGATTTTTTGTAACTCGACATAATCGTTCAGATAGGCAAGTTCTTTTTCCAAGGGAACATATTGCCTACCCGTTTCACTTACTACATAGCGCATTAAACCTGATAGTTTTAGGATACTGCTGGCTGTGCCAGAAGACTTATCCCTTACTGCCATGGCATAGATGCTATTCAAGGTATTAAAAAGGAAATGGGGCTTTATTTGATTTCTTAGAGAACCCAATTCAGCATCATGTTTTGCTTTCTCTGTGGTTAACAAGCGATCACTGGTCTTTAGCAGAATAGAAAATAAGATGACAGACACTAAGAGTAAAATATTATGACTTACCATAGTGAGGAAGGTGGTCAGGTTTTGCTCATGAACTTGTCGATGTTCATTTCTCGGTATCAATCTTTCTGGCCTCGGCATATTATTAGATATCATTTCAGGCATTCTTAAAGACATTGGCGCCGAGTTAAATGGGTTGAAACCAGTAAGTAAAGATGGTACAAAAATAATTATGGCAAACGCAGCAGCAATTATTAACCCATACCAAACATATAAGCGATTAAAGTAAAGCTTTGGAATTAAGATATAATAATTGAAATAAAAAAATACCAACATAAGTCCATTAGAGATAAAGTCCCTAATAATTGGGCCTGATAAGAGGTAATTAGGATCTGGAGGGTGAGGACTAATTATGGCTGGTAAAGCCATAAAAGCCAAGCAGGCTAAGATGTGCCAAATCAAATTGTTCTTATTGTTGATCACCAGTGGGTACTTTTAGTTTAATGATAAGTAAAATTTATGATTTATTTATATCAAGAACTAACACAAAAGCATTATTGGAGAGAGATTCCATTTCCAATTGACTGGTGCGGACAAGGGAAAGAGCATCTCTGGTTGATAGTAAGCAGTCGTTGACTTCAAAAGCACCCGATAATACCAATACGAAAAGATCATTTTCTAGAAAAGGGGAATAATAATTAATGTCAGTACGGCCTTTAAATTCTCCCATGGAAATCTTGAGGTACTGGTAAGAGGATAGTTTATGATTATCGCAAACTGTCTCATTGAGGCGATTGGCTACATTATCAAATCTTAATATTCTCGATTCATTCAAGCCCCTTTCTATAAGTTCTATTAAAAGAAAATTGACCGGAGTATTTTTATTAGGGTTAATCAGTCTAAATACCTGTCCTTCGCTCACCTTGAAAAACAGGAGGGTACCTAACTCAATATCTCCGGTCTTTTTTTCTTCAATAATTATATTGCCTGTTAAGGGTACCAAAAGCATGGTAAAAGAATCAGTTGATGAATAAGTGTTTGATTTTCCCGGAAGTAACAGGCTGTCCTGACAGCTTTTCAGATCTGAAAATGGCTGTGACATGCTCTGATCATCAGCTTTAGGGTCAATCACCCAAAATCGCTGTAAGCTGTCACTTTGATCCAAAGTCCTTTCTCTAGCCAATCTTATGCGGTTTTTTTGATTCATTTCCATTTGCGTTTTGGTCTTTAAACTTAAATGTATGAGGAAGTCACATGTGTGCTGCCATCACTGGTCCAAAGCGGGTTTAACCGTTTACCACTATGGAGTGAGTAAGGCTATAGCCTTCACTTATACTTCCAGAGATATTGGACATTTCTGTTTCCACTCCGTCTGAAAACACATTATCATTGGAATTATAAGTATAGCCACTCATACCTTGCGTATAGCCATTTGCTGATGATGCATTAACCTGAACTACTGCGCTGTCAGAACCTTCTGGAAAAGCAATCTGTGTTACCAAAAGAGAATTTCCAGAGGCATTATAAACATGGACGTGAATGTGGGTGGCACGGCCTCGGTACCACCCTGGAAAAATGGAAGTGAAAGCAACTTTCCCATTACTATCTGTGGTTTGTCGGCCTCTTAAAAAATGATCGCCCGTATAATCAGTTGGTTGCATACCTGTACCGCCATATTCGGAATAGTTGCCATCTTTATCACAATGCCAGATATCTACAATGGCAATTTCCAAAGGCTCGCAACTGGTGTTTCTATTTAGTATAGTAATTTCAATGCCCATTTCAATGCCTGTCCTATCTCCACGTATATCTATTCTTTGTAAAGAAGATGGATTTTTGGTGGGGAAGGGGCCTGCTGTTTCTGAGGCAGTAGTGGTGCAAGAACCATCTCCTGTACCATTATTTTCATCTTCGACTTCAGCATTTGAGTTATCAATGCAATAGGTGAGAAAAGGGAATGCTAAGCCCCCCAAACTCAATGATTTTAAGAATGTTCTCTTTTCCATGTGATGTCAAATTTTGGCTAACTTGTTTTGAATTGTTTTCATCATCCAAAGAAAATAAGAAAGATTTCTGTTTAGGGAGAATTGCGATAAACAAGGTGAATAATGCGATAAATGAGCTTGTTGAAAAGTGGGAGTCCAATACTCATTATCATTTATTTAGATACTGAAAAATGTATCTCTGAACCCAAAAATTAAAAAGAAATATTGCTTAGGAGACTAGAAAAAAGAGGAATATACTAAGGGAGCCAGGTCTTGTATATAATTTCTCAATACTCAAAACTTACTATTCTCTACTATATCATGCCTTTTTTACAAATTCTGATTTTAATGCCATGCTCCCAAATCCATCGATCTTACAATCGATATTATGATCACCCTCAACCAGTCTGATGTTTTTTACTTTTGTACCCGCTTTGATAGGGGAAGAAGCGCCTTTTACAGGTAGGTTTTTGATGACTACCACAGCGTTTCCATCTTGCAGCACATTTCCATTGGAATCTTTGACTACCAAGCCAGTTTCCTCTTCTACTACTTCTTCAGGATTCCATTCATGTGCACATTCAGGACAAACCATCAATGCATCCATTGGATAAGTATATTCTGAGCCACATTTAGGGCATGGGATAATTTCAGACATTTTATTCTTATTGATGTAAATGCCAAAGTTAAACATTTACTTAAAAAGTTTAACGGATAGAATTCAATGAAGTATCAGGCAAATGCTATCCTAGCATTAAGGGCTAACCAGATCAATTCATCGCAGAAATTCTAAACTACATCGCAATCTTACAAAAGCAGTATAATAGGCTTTGTAGATTCGTGTTACAATTTAGGACCGGTAAAAGTAAGCAAGGAGATTAACCGGAATTAAAAGATACAATTTAAATCATTATGAAAGATTCTAAAATAATTTATGTCTTTGCCTTGATGCTCTTGTTTGGAGTGGCTGGATGTGCCAGTAATAGCGATTTGGATCCCTTTTCCGATGACCAAGAAGATGAAGAGGCCCCAATAAACGAAACCTATTTCAGTGCTAGCATTGCGGAAGCTATGGAAAGCAATAAATCAGACCATGAGGATTCTGGAGATGAAACTTATGAATTGACTGAATCCACCCTCATTCAACTCAATGGTAATTCGATAGAAGTAGTTGGGTCAGGTGCCAGTGTTGAAAATACAGTTGTAACCATTGACGCTGCAGGAACATATTTGATCCAAGGCACATTATCCGACGGACAACTTTTAGTGGATACAGAAGATGAAGAATCCGTAAAGATCATTCTAAATGGCGTGTCAATTGGAAATTCTACCAATGCACCTTTTGCGGCTATGAGTGCAGAGAAAGTAATTGTTTACCTGCCAGAAGGGACTTTCAATAGTTTTACGGATGCTTCGGAATATATATATGAGGAAGGTGAAGATGAACCTAATGCTGCTTTCTTCAGCAAGGCAGACATGACCATTTATGGCCCTGGATCGATTACTGTCACTGCTAATTATAATGATGGAATTAGCAGTAAAGACGGTTTGATCATCAATGGTGGTCAATTTACAATCAACAGTGCTGATGATGGTATACGGGGTAAAGATTATTTGGTGATCAGAGATGGTAATTTTAAGATGAACACTACTGGGGATGCATTTAAATCAGACAATGATGAAGATACCGATAGAGGATATATCTTGATAGAAGCCGGGATATTTGAAGTGAATACTACGGAGGGTGACGGTTTTGCAGCTGAAACAGATCTGATGATTGCCAACGGAAGCTTTGAGATAACTACAGGAAATGGGAGTAGTCAATATGATGAAGATATCTCTGCAAAAGCACTCAAAGCAGGAGTGAACAACCTCCTAGAAGGAGGGACTTTTAATATCGATTCCGCGGATGATGCTTTACACTCTGACGGAAATATGGCCATTTATTCAGGGGTTTTCCAGATAGCTTCCGGTGATGATGCGGTACATGCGGATGAAGAATTAACCATTAATGGAGGAGAGATTACAGTCAACAAATCTTACGAAGGATTGGAAAGCAACATCATCACCATTAATGATGGCAATATCCATTTGGTGGCAAGTGATGATGGGATCAATGCCGCAGGAGGGAATGATAATTCCGGTACGCGGCCTGGTCAAGGAAATCCTTTTGGTTCATCCGGTGACAGCTATATCTACTTTCAAGGTGGGTATATAGTAGTGGATGCAGGAGGCGATGGCATAGATGCAAATGGATCTATCTCCATGACAGGAGGTACGGTTTTGGTAAATGGCCCTTCTTCTGGTGCCAATGGACCTTTGGATTATGATGGTTCTTTCAAAATATCTGGAGGGTTTTTGATTGCTGCTGGAACTTCCAATATGGCCCAGGCACCCAGTTCATCTTCTGAGCAAAATGCGATTTTGGTTTATTTGAACCAGCAGAGCGCCAATACACTTTTTACCCTCCAGGATGCCTCAGGAAACACTTTAGTAAGTTTTGCCCCTTCGAAGCAGTTTGCTTCTGTAGCCTTTTCTTCTCCTGAATTGTCCAATGGCAGTAATTATAATATTTACATTGGAGGAACAGATACTGGTGAAGTATCAGATGGGCTTTATTCCAATGGATCGTTCAGTGGTGGAAGCTTGGTAAGTTCCTTTTCAGTTTCCAAAACCATCACGACTATAAGATAATTAATTAGTGTGGGTTTATTTAATTTTGGTTAAAAACCAGGCTTTCTTGGCCTGGCTTTTTTGCTTTTTATCAACCATAAGAAAATGATTTATAGCATTTTTGGCTTGTAAAAATCTGATCACTACCTTTCGGAGAATTACAGGACATTTTATACTAGCTATGTTTGACAGCTCTGATTACCCCAAACCTCTTGATGAAGCACTTTTTGAAACTTGGTTAGAGCAAGGCCGCGAAAAGAAGATTCCCTATAACTACCTTATGATCATCTGGAATGTGGTAGATGAAGCCTATAAGCCTGTTTATGCAGAAAGTAGGGATGAATTAAAAGGACAAGAATGGTACCCAAACAATACAGGTCAAGAGGGCTTGGTTGCTATTTATGATTTGTACTCGGAGTCCAGGATAATGTTGGAAAATAGACATTAGGTTTTAGACATATGGCTGACTGTTGACTAATTGGTGTTTTAAATCAATCGATTTCAATTTCAGATTAAGGAAAAGTTGTTTACGATTAACTTCTCTCCATCGTCCGGGTTTACTCCAATTCTTTAAAAAACTCAAACATCAGTTGATTGGCATTCAAAGTTGTGGATGGGGCATCGGCTCTTCTCCATGGTTTTCCTTCGGCTCCAGGCCAGGAATGGCCACCATCATCAGTGATATAATATTTCATTGGGACGGCTCCTTCATTCCACTGGTAAAGGGTAAATCCCTTCTGTTGTGTGACATCCCTCTCTTTACATTGATTGATAGCTTCCCAGGTAGACATGACTTCTTCCAGAGATGGGAAAACAAAACCTGATGGACCTTTTCCTTTTCCACCTTCCAAGGGAACGTGTTGGTCTTGCATGGAATGAAAATGGATGATGGGTACTGGTGAGCCACAGCTTTTCACAGGTAGAATAGCTCCTGCCACTGGAGCAATGGCCCGGATCTTTTCAGGAATTTCACAAGCTAACCTATAGGACATCATGGCGCCATTGGACATGCCCGTGATGAATACCTTTCGAGGGTCGATATTATTTTCTTTGACCAGTTTATCTATCAAATTACTGATAAACTTAACATCATCTACTTGATTTTCTGATGAATAACCGCAGCATCCACCGGCATTCCACGTCCTTATCTTTAGTAGCCTTCCTTCGCGTGAGAGGCCATCAGGATAGGCCACTGCGTAGCCATGTTGCTGTGCAATAGGGGTGAGTTGATAACTATCTTGAGCCTGCTTTCCACTTCCAAAGCCACCGTGCAAAACAATTAATAGTGGGACCTTTTCAGGTTGATCTTGGATTGGTTCAAACAAATATGTCCGCTCTAAACCATCCACCATGATTGAATATTCTTTGGAATCATAAAGATAATCTTGTGGAAAAAAATCAATAACTGCTAATAGTGTATTGAAGAAAAATAAGTAGCTCATCATCATAACAGATAGTAAGGATTTGTGTTAATATAGACAATTTAAAAGTGTGTAGGTTTAAATCCTGATCCAATATCGTTTAGATCCACCTGACTGAAACCATTGTAAATACTCCTATTACGGTATAGAAATACTTCCAGTTTTTATTATCTTTATTCAATAAGCTACTGCCACCGATTTGTTAATACTTTAAGCCAACCCGAGTATATTATCAATCGAATTAACTTTTCTATTTTTAACAAGCTGACCAATTACCAAACGCATCAATAAGGAAATGAAGTCTGATTTTCTTATAGTAAGGCCAGCAAAACAATTGGAAATATGGGCACTATTCATGATGGATTTACAGCTTCCAACCGAATTCGGCAAGAAGGGATGGATGCGCTGAAGGATGTTTTAGAGGCACTGCAAGATGATTTTAAGTATGACCATCCATCCTTTAATCCTAAAAACCTGGAAACCACTCATTTTATCACTTGGGTAATAATACCTAAGGAAGTGGCACCCAGTGGAAGAACCTTACCTGCCCGCCTATTGCTGATGACTAGCTATACGGGTTCCAAAAGAGAACACCTTAGGGAGTTGGCAGAGGTGGGGCTGTCAGGTCTGCATGAAGTTTATAAGCAGTGTGAGGAATACCACTATTCCGAAAAGCCAAGTGTAGAACAAATGCTAAAGTTCTTGAGGAAGTCGTCCATCAAAAACACCTTTTATACAGGCTTTCAGTATGTTACCCAAGAATTGGTCTTTAAGCAAAATCAACTTCGCTCTGCTATTCAGGAATACCTGGATTCAGATGCTTTTAGAACGGGGTTGGAAGGCTTGACTTCTGGTCAGGTACGGAAAAGAATCCAAGATCATGTTCGGACCATTCCGGAACTTTCATGGGCACTGAAACCTTATAAAAGATCATTTGGGGATTTTTTAAACCTATATGGAGCTTTGATCTTTTGGTTGTTTATTTTGGGTAGCTCATTGGTTTTGGGCATCCTATATCCATTTTTCCACCATCCCTTGATGCTGGTTGGATTGATCATTTTCTGTGCTTTCATTGGACTTATAGGAATTTTATTGGTGCTGTTGAGAATAGATGAAAATATACCCTATGAACCTTTGGAGGAAGTTTCTGACGAAAGAATCTTAGACATTACATCAAGGGAAATCCACCCTGTCAAGAATGAAATGAGTGTCATTTCACCATTAAAAAAGGGCTTTATCCGCGGGTTTTTTCTGGCTTTCACTTTACGCATTGTCCCGATGGTCAGGGCCTTTTCTTATATTCCTACCGTTCACACCGCCAGATGGCTTCAGGCTGATGGAAGGAGGCGCTTGGTCTTTATTGCCTATTATGACAACACCTCGGAAGGCTATGCCCATGACTTTGTGGACTCCACCAAAAGGACCAGAAACCTTAACCTGATATTTGGGCATGCATCGGGTTTTCCAGCCACCAAATGGGCAGTTGGAGGGGGAGGAAAGGACCGCAAAGGCTACATCACCGGAGTAAGGACTCATCAGAAAATCACTGGATTTTGGTACAGCACCTTTCCGGAACTCAGCGTTTTGAACCTAGAAAACAATAAAGCCATCCATAAAGGTTTGTTTGGCAATTTGGACGAAAAAGAAATTAAACAATGGCTGCTCAGACTATAAAATGGGATCCAAATACCACATTGGAAAAGGAAGACATTCAAGGGCTTTTGGTTAGAGGCTACTCCAAGCTTCCCTATGCCTCTTATCATCTTCTTCGCTTTAATGATCTACTGGATACAAAGTCCTATCTCCAAAAGAGTATTCCGCAGATAACAAAGGCGTCCACTTCTCCTGATGATCTGGCCGTACACCTGGCTTTTACTTACGAAGGATTAAAATACCTCTCACTACCAGAAAAGACATTACGATCTTTTTTGCGACAGTTTAAGGAAGGCATGACGGAAAAGCACCGTAGTTTTGTGCTCGGAGATGAGCATGTCAATTCACCTGAACTTTGGGAATGGGGTGGGCCTAGTAATGCAACTGTGCATGCGCTTCTTATGCTCTATGCCAAGGACAATGGCACCTTAGAAGCAGCTCAATCACAACACCATAATTTATTCGGCCATCATCAAATTGAAGAAGTAAGGATGCTGGCCACAGAAACTTTGCCTAACCTCAAAGAACATTTTGGCTTTAGAGATGGCATTTCCCAGCCTTATGTGGGCGGTTTTAGTAGCAAGCAGCATGATGCGAATGAAGATATTCTTCCTCCAGGTGAGTTTATTTTGGGCTATAAAAACTGGTATGACCAGTTCCCTGATAGTCCCATTTTGGAGACAGTAGAAGATGCCGATGACTTACTTCCCAACCATCCTAACAACCATAAAGTAAAGGATTTTGGTAAGAACGGAAGTTATTTGGTTTTCAGACAATTAAGTCAAGATGTTTCTTGCTTTTGGAAATACATGAAAGAGCAGACCGCATCAGCAAGTGACGGACAAAATGAGGCGGTGAAACTAGCCAGTAAAATGGTGGGAAGGTGGCCCAGCGGTGCGCCATTGGTCAAAGCTCCTCAAGCCGATAATGGACAGTATGCCAACGACAATGACTTTAATTACTGGAAAGAGGATTTCAATGGGCTTAAATGCCCTATCGGAGCGCATATCAGAAGGACCAATCCGAGGGATTCTTTGTTAACCGAAAAGACCGATTTAGAATCCAAGGAGATGGTGCTTAAACATCGAATCTTGAGAAGGGGAAGAACCTATGGAACTCCGCTTGCAGAAAGTATGAAAACCGAGGATTTGATGGATGCAGCGGATGATGGAAAGGAGAGGGGCCTCCATTTTATCTGTTTTGTGGGAGACCTGATCAGACAGTTTGAATTTATCCAAAATGCTTGGGTCAAGTTCCATAAATTCGGTGGGCTATATGAGGATTCTGATCCGCTGATAGGCACCCATTATCAAAAGGACGGCCATGTAACCGATACATTTACAGTTCCTGAAGAACCAGTAAGAAAGCGTTATAAAAATATGCCCCAGTTTACTGCTGTTAAAGGTGGAGCTTATTTCTTTTTTCCGGGTATCAAAGCATTAACCTACCTGTCCAGGCCATGAAAGAGTTAGGAAAAGAAGAAATACCTCTCCATGAGGATGAGCATATTGAGGAGATCATTCAGGACATGCAGGGTTTTCTGGAGCGGACTTATGCACCGGGCAAAACCAAACGGCATTTTCATCCCAAAATGCATGGCTGTCTCAAAGCTACTTTTGAAGTCAAGGATGGCTTGCCCAGTAACTTGAAGAAAGGACTGTTCAGTATACCAAAGACCTATGATGCTTGGGTGAGGTTTTCCAGTGCACCTCCGAAGGAAGCTTCAGACAAGAAACCATCAGGATTGGGAATGGCCATTAAAGTGATGGATGTGGCTGGAGACTTTATTGAACCCAATGCTGAAAAGGCACAGGATTTTTTGATGACCACCAGCCCTGTATTGTCCCCTGGACATGTCGCTAACTATCGTCGAGCCATGAAAATGCTGATTTATGGCTTGCCACATGCGATTTTTTATGTATTGGATCCGGGTAACTGGCGAAGGATTGCTTTGACCCTCAAATACCGGAAGCGCTTTTACAATGTCTTGGAACAAATGTATTTCTCTGGAGCTCCCATACTATTTGGGGAAGGGACTGCTGTAAAATATGGGGTCAAACCGCACAAGGCCAAGACCTCAGGCAAGCCCCATAAGGGCACTGACTTTTTTTTGCAGCAGCGTTTGATGGAGGATATGGACACGAAAGATGCCTATTTTGACTTTATGGTGCAGTTTCAGGAAGACCCAGCTTCTGAACCCATTGAGGACACTTCACGACAATGGAAAACAACATTTCAAACTTTGGCCACAATTTGTATCCCCAAGCAGGAATTCAGTTCACAGGAAAGGATCACCTTAGGTGAAAACCTCCAGTTCAATCCTTGGCATGCCCTCAAAAGCCACCGGCCCCTTGGAGGTATCAATAGGGCTCGTAAGGCAGTCTATGGTATCTTGGCTGATTTTAGAAAGCAAAGAAATGGGGTGGGATTTTGATTTGGACCGCCTCGATCACAAACGCTAAGTTGTTAGAAATAAAGATAAACTAACTGTTTATGTGAATAAAACTCCAAATTTAGGTAATAAAAATCTATTTGCTTAATGAAAATAAGTTGTAAAATAACTAGCTTTACCATTATTGTTGAAACGTTGTACCATAAACTTGTTGATTTACAGATTGGTGCGCTCAAATATCGTTATCTAAGAACTTATAGTTTTTGGATAGTTTGAAAATCCAACTGTGCAAATCAATATAGATTTGATTCAGATTAGTCTGAATGAGGGTACATTTTTAAGTGCGCGTATTTTAACCATTCCATTTCCAGCATTCTCAAGGGATAGAATGTAAAGATAAATCTAACGAGTTAACACAATTTTTTTTCACCAAATACAACGATTATGAACAACAAATTCAATTACCATTTATTTGCTGTAATGTTGTTAATCCTTTTCTCTTGCAATGAGCAGAAAGAGGAAACTTCAGCCAATGCTTTGAGGCATTTTACCTATGACAAAGTCGAGCCAGCCAATTTTCCGAAATTGGATATCCCGGGCTTTAATTTCCCTGAGGATTCCACCATTCTAAATCAATGGATTCACGAAATGGATACCAATAAAATCTATTTGCACGGATGGGGTATCTGGACGGGCCTTACTTCTTTGACATCTCAAAAGATCCCTGGAGACCCCAGAAATTTGCGTGTTTTTGAGACTTGGATGACTCCAGAAGAAATGATTGATTCTATCAAGAACCAGCCGATCCAAAGATCCAATCGGGCCAACTTAAAAGTTCCAAATCAGTTCACCCATTTTGCTTCCAAACAAAAAACAGTGAATGACAGCATCTTTGAGTCGGTGTCCTACAGTCCGGGAGCTTCTGATTATGCCATCCAAAATAAGATTTTTATGGCCACCACTTTATATGACATGGCTAAAAATCAGAACAGGGTAGAAATTCCTTTTTTTCCTACAAATGCAATTACGATCAAGCCTGTATTTAAGTTGTTGCCCACCTCTGGAGGTGAAACCCAGTTTGATATCGCCACTTGGCCAGGTACCATAGATTCACTGGCTGCCTTTCCAGAAAAAGATTGGAACAATTATGTTACAGTAGATGTGAGCGGTCAGGGCGATGGCAACAATAATACCTACTCACTGGATGATTTTATCCATTTCAAGCTTAATGATGAAGATGCTTATTTTCTTAATCAAGAGTTTTCGGAGAATATTGGGAACCAGTTCAATGCCAAACCAGGCGATGTAGCTATTTTAGTGGGGATGCATGTGACCTCAAGGGAGATTACCAATTGGACTTGGCAAACTTTCTGGTGGACAGCTGATCCGGACAATCCTGCTGCACCCAGTTCAAAATCCATTGCAGACAGCAGACCTGATGAACTGAAAGGAGCAGCACGTCATTATGCCATGGCGGTAGCTTATTACATGGTAGATCCAAACGAACCTTACGAAGGAGAAAATATCATGGGAGCACCAAATTATGCTTTCAATCCCTATTTAGAAGCTGGCTTTGGACCGGGAGTATTTGACGATGCTATTAGTTTTGTCAATACAGCAGATGGTAAAATCAATACCTATGCCGGCGTACGGACAAACTGTATGAGTTGTCACCGCATGGCGACAGTAAACCCGGATGCACTTACTAAATCTTCCAATTCAAACACGCCATATGTGGGCAATTCCTTTGTCAGTCGTTCTGAGTCGATTTTTGAGGGACAATTGCTTTTGGACTTTGCCTGGTCCATACAAGGAAATGTAGACACCACCGGGATAAAGGCATATCTTGAGCAATAGGAGACATCATAATGTCAAAGATATTCCAGTCCCCGTTTCCAACGGGGACTTTTAAGTTTTTCATTTTTAAGTTCCATTGGTTCAGCTGACCAGAGTAAGAAAACGCAATGAAACCAACATAACAGGCTCATGTATTATCTCAACATCTTGATAGTGATCCATTGCCATTTTAGATCGTCACATAAAAATAGGCTATTTCAGGGATGAATTAGTTTATAAGGGTATTTTCGAAATGGTTTATATGATTTTTGACACTCAATTGAAATTCTTGGGGAGTTTGTCCTGCATGTAATTTGAAAAAGCGGCTAAAATAAGACCTGTCTTTAAACCCCAAGTTGAAGGCAATTTCTTTGATGGTATTTTCACTGTGTATGATCTGTCTTTTAGCCTCTAATAAAACCCGATCATGGATCAATTGCATCCCTGTCTTATTCAACTTTTCTTTTAGGATTTGGTTAAGTCTTTTGGCGCTGATGCCTAGATGATCCGCATAAAACTCAGCAGTCCGCTCTTCCAAATAATTCATTTCCAATAGTAGCATAAATTCATAAATGCGCTTTTCATTGATGTCCTGTAAAGTAAAATGTTGGTCCTTCAATTGGATTAGCTGCAATAAAAATACCTTTAGGAGAGCCTTGATCATGATTAGGTTCAAGTGGGGTTGCAGGTATTCCTCATTCATAAGTTCATAGACTGTTTGCAGCTTTTTGGCGCTTTCTTGATTCACTTGAAGACATGAAAACTCCCCCTGAATATTGAACATACGAAATACGTCGAGCAAGAACTCCTTGAGGTCTCCCTCCAATAATTCCCTCTTAAAGGAAATCAAAAGCCCTTTCTTACCGGCTTTGTTCAATTGATGTACCCGATAAGGGGGAATAAGGTAAATCCAATCACCGCGTAAGGTTTGGAAACTATGCTGCGGGACATGAAGCGCCTCTTCATCCTTAAGCCAAACAATCTCAAAAAACTCTTTTCTTCCTGGATCATCCAAATAGGATGGGGGGCAGTTCGCCAGGTTGCGAATGTAGATTACTTTATCACTTAACATAGGCATTGATTTATAAGGGTGAGTTTTATGGTTTTCCATATAGTACCACAAAAGTAGCGAATATCACCCAATATTTTATAAGCTTGGGCAAATTGTGCCACACATCTATCTAATAGTGTACGAATGACACCAGGCAAGCAAGCTAATTTTGTACCTAATATTTAAGCAATAACCTATGTATAAAGATAGATAAAATGGATGCAATAACAGAAACCAATACGGTAAAGGAGTCGATGGAAATGATCATTAAAGAGCATGTCGGTGTATCCCAAAACTTTCAGTTTGATGCACTGAATGCCATAGTACCTATTCTGGAAAAAGCCCATAACATCTTTTTGATAGGTGCGGGAAGGACTGGTTTTATGGTCAGGGCTGCTGCCATGCGGTTGATGCATTTGGGGTATGCGGTGCATGTCGTAGGGGAGACGACCACTCCTGCCATTGGAAAGGGAGATGTGCTGATCGCTGCCTCTGGCTCAGGTACCACCGGATCTATAGTACGGGCAGCACAGACTGCTTTTAAGGAAGGAGCCGAAGTGATTTGCTTCACCACCAATCGTGAATCCCATCTGGCTGAATTGGCGCAGTATACCATCGTCGTTCCTGCTGCAGGTAAGCAAGATCATCACGGGACAGTATCGGCGCAGTATGCTGGAAGCTTGTTTGAGCAATCCTTTTTGCTGCTCTTTGATGCCCTTATCCAGCACCTTTGGAAAATAGGGGGGAGCACGCCTGAAGAACTGTGGAAGCGTCATGCCAATATGGAGTAGGCTACAGCTATGAAAGATAGAATAACAATTACCATATAAAAACACACATTATGACAAAGTTACAAGTCGCGATTGATTTGCTGAAGACAGAAGATGCCATCGCTTTGGCCACTAAAGTTGCTCCCTACATCGATATTATTGAATTGGGAACCCCTTTGATCAAAAGTGAAGGGTTGAGTGCTATCACTGCGATGAAAGCGGCATTTCCAGACAAGAAAGTATTTGCTGACTTCAAAACTGCGGACGCTGGTGCATTGGAAGCGCAGATGGCCTTTGAAGCAGGAGCAGACTATATTACCATTCTAGGAGCTACAGGAAATTCAACAATTGCCGGGGCTGTAGAAGCTGCCAAAAAATACAACAAAGGGGTAGTGGTAGACACCATTGGGGTCAAAGACCGCGTGCAGCGTGCCCAGGAAGTGATTGCTTTAGGAGTAGAATTTGTGGAATTACATGCCGGATTGGACGAGCAAGCTGAGCCAGGCTACTCGATTCAGGTGTTGATTGATGAAGCCAGCAGAGCGGGTGTACCTGTGTCCATTGCGGGCGGTGTCAACCTAAACAGCATTGAGGGAGTCAAGCATTCAGGAGCCGTAGTTGCCGTGGCCGGAGCTGCCATTTATGGAGCAGAAGACCCTGCCGCTGCCGCCAGAGCTCTAAAAGAAGCCTTGTCTTAGTATTTAGAAAATAATTTAACAAGTGGTAAAGGAGGCGAGAACGTCTCCTTTTTTTGTATGGTGAATAGAGTTATAGTCACAGTCTGAGAGGATTTTTTTTAAATTTCGGTGTTTCGAACTCACGATTTCAACATATCCAACAGTCGCACGAATCCTACTTGGTTTCAGCTACACGAATGGTTTAGTTAATTCAATTTAAATTTCAAAATAGCTTGGTTTAGTTTAATTTAGATTCAGCTCAGGTGGTGTTTTAATCCTCACAGGTACCTTTGCGGTTGACAGGATACATGGATATTGAATCCTGTTTATTTTATATTTTCTTTCTCGGACCATTTAAGAACCCTTATGACCAAGCTATCCTACTTATTCCTAATCACGGTTATATTATTTACTCAATGTAAGGACGGTTCAAAAGATCAATTGCAGTCGGCTGACCATGATCCAATTCCTGAGACCATTATCGTTCCGGCTTCTGATTTTGTTTATGAACTTCCAAAAGGGGATATCTTGGCCAGTTCTTGGTCTTTGAGAGAAGAATGGGTATTCAATAACACGGCCATTGTGTTGAATTCACTGAGCAATCTTATGACCCATGTTACCGTTCCGACTGATGGTAAATACCAGCTTTTTGTAAGGAGCAAGGGTAATCCGAACGGCTCATTTAAAGTAGCCATCAATGATCAGGTCACTGAAACTATTTTCGGCTATGATTCGCTGATGACTTGGAAGCCTGGTGGTAGCTTTGAGCTAAAGGCTGGGGAAAATGTGGTCAAAATCACTCGGATAAACAGGGGGGCAGCATTTGACGTATTGGCTTTCACTAAGTCTTCTACTTTGGATGAGGGGTACATCAAGGGACATGAATTGAATGAGGAAGTAGAGCTTCTTCAGGAATATGAGATTCCCGCCTCCAATGCCGTGAAATTTGGAGATCTTAATGGCGATGATTTAACAGACTTTGTGGTATTTACAAGAGACTATTCGGCACATGCATTTGATAATAGCGGGACGGAACTCTGGTCTTGGAAGTCACCTGAGGTTTACCGACGTGAGCGCTCTGAATTTGAGGCTCCGGGTGTGCTTTGGGATTTTGATCAGGATGGAAAGGCTGAAGTGGTCCACTGGCGGATGTCCGGTGAGCAGGAATGGTTGGTCATAGCGGATGGTCAAACAGGGGAGGTAATCAGGCAGACAGCATGGCCGACCAAAGCTTTGCCTCATGTATATAATAATTTTCGGCTGGCTATCGGAAAACTTACCTCAGGCAGACCCAATGAAATTGTGGCTTTAACCGATATGGGAGGCACCATTAGCGTGGATGCTTATGCCAGTGACCTTACACACCTGTGGAACCATACAGAAAATAGAAAAAAGGACAACCTTGGCCACTACGTATACCCGGTCGATCTTGACGATGATGGAGTCGATGAGGTATTGGTGGGCTCACTTTTATTGGATGCTGATGGAAAGGAAATATGGAACCGTTTTGACCTTCTGGATGATAATCATGACCATGCTGACAACTACAAATTCGCTGATATCAATGGAGATGGGAAGAGAGATATTGTTACAGCCAACAGTGAAACGGGTGTCTTTATGTATGAGGCCATGACAGGTGAAATAATCTGGCAAAATATCGCGGAACATTCCCAGCAGATAGAAGTGGGAAATTTTCTAAAGGATAGGAACGAACCACAAGTAGTGGTTGGAGCTCGGACCTATGGGAACCGCCAGGCTGGAGAGCAATACCTGTGGAGCCAACTCTATTGGTTTTCCAACCAAGGGGAATTGCTTCTCAAGTGGCCTTGGAAGCCCATCAATGGAAATCCCGATTTTGTAAAAGGAGACTGGAAGGGGGATGGCAAAGATCAATTGTTCTGGTTCAAATTTTTAATTAATGATCAAGGGGCAGGGGAGTTACACTTTCCTGATCCTGTATTCCATATGTTTGATTTTACTGGGGACGGAGCAGAAGAAGTTATCACACTGGACGGGAGAACAATCCGAGTTTTTGGTGCTAAGGAACATCAGACAGGTAAGGATAAAAAAGAGGATTTGGCCTACCTTAAGCACAAAGTGGTAAATCATACCCATTATTAACGCTCTAATGGATCCCTTGGACAATAGTTGTTGCATTGAATGATTCAACATTATCGACTTTCCCACTAAGCACAAAAGGGGAGTAAGGAATGTAAAAGAAATGTTTTAAAAGCTTCTATGCCCTTTTAGGCTAGTTGTATGTTTTATTAAATTTTAGCATATTAAATGATATTTAAATTTTCAGCAATTGGAAAGGCTATCATTAGCAATTAAGTCTGTTTTCAAGGCTTAACTCTTCATTTCTTTTCCTTAGATGAAAAGAAACGAAGCAAAGAAAAATCAAGACACAGCTAAAGCTTCTTCCCACAAGGCCACCGCTGGCCCGCAGCTGTGTCAACCTCCCCACATTAAAAGCATGGTTAGAGAAACATATAACTAACCAGCACATGGGTTTCTTTAATATTTCACTAATTACATCAACCTGATTTCTCTATGAAAAGACAACTATTTTTAATTATGATTTTTATACTGGGCGTAATGGCATGCAAGACCAGTAACATTTCCAATGGTCAAGTTAAAGCCAATTCACCTACTTTATCCAAAGAAAATACATGGGTTTTTCTGATGGCAGGGCAGTCAAATATGGCTGGTAGGGGGACTGTTGAAGCGCCCGACACGATAAAAAATAGCCGGATTATAACCATGGACTCATTGAACAACTGGATGGTAGCCAGAGAGCCTTTACACTTTTATGAACCTAAAAACAGTGGGCTGGATTGTGGTTTGAGCTTTGCACGGGAAATGCTCAAAGTAGCACCAGACTCCGTCACCATAGCCATGGTACCCTGCGCTGTTGGGGGAAGTTCGATTTTTCAATGGATAGATGACCGTGAACATCGAAAGGTTAAACTTTTGAGCAACTTTAAGGAAAAGGTCCACTACGCGAAAGAAAAAGGAGTGATCAAAGGTATTTTATGGCACCAAGGAGAGAGCAATGCCAACCCGAACGACATTCCGGTCTATGAGGAAGCGCTTTTGGAGCTATTTGGAATTTTTAGGGCTGAAATAGGAAATGACACCCTTCCGATTGTGATGGGAGAGCTAGGTCGATTTGTCCTACCTGAGGAAAAGGCTACCAATTTTGATGGCATTAACCAAATTATTCGGGAAGTGGCAAAAGAAAATCCTGCCCTTTACTATGTTTCATCCGAGGAACTGGATCACAGAGGAGATCACCTGCATTTCAGCTCAGCAGCCCAGCGGGAACTGGGGAAAAGGTATGCCAATGTCTTTAGTTCAACAATTCAAGGTGCTGATTAGCCCTAAAGCAGGGTAGAAGAGTAGGCAAAGATGCTTGCTTTGGACATCATTTAAACAGGATGATGATTGCTCCCAATGCTGTCAATACCAAAATCATTTTTCTAAAAAAGGCCTCATTGATCATTTTTACAAGTTTGATTCCTAGTACAAAGCCAAGAATAATCCCCGGGATCAATTTTGCATCCAGGAGCAGGGATTCCTTTGTAATGGTGTGCCAAACAAAAAAATGAAAGGGTAATTTAAACACATTGATAATCATAAAAAGCCAGGCAGCGGTTCCTATAAATTGATTTTTGGGAAGGCGCATGGCCAGAAAGTAAATATTGGATATTGGACCGGCCAAGTTGCCCACCATGGTTGTAAAGCCAGCCAGGGTTCCCACGCTACTGGCAAAGGCCCAATGGGTAGGCACCGTTTTTACCTTTTTTTGGTCCCACCAAACAATAAGGGCCAAAACCAAGAAGATA
Organism: Echinicola sp. 20G; assembly: GCF_015533855.1. Taxonomy (GTDB): domain Bacteria; phylum Bacteroidota; class Bacteroidia; order Cytophagales; family Cyclobacteriaceae; genus Echinicola. Next base: position 4,390,031 of record NZ_AP024154.1, on the reverse strand, counting down.
ATGATGACCATGCCAATTTTAAAGGTTTGCTCAGGAAGGTCCATACCGACCCAACTTCCCAGAAAAATACCCAAAATCATCCAGGGAAGGAATTTGCCCACATATTTCCATTGGGTATGCCTATTGTAATAGATTGCGGCAAATACATCTGCCACGATCAATAGCGGCAATACGATGCCTGTGGATTGCTTGGCCTCGAAGGCGATGGCCATAAAAGTCACATTGATAATGGCAATTCCTTTGATGCCAGCTTTGGACAAGCCAATCACAAAAGCGGCCAAAAAACTCAAAATCCATGAAGTGGTGTTGATCTCTGAAATGATAGATAAAAGCATAGGTTGGCAACTAAGGCAATGGGTGAAATATTTTTGTTTCGCAAACTTAAAAAAATCACTTGAAGCAGCCTTAGGCTGAACCATATAATTGTTCCGAATCTAGTCCTGGTTTGTAACGAATACTCTTAAAACTTAGCGTTTTAAACGCACCAATTCACTATATTATTTAGCCGCATTGCAAATGCTTGGATTTAGCAACCCGCGTTACAAACGCGGGTTAGTGGCGATGCTTGATTCACAACGATCTCTAGTCCTCGTTTGCAACGAGGACACTTAAATCCCAGCGTTTTGAACGCATCATTTTACTATATCACCTAGCCGCATTGCAAATGCTTGGATCTAGCAACCCGCGTTGCAAACGCGGGTTAGCGCCGATGCTTGTTTCACAACGCACTCTAGTCCTCGTTTGTAACGAGAACACTTAAATCCCAGCGTCTTGAACGCACCATTTCACTATATTATTTAGCCGCATTGCAAATGCTTTGACTTAGCAACCCGCGTTGCAAACGCGGGTTAGCGCCGATGCTTGTTTCACAACGATCTCTAGTCCTCGTTTGCAACGAGGACTCCTAAATCTAAGCGTTTTGAACGCTAATACCAAAGGCATCTTTTCAACCAATGTACTCGATTTCAACCAAGCCTTTAATACCACAATAATCCCTAGCAGAGCTGAAAAGGTAATCTTCCGATTCTTCTACAATAAGTGCTCTAACTGGATTGCAATGAATATAATTAAGTTTTTGAGTCAGTAGTTTATTGCTTTCTAACAAACTAGCGTGATTGTCATCTTTCCAGAATTTATACTTCTTGATTCGCTTGAGGTTCCTGCCTGCATATTCAAACTGATTGAGCATCCAATTACTTCTGCTCTCGGGTTCATTTTCTATCCTCCGAATGATTGTTTTTGCGGTATATTTTTTGAAATCACGGATGATTCCTGACAGTTGGTGAGGCTCCTCAGCCCTGCAAATAAGATGAAGGTGATTACTCATCAGGCACCAGGAATAGATTATCAGTCCCTTGTGTTTGTGACAAAAGTTTAAAGCGTCCGTAATATCCAGTTTATATTCCTTTCTGGTAAATACATCCAGCCAACCTACTACTGTAAAGGTTAAAAAATATACGGCATTTTGATCTGTGATCTTATATTGGTCTCCCGACATTCTGAAAAAATTTGATCAGTTTTGAAATTAAGATTATTTGACTGATTTTCAAATACTTTCTTATTCCAGTCTTCGTTTTGACACCACAACCTCTAGTCCTCGTTTGCAACGAGGACTCCTAAATCCTAGCGTTTTGAACGCAACATTTTACTATATCACCTAGCCGCATTGCAAATGCTTGAATTTAGCAACCCGCGTTGCAAACGCGGGTTAGCGTCGATGCTTGTTTCACAACGCACTCTAGTCCTCGTTTGCAACGAGGACTCCTAAATCCTAGCGTTTTGAACGCACCATTTTACTATATCACATAGCCGCATTGCAAATGCTTGAATTTAGCAACCCGCGTTGCAAACGCGGGTTATAGGAGTATGAACTGTTTGAAAAATACCATAAACAGGGTATTGACATAAATATATGATCCTGTTAGGTTTAGGTGTACATATTTTTTAACCAAACCAAGTTTTTTATGTCAAAGCAAAATTATGAAGCTATCCTAGAGGAGCTTATTGCCATTCCCACTGAAGCTGCCAGCATTCCGGCCATGCCAGTGGATGTTTATGTTCAGGAAGCAGCAGACCTAGCCGTATGGGTGGAAGATGAAAAATCAGCCATGAAAAAGGCTGGTATGGATTGGGAACTTGCCCAAAAGCTTCCGGTCTTGGCCGGAGCCTTACGCCATGCACAGTCACTGTGGATGAAGGAATTCAATATCCAGGAAGAAGCACGCCGAAAGTGGGAGCAAAATTCTCCTTTGGCTTTTGAATTGAAAAATGACCTGGAGGCAGATTGCCGCTTTGCCTTCCGTAAGCGCCCAGATCTACTGGCCAAGGTTCAGCAAGTAGAGCAGGGGACTTCCCATGCCGATATGGTGCAGGACCTCAGTGATCTGGCAGCCTTGGGCAATGCCCATTTGGAATTGCTTAAATCCATTGGGGTGAATGAAGAGAAGCTACAGCTGGCCGAGGCTACTGCCAGTGAAATGTCCGAGCTTTTGGCCCAGATGAACGGAGAGAGTGCCACCAACAATGAGGCCAAGATCATGCGAGACAAGGCCTATACGCTGCTGAAAACAGCCGTTGACGAAGTCCGTGAAACAGGAAAATATGTCTTCCGAAAAAATCCTGAAAAGCTCAAAGGCTTCACCAGTGCCTATTATAGGAAGATCAATAAAAGCCGTCCAGAGAAGACTTCGGAGAATCTTTTGGAAAATTAAAGCAATCTTTTACGTTTAGTAAAATAAGGCCGCTTTCTTCGGAAAGTGGCTTTTTTGTTGTCTTGGTTGCATTGCAAATGCTTTGACTTAGCAACCCGCGTTGCAAGCGCGGGTTAGCAGCGGTTCTTGTTTTATTAACTAAATCTAGTCCTCGTTTGCAACGAGGACTCTTAAATCCCAGCGTTTTAAACGCATCATTTTATTATATCACCTAGCCGCATTGCAAATGCTTGGATTTAGCAACCCGCGTTACAAACGCGGGTTAGCGTCGGTTCTTTTTTCACAACGGAATCTAGTCCTCGTTTGCAACGAGGACTCTTAAATCTTAGCGTTTTGAACGCACCAATTCACTATATCACTTAGCCTCATTTCAAATGCTTGAATTTAGCAACCCGCGTTGCAAGCGCGGGTTAGTGTCGGTTCTTGTTTTATCAACGAAATCTAGTCCTCGTTTGTAACGAGGACTCTTAAATCTGAGCGTTTTGAACGCATCAATTCACTATATTATTTAGTCGCATTGCAAATGCTTGGATTTAGCAACCCGCGTTGCAAACGCGGGTTAGCAGCGGTTAGCGCCGATTCTTGTTTTATCAACGAAATTTTTATGGGTTTTTTCAAAATTTTATTTGGAAGAACACCCTTCCTGTAGCTGAAGTTGCCGTCATGTACCCTAGGTGAGGCTTCCTGTAAGCAAAGAACCCGTCCTGTACCCCTTAAGACCTTTCCTGTAGCCAGGTATAGTCCTCCTGTAGGTTAGGAACCCTTCCGGTAGCATCTACTAGCCTTCCTGTAAGTAAAAGAACCCTTCCTGTAAGAGGATGAGGGCTTCCTGTAGAACAACTTGGCCTTCCTGTCAGGCCTTTAGCCCATCCTGTAGGTGCCCAATGCCTTCCGGTCAAACAGGAAACAGTCCAAAGGCTACAGGAAGGGTGGAAAAAGTAACAGGGGAGAGGGGAAGTGATACAGGAAGTAGAGAATTGGTTACAGGACGGGTAAAAAATTCATGTTTTATCTAAAAAATACTTTGTATGGAATATTGCAGGTGAAAATTGTATTTAATACATTTAAGGTAGTTGTGACTGGAGAATTTGCCCTGAGCCTATTTTTGAGGCAAATTCATTGGTGACTTTTTAGAATGTTTTTTTACTTAATTCTCACTTACTTATAAAAACCTTTTTCTCGATCTACTTATGCAATCACGAATATTATTAGGCATTTTGATTCTTTGTATAACTAATACATTACTTTATGGTCAACAGCATATTGTCAAGCCCCTTAGTTCGGATGTTTACCTTAACAAATTAAAAAATTCAAAAGACTCATTATATGTTGAAATATTAAAAGAGTTTGATGATTATTTGCATGATCACCCCAATGATTATAATGCAAGAATTGAAAAATGCATCATAATTGATCAGGCTTATTATGATAGCTATGAGGAGTATAACCCAAAATATGAGGAATTTGAAATATGCTTGAATGATCTTGTAAAAGATTTTCCTGAAAATCATGATGTACTATTGTTCAAATTGAAAAATACATACGGTGATTCATCCTTAGAATTTTGTAATCAAGTTATTAATACTAATCGCATGAACCCTGGAAAGTGGCCTGATTATAAACTGGCCAAGTTCTACCAAGAATTAGCTTTGCAGTACAGTTACAAGGAGGATCGGAGAAAGACAATTGAGAATGCTAAAATCGCTGAAGAATTGAACGATACGTTAGATTTAAGTGCATTAGTTGCCGAACAATATATGGCTTTAAATAATTATGAAGAAGCAAAAAAAGAATTGTTTAGAAGCTTAGATTCAACGGATAATGGTTGGGAGTCTTATAATAAAGGGAATTTATTACTTAAGCTAGGCGAGCCAGAAAAAGCACTTCAAGCATTTAATTATGCACGGCGTGATACAAGTATATGGATGGATAATGGACTTATTGCTAAAGCACTAATCGATAATGGTAAACATACTGAAGCCAGAGAGTTTCTACTTAAAGACCTTAGTGAAGCTTATTATTCGTCAGCATCTTTACACCAATTATTGACTTTTGACTACAAACATAGCCCTGCTGATACTACACTCACAACATATAATCAACTAAATTCTGCTAGTTTTTTGAATGATGCCTTTGGAAAGTATCGATTTATGATGCTGATAAAAGCACCTTTTGCTGCATGGGATATCAATGATGTGTATAAACTACTAATATTTATTCTATCAATTATACTTCTAATCATATTACCATATTTATATATTTTACCAATTCATTATATTTCGAATTACTTTAAAATTGGGGAAGTAACCACTTCACTAAATGAAGTACGTTGGGGTCTTAAAGATTTTTGGATTATTTCTTCTTCTATAATGTTTATTGAATTTTTAGCATCAATAATTTTCAATTATCAAGGCCTGCTTTCAACTTTTTTTAATGACTATTATATTGAAGAAGAAGCTAATATTAGCCTTAATAAAGCTAATTTTGGTCTGTTTTTCTTTGTAGGAATGTTAGTTGTCGTTTTATTATTTATTAAAAAGAAAGACTACAGATTCTTGAATGCTGAAAAATGGTCAACCGGGAAGGGAATTGCGATTGGGATTGGTCTTGCTTTTGCGCTACGCTCTGTATATTTCTCTTTGGTGAGAATTGGACTTATGCCTAAAACCAATGCATCAGTAATAGGCTCAGTTCAAGATTACTTTGCTTCCATTAATTCATACTACCATCCAGCATTAAGTTTCCTGTTTATAGTAATCCTAATACCTTTTTATGAAGAATATCTTTTTAGAGGAATTGCACTTAGTTCTATGGAAAAGCGGATTAAATTTATGAGTGCAAATATTATTCAGGCAATTATTTTTTCTTTGCTTCACGGCAACTTGAATCTCTTTTTCTTTTATTTGGCTTTTGGGTTAATTGCAGGTACACTAGTGAGGAAATCAAAAAGTATTGCTCCCAGTATTGCATTTCATGTAACTAATAATTTTTTCGCATTTATAGTACTTTCGCGGTTATCCTAAAGTTATTTTAACGAAGTGGGAAGGAGTAGGAAAAGTTAATGGCCTGCGTTATGTTAATATAGCTTGGGAGCTTTTTGAGCCTTATTTTTTTAAAAGGCGAAGAAAAGCGCGGGGTAGAAAATAAAGTTTTTGAGGGAGGGGAAATGAGCGTTGGATGCTGGCACATGTGTATGAAAGCAATAGGAGGGTTATTCTTTCAAGCTTCTCATTGAAACAATTTTAGACAAGAACTTCTTCTTATCTAAGTCATCAACTGCAAGTTCAGTATCTGAAGTTTCAATTAAATTATCGTATATAGTCAAAACTTCTCTATAAAAATCAATTATCAATTTAGAGTAGTCATCTGATCTAAGGTGAATACCAAGGTCTTCAAGTTCGATCATAAAAGTTCCTTTTTCGTATACTATTTGAATCGACCACTCCTCCGACAAAACCAAATAATCCTTTTCAACTTCAATATTTTTAGTTGAATGAGAAAACTCTGCATAATCTAATGACTTTCTTTCTATTATATCAGATTTCTTTGCAGGCTTTTGAGAATCCTTGATATCCATAAAAAACTCTTGATACAATACCTTTTCCTGGTTGGCTTCTTCTTGAACTATTTTGGGAACTAATATATTGTTAACTGGCTTTGATACAGGTTTATATTCTCTAATAGTTTTAGAGTAATGGCTATTGGTAATATAAACTTTATAACTATTCTTTTCTCTAAATGTAGAAATAAAGTTTTTATATATCAGGTTTCTCTCAGCTTCATTATATTTTTCAGAAATAGATTCTACAACTGCCAATGATTCGTAATCTATATATAAAACTTCATCTTTATATTGATCAAACAGTTGGTTTCTCCATGAGTTTATTTCCTGCGAATATTGATTTTGCATTATACTGGTGTCAGAAGAAATGCTAACTCCAAAACTCTTAAATCTTTGATCAACCACTAACAACTGAGTTTTTGAAATTATCTGGCCAAGTACTTTACTATAATCATCTCCAAATTTTTCTTGTTCAAATGCTTTTCGAAAGTTTACATCAACAAAATTGGAAAAGGAAGAGGAAATATTTTTAAGAAAGTCAACTGCATTTTTTACAAAGATGGCTTTAGAATGAGTCGGACTCTTTGCTTGAACTCGTAAATGAATTGCAGTACTACGCAAGTGATCTAGATAACTATTGTCCTCATATTCAACATTTCCCAACAAAACTGAATTAACTCTGTCAAGAAGCTCTCTCAATTCATACTCTAAATTGGGGTCAGGTTTACCAGATAGCGCGGTAAATATAAGTGACTCAGCATGTTTTAACTCACGACAATTGTAAGCTAAAGATGCAGCACTTCTGAATAAAATGGATCTTGTGGGCTCAGTATCATGTTCGTCTTTAAGCAATTGAGCTGCTTGGTTTTCAAGTTCTAATGCTTGTTTTGTGAAGTTTAAATAAGACACATCATCTCCTCTGGATTTATGAATATAAGCCAAGCTTGCTAGTTCCATTGCCTTTATATGTAACTCTTCGGATTTAGTCATTTTTCAACAAAACTCGATTTAGGATTACTAAACTCTGTAACCGATATATATGCTGGCAGTCCAGAATTATCACTTGGTTTTGTTTGGTTAATTTTCGATTTCAATCTAACATCTAAAGTATTAGTTTTTGATTCCTTAAATATTCCTGAGACCTCAAGACGTGCACCCTTTAGAAAGTTCTTTTCATCGTAACCTTTCGTACCTTTTTTATGACATAGGTAATAGTCTATACCTGTACCAGTTGCACTTTGATGAAGAATAGTATAATCAGTCAATTCAAATACAAGAATGAAGGCCATAGCATAGCCTGCAAATTCAGAAATCACCTTTTCTTCCTGCCAACCCGCATCACTGATTTCTTTTGTCCATCTCAATTTATATTTTTGCTTGACAATTCCATCAACAAGAACTGTAACACCATCAACATGTCCATTTTTGACAAGTGCAGCTATACATCCTTCACTATAAAAGTCACATATCGCTTTTGATATGTTAGGGTGCTTAGAGTTTAAATCCTCTATGAATAAATCAGTTACTGTAGACGCTTCCGCCATAATCTAAATAGTTGATACTAATAACTCCCGAATATCTACCTCCAAAAACTCAGCGATTCTCTTCAAATCCTTAAGGTGTGGTTGAGACTTGTTATTACATATAGCTGTCATAGCGGTAGTGCTAATTCCCAACTGCTCTGAAAGCCACTTTTGTGATTTACCTTGAATAACAAGTACTTCTTTTACTCGGTTGATTCTGTCTTCCATTACTTCAAATTAGTAACAGAAATCTTTAATTGCATAAGTTGAGCTTACATTTTTAAAAGTGATACTTTACTTAATTAAAGTGAAAATCAAATTTAAACTTTATTTTATTAAAGTTATAATTATATTTTAATAAGTTTATCTTACATAAAAATAATTTCAAATATAATTGAATAATATTTCATTAATGGTTAAGATGTATCGATCTACAGGCGTGTTAGGTTGCAAGTGTTTTGAGGAGCGATTCTGTAAGCCCTGAGAATCGCGCATTTGAAAATATGGATAAATGTTATATAATTTACATTATGTTAAATAAATAATTCGTTACCCTAAATACATTGACCAACGCCCGTGTGCTTGAAGCTTCTTTTCGATAGCTTACTTGCTCCCTTTTTGATTCTTTCTGCCCCATTCAAAAACTATCTGTGTTAATCTGTGTGTATCTGTGGTTGATAAAACCCTAAGTCGCCATGGCTTCAATGCGATTAGTATTAGTGATTTCTCCTCCGTAGGAATGACATCGTTTACTAAGGATTGATTATTATTAGGACGAGATTGCTTCTCCGCCCTGTCTGACATCAGGCAGGGCGGAGAAGCAATGACGTGGAAATATCTGTGGTTATAACATTTTAAGTTGAGATTGCCTCATTCCGTTTCTCTCCATTTGCCATGAGGATATTGTGGACAATTATCCTTATAATTGAAACGTTAGTTTCTCCTTAGCGATCAAACTTTATGAATAACCGAATTTGGAAGCGCACCGGATTAATCTTGGGACCGCTATCTTTTACATTGATTCTTTTATTTTTTCATCCGCAGGATTTATCTGCTGATGCCCGGGCTGTGATGGCTTTGGCCGTTTGGATGGCGATCTGGTGGATCTCTGAAGCCATTCCCATTGCGGCGACTGCTTTATTGCCCCTGTTGATTTTACCGCTTACGGGTGCCTTATCCATGGATGATACCGCCAGCCCTTATGCTGACCCTAAAGTGTTATTGTATATGGGGGGCTTTATGATCGCCGTGACCATAGAAAAATGGAACCTACATAAGCGAATTGCCCTGTCCATCATTGCCTTTATCGGTACGGATATGCGTTTGATCGTATTGGGCTTTATGCTGGCCACAGCTTTCCTTTCCATGTGGATCTCCAATACCGCTACCAGTCTGATGATGTTGCCCATAGCGGTGGCCGTGGTACATCAGTTGTCCGAAGGTATAGCCGGCACTAAGATCACTGAGACCATGATCGGTCAGGCATTAATGTTGGGAATTGCTTATAGTGCTTCTATTGGCGGTGTGGCTACCATTATCGGGACGCCTACGAATATTGTTTTGGTGGGCATTGTCAAGGAAATGTATGGGATTGAGATTGGCTTTGCGGAATGGATGATGATTGGTTTGCCCATTTCCTTGGGACTACTGGGCATTTGTTGGTGGTATTTGGTGAAGGTCGCCTATCCTTTTCCCAAAGACATGGCTTTAGCGGGTGGAAAGGCAGAAATCCAAAGGCAGTTAAAAGCATTGGGTAAGATTTCTGTTCCTGAAAAACGGGTCTTGGCGGTTTTTAGCTTGGTGAGTTTTTGTTGGATCACTAGGGTGTTTTTACTACAAGGGCTCCTCCCCTTTCTAAATGATACCATTATTGCGCTGGCTGGGGTTTTATTGCTTTTTGTCCTGCCTTCAGCACCCGGAAAAAAGCGTTTGCTGGACTGGAAAACGGCCGAAAACATTCCTTGGGGAATCCTGTTGCTCTTTGGTGGCGGGCTTTCTTTGGCTGCTGGTTTTAAGGAAACAGGTCTGGCGGCATGGCTGGGTGGACATTTTGAAGCCTTACAGTCCATCCATTATTTGATCTTCCTTTTGATCATTGTGGCATCGGTAAACTTCCTGACAGAAATCACCTCCAATGTGGCCACAGCCTCCATGCTATTGCCAATTTTGGGAGCGGTAGCCATGGCTTTGGGTGTACATCCCTACGGCTTGATGGTGGCTGCTACCATGGCTGCCAGTTGTGCCTTTATGCTTCCCGTGGCCACTCCCCCCAATGCGGTGGTCTTTGGATCGGGTTACCTCACCATCCCCGCCATGGCCAAAGCAGGTCTTTGGATGAATCTATTGTCCATTATCTTTATCAGCCTGTTTGTGTATTATGTGATGCCAATGCTTTGGGGTTTGGACCTGAGGGTTTATCCGTTTTAGGTTAGTATTGAGTCATGAGTCCTGAGTATTGAGATTGGAGTCAATTTACGTCATCGTGAGGAAGGTGATAGCCTGACGTGGCGATCTTTTATTTGAAAGCTAAGACAAAAGAAATTAGACATTAGATGTGAGACTGGATTTCGGTTGTTTCCAGCTTGTGACGTTGCAATTTTGTAGTAAAAATTTAACCACAGATGGACACAGATAAACACAGATAATTGATTAAGGAATGGCTAGCACGTAATTGCGTTCCGCTACTGTATATTTGAGATGAAATCTCAATTTTAATGGTGCCGGGCTATAAGCCTCGGCACAACAACGGCAACAACGCAGACAATTTTGTAGTAAAAATTTAACCACAGATGGATACAGATAAACACAGATGATTGATTAAGAAATGGCTAGCACTTAATGGTGTTCCGCTACTGTATATTTTGAGCTTTCAGCTCAAAATTAATGGTGCCAGGCTATAAGCTTCTGCACAACAACGGTCGTGAGTCAGTTTACGTCATCGAGAGGAGCTTGCGCCGTGGCGATCTTTTATTTGGAAGCTAAGACAAAAGAAATTAGACATGAGATGGGAGACTGGATTTAGGTTGGTATGTGAGTTCGTTGGAAATACTCGGATCGAGGGGGAAATGGGATTGCCGCAGTCGTCCTGACGTCCTCCTTCGCAATGACGGTTAAATCCTTGTTCATTACTCTTAAATCTAGTGTCTGATATCTCCCTACTCAATACTCCCTACTCAAGACTAAAAACTAATTATCCCTCGCCTCATAAATCCTCAAAAACAATATACTGGCCATATTCCTGGCGTGTTCCTTGGCGTGGTCGGCAGCTTTGCCTTCAAAAAGCATGTCTAAAGTGGTAAACCAAAGTTCCAGCCAGTTGCCGAAATGGACTTGGCTTAGCCCCTGCCCTGTTTTTTGGTCAACTTCTTTATGGGCTTTAAGTGGATTAAATTTGTTTCTGCCAGGGCCAGTCTGAAGCAGAATCATCTCCCAAAAATCAGACAACCGCTCCAAGTGTTCTGGCCAGTTGGTCACAATCCCATTGAATATAGGCCCCAAATTAGGGTGTTGTCTTACCTGACCATAGAAAGTATGTACCAATCTTTCCACATCTGCTCTGTTTTGGATATCCTGCTTAAACATGCCGCAATTTAATGATTATGGTGGTATTTATACAGGAGATTGGAGATGTTAGACTTGAGAGATAGTGAAAAGGAAGAAATCTTGGATCTTTAGCTGGAGAAAAATTACTGCTATACTTTTTCACAAAAAAACCGGACAAGTTAGACTTGCCCGGCCATGCAGCTGATTTTTATTAAACCAAAATTAAAGTTTTAAAGCCATTGGATTATTCGTCCTTATCAAAAATCGATTGGCTTGTTATATGTAGCTTGATGTTTTGATGGTGATGAAATTAACCTACAAAACATCTTTCTTTGGATCAATTAGCGATATTAAATTTTGACTGGCCAAATGTAATTAAATAATCAGTAAATCAATGAATTAGTCCAAAGAAATAATTCAGGTTTTCAATCTTGGTAAGTTTTTTGAGCTTGTTAAGCTCATTAAAGCAATGTAAATTGTATCACAACCTAAAATACTAAACTATGAAATTTTCACGAAGAGCATCAGCGAATTGGAAAGGAACCGGAGCAGACGGTTCTGGAAGTATCAGTACCCAAACTGGAGCCTTGGATAAGGCTCCCTACTCTACCAAGGCCCGTTTCGAGGATGGAAAAGGAACCAACCCTGAAGAACTGGTAGGTGCTGCGCATGCAGGCTGTTTCACCATGAAGTTGAGCTTTGTCATTGCCGAAATGGGCTTTACCCCAGGGAATATTGATACCAAAGCCAAAGTTACTTTTGAAGATGGTAAAATCACCAATATCCATTTGGACCTGAGTGCCACAGTGGACGGGATGGGTGAGGAAGATTTTCAAAAGGCCGCTAAGGATGCGAAGGAAAACTGTCCTATCTCTGTGCTACTGAATACAGACATCACCATGGATGCAAAATTGGTGTGAAATTAACCCCTCAGTCCTTTGGCAGCTCCCCTGAAATAAAGGGTAGCATAGATTATCTTTCAAAATATGATTTATAGAAATATTATGATTAAGTTCCCCTCCTAAATTTTAGGAGGGGTTAGGGGTGGTGAAATTACGTTTGATTTCGGATAAAACGCTTTCAAGTGAATTGAATACCTCCTCATTTCTGAACCTTATTACACTAATATTTAGGTTTTCGATATACTTTGTTCTTTCCTTATCATATTCATATCCTGCCTGAGTAAAATGATGTGCTCCATCTAATTCAATACATAATCTTTCGGATGGGCAGTAAAAATCTAAGATATAATTACCTACGCTATATTGCCTTCTAAATTTTCTTCCATTTAGTTTTTTATTACTTAAGGCTTTCCACAAAGTAGCTTCAGCAGGCGTGCCATTGTTTCTGAGTGCTTTTCTTTTTGCTTTTAAGTATGGTACATTATATATGATTTTTTTAAACCCCATTTAATTCACCATCTTCCCTTCTTTGATCAATTCTTTTTTGATGCCGGCCAGCAGGTCATCTTCTTCTAAAACAGTTGTCTCTTTAGACAAGGCCTTGAGACTGGCAAATTGAATGATATTGACAATATTAGCTCCTGTCAGTTCATATTTTTTGGCAAAACTGTTCAAGTCCAGCCCATTGGAAAGCCCAGCCTTCTCTGGAATGTTTTTCTCCCATAATATTAAGCGCTCAGCGGCTACAGGCATTGGAAATTCTATGATACTCTGAAATCTTCTGGTAAAGGCAGCGTCTATATTGCTTTTAAAGTTGGAGGCCAAAATCACCAACCCGGGGTGATTTTCAATCCTTTGGAGCAGGTACGACACTTCTTGGTTGGCATACTTGTCATGGGCATCGCGGACATTGGTTCTCTTGCCAAAGATGGCATCTGCTTCGTCAAAAAAGAGAATCCAGTCTTTATTGGCTGCTTTGTCAAACAATGAACTTAAATTCTTTTCTGTTTCCCCAATGTATTTGGAAGTCACCAGGGATAGGTCGATTCTATAGACATCTTTGTGCGTGTATTTACCCAATAGGCTGGCGGTAAGGGTTTTTCCTGTACCTGGAGGGCCAAAAAACATCACCCGATATCCCGGCTTCAACCTTTTGTACATGCCCCAGTCCTGCATTAGGGTGTGTTCATGCTTTAACCATTCCTCTATTTCCTGAATCTGGTTCAATGTTTTTGAATTGAGTACAAGATCATCCCAATCCAGTTGTGTATCGATCAGTTGTGCAGGGAAATTGGTACTGAGCTTGGGTTTATTGACACGCTCGGTAGTGAAGAGCTCAGCGTATTCTTTATCCAAGAGCAAAGCACCAGACCATTCAGGTTCATTTCTGCTCACCTCATCCAAATGAAGAATGCCTTTTTTGAACAGCATGGATTCCTGGAAAATAGGAAAGAACTGTTTTCGGGTATTGGGATCATTGCCTGCCAAAATATATAGAGCAGTCTCTCCCGTTGGAATGATCCCTCGGTGGTTTTTGGTTTTGATCCCACCAAACTCTGGAAATTCACCACCATTTGGAAAATAGTCTTGGACGATTTTGTTCAAAAAACCTGGATCCACATGAGGAACCAATGCCAAAATCATTAGAAGCAAATTCTGATTTTGTATTTGGTGCTCAAAAATAAACTTCCCCAAAGCATCCTCTTGGCTAAGGTGCAGGTCCATTTGTGGTTTTTGGAGGTCTTCTACCCTACCCAACTCGAAATCCAATCGAGACCTGATGGCAATATTTAAAAAATGTAGTAATTGGTTCATTATGAAAATCTGTTATAGGCTTGCTCCAGCTTGATGTCATATTTGTTTTGGGCGTATAATGGACCGTTATAGCCTCTGGCAAATTTTGCCCAGTCCTTGGACTTCAGGTACCTGATCAGGTTATTGGCCTCCAGAAATTTTCCAAAGGCTTTTAAATGTTCCCGTTCATGCTCTTGCATTTTGTTCACAAAGTCGGTGATAGAAGGATAGCCCAAGTTTTTGAAATGATATCCCATGATTTGGAAAGCACCCCAAGAGGCAGCGCAATAAGTGGCTTCCACAAAAGCAGGTTGATCCGACAACTGGGAAGCCCTTTGGAGGCGGGAATATTCTGCTGGGCCACCTTTATAATGTGCCCTGGTCCATTTGGGATAGAGCACATCCTGAGATTTGGGGTTATAAAATGCTTCTGGCTGAATGCCTCTTTTCTTCAATTCATTCCAAAAAACATGCCCTTCAAAGAGTATTTTGGCCCTGCCATCCGTGAAGAATCCCTTACCACTACTTTCCACTGCATTGACCGCCTTGACTGTGGCCATTTCTAATCCATAAGTTTGGGCAAAATTGATCAGGTCCTGCTCAGCCAAGAACTTGCTTTGCTCTTCCAACAGTGCCTGGGGATTCTCTGACAGTAGCTTAGTCCAGGTTTTTAACCCAACAACACCATCCACCACGAGATTATTTTTTGACTGGTAGTCCCAAACTGCCCTGCGCGTGTCCATCCCAAAGTAATTGGAGACTTCCAACTCATAGCCTAAAGTGGTCAGTATTTCTTCTAAATATTGGACCTCAGGTCCTCGCGAGCGGTATCGTAGTGTTTGCATGGTTATTGGAATATATTATTTAGGATTAGATTGATATATAAGGTCTGGCCCCGAAAAACCGGGAATTTTGTTTTCTTCCCAAATTCCAAGTTCTCTTTCCTTTTCCAAAGCGTCAATGGCGATTTTTGCATGTTCTGTCCACTTATCTATGGAAGTAAGTTCTTCAAGATGTTGTTTATAATTTCCGGTATAAAGCTCTCCTTGACTGTTTAGGTACTGTGCTGCTCTGGTGGCTATCCATCTTTTAAAATATATAGGAAGCCTATTTTTATGGATAGGGCTTAACTGTTGATTGATATCTAAAGGGATAAATCCAGAAATTCCTCTGGATTTATATGTACTTGATGGCTCTACTAACGCAAATGCTCCAACATATAAGGATCCAAGTTTCCATTGCTGATACTCTGGCAGGATTATCTGGTCTATCTCGTCTATCAGTCCATCAAATAATTGTTCCATGTTTTTTGTCAAGAGTTCAATCAAGGAGAGATCTCTGGCCAGTATCCTTCCCTTTCTCCATGTTCGATGGTCATGCTTCCCTAAAATAACCTGATGTATAAAAGCGTTCAGGTATCTCCAGTCATCTTTCTCAGTAATTTCTTTTAAAAAATTTTCGATTTTAACGAAATTTCTCAAAGCCCTGGCTTCTGAAATGGTTTTTTCAGAAAGTTCGTTAAGACTGTTTTCATTAAAAGCATCTCTATGAGATCGTTTTGTCCCAAACATATTTTTTAGTTTTTTAATTTAAATTTTCATTAAACAGCATTTAACCTCCTGATGGTTTAGCTATTACCTGAACCCAGGTGGGAACATTATCATACGTCACCCCACCCACTGTTATTGATCCGGTTTCTTCAATAATCACCGAAATATCTCCAAATCCTAATCTAATCCTATGCTTACCAAAAGATATTAATCTTATCGCTTGATTGGCAATTTCTTGGGCACTTAATTGAGGATTTTCATTGAGGATTTTAATATATTCATTTTGGAAGTTGGCCATATTTGAATCAGCGATCTCTCCGTTTAGGTTTGGTGGTGGGATATTATAGATTGACCTGTAAACTTCGATATTTAATCTCAAAGCCACATCAGTCCATGAAAAGCCTTTCGCTATCAATTTCACCTGCCCGACATCAGGAATATAAGCTTCATAGGGGGTAAGATACATATCAGGGCCTGCTGTCTCTGAAGCTTTAACGTACTGGGTAATAATAGCCCCGGTCTCCGTATCATAAAGGTCCCAATAATACTTCCCATCAGATCGCAATTGAGGTTCTGT
Source organism: Echinicola sp. 20G (assembly GCF_015533855.1). Classification (GTDB taxonomy): domain Bacteria; phylum Bacteroidota; class Bacteroidia; order Cytophagales; family Cyclobacteriaceae; genus Echinicola. The sequence continues at coordinate 4,373,869 of NZ_AP024154.1, read as the reverse complement.
ATTCTGTATCCTGGCGGGGTTATCAACTATAATTTCCTGTCCAGCGACAATAGGTGGTTTGCTTTCAGGTGTGGTTTCGTCTGGAGTACCTTCATCGGGAATGGTTTCATCTGGACTTGCTTCTGTTCCTGGCCTAAATAGCCTTCTGAAGAAATCTCCAAAACCATCAGATTCTTTGAACGCACGATATACCCTGCCAACTCCGTCTTTGATGCTGGTACCTATATTTACGATATCCCCCCAAAGCCCTTTAATGTTTTGTATAAAGTTAAAAGACTTCCAACCTCTGAATATGCTGGTTGTTCGCATAAATGTACCGGGAGGTCCTCTGAAGCCTTTGACTGCAGCTCGTCCGCCCATAATTATTCCAAATAAAGTGACAGCTCCTACTGTAAAGCGCTTGCCTCTTTCAGCATCACTTATATCACGACCCGTAACGAACTCTGTACCTGTTACTCCTTCTACAATGCCTGTAATACCTGTTGCATCTGATAAGGCATAGGTCAGTGTTTCAAAGAAGCCTGCATCTCGACCCATGGCCTGAAATTGATCAGATCTCATCTGATAAGCAACTACAGTGGCTACTACTAAAAATACTGCACCTACTACCAACAAAGCACCTCCCAATGTAAGGCCAGTCAAAGCAGCCACAACCAATGCAATGGCTACCAAAATCAAGAATCCTACCAACAGCTCACCTATGGCTGCTATCACACCATCTAGCCAGGAGCCTTCCAAGTCTTGGGCAGCAGCTTCTGCACGGGTTTGTGTGTCGTCAGTTAGCGGTTTTTTAGCATCTTCGATACTTTGGTCAGTAGCTTCTTTTGCTTCACCCCTAAATTCCTTGGTAACAGCCTTCATCTCTTCCTTAGCCTCTCCGATTCCTTTGTCAATTTGGGCAAAGCCATCTTGGATGATACCTTTTTGTTGGGTCGTCATATTGGCAATTGATGCTTGTGCATCGGTGCTACATTTTGCGGAAGTTTGTGTAATGGCAGCTATACCTTTGGAGGTTGCCTCCTGACCTTGCTGAATGGCACCAGATACTATTTGGTTGCTGGTTTCGTCAAAAGCACTATTGATTTGGTCCATAGTATTCATGGTTTCATCAAAAAGGCTATTAAGCTGTGTTATTCCATTGGAAGCTACCAGTTGGATATTGGTCATGGAAGAAGAAATGATCTCTTCTATGGCTGGCACATGAGGGAATTCCTCAGCTTTGACGACTTCTTCTGTCTCTGTTTTGATGCTGTCCAAGTTGGATAAAATTTCAACTTTTTGATCATTGATACCAGAGATAGCCGTTTCTGAAGTCTCCATGATGTTACTAATTGTCATTTCACCTTCTTGCTGGACGCTTGTTATGCTTTTGTTTTTTGCCGCTTCCAATGCCTCCGTATCAGCTGATAATCGTTTATCAATGGCTTGTAGGGCCACTTCCTTTTGGGAATCAAGTGTGGCTTTCGTTGAGGAGGCTACTTCATTTATTGGAGTAATAAGAGATTCTCTAACCTCATCTATTTTTTCATGTACTTTAGGTGCATAACCTTTATACCTCTCTTCGTACTCTGCCGCTTTCTCATTAAGTTTTTCCCTAACTGCTGGAATTTTTTTCCGGATATCACTTGCACTTTCCCTGCCCACTTCCCGTGCAGCCCTTCGTTGGTCAGGTGCTGGATCTTCATTACTGGTATATCTTCTTGCAACACTTTCTCCGTCTGCTTCTGCCTGTCCTGCAGCTGCCTCTAGTTCACTTTTGGCCCTGGCCACCTCTTCTTCTGAGATTACTTTAGGTTGGTTGCTTTCTGTTTCTACAAATGAGGTGATCTCTTGCTTCCTTTGCGCTAAGCCAGTATCCAATTCCTGGATACTTAAGAGCGTATCAGTGTCCACCTTGGCTTTATCCGTTTCTGTGTTGGAAATAACCATGGCCTTTTCCATTTCTGCATGCGAAGTCAACTGGGCTATATTTGCCGCAAATGAGGCTTCAATTTCAGCCGTCTTCATTGCAATGCTCTGCTGTATGCTGGCAATTTGCTCTGTACTTTTAGCACTTATTTCAGCTACTTTGGCTTCAGCATCGGCTGTTACATTGGTCTTTTCTTGGTCTGCATAGGCCGAAAACTCCGCAATCCTTGCCTGTACAGTGGCCATGTTTTCTTCTGGAGAGGGACCTAGTAATACCTCTTCAAGTTCTCCTTCACTTGGATCTACTGAATCAGGAAGTTGGTCTTCGAGGGTCAAGGCACCATCTTCTTCCTTACCTTCTTCTTGCTGGCCTTGAGGCAGAAGCTCGGAATTGTTTTCCTGCTTGGGTTCCGCTCCTTTTTTACCCTTATTGCCTTCTATTTTTTTACTATCTTTTTTGCCAGTTTTTAGGTCACCGGGAAGGTTTTTTTCTAGTTTATCTCCTACTTGCTCCGTTTCTTTCTTAGTCTCTTTGGCTTTTTCCCCTGATTGGGTGGATTCTTGGGGGAGCTGCTCTGTTTCTTGTTTATCTTCTGGAGGTAACTTTGTATCAGCATTCTCATTTTGAGGTAATGGATATTCTTCAGGTTCGAGTACAGTAGGTTCTCCTTCTTTCTTTTCTACTTTTACATTCGGTTCCGCTCCTACTTCAGACAATTCACTATCCATGGTACTTTTGGCATCATTTTTCTTTTCAGTTCCATTTTCGCCATTGTTTAGAGCGTTGTCTGGTGGAGTGATCACTTCATCGACCTGCCGTTGGACGGGGGATGAACTTTCCGATGGGCTGGATTGCTGCACCACATGAGTTAGCTCATGGGCCAAAAGGTGTTTCCCCCCAGTGCTTTCGGGTTGGTATTGGTCCTTGCCAAAGAATATATTGTTTTTGTAAGTGAATGCCCTGGCACTTAACTGGCTATTAAGGCTGGCAGACTCTTGGTCATTATGGATCCTCACACCTGAAAAATCAGAATCAAACCTAGGTTCCATATAGGATTTGACACCTTTTTGAAGAGGACTTCCTCCTGAGGAAGCTTTTTGGATTCTTGTGTTAAGATCACTGGAAACATCGGGTACTCCTTTGTCCTTTCTTTGGACAAGTGCACTTTTTTCCTGGACGGGAGCAGCCTCCTCTTCCTCCTCTTGCTCTAATTCCTGTTCCTCTTCTTTCCTTTGGATCTGTTCTTCACGGGGCTTGCTGAATAAAGGGCTTATTTCTCGCTTTAACCTAATGGTTGAAATATTAGGACTTGATTCTTTGGTTTGAATGTTTTTATCAGTGACAGCATTTTCTTTATGCTTTTGATGGATTTCATCTTCAGATTGTCTCTGGAGAGGGGCATTTGGCTTGAAAAAAGAAGGAGTGTCAACAGATTTCTCAGCAACGTGATCCTGTGAAATGACTTGGTCAGCGACTCTATCTGCTTCCTGTTCATACTTATCCCCTGGCCTACCCACTTGGAGTTTGGCCTGAAAAAAAGCTGGTGTCACTGGAGACCTGGACTTGCTTTTAGGACGATTTGTCTTGCTCGCGTAATTCAATAGCCAAAAATTAGCTTAAAGTTCAACTCCTATTATTTCACCTCTTTCAGTTCGGCTTTGGTAATGTTTTCCAATGTTTTTCCATTTTTGATGGGCTGGGTAAACACATATTTTACATCTGTGAAATCAAAGATGTAGTCGATCGTACCATCCTTATTTTTATCCACTTTTTTGGTGGTTTCATCGAAACCCTCGCTTTTGTATTTGATGGTCTTTTTGGGGTATAATTCCTTTAAGAAAGCTTCTTGGGCTTCATGGCCTGTCTCATGTGCCTTTTTGAAATCTTCATTGGTGGCGGTAGATTTCTTCTTGTCATAGTCTGCTATGGCAAACCTTTCAATAACAAAGTGAAGCAACCAGCTTTTGAAGATATTGGACGAGAGTCCAAACATGTCTGCGGTATCCACCTTACCAGAGTTGAAACTATCAATGAAAACCTGGTCATTTTCTGTAATTAATTTTAGGTCCACATTTTGAGCCGCCTTGATGGCACCCAACATTTTTTTGGTAAATGTGTCTGTTCCTTTGGCATCTTTATTTTCAGGTTCCAGCTGCTGGCTGTCCAGTTTAAATTTGACAGGTGTTCCATCATTGATTTTACCTAGAAACTTTTCCCGTGTTTTTTCGTCAGTGCCGCTTATTTTGACTTTTCTTTGAATCTTTTTTTTTACCGCTCCCTGCTGTTGCAGCGTATGGGTCAGTTCATGCGCCAAAAGCAATTGTCCGCTTTTTGAATTTGGGTCATATTTACCTGTGTTGAAATAAATATCGTTGCCATTGGTGAAGGCGTGGGCTCCCAGAGCCTTGTTCATTTCTATGGCAGATTGGTCCGTGTGGATTTTCACTTTACTGAAATCGGCTCCAAAACCTAGTTCCATTTTATGTTTTGCTTCCTGGGTCATGGTTTGCCCGGCACCTTTGGATTGGTGAAGTTTATGCTCAACTTTATTGGGTCTTTTTACATTGGTTGATGCAGCCTTTGCCTGCAAGGATTCTTCCTCCTCCTCTCCTTTGGCCTGAACGGCTTCCTCCTCTTCTTCTCCTTTCGTCTGCAATTCTTCTTCTTCACCCTCTTGCTTTTGGACGGCCTCTTCTTCTTCAGCAGATTTGGCTTGTACTTCTTCCTCTTCTGCTTTTTCCTGTTTTTGTACGGGTTCCTCTTCTTTTAAATCCTTTTTCTGCACCTTTGTGGTGGATTCTGCAAGTGATTTTTGCTGGACTTGTTCTTCTTCAGCAGCTCCTTTTTTTTGGATGCTGGATGTTTGTTGATCAACTACTTTGGAAGCCATATGATCCGCTTCTTGCTCATATTTGTCTCCGGCCTTTCCCACACTTAGTTTGGGCTGGATAAAGGGACCACTTTGACTTGTTTTTGCTCCATGTTTCTTCTTTCTGAAAAATCTCATGATTTGTCTTTTTTTATGGTGAATGGAGTTCTTAAGCTACTTGATCTTTGCTCAAAGGGTTATGTTGTGTCATGACTCCTGCATTTTCAAGTGCTATTTTTACCTGGGCATACCAGTAGGGAAAGATTTTGAATAATCTGTATTCAATTTCTTTGACAATATTCTCTCTGTATTTTTTGATGCCGAAAAGGTGGCTGTACCCCATTTGCTCGGCGTATTTTCCATGTTCTTTGATATTTCTTCCTTTTAGCAAAATATCCGGCTTGATGCCATAATGATTGAGTAAGCATGCAAGATTGTATTGCTCAATCAGAATACAAGGTTCCTGTCCTGACTTCTTGAGCTTGGCAAAGTCTTCTTTCTGTAAATTGTATATGCGTTCCAACTGATAAAAAGCTTCAATGAACTTATTTTTTAAGCTGAGGTCATTGAAACCAAGTACTCCACAACTGAAAGTATGTCCTAGGTCCGGATGCCAGTGTTTAATGTCCTGGGTGTAGTGATTGAAAAAATCAACTTGCCTTTTATAGTGAATCCTATATCCTCCCTCCTGACGCTCCAAGAGTACTTTGTCAAAATCAAAATCTATTTTTCTTTTAATAAAAACATCAGTATCCAAGTGAACAAAGGGCTCAGTTTGTTGCTCAATGCATTCTATTTTGGATTTCATCCAGATGTCTTTATCCGGTTTTACATCCAACCTCGTGACACGGCATGGAAGCATATAGAGAAATTGATAGGCCAAGTCATCAACATAAAGCTCAATATCCCGGTACCACATATGAGCATAAAGGACACTTAAAGCAGTCATGTAAATCGTTTCCTTGAGACGGTTTCCCATGTACCACCGATTGTTGATCAGGGGATGTACATCCAAACTAAATATGATTCTTGGTGCTGATTTCATGTGTGCGCGTTTAGGGTATGAATCATGTTCTTTTCTTCCAAAAAGGTGACATTATTGTACAAGGCCGCCTTTTTACTGTGCTTATAAAGTCGTTTCCAATCATACAGTTCTTTCATATGTTCAGAAGTGAGAAATTCAATTTGGTTGTTGTGGAAGGCTTTCATTTCCAAAAAAGAGGCATGCCATACTGTTTCGCCCAATAAGGTCGATTGGGTCAAATGCATCTTGTAGAATATTCTCCTGAAATAATCCATATGGACCCGTTTTCCATTGATAAAGAATTCTGAAACAATGACCTCATCCGAATTGAATTTATAGAACCTGCTTTTATGCCTTTTTACACCATCTTTGTTGATGATCGGTGTAATGTAACTTTCTTCTTCATAAATGATATCCAAGTCATGGACTGGCATTTCATAATAATCCCTTAGGTTCAGATAGTCTGCTACCCCACCCACAAAAGCAATCTTGTTCAAATCGAGCAAATCGAACACATGATGGAAAGCAGCCTTTTGCTCTTCATAAATATGGGATTCGTCATAGTTGATGTGGCTCAATTGTATCATATGCAAAGTTTTTTTACCATTCCACAAATAATAATTGTTCCTTCCAGGGGAGTTTTACCAAAGAAATGTTCCATGCTATTTTTTCTAATAGGATATCATGGGTTTTTCTTTCCATGATAAGTTTCGAAGAACCTTCTTTCAAAATCAACTTGCCAGATCTTTGTAAAAACTCATTCCTTAAGAGATCGGTAGATGAATTCTTTAAAGCTGGCCAATGAGACAATAGAGCTTCTAACATCTCTTCAACCTGTTCTTTCCAAGAGTCAGAAAGTGAAATCAATCGGTGAATCGATTGTGGAGAAGGAATATTGACCAGGTATTTCTCAAATACCATTTGGTGTTCATATGCATACTCTTCTTTGGTAGCGATGTAATGCAGTAAATGGGCTGTGGACTCAGGGTCTATTAGGTTATTGTGGTCATCTAATAAATCACAATTGATCAATAGTTGTTTTAAGAAAGGATGAACTAATACCAGACCTGCATTGGGAACAATTAATTCAATGTCATTGTGTTGCTCAGAATTGGGCAAAATCCCATCATTAGGATCACTGCTAAAGGGCTCTTTAGTTAGGTTTTCAATATTTTGATCAATTGCCTTTTTATCGCTTAGCGCTTCATCCAATTTCAAATATTCAAGTATGCTGTCCATCAATAGAGGTAATTCCGAAATCAATTTTTTGGTAGAATATTGATCTATTTCACTTGAGACGTAATTCTTTACTTTTGGACTCGCAGCAATTGTTGGGCTTATTCCTGAACCTTTTAAGAGTAGATGGACCAGTTTTGCTTTGAGGTTTTTTTTAGCTTCTCCTGGTTCATTGATAGCTTGACTGATCAGGATGCGCCAAAATAACAATCTGATATTAAGTTCAATGCCATGGTTTTGACTTTTATTTAATTTATTTAAATGTTCGTCAATATCTTGACTTCCTAGTAGGTTCTCTATCTCAAAAAAGCCTGCTTCAGATAAAAGGAATTGTAATTGCCGATTATCCAGTTGTTTGATCAATCGCTCTCTAAATGAATGATCCAATAGTCTAAGCCTCAGTTCGCTCTTAAATGCTGGTGTGAAATATTCTTGCCCATTGGGATATTCCTGTAGCGGAATAAAGATTTCCTTTTCAAGATTCCACCACGCTTGTGTACCCTCGTCAAAAAAGTGGAAGAAAGCTTTGCTCCGTTTTACCTCTTCACTTATAACAATTTCACTTCTTTCTTCGGTCAAAGTCATTTTGGCCAGCTTTGTTTCAATGATCTTTTTTACTTTATCATTAACCAAAATACTTATATCCACCAAGTGAAGTTGGTCACTATCCGAAATTTCAACTTTCACCTGATCCAGCTGCAAAGTGTTTCCTAAGAACTGAGAGGCTAGCTGATCAAAGTAACTTTCCAGTTTCGGAAAAAGTACTTCCTGCAAAAAGTCGCTTATATGATCTTTTAAGTGGTGGGCATAGCCCACATCCGCTGTGCCTATTTCCAGGTAAACTTTATGGATAATATGTTGACCAGCACTATGCATTTTGAGCTAAAAATTCTAATTGTCCTTTGATCTCATCAATTAAGAAAGGGGAATCCTCAAATTCAGTCTGAATGATATTCATAAACTCTTTCAGGGTTCCATCTGGATCAGGGTTGAATTCCAATCTTAATAATCCCTGCAAGAAACTGTTGATCATGGAGGTAATACTTAAGATTATTTCTTGGAACTCAGTGATTACATCAGGTTCCTGACAGCGTAAAATGGTATAAAATAGTCCAATATAGATTTCTATCAAATTGCGGATAGCGGCCTGATCTTCTCTACTCTGTGAGGCCCTAGCTGCAGCCAAAAGCCTATTGAATATTTCTTGGTTGAAATGATCAGCGTCAGCGATCCTACCATTTTGACGTCCAACTATATACTCTTCCAGTTCATTTTGGACTGTTTTTAAAAGACTACCTATAAATGAAGCTATTTCTGTGGTTTCGCCAGATATGTTGTCATTGACTTCCAATATTTGGTTGATAATTCCAGAGCCATTTTCTATGAAGCTACTGGCCACCTGCAGACAGGTACGGACTTCAGGACCTTCTGATAGGATAACCGTTCTTGGCCCATCCACTGATGCACTGCATAATCTATTCGTAGCAGTGAGAGAAACAGTAATCGTCCTGCTATTAAAACTTGAAACACTGCGAACAATATCGCTGGAATCATCTCTAAGTATTTCTTCTCCATCGACTAACCATCTGAAATCTGTTGCATTTTGGGAATTGTTGCTTATAATCAAGTTTCCACTCTGGATATTGGTAGCAAATGAGGCAACAGGTGGGACTAGCAAATTGATGGTGAGATTTGATGCTGCACCATCTAGCAAAATAGTTATTTGATTTCCTGCTGTCGCTGGAACATTGGCAGGGACAAAAAAGTAATTGCCCCCATCATTTCTTGTTGGCGAAACTCCCGGACCACCCAATTGAACACTTCCATCATCAGGCGTGATAAAGATGTTGTGACTACTTTCATCATTTCGGCAGAATTCAGTTTGGTCCATGCTTAAGGTAATATCCACTGGTACATCCAGTACAATGGTATGTTCCACCCTTAGAGCACAATTTCCTTCACCGGTATTAACTGTCACTGTTACGGCATTACCATCAATATTATCTAGAAGATAAATATGCTGAATAGATAGGTCTGTAGAATTAACTAAAGCCGTTCCATCTCCAAAATCCCATTGATATTCTTGTCCTTCTATAAGGTCATCACCTATAATATTAAATTGAACATAAACCTGGGTTTGTCCCGGATCCATATTGTCCACTTCAAAATCAAACACAGGCTGCCTGTAAACAGTAATTTGGCAATCTGTTTCGAAGTTATTGACTGTAAAGGTGATAGGGACACCATAAAGCTCTTCACTGACCAAGAATGGATCAAATACAAATGCTCCGAAATCATCTTGGGTAACGCCTCCAAACAGACCTTCTTCTACTTCAGCTTCTACATAGCCACCGGTTGGCATCACATGGAATGGAATGGGTTCTGTTTCCTCATTGAAACAGAGTTCTTCTACAGGCAGGCTTAAGGCTACTAAGTTTTCCCCACAGCAGAGATAAGGCAAGGTAAAATCAGCTACAACCGGGTTGAGCACTACAATTTCATCTTCGTCTGCTTCGCCTTCAAAATCACCTGCTAAAGAACCGTCTCCAGGGTATTCATATGGATATCCATAACCGTATGGGTAGGGATAGGCACTGTACAGTCCTCTAACATATATCATGATAAAAGTTCCGCCGGGCTGCACACCTGCTTTGTGCTCGTACCCATGGTTTTTGTTCAAGTAATAGGTGGTAAAGTCCTCTACAAATTCCATGTCCTCATTGGCATTGATACCAAGGGCAATGACATTAAAGCCTAATCCGTGTTCTTTTCTGATATCTTCAACAATGGATAAAGCATCCTTGTAATTTCTTCCTTGATGCCCTTCAATTCTATAAAAATCATGGTCTAAGGTGATTTCCAGCGGTTCTTTGATGTTTAGTAAGGCATTATGGTAGCCGACATTGTTCCGATGCTTGGCCCTTAAAGTTTTGTCAAAGTCCCACAGCTGGATCAAATGGTTTCCAACATTATTGTAAAACGGAATGGCCTTTTTACTTAGTAGCCCCAAATGAAAAGAAGGCGTGATTTTGATAAAATTATAATTGGCATTGTAATTGGCAAGCAACTGTACTGCTCTTTTAATCAAGCTAAAAAGCCTGGATTCATCAGTCCCTTTGCCATAACAGATGTCCATTTCTTCTTCTCCCAAATCTATCACCTCTTCTTCCAGGGTGTTCTCTGGACCAATATCAATAATGGGCATGCTGGTCAAGCAATCCGTGCAAGTGCTGAGGTTTTGGCTTTTTAGGATGGGTGACTTGTAAAAACCATGTCGATATTCATAGCAAACATCTTCTTTAAAGACCTCTCCTAGCATCAAGTGTTTCGGAAATGCCTTGATGTCCGGGCAACAATCACCACTATCCATGTTGAAGAGAATGTCTTTTATTTCATTATAAGTATCTATTACATCTTTGAGCAAGTCATAACGATATTGGAAATCTGGCGGAGTATTGCTCTCAGTATAATCAAAAATGGTAGTGAGGTAATCTTCAAAGGCATTTAGCAAAAGGGGCATGTTCAATGCAGTCAGCAAAGTTCCAAAACCTTGTTGGAGTTGGTTTACCACATCATTTCCCAAGGTTCCACTGGTAAAGCTTTTCTTTAATTCATCGTAGTTGCTGAAATTTTCGGTGGACAACACCACCCTATTCGCAAATACATCTTCCATTTGATGATAAAGATTGGAGTAATTGGCCTTACTGATAATGGTATCGTGACTGTTGATTTGTTCGGCCACTGCTTTACTGACTAAGAGGACTTTATAATTACCTATAATTTCCAGACCTTGGTTATCACATGACAAACTCACGCAGAGGTCTTTTTCTTTTTCATAACATTCCAGATAAAGTAAAATAACCGCATCATCCATGCTGACCCCTTCATTGGCTTCCAGTGTGGATAACTCAAAATTATCATCATTTTCTACCGCCTGCTGCTCTTCAGTGAGCAATTCATACATGTCCAATTGGGTCTCACCATCATAGAAGTAAGGTTTATAGTTGGCCTTTTCATTATCATGGATTTTATAGTGGCCATATAGTTTGCTGTCAATGGCTATTGTTTTTTCTCCTGTTTCCAGATCGATACCATACAACTGAAAAAGATCTCCGTCCGTGGTGACCCCGGCTCCTTGGCTGATCTCCAAGATTCCTCCAATAGGATCATAGGTTACCTTAAATCCACATACTATTCCTACTCCACTCAGGCAAATCCTTGTCAAACGATCCTGATCGTCAAAAAAGTTTACCATCTCATTGAGATGTCCAGCAGTAAGCACCTGGTTTTTGGTAAACCTTCGGTACTTGGTTGTGATGTTTTGAAGATTGATTGACATGGTAATATAATTTTATAGTGATCCTAAATTCGTTTTGCCAAGAATGACTTTTCCTCCCAACTCCTCATTTTCATCTTCACAATCAAACAACCTACCCACTGGATAGACATTGTTCAATCCCATCAAGGCTTCTATGAGTTTTACCAGCTCCGGTTCGGGCTGTTCCTGATCTAATGAAGTTTTGGCTTCTAGATAATCCTTATAGGCATCTTCAAACTGCAAGAGTTCATTGTCGGCCGGATCATCCACCTCGCCTTCCCTATAGCCAACCCAGCAAATCTTAGCAAGCACATGGGCAGGCAACTCTTCCTTGATGACCTTTTCCATATAGTTCCTGAAATCCGTATTGGAAAAGCGCATGGTATATCCAGGCAGCACTATACTGACCCTATAAGAATAAGGATCCAAGGGTTCACAATCTGTGCATCCTTCATCGCAAATAGGCAGAAAGGTGTTCTCTGCCGCATTATTGTCGTTGATGTCCGGTCTCAAGAGGATATGCTCAACAAGGAACATCCCTTCCTCGGTAAACACTTCCTTCAAGAAGGTGATAAGATCCAAAATGGAGTTTTTCACAGTTTCCTGAGAACCATAGTAACTATAGCGTTTGGCCAGAATCCAGTCAGGATGGTTTTTATCACCGATAGCGGGATTGATAATGTCATAGCTGTATTTACCTGAGTTGGACTGGTGAACCTGAATGTTGTCCACAACCAAGGGTACTGTAATGTTTTCCTGAAAGGCTGCTTCAATTTTATAAGGGCTGGTTTGTATGACCTGAAGGATCGCAAAGTACATCTCCCTATTGGCCAAATAAGTATCATAATATTCCTCAGTACCCGATAATACAATGGTATTGTCGGCATTCCTGATACGCCATCTATATACTTTATCTCCTAGACTATTGGTCAAGCTGTACATATCCACATAGGATCTCGATAAATGCCTTCTATTGTAATTTTTGACTCCAAGTAGTCTAGCCACTCTTTTTTGAAAACCGGAGACATTGGAGGTGTCCCAAAGTTTATCAGGGTTTTCTGGATGGAGGTTGAATGCTTTGCCTCTATTTGTGCTAACTACCTTATATTCCTTTAGAAAATCCTCCTTGCTTCTGAGTACCATTTCATCTGTGGCTGTGCCATAGAGCAATTTCATGATGAAAGTATATTCTGAAAACCTTTCAGCAAATCGAGACAAAAGGTGGTCTAAAATTTCGTTCCTCCGTTGAAAATTATTGTCCAATTCCTCAAAAAGCTCATTGGTCAATAATTCATCATCATTCATGGGGTAATTATTCACAATCTCATCAAGGTCTTTGATATCATCGATGGCTTGGGTAAAAAATGTCTTGGTGAGGTTTCTGTTAATGGAAAGCAATTGGCTCACCTGTCCCAAGTGTTTGAAATAGCTTCCCAGTATCTGGTCAAAAAACAACAAGTATGCTTTCAGTTGTTTTGCTTGTGATTTTCTGGCTATAGTTGCCCTGTCTGGCAAGCCATATTTACCGATGCCATAAGTTTGGGGAAAGTCATTTTGGATGGTGGTATAATAGTCTGTCTTTAGGTAAGTACCTTTTGGGATTTCTATTTCCTTGTCTTGACTGGCCGCTATGATGGAAGCTTCCTCCTGGGTTTCAAGTTCTTCCAGGTATTTGCTTACTTGAGCTTTATTGATACTTAAAGGAAGAAGACCCTTTTTATAATTGAAGACACTTTTACTACAAAGCAATGGCTTCTCGTAGGGTTTTAGACACATCACCCACTCATTGCCTTCATCCACTTCTCCACAGTTGCCCATGGTGATTTCTTTGATCAGCTTCACCCCAGGCACATCCATGATCAACTGCATAATATCAGAAAGCCTGATTTCACTCCTTAAATTCGCCTCGGACAATTCCTTGTGATCTATAAAGCCATGTTCTAAAATGGGACCATCAAAAATCTCCAAACTTCCATAGCCCTTGTCCATCATTTGTTTGATTGAATAAAAGTTAACGGAAGGAGAGAAATATTTGTCCAAAGCATTGAGCACTAAGGCATGAACCATCTCTTCATCAGCACCAGCCTCTACTTCTATATCTGCACATACCTTCACAGGATACTTATCCACAGGGTGAATGTCGATCAAGTCCTCACAAAGATTCCTGTTTTGATGGTACTTCTTTCTGATCTGTTCTTCTATTTCCTCGATTTCTTCAGCTTCCAGGTCTTCATAGTCGACGTATAAATCATACAATCCATTGAGCTCAAAAGCCTTTTTCTGACCTTGGGGAATAGCGTTAAAGACGTTTGGATCATAGGAAAGCTTTGCGTCCTTACAATTGGCATATACTGTTTTTTCATGCTTGGCCAACCAGCAGTTTTTTACACCTTCAATATCAATAAAGAGTTTTCTGTAATCAATTTCCGTAATTGGGCTGGTGGGCAATACTTCCGATGCCTTGAAAAATTGACTGTTGATATCTTTAGAAGGATCATTGGATGCTAAGATATCCGTAATGGGTAATTCCAGCCTCATCCCTAAATCTGTAATGGCATAGGAAAGCATTTCGAGTATGGTAATGCCTGGATCATGGGAATTATAATCCGTCCATAATTTCCCTCCAAGTTGCTCGATATAAGCTATTCCCAACTCTCTTAGATAATGAAAGTCCAAGTCATCTTTTGTGGAGACCTTTTTGGGAATGCTGATATGTTCTTTTAGTACTGACATGTTTCTGATTCTTCAATACTGGTTTCTGAACACTTTTTAATACTTGTGAAAATGAAATGCTTCTTGGCGGAGACCAGAATATGTTTGGGACTTTCAGGCTTTAGGATCGGCCCAAAGTCCAGTTGGTTCAAATAAGCGATGGAAGTTGGGTCTTCAGGAATTTCTATCTCATTAGGCAGCTTGGCCAATTCTAGCTCTTCCAAATAGTCCACATAGTATAGCTTTTCGACATAATCTATTAAGATGCTGTTATGGAGTTCTGTCCCAAAGGTGATGTCTTGGGTATTATCAAATGCCCATGGAGACAAGAATTTTGTCAAATCTTCATTTAGTTGGCCTTTATAAAAGTTCTCATCATATTGTTGATAGAACTTCACTCCAAGTTTAACCACCACTTTTTCATATTGAGGATTGATCACCTTGGCATTGACTAGCTTGGAGTTGAGCTGGTTCAGGTAAGCTTGGATGTTGTTGAGGACAGCTTTACTTACTCTAGGTTCATAGATGTCAAAAACGTTTTTATTGATGATATCAGGAACCACTACCAGTAATACATGTCCCGGTGCTAAAAAAGAAGTGTCTGAGGTATGATTCAGGCATTTTACCTTATAGATTTCAGGGTATTTCTGCAATACCAAGTGTTCGTAATCCCATAAGGTAATGGCCCTATTTTTATGCCTTAATCGCTCACTTACCCTTCTGTAATAGGCATCATCCGATTCCTCTGGCTGACCACCAAATGAGTTAAAGGGTTGGTTGATACCTTTAATTTGTGGAACCCGAGTAATCAATTTTGAAATACTTCCAGCGGGCAATCCTTTTTCCAAGTGGGAAAGTTCATTGCTATTGTTTTCAAATTCCGCCAAAACAGCTTGGGCTTTTATGTCTATCAACTTACAAACAGCGTCAAAAGTCTTGTGGATTTTCGCTCTGATCCAAATATGTCCTTTCGGTAAAACAGTATTATCCTGATTGGCTTGTTCTGGAATGCTGAACTTAAAAATTCCAGATTTAAGAAAATTGTCTATATTATTTAAGAGGATATTGTTTTCTAGATTTTTCCATTGGTTGTTGCACAGGATTGACCATTCTACTTTTTGCCTTCCAGCAAATGATTCTGCTTCAGGGTTTTCACTTCCCTCCAGAACTTGGATTAATAAGGCTACTTGCTGAGTGGGCAATGCATCTAACAGCCCAATATATAGTTCTCCCCCTTGGCAATAATCCGGTACCAACCAACAGTCATTGGTGGAACTGGTATTTAAAATTTCCTTTTCTTTTGCTTGAATTTTTAGGTATCCATGCTCTTCTGCTTGTCCAAAAGCTGCTTCATGAAACAGTTTGATTCGATTTTTTTCAAAGGCTGTCTGATTCGAGACATTGAAATCAGTGCTTTCCTCAGCCGTATATCCTAATGTGATGGATTCAGCAAACGGCGTATAAGGTTCATTGGGAATAGGCGTTTCCTTATTGGTGTCCATCATGGCCAGTGTATAGAGCCTGGGAAACAAGGAGTGATAAAAAGACTGGTTTAAACTTATTTCTATTGGCCCAGATTTACCCAATTCATATCCACTCCCGTCAGCAACGGTGTTCATCTCAAAATCTCCATTGGTCTTTTGAAAAAGCATCACATTATTTTTTGTTCCAGCTGTATTTGTTTCGGGATGAATACTTAATGTGCCTTTAAAGTGATCATTATTGGGTACAATCCTGTTGCTCTTATCAATTTGGAAATTGGTTTCTAAGTCATCATTGATAGCTTCTGTTCGGATATTCTTTTGAGGGCTTTCTGGCTGGTTGGCTGATCTAAAGACCTTGGAAGTTGCTGCTAAAAACATATGGTCTGTAAATAGCTGCTTGCTGAGAGAAGAAATATATTCAGTTTTATAGGCTTCATAATGTATCCCAAAGTCATCTGGAGTGTTGATCCACTTGATATTTATGCTAGCATGTTTCCACTTTTTCGAAAACATTTCAGGAGAGCTGATCTTGAATGAAGATCCCTTGACCGGTTGGGTGGTAAAAGGGTAAAATGGCTTTTGAGGGTTAAGCTGGCCTGTATCACTATCGATAATCAGAGATTTGACTCCTCTGACATCTACTTTTACATTGATATTACTGATAGCCTTTTTGACAAGCTGCCTAAATAAAAAATGTACCTTTGGCTTATAGGATTCCTCTTCTGTTTTAATCAAAAACCTAACCACAGGGTAGTTGGAGTTGATATTTTCACCCAATGCTTCTTGGTTGTACGGTGTAATAGCATCCTGATCAGAAGGTAAGCTGAAAACACAATTGAGTTGATTACCGGATATGGATGATGAAATGTTGTCATCATCGGTTCCATTGAAAAAGGCCAAGTCTTTGGACAGATTAAAAGGCCCCAACCATTCCTTTTCACCACTACAATAGACCTGAATAAGATTGATCAAGTCATCATCGTTTAATTCAGAGGAAGAGAAATTAAAACTATTTTTGAAACTAATGCTGACAGACACATTCCTCTCACCCTCCTGTAGAGCCAACATAGGGGATGCAATAGCAAAGCCCAAATCGGCTGAATCTAAAGGATCATAGCTTTCCTCTTCCGAACTATAGCCAAATGGCCACCAGTAGGGACTTTCTTTAATCAGAGCTTTGCCTTTTCCATCAAAAGAATTACTTATAGGGCTCTTTTTGATTTCCTGTAAATCATGATCGATATACAGGCTTTTTAATTGGCTGACCTGGGCCTTATTGGCAATCAATTCTTGTTTCGTCTTATAGATTCTCTTTTTTCCTAAGCCATCTTTACCACCATCCAAACTGGTATTGGCTTCTATTTTTTCATCAACACTTTTCTTCGCGATTTCAAAAATGACATGAACTTGATCCGCAACAGGTTCTAGTTTGCTTATTTGAAGCACTTCTTGGTAATAAAAATCAAGGTGCTTTTTTGTTAATCCATTAAGTCGGTCTTTAGAAAGCTCCAATAACCTCAAAAAGCAAATAAAGAGGGTCATGTGGGGAGTAACAGCACTTTCTGACTCTAAGTCAGATAAAGTGGTGGAAATACTTTCTTTTAGTGTTTTGTAACTTGGATCATTCCTTTTAGGAATAGTAGATGAAGCAAGACCAAAATGGTTGAAAAAATCCTGCCAATTACCTGATGGGTTCTGGTCATTCTCGACTTTGAAATAATTGACATTTTGAGCAAAGTTATAGGCAAAAAGTATCCAGTCTTCCACATCAAAATCATGAAGTTCAATGGAATCTGGATCCAGTATTTTAGTAAAACGGTTTTCCTGATCGGTACCATTTCTCTGAAAAATCACATCATCTATATGGTTACAGTTTTCGCTCATTCTAGCTTAAATTTTAAAGATTTGTCCCTTCTTCTTTATAAAAAGGGAATACCATGTTTTTTCTGGAATTGGTACTTCTAATGATATAATTCACGTCGATTAAAACTTTCCCTTCAAGTTCATCACTCTCACTTAGATCAATTTTCAATACATCTATCCTAGGTTCATGGTAGAGAATAGCCTTTCTGATCAATTCTGAGATATAAGTTCTTAGGGTCAGATCTAGCGGTTTGAATAAAAGTTCGTCTAAGTTGCAACCATATGAGGGCAGCATGATCCTCTCACCAAGTTTGGTGCTCAGTAAGATCTCAAGGCTTTTTTGAATATCTATTTCGTCTGAAGTCATGACAACCCCTCTCTTGGGCTTGTTAAACTCTGGAGGAAAACTCCATCCTGTTCCTAAAAATGATTGATCAAAAGCCATATTATCCTCCTATCATTACTGTGGTACATCCTAAAATAATACTGCCACCATGGGCTGTGGTATCTCCCATTCTTGCCGCAGGCATACCTCCAATAAAAACAGAGGAAGAACCCATGATGATGGTGTCTGGAGGTCCTGAGCAAACTGCCATATCCCCTACTCTGGCAGCAGGTAAACCTCCTATAAGTACAGTAGGCTCCCCTGCTGGTAAAATTGGCCCTCCAACATGGGGGACTCCTCCGGGGTGGACCATGGGGCAAGTATGCATATCGGTTATTCTTGCGGCGAATGACATATTGAATCAGTTAATTTGAACTAAAGATCCTTTAACTACAGCAGTAGCACTTGAAGACATTTCCACCCCTGCCGAGCCTTCTGCCTTAAACTGGGCATTGGCTTTAATATTGACATTGGTACCTTCCAAGTTGACATCACCGGACGTCTTGATATTAATATCTCCATTGCTTTCCATCACAATACCTGAACTATCCACCGTTAGGCTATTGCCATTTTCATCTTTAATGACAATGGTTCCTTCATCTTCATCCAAGGCAATCATTTTTCCTGCTGGGGTTTCTATTTTAATGGACTTCTTGTCATCATCAAAAATCAGTTTCATCTCACTTCTGGTGACAAAGCCCTTTTCATGGTTGTCATCACTGGCGGTGATGGGAGCCGGTTTTGCACTGCTATGAAGCATCCCCAACACTACACCATCATTGGGATCATCATTAATAAAGCCTACAATGACCTCGTCTCCTATTTCAGGCCTGAAAAAAGCACCCCGGTTTTCTCCAGCATCTAGGGAAGCTACTCTGCACCAAATACCTTGTTCTTCGTTATTGATGATCGGGATCTGAACCAATATCCGGTCTTCACCGTCAGGATCCTCTTCCAGTTGACTTACAATGCCGATTTGAAGTCCTGAAATAGCAGAGAAAAGTCCTGAGGCTGGCATGGGATTGATATCAAAAGTCTCTGAAAACCAGATGGGATTAAGTCCGAATTGGGCATCAACAGTCCAGTTCCCTTCAGTGATTTGATGTTTTACTCCAGTGACATATACATTGCCATTAAA
This sequence comes from Echinicola sp. 20G, assembly GCF_015533855.1. Lineage (GTDB taxonomy): Bacteria > Bacteroidota > Bacteroidia > Cytophagales > Cyclobacteriaceae > Echinicola. Next base: position 4,354,931 of record NZ_AP024154.1, on the reverse strand, counting down.
CCTGTCGCCTACTCCTTCCAATTTGATGATGACACCTGGTTTCACCGCAGGAATACCTTGGAACTTCACCCTACCCCTTACTTTGGACATTTGCTGAAACAATTGCTTGGCATCTGCCCAAGCCTGCAATTCAGTATCGCTAACAGCTCCTCCGTGTCGCAGTTCTAGGTTCTCTAAGCCAATAATGTTTGCTAATTCACTAAGGCTTAGGTTTCCATTGCCTTCTGCGCTTGGATTATTGGCTTCTATTTGCAAGACCTCTTGATCTGAATAATTCCAAGCATAGCTAGAAATCTTACTGAATTGATTTCGGGCATCTATTTCTGCATCGAAATCCAACATGGTGGCACCAAAGGTCACAGTTTCCACTTCCGAGGCGGTTAGGTCAGGTTTTTTGATGATCATCTTCCCATCTTCAACCATGCAGAGTTTGCCATTGGCCTGAGCTCTGGACAATACGAAATCCCAATCCGAACAATGGTATTGAACTAACTCTTTGTGCGTCACATCAGTACTTTCTACTTCTTGGTCTACATCATAAGCACCAATGATTTCTTCAAAAACAGCACTGTCACTGCTTTCATAGAAATACCTGCTTTTCCGTCCAATAGTGAGTTTGACAGCTTTGTCTTTACATTCTATGATCAAGAGAGTAGAGTTTTCTCGAATCTTAAGGCTGTGCTTGATGACTATTCCTTTAAAAATCGTTTCTTCGTCATTGTGGTAACCAGCTGTGATTTCTATCTCAGCACCAGGAATTAAAAGCGACTCGTTGCTGAGTTCAAAGTCTCTTTTGGATGCCTCTCCATCGATTAATATGATCGTAGCAGTAGGAACCCTATTAATTTCCTTGTTGACCACCAATTGCTTCACCTGATATTTTTTGGAAAGCTCATTACCATCCACTAATACCTTTTGGGTTACCAAATCGGCACTTTTTGAAGTCTGTATGACGCCACTGTTGTTCATTTTGCTGCTATTTTCTCTATCGGTGGAAAAAATAATTGGTCTCCCACATGAAGTTTCCTAAAGCTGGTGAGGTTATTGACTTTGGCCACCTCCAAATAATATTTGGAATCACCATAAACCCGGTGTGCCATCAATGGTAAAGTATCTCCATCCATAACGGTCCGCAAATGCGTAAGGTCTGGGGACTTGTTGTTCTCCATGGCCACTCTAAGGTCATCTTCGACGAATCCTTGGAATTTAGCCTTGGCAATGGCTCTTATAGGGGCTCCATTGGGTTTGAAAAGCTTGAACTCAATGCTCATTTCCATGAGACTTCCCTTAAAGAGAAGAGAGCCCCATGAGATGATCAGGTAATTGGGTTTGTGCTCATCCCCATTATAATCCAAAATGACTTTTTTGAACTTTTCTATATCGTCAATAATCCCATCTTCAGTAGCTTCATAGCCTTGAATGACTCCTGATCTGTCAAATACAAATTCCAGTTCAAGGTCTTCTGGTAGCTTTTTATTGAATTTTGGAGAAAGATCACTGGTTCCTGAAGCTTGGTCGTTATTGGACTCGATCTTATACTTAAAAGTATATTTCTCAGGATTTAACAAAGTATTGAACTCCCCATCTGCTACTTTATTGTCAAACTGAGGATCACTATAAGCTACAATACTGAGTTTTTTAAGTTCACCATTCATAACATTGGGATTTTGATTTTAGTGAGGTCAATGAAAGCCTATCTTTCCTTTTCGGCAGCTATGATATTCATCACCTGTTCAATACAATTGGAGACTACATCCTGTTTGCCTTTTCCTTGATCTCCTTTGGCGCCTTCTGGCTTCCCTTTTTCGCTATCTACATTGATCTTGATATGTAGTTCTCTGATTTCTATCGGCATGACTATTCGGAGGTATAATAGTTATAAGACAATTCTATGGTTTCAACGACCAGTTTACTTTCTTCGGCATTAAAGTCTTCAACAGACCATTTCACAGGATAGGCATGGACAATTTTCCAAGTATGTAATGGCTGGTGTTCTTCATTTAGAAGCTTTACAGTAATATCAGAAGGTTGAAAAATAAAGTTTTCAATAGCATCCTTACACCATTTGATCACTTTGGAATCAAGCAGCATTCCCCTTTTTAAGACCAAATTTGGGTACTTGGTTCTGACCGGAAATTTGTGCTTAAATCGGTTTTCTCCACCTTCAATGATACTTTCTGTTTCTATATCCACAGATAACCCTCCAACCGATTGAAACCTTTGATCATTATCTTCAGCTTCGATACCGGTAAACTCCACTAAAAAGTGAAAACCAACCGGAGGATAGTAGTCTGCCATTATTTATTCGTTTTGGATCATTAAACCTTCATGAACTAGTTCGATCGACTCGATAGCTGTTTCGTTGCCATCGCCTTTCAAATCTGTGGACTGTACTTTTGTCGGCCAAGCATTTTTAACCTTCCAAACCACCACAGGGTTATGCTCTTCATCTAACAATTTAATTGTGATATCCCGTCGTTCTATGGTGTTGAGCTTCACCGTATTCCACCAGGCAAAATATTCATTGTCACTCTTGAATGTGCCTCTTTTCATGGTGATGTTAGCAAACTTCTGCATTCCTGGCATTTTCTTCTTGCTATATTCGGGCATAGCACCATCTCGGTATTCTATAACCTCCGTTTCAACATCCAAACCAGATACTTCTGTGAAACCGATTTTAGTTCCTCCCCAGTCTACTGAGAAATGAAACTTTGCTAAAGGATAGTCAGCCATAACTTTATGATTTTAAATATTTTAAAACAATTTATTAAACTTATGCTTCAGGCATTTTGTGTGAAAACTTAAGAATAATGAATTCTGCTGGTCTTACTACAGCCATACCGATTTCCACATTCATTCGGCCTTCTAGGATGTCCAAAGCCGTCATGGTTTGCCCAAGGCCTACTCTTACAAAAAACGCTTGCTCAGGTTTGGCTCCCTGAAGTGCGCCTGCTCTCCATTGAAGAATCAAGAAGTTTTCAATCATGGCCCTTACCTTTACCCAGGTATTGGCATCATTGGATTCAAAAACAAATTGTTCTGTCGTCTTCTTGACGGATTCTTCAACCATGTTAAAGAAGCGTCTGACCGAGACATAGCGCCATTCATTGTCATTACCTGCTAAAGTTCGGGCTCCCCAAACCAATATGCCTTTTCCGGTAAATGGGCGGATGATATTAATTGACTTTCCTGCCACTACATCCACATTAAGGCCTTCTTGCTTTTTATTGTCTATTAAGGTTTTGACACCGACCACATTGTTCAAGGAAACATTGGCAGGAGCTTTCCAAACCCCACGGTCATTATCCACCCGAGCATAAACCCCAGCCATCGTTCCACTTGGAGGAAGGGTAAGCAGTTCATTGGAAATGGCGCGGATAATGTTCTTAAGAGGCGGAATAGCTTCTACTGCAGACTCTTGTAAAGTACTTACATAATTATCTGCTGAGGTAACAATCAGATCCATGGCAGACTTAATATTGGTCCACAAACCGATAAAATCGGAAATATTAGGTGTGATGGATTCAATATTTGTCGCTCCGGTAGTGAAATAATCCCCATTGGCAGTTCCTCCTGCTGTATAATCCACTCCCGTTGGTGAAGGAGCTGGTAAGTTTAAAGGCGGTGCAGTAAGAGTGGAACCAGCATCTGCAGAATCGGCATAGATGTCCTGCAAAGCAGTAATGGTGGTATCCAAACTTCCAGTTAATTTGGAAACTAGATAATCAAACAAATATTCGGTGTCACCTGCAGGTGTGCTCACATCTGAAAGGCTTATGGAAACGTCTGTGCCCACTTCTATGGTGTCCCTTACAAAGTCAATGCATTGTGCATAATAATTAAGTAAGGCCTCTAAATTAGCTTTGGAAGGGTTGGTACTAAGTGTAGTGGATAAGCTTTCATATTTGCTTTCATAGGAATTGAATCCGGCATGTAAGCTTTCTTTCTCAGTTGTTATCGCCACTTGATCATCCACTAGATTATCTAAACGATTTGCTAGATCTTTTCCTTCTGGATCAGCTACCAAGTCAGCTAAATCTACCGAACCACCTCCTGAGACCAAATTATCCTTGATGTCTTTATAGTTGACCGCTCTGGGTAGGTTTGCTTTGAGCCAAGGTGAATAAGCAGCTCCATATTTCAGGTAATTAATCCCAATGCCGTTTCTAAAATTGTCAGTAGCATCATCATGGGAGCCCGTATTTTCTTTGAGATCGAAAATACTGAACCTATCTTTCAGCTCGTTACATTGTGCCAACATAGCTTGATGCAATGAATTCATATTGGATTGGCTCATCAAAACAGCATCAGGCGCTAAAAGAATTGTTGGTTCATCCACCTTCTTAATTTCATTTAGACCTTTTATAAAACCTGCCGTGATCCCATCGCCATTTTGTGGCGTTTCACCGTATTTTCCTACTGCAGTGATGTAGCAGTCTCCACCCCCATTTGCGTAGAACATTCTAATACATTCATACATATAGTATTTGTCATCCATCAGAATAGAAGTTACCTGATTGGATGCATCGAGTTCGATAGAAGTGATGTCTATGTCCGGAGCTCCACCATAATACTGGACAAATTCCAGTACGGAGGAAATCTTTGTGGGGACATTTAAAAGATCATCACTTATGGTTTCCTTTGCCATTTTTGTATAGCCAATAAAGGCCGGAATGGCGGTTTCTACCTGTGCCACTGAAGGAGGGAAAATGGAAATTTCCTCGACATAGACACCGGGTGTTTTATATGATGTTGCCATAGTAAAAAGGTTTAAATGAATATTTCTGAATAGAGTTGGTTAGATATTAACTTGACGCTATTAGCGTTTGGATTCGGAAACTGGTATTTATCAGGACTAGGTGGCGAAGATTTGAAATCAGCAGGATCCTCCAATTTGATATATCCATACTTGGTAAGGGGCATTGCCTGTTTGGTCTCTACCTCAAACTCATCTTTTCGATGGATATATTTCCAGATGGTTTTCTGATTATCAAATTGTATTTTAAAGTGAGGCGATGTGTTTTTTAAGCTTCCATCGTTGTTGATCAAACTATCGGCAGTATTGCTTGACTTGATTTGGATACTTAAAATACCACTCAGTAAAAGTGGATTGTCTGCAAAATTGGTCAACAAAAAATCTTTGTTTTTACCCTCATGTAAATAATCGCCATCGATTAATTGATTTTGATTAAACCTTGGAATGGATTCAAAACTTGCAGGATCTGGAAAGGTTGGGGATTCATTGGAAAAGAACATCAGCTTACTCGTATCCAGCTCCAAGGCCGTATAATTTTCAAAGTAAGAGTCAACTATAAACAGGTTGAAATTGAGCCTTAATGAATCCTCTAATGGAATAAAGGGTATACTTTCGTCAGTTGCGCTGACTTTAATGCCGAGAAAAATGCTATTTGGATAAAGTTTGAAAATAATCTTTTGACCACTCATTGCTTTCAAAGTGTCTTGTGTTGGTGTAATCTTTAGGAAACTTCTGAAGTCAAAGTATTTTAATTGTTCAGCTTGTTCATCACTGTTCATGGATGTAAAAGATGTCTCCCCATTGTCCAAAAAGTAATTGTGATAAATGGAAACAGTAGCTAAGGTTTTATAGATAGAAGATACATTCATTTTAATATGTTTTTATAGTTTCTGCCTATTTGAGAAATAACTGCATCTTCTGCGGTGGAAAGATCCCTATTGATTTCAATAAGATTAAGTCGATAAAAAATGGATGGAAGCTGTCTGCCACCCAATGTTCCCCAGATGTAGTTCAGCTCCTCAAAAGTTGGGGTAAACAGTTCCATGGTAAAGCGGAAATTCTTAATTCCACTCATTTCATCCAAATCCCTATCAAAGTTGGTATTGGATTGGGTGAACACTTTTTTTGACTGAAAGAATTCGAGAATTCTTGATAAGTCACTGAGTGACTTTTTGTAAACGCTGCGGTTGGCACAAAAAACCAAGAATAAATTAAGGTTGACGATAGGATTTTTATAGGTGACCTTCGTACCTTCCAAAACATGGTTAGGGAAGTTTTTTAAAGTAACTTCTTCGTTCAGGTTTATCAGGGAAAGAATTAATTTGTTTTTTAAAGCATCAGCATTTTCCTGTTGTGAATCAATCATGGCCACATTCTCGAGGATCACCTCGGAATCTTCCATTTCTAATTCAACAAAATATTGATTTACCTCTCCAGCAATTATCTTGAGAACTTCGAAAATCATTATACAAATTGTTCAACTATAAAAATCCATATCCAATACCACCTAAAAAGAGCAGGTGATTGGAATTGAAACTTGGTGTACGTGCTTTACTGGAGTTTGAAGAATTGAATAAAAATGAAGCTTCAAATCTCATTTCAGTAACCTTGAGAAATAGCCGTGACACTATTGCTCCACTGACTGCCACAACAGCCCTTACAAAATTTTGTATGTTATAAAGTTATATTTTTGCAGTAAAAAATCAAATTAATTATTGCTATAAAATTATTTTTAAAAATATAATTTCGGTACTAAGAAGTTAATTGTTGATTTATTCTAATTACAAACATAGGTTTACTAATCCATCTCCCCGCTTTTTCTAATTTACCTATTTAGCGGTATTTTTTTAATTAGGTAAAATTTAGGGCTTTATTTCTAACCAACTGGCCAACATTATCAATAAATGGAGTTTAAAAAGATATCAATGAATCATATGAACAGTTCGGACAACCATATTTCAGAGCAAACAAAAAGCGACCAATAGATTGGTCGCCAACAAGTATCTTCAATTGAAACTTTAATTTTTAGTCCTTCTTCACATTTGTCCTTGCCCTAAATTTTCCTGATGAATCGTTAGGTTTTGATTGAGATGAATGCCCTGCGTTCTTTGGCTGACCATTATTGCTAGATTTGGTACTAGTGCCTTTTGAATTTGGCTTTCTTGAACGGTTTTTGTTGAATTTCCCTCTGTTTTTTGATTTGAAATTTCCTTTATTGGAATTAGATTTTTTACTAGGTGAATTATACATAGGACCTTCTTCAAATCCTTCCGGTAAAGGTATCCTGTCGATTTCTATTCCAATCAAATTTTGGATCTTATGTAACTTGAAAAGATCCTTTTCATTGACAAAAGTAATGGCCTCTCCCTTTTTGTCTGCCCTAGCTGTTCTCCCTACCCGGTGCACATAATCTTCTGGGTCACTGGGTGTATCATAGTTGATTACTAGTTCGATACCTTCCACATCAATTCCCCTTGAAATAATATCAGTACCTATCAGGATTTTTAATGTTTTGTTTTTGAAACGAGACATGATTTTCTCCCGATCGACCTGATCCAAGTCGGAGTGAAAAGCTTCAACTTCAAACTTTCTTTTCAAGACTTTAAAAATATTCTTCACCTTGTCTTTTGTCGAAGCAAAAATCACCACCGCTTCATAGGCTTTTTGGGACAGAATATTTTCTAGAAGCTTTTCCTTTTGTTGATCATAAGCGAGATATGCCATTTGGCTGACTCCCTCGGCCGTTTTACTGATGGCAATATTGATTTCTACAGGAGATTGAAGGATCTTTTTGCTAAACTGCCTGATTTTGGGAGGCATAGTGGCTGAAAAAAGGACAGTTTGTCTCTGCGTAGGAAGATAGTTAATGATTTTCAATAAGTCATCTGAAAATCCCATATCCAGCATTCTATCTGCCTCATCCAATATGAGGTGCTCCAAACTATCCAAGTTGATTTTTCCTCCTGCAAGAAGGGCTATCAATCTACCGGGTGTGGCCACGACAATTTCAGTACCATGCTCAAGGGCCTTTTTCTGTTGCTCCCAAGCCAAACCATCCCCCCCTCCATAAATTGGAATGGAGCTGATACCTACAAAATAGGCAAGTCCCTGAATTTGCTGATCTATTTGAATGGCCAACTCTCTGGTAGGAGCTAAAATTAGAGTGTTTAATTTACCTTCGTCTTTTTCGGCTATTTTGTGTAAAACTGGTAAAATAAAAGCAGCAGTTTTGCCTGTTCCTGTCTGAGCACAAGCAATTAGGTCTTTACCTTCTAATATTTCCGGAATGGCCTTTTGTTGTATCGGAGTAGGCTTGCTGAATCCCATTGCATCAAGACCTTCTTGTAGGGAATCATTGAAATTAAAACTATTGAAATTGTCTATTTCCATAAAATAATGAATGTTTGTCCGAAGTCATCAACCCTTCAAGTAAGTTCAATAGGGTTTAAGTACTAAAAACTGACTGGGATGGGAGTTACTACTATCGGAACATGTCCTATAAGGGACGTGTCTGGATTTTGTCAAAGGGTTGAATGTAAATAAAGCTTTGACACTGACAAATATAACCAATGTATTGAAGTAATCGATCTTTAATTAAAGTATAATGCTATCATTTACGCATTAATTGAACTGTATCAACCTTAATTTGAAAATAAGGTCTCTAAAATCTTGAAAGTAATCAGGTAAGTAGGCTTCACTCCTTCCATTCCGAGACTCCCCGAAGCTAATGTGCTTCCTGTTTTTAATGGATTATCGGAAGCATAATAGGCATAGAGAACCTTTACGTTTTTCCGAATACTTCTTCTGATCTTACTGGCTGATTGGATGGCCTTTTGATAGTGGGCTCCTTCCATTTCCAGCCCAATAGCTTTCCATGATGATTCCATAAAATAATTGAGCACATCTTTGTTTTGCAGAGAGGTACCTAGGACTGTGATCATAGGACCTTCATAAACCCCTAAATCATAACCTTTAAAATCATCAGGCTTCAATTGATTTTTAAAAGGATAATTATCTGCAGTTCCTTCAAAAACATGACTGCTGGGGATCATCAAATCCCCTTTGTTACCTTCTAAAATGCCTGCTTTCCCCATGATAGATGCTGACACCACGTCCAAAGGAATTGATTGATTCCCCACCTCAAATGGCTTCAACAATTCGTCAAAACATTCGTAAGCTTGTTCTCCAAATGCATAATCCATCACAACGATAACAGGTTTCTTTTTGTCATCCTCAGGAATTTTTACGCCTGGAATCAATGTCTCAGCAACCATTTTGGATGTATCAATGATCTGAGCGCCTATATTGGTACCTGAGATATCGGGGATGTTCACAAAACCATGTTTCAGTGCGTATTTTTCGATTTCCTTGGCTTTGTTGTTTTTATTGTCCAAACTGATATCTATGGCCATTTGCTCTATGTCTTCAAATGTAGATAGGTCTAAAGCTTGATGTCCATAAATCGTATTGACAACACTATGAAGGTTGGCACTGATGATGTGGATGGGACGATGGAGGAGGTCATGCTCATCCAAAATTGATTTAATGTTTTGAGCCCACATTTCTCCGTAGACATGATGACCTATCCTTTCCCTTAGGGTAGCTGAAAATGAGATTTCACGGTCATTGTCATTGAGTGCTTCATCAATGGAGAGCCTTCCCAAATGGTATACTATGGAGAATAAACTATTGGAGTTTCTTGAAGACTCAAATTTCTGGATGGCTTGATGTGTTTCATCAAAAGTCCTGCCTGTAAGATGACTCAGGTAGGAACAGGCTGCTTCTTTGTCGTAAGGTTCCCCTTTTTCTTCCTGTTGAACTATCTTTTTGAGCATATTCCAGTTCAAGTGGATTCTACCTTTGCTATCAGTACTATTCCTTCTGATCTTTTCAGCTTCAATATATAAAAAAGTAAGGTGGGTAAGGATATCATAAATATCACTTTTACCACGTGTCATTTCTACAAACATCTGGTCTTTATCCACCCTATAGCAATTTCTCCTCCTTTTGCTCGGAATCAATTTTTCAAAATCTGAATTTTCATATCCTTCCCGGCTGATCAACCTGATATAACGGCATTCTTCTATTCCACGCGGCAGCCTTTCCATTATATACAATAAGCCATCCAGTTCTACTTTTTCTATTTCTGAAACCAAACCATAAATTTCAGGCCTAAGGATCAATAAGGCATTGATCAGTGACTCTCCAGAGACCCCCAGAGGCTTGTAGGTACCTCTCATAAAAAGGTGTCTCATGGTAATGTATAACCTTTCAATGGCTGCTCTTGACTCTTGTGCTCTGGTTCTCATAATCGATTTTTGTTAAACAAATTAAAACATCACTGCTGGATAAAAAATCAAGGCATTAGACTTTTTCAACTGTTGATGGGATACAAGGGCTGCTTTTGCCTGTCTTTTACTTAAATCAGCTTGGTGTGTTGACCAAAAACTCTTTTCAGTTTCTCTACTTTAGGCCTAATGATAAACTGGCAGTATGGCTGGTTTTTATGACTTTCATAATAATTGAAATGATAGTTTTCGGCCGGATAGAAATTATTAAAAGGAGTTATTTCTGTGACAATGGGCTTATCGTATATTTCCGCTTCCTCTATAATCTTCTTGAATTCTTTAGCTGTATTTTTTTGGGAATCAGAATGATAAAATATGGCTGATCGATATTGAGGCCCTACATCAGCGCCTTGTTGGTTGAGGGTGGTTGGATCATGGGTCGCCCAGAATACCTCCAATAAATCCTGAAACGAAATGATCTTTGGGTCATACAAAAACTGTATTACCTCAGCATGGCCAGTTGTTCCAGTAGTAACCTTTTGGTAACTTGGATTTTCAATGTGCCCACCACTGTATCCTGGTTCTATTTTGGAAATGCCACGAAGGTTTTGATAAACAGCTTCTATACACCAAAAACACCCGGATCCCAAAGTGGCCACTTCAAGGCCATCGGGAATATTTTCAACTGAAGTTTGAGGAAGTTTCACCATTCTTTTTAAACAATTATTGCCCTCATTGCCTGCATGGTCAATGTTTTACTTTATTGATTTCCCAGTTTTCAGAGAGCATTATTTTACCTTTTTGCTTTAACCCTTGAGCAGCTAATTGAATTTCTTTTGTAAATTTCTCCCAATCTTGTGGATAGATCCATTGAATCACCTCATTGCATAAAAAAGGCTTTTCTCCTTTCTGCCTGCACATTTCTAAAATAGCTATTTCAAGTATATTATCCATGATCAATAGATTAAAATAGTTTTAATTGTCCATTGGGATTGAAGGCATCATAGTTAAAATCAGGCATGGACCTATCCTTCATATATTTTTGTTTGGCGGTACTGAAAATTTGATGGATCATTTCCGCAATAACCCCATTGCCTTTAATTCTTCTGCCCCACACCGTGTCGTTCAATTTACCGCCGTGTAATTGCCCTATTTGATGAAGTACTTTGGTGGCTCTATCAGGGTAATGCTCATTGATCCAATGCTTGAAGACTTCCTTTACATTTCCATTTAAACGGACCACTGTATATCCTGCAGCTAAAGCGCCAGCATCAGCACTTTGTTGAATGATATCGGAAATGTCTGTCGTGTTTAAAGCTGGAATAATCGGAGCAACCATAATGCCACAAGGAACACCTCTATCTGTCAATGTCTTGATAGCTGCTATTTTCTTTTGCCCTGTTGCTGTTCTAGGCTCCAACAAAGCTTTGAGTTGGTGATCAAGATGGTTGATGGAGAAATAAACATGCACCAGCTGCTTGTCAGCTAATTTTGCCAGAATATCTTCATCACGTAGTATCAAGGTATTTTTTGTAATGACACTCACGGGGTGCCCCATTTCCAAACACAGTTCAAGTATCTTTCTGGTCAATTTAAACTTACGTTCTGCAGGTTGATAGCAATCCGTATTTCCAGAAAGCATGATAGCTTGAGGCTGATGCCCTTTTTTCTTGAATTGTTGCCTTAATACTTCCACAATATTGGTTTTTACCATGATATTGGTTTCAAAGCCTAAACCAGCATCAAAGCCCCAGTATTGATGTGAATTACGCGCATAGCAATAAATACAACCATGCTCACAGCCTTGGTATGGGTTTACAGAATAATTTAAGGGCAGATCAGGGCTGTCATTTTTACTCAAGCCGCCTTTAGTGTGTTCTATGTAAAACTTTGTTTGGGGTTTGTTTAGGTATTTCTCTTCATCCAAACCTTCTATATGCGCCAAGACTTCCCTTCGCTTTAAATAAGGGTTATCTGGTGACATACTTGCTCCTCTTCCTTTGAATACATCCTTGTTCATCATTTCAATTTAAACTTATGAAAATGAAGCGCAAAAGCTGTAGACAGAAAATGTCTCAAAAAGGAAAATTTAGCATTATAGGGTCCAATTAATTGTCCTTAGTTGCAAATAATAATGAAAGCCGGCGGAAAATTTTTAAGGGTAAATGCAGTTCTAATGCTTTGGAAATGGTTGGCAAATTGGAATTTTAGCAAGTATGAATAACAAATTTGTATAAAATAACCGTTTTGATTCAGGTGCGAACGTGTTTTTTTGTAAATTTCGTTGCGAGATTCTTTTGGAATGAGACTAAAAGGAAGTGAAGATAGAATCAAATCAGCAGACTTACCATCAAGGTATCGATCCATATTTTCAGCTGAATCACATATAATATGGACATTGTCTTGCGGGAATTCTTTCTTCAAGTTTTCGCAAAAAGGTTTACTAATTTCAAAGACTAAAAGTTTTGCATCTTTATCCATGCGATTAATTATTCCACGTGTTATGCTTCCATCTCCCCCACCCAATTCTACTATTATTTTGGCTCCTTCAAAATCAGCAAAAGATAGCATTTTGTTAACCAGAGATTTAGAACTAAAAGTTACAGCGCCTGTAGTTTTTATGTTGGCAAAGAGTTCTTTAATTAAGGAACTTTTATTCATTTTTAATCGTCAAATTTATTTTACAATATAGTTATTTTGTACCAAAATTTTCTTGAATTGAAACCTTAATGAGTTTCTAAATTTCATTTTACACGAAAGAACAATGGCCCAAAAAACGGTTATTCAATCCAACTTATTCAGTAATATTACTAGTAATTTGAATAAATTCTGGCAAATCAGTACTATTTTCCTAATGCTTCTGATTTTGCTGAGCATAGTGGAAGTCTTCTGGATTGGTAATACTCATGGACTTGACCCAATTTCAAATAAGAGCATTTTAATGGGGAACCTTCTCCAAAGTTTCCAATGGGGCTTATACACAGTTGGAATATTTTTTATTATTCAAATGCTCATTGGACTGCTTCTGCCTAAAGTATCTTATTTTATTTACAAGCTCATATTAAGTTTATTGATCCTAGGACAGATATCTCTTATTTTTTATTTCTCAGAGACATTGGTTCCACTTGGGGCAGATTTCTTTACGTATTCTTTTGAGGATTTAATAGAAACTGTTCAAGCTGCTGGAGCACTAAATATTTATAGTGTGTTTGCTTCAATCTTTGCTTTGGTTCTCATATTTCTATCTTTAAGTGCAGGCAGATTTATTAAATTTAATTTCAAAACAACGATTGTTTTTTCAGTTTTCACTTATGCTTTTCTTTTGGTTTTATTAATCATTCCTATTGATAAATCCGGAGGTTTATCAGGATTAGAAAGCAACCTAGCTGAGAACAAGTCTTTGTTTTTCTATCAAGAATCGTATGATTATTTTTCGAAGTCCCAAAATATCTATTTTGACTTCTATTTGGAGAATAGTTCTAGTCAAAGAGGCTTGGTTCAAAAAGAATATATTGACCCTTCTTATCCATTTTTACATATAAATAATTATCCAGATGTTTTAGGGCCTTATTTCTCGGAATTCGATACAATACCTGACTTGGTGTTTATAATTGTAGAAGGATTAGGTAAAGCCTATTCAGGCCCAGGTGCCTACTTGGGAAGTTGGACACCTTTTTTAGATTCTTTAGCAGATCATAGTTTGTATTGGAAAAACAATCTTTCCACAACTGGAAGGACATTTGGGGTTTTATCTGGAATCTTTGGAGGATTACCTTTTGGTAGAAATGGTTTCATGGAAAAGACTCCAGTACCTTATCATTCCACAATGCTTTCCTTGCTAAAAAAGGACGGTTATCAAATTAATTATTACATTGGGGCGGATAAAGAATTCGACAATGCTGCTACCTTTATGAACTACCAAGGAGTAGATAATTTGGTAGATATAGATAAGTTTGATCCTGAGTTCTCAAAGTCACCATCTGTTTCTGGCTTTTCCTGGGGCTATGCTGATAAGGAAAACTTTAGAAATGGCTTAAAAAAGCTTCCCAATACGGATCAGGCTCAAGTGAACATTTTTCAGACAATGTCTTCACACTCTCCCTTTGTTATTCCAGAGCAGGACTTTTACAACAAAAAATTTGAAAAATTCCTGAATGAAAAAGGCTATAGTCATCCTACCATTAAACTTGAAAATTATAAAGCAGAACTAGCCAGTGTTTTATATGTGGATGACGCTATTAAGGAGTTTTTTAAAGCCTACTTAAAAAGAGAAAAAGCAACAAATACCATTTTCATCATTACAGGAGATCATAGATTACCAGAAATCCCAATGTCCACTAAAATTGATAGGTTTCATGTTCCCTTAATCATTTACTCTCCAAAATTAGAAAGAGACAAATACATGGACGCCGTCAATACTCATTTTGAGATTGCTCCTAGTTTGCTTGCTTTCCTTCAGCATAACTATGATTTAAAATTACCTGAGACAGTGGCTTGGAGAGGAGCTGTATTGGATACTGCAGCTCAATTTGAATCAAAAATTACTCACGCTTTAATGCGGAACAAATATCAGTTTGGAGATTACCTGGATGGAAATTACTTTATTTCTGATAAAGATCTTTATGTGCTTTCTGACAATATGAACATTGATCTAGTGGATAAACCAGAAGTATTTTCAAGGCTTCAGAATAGTTTTGAAGAATATAAGGCAAAAGACAATTTTGCAATGGAGAACAATGCTATTTTACCTCAATAACACAATCATTTTACATTAATTAGATGTTCATCTAGAATTGTTTTGATCAATGGAAAATAATAGTTCCAATAGAATGAAGTTCGATTGGAATAGTCGTTTTTATCATTAATAATTTTATAAATAGTAGGCACACCAAAAAACGGTGCTGAACTAAATGGAATAGGATTATCGGCATAATCTCCGGCAAAATAATATATTTTGCCTTTACCATTATTTTTAACGATCGTAGCTGGAAAATACCTTGGTAATCCCATTTCTTTTAGTTTTTCTTCACCACTTTTTGTTGGAGCTACATCGATATAACTAATCACCTCATAAGACCTATCTATCCGAAGTACTTCAAACCAATACGGGTAATTTGTTTCTTTAGGAATATCAAACTTTTGTTGGCTTTGGAGAGTAGAAATAACTTTTGGTACCTGATTGGTGATATCTTCTCCAAATTTTAATACTTCAATTCTTCCATCTTCACTTACAAAAACTTGAGCGGAACCTTCGAAATCCCAATTTCCATCATGTTGCTCTTTATAATTATTGATAAGCCATTCGGGAATTTCTTCGTTAAGTTCTGGGTTTAGCTCATCAAAGTACCTACTGATCCACCCTGTCCACTTGAAATTCATCAGGTTTTCAAATTGATTTCTCAAGGCAAAAGAAGTGGGAGCTCCCATGCTATTAAATTCTGCGATAAACAAAGCTTCATTATCGATGACTTTCTGAGCTAATTTAAGGTCATTGTTGGATAATCCTCCATAAATTTTTCTGGAAAATTCAAGTTCACTTTTTGAGTTAAAATCAGCTTCATAAACCCCATAAGTATCAGCTAAGTATAGCAAATCTAAAACATTAGCCAACGAGTCAATTTTTTCATCACTGTAATACCGTAGACTTTTAACCTTATGATCTCCATTCTCTTTCGGGTAGAACCCTAAATAGTCTTTGTCGTATTGGTAAAATTGTCCATCTTTTCTTCGTACTCTAAGATGCTTTAATGCCCAAAATAAAGAACGATGTTCTAAACGACCTTGATGAGGGACGGTTTTGTCAATTACCAAAACATCCATCTTGGAAGATGGTTTAACCTTCCACATCAGATGGCTTATCCCAGGAATTACAATTAAAGGAGTAATCACTATCAGAAATGTAGTGAAGATTAAGCGAAGACCACTTTTGGTAAACTTATAAGGTGATTGGTTAGAAGGCATTAAAATCTAAATTCCGTTCCTATAGAAATATTAAGATTGGGGCGATAGTTATCAGGTGTAATTTCATCATAAGAATAGCCTACAAAAGCATAGCCCAACCATTTGGGACTCCAAAGCTGTTGATAGCCTATTCGCCCTCTGTATGAATCCAATAATTGAGACTGTAAATCTCTATCCTCTTCATCTGGAGATACACCTGTACTGAATTGGAACATAAAATAATCTTCAGCCCCCTTATAATAATACCTAGCCTGGAAGTTTCCACTGATCGAACCGCCAGCACTTGATGGCACATGGTTGGCCCTTAAATTTAGCCACCAGTTACCAGTATACTTTCCTATTGAGCCGGTTATGATGTGAGTGGTTTCACTAAAGTTTAAGTGCCTATAACCAATATCAAACTCGAAAGCTTTTGGTAGGCTCCAATAGATAGAAGTACCAAACCTATAATTTGGAAAAAAAGAGGCGTTGGAAACCCCTACATTTAAATAGGCGTAAGAGTTTTCTCCTAAACTAGGGTATGCATCTAACTCATATTGTGTACCATAACCATCAAAACGATGCGAATGAGTCACTCTTCCGATAACATTGCCCATAAATCCAGCTTGCGTCCTAGCATAAAGGGAATAGGTCTGCCATGGACTGATTTGACCTTCAAAGCTATCATGATCGAAGGTAAGTCCTACAGCACTTTTAATGGTTAACCTTTTTAACCTTTGAATGTAAGAAAGCAGACCATCTATTTTTACATCATTTTCATATAGAGTTTCAGCTATGTCAACAGCTTCTTTGTAATCCTCTCGATAATAATAAAGTCTTGACTGTCTATATTTTAATGCTGCTGATGCGCCAGCTCCAAATTGTTGGTATGCTCTATCCAATACTTGTTCAGCTTTATCATATTGCTCTGCCCAAAATAAATTATCTAAATATCCAATATAGGCGTCTTCATAATCTGGACTTTCTTTAATGGCTCTTTCAAAATAAACAGAGGCAGAGTCATTTTTGCCCTCCCAAGAGTGTATTCTTCCCAATAATATCCATACATCTGAATAACCGGGATATTTTTCAACTATTTTGAATGCCAAGTCAATAGCTTCTTCTCTTTGACCATTAAGCGCCAAATCCCTCGCTTCAAAGAATTTTTTGTCAGGGTCAAAGTTTTCCTGAGCCTTTGTCTGAAGTCCAAAGAAAAACATTATCAAACCCACTAATATGCATTTACTGTTCATGATTGAGCTGTACCTTTCTTTACTGTATTATTAAATCCTGTCCTCACCATTTCTCCCCAACCACCAATGCCTTTGATGAAGTTCCAGTGGCCTTTCATACACCATAACATCAGTTTTGGATGAATAAAAAGAGGTTCTTTTAACACTGTTATAATTAATTTCCATAGGTCACCTTTTTCTCTGTACCTGTTATAGGCTAATTCTTCGAACAGGATACTAAACGAAGAAAGCATTATCGAGAAAAAGTAAATGAGAATAAACAAACTGATAAAATAGACAGAACTGAATTCTCCCATAAAAATCAAAGTCACCGTGTAAATCAGTCCTAAAAACTCTATTATGGGAGCATTTTTCTCAAACATGGCCCAAAAAGGAAAGGATACCATACCGGTGATGCCATATTTTGGATTTAACTGCATTCTACGATGAAGTTGAAGAGTTTCTATCGTACCTCTCATCCATCGGTTTCTTTGTTTACTAAGAATTTCTTCTGATTCTGGTACTTCTGTCCAACACAATGGGTCAGAAACAAATGCTACTTTATATGGAATCTTTTGCTCTTCCATATATCGTCTCATTCTAACTACCAATTCCATGTCTTCTCCCACTGTTTTAGGAAAATAGCCACCTACCTTAAGCACCAGTTCTTTATCAAAAAAACCAAAAGCTCCAGATATTAAGAGTAAACCATTGACTCTTGACCACGCCATTCTTCCAAGCAAAAATGACCTAAAATACTCAATAACCTGAAATCTACCTAAAATAGTGTCTGGTACTCTATATTTGATTACAGTTCCATCTTTAATATCGCAGTTATTAGCAATTCCTATTCCCCCACCTACTGCAATAACCTTTTTATTAGTTTCCTCCAAAAATGGCCTAAGCATCCTTACAATGGAATCAGGAGCCAAAATACAGTCCACATCAATACAAGCAATAAGTTCCTGCCCTGAAATATTAATACCGGCATTTAATGCGTCTGCCTTGCCACCATTTTCTTTATCAACCACTATTAATTTGCTAAACGAAGGGTTATTTGACTTATAGACTCCTCTAACAGCCTGTGTTTCAATGGAAGCTTCAAAAGCAAAATCCGTTTTTCGCAAGTCAAAACTCTTGATAAGAATATCAATAGAATCATCTTTACTTCCATCGTTAATTATGATCACTTCAAATTTGCTATAGTGCAAAGACAGTAAGCTTCTCACATTTTGGACAATTGTTTTTCCTTCATTATAAGCGGGAGCAAGAATAGAAACACCAGGGCCCACTGGCGTTGTAATTACATCCTTGTAATCGACAAACTTGTTCTTTTTTAATTGTTTTCTAAGCTCCAATCCAGATAGTAATGTGATCGTCATGTAAATCATGATTACAGCAAAACCATAAAGCAAAAAGAAAATACCGAAAACTTGTACGATTAATTCAAATAACAAACTATACATAGGCCAATAATGTATCTTTAATATGCGATCTCAATTGATAAAGTTGCTCATCTCCTTGTTGGTCAACTATGGACTCAAATTTGAATTTGTCAAGACTGAACAAACTTATCATCATACTTTTCTTGAATTCAAATGAATTGTTATTTTGTTTTAGTTTTTCAATTATTAAATCGACCGAAGTATCATCGCCTATTACCCCCATCAGTTCTGCAGCCAATATAGATAGTTTTGGCTCTCCGTTTAAAAAAGCCCGATGGGTTAATTCTAATTCTGTAAATGCATTGAGTGCTTTGAATGTGGTCAGTATTTCAATTTTCTCTGCATATGTACTAACTGGGTACATTTGTGATAATTTTGAAATCCTATCCATTCTACCAAGTAGTCTTACCAATTTGATTCCAAAAACCCTAATGCTGGGATTGTCTGAATCCAAAAGACTAACTACTTTGACTTGTTCATCTTTAGATATTTCCTTGATTACTCGGTATAAGGACATTTGTTGCCATTTGGATAGCGGAAAATCCTGATCAGCTAAAAACTTTAGATCCTTAATTGGAGAAAGGTGTAGATATGCCCTAACTGCATTGGTGCGGACAAGAAAAACTTTACTTTGAAGCAGAGGTCCCAATTGTGGAACTGCATCTTTAATGTTCATCTCGTGAAGTTCTACGATGCCTGATGCTTGGTCCTCCCAGTTCTTACTTTTCAATTTTTTCTTAGAAAAGCTGTCTAATTGTAAAATGAGGTATATCTCCTTAAGTTTATCTTTGAAATCTCCTTTTAAGTTTTTGTTGACATATATAATTTCTTTGATCAATGTGTCCTTGAATAAATCTACTTCGAAATACTCGGTATTGAATATTGCTTTGACCTCTCCATAGGTCATTGTTTGGATCTCTTGAAGTTCATAACTAAATAGTAAGTTACTAATAGGGTCTCCTACTATGCTTTGATAAAGCTTTATTTGATTGGCTTTATTTCTGTTTTTTGACCTTACAAAAGTCAAGAAAAAAAGCAATACCAAGAATGTGATTATAAAAAGGGTCAAAATCCCCATTAAAATCATAAATTTTATATCATTAAAAATTCTACTTCTAAGTGTATAATAAGCTTTAAAATCTAACTTATTGGCTGCAATTAGAATATCTTCCCTAGCTGCATTTATTTTTGATTCCGGGATAAAAAGATCATTCAACTTAATCAGAGAGACGTATTCCTTTACACCTTCAAATTCCTTTTCCTCTTCAAATATAAAGTAATTAAGAACAACATCATTTATACCAGCAGATATGAGAGAATCCCTGTAATTTAAAGCAAGATTAAAGTCTCTAAATTCTTCCGTGGAGACTTCATTGGCAGATACTTTAAAAGTCATAGACTCTATCTGACCGACTTGCTTTAAAAATGTAGTAGTAGCAAGAGAGTCGGCCTCTTGAAATGCCATAGAGGTGTAACTTACACCACAAAATAAAAGTATGATAAAATAATAGCCTTTTCTTAACACCTTACAAAATCCCTTTTAATTAATCAATCGTCTAACCCTTATGGCCAGTTCGTTCGGATTAAAGGGTTTAGGAACAAAATCTGAAACCCCCATATTGAAAGCTTCCATAACTGTACCTTCTTCTTCCCCAAGTGCACTTAGTACAATAATGGGACAATGAGGATACTTTGACTTAGCAAATTCAATAATCTCAATTCCACTTTTAAAAGGAACCATAATATCCGTAATAATTAGATCTGGGCAATTATCTTCCAGCGCCTGGATTCCTTGGTTTCCATCTTCAGCTATGCTTACATTATGTCCCTCTTTTTTAAGGCGGAATTCTACCATTTTTAAAATTAACTGGTCGTCTTCTATCACTAAAATATCCTTCATGGCAGATAAATATTTTTACTTTAATTCCTAAAAATATACACTTTTGATCATAATTCTACTAACAAAAACCATTCGTATAAACCTGATTTGATACCTTTTATTTTCAAATACGCGTATTTGTTTTTTAACACTTTATTAATGCTTTTGGGATAATGTTTTTTTAAAAAAAAATTAGCTTCCTCAAAAAAATAAACCTTTTAAAAAATAAGCTGTGTTCAAAAATAAATCTTTTGCTAGTTTAAAGGTTTCTAATAAAAGTATTTATACCAACCTATCTCTAACTTGTATGATTAAAAGACAAAACACATTAATGTATTTAGTGTTGTCGTTTTGTTTGCTGTTTTCCAATCACTCTTTCTCACAGAGTGATAATTCTGGACAAAGAAGGATTACAGGAACTTACGCCGTTACTAATGCAACTGTTTTTACTCAGCCTGGGAAAAGTATTTCCAGTGCTACCATTATTTTAAAGGATGGCTTGATCAAAGCCGTCGGTAATGATTTAAATATTCCTATTGATGCCCAAGTCATCAAGGGAGATTCCTTATTTGTATATGCGGGTTTCATTGATGTAGCATCCGAAGCCGGGGTAAGTAAGCCTGAGGACGTCAAAAGGTCTGATGATATGGATCCATCTGATCCACGTAATGAAGTTGCGGGTATCACTCCCGAAAGAGAAGTGCTTCAGTATTGGGATGTTAATAATGGGGAAATCACCAATTGGAGGAAAGCAGGCTTTTCCATCGCACAAGTAGTTCCAAAAGGAGAAATGCTGCCTGGGCAAACTGCCTTGGTCGTTTATGGTGATAAAGAATCATCCAACATTCTTGCCGAATCTACTGGGCTTTATGCACAGTTTGAAACAGCAAGAGGAGTTTATCCAGGAACTACCCTAGGCTTAATGGCCAAATGGAGAGAGCTTTATAAAAATGCTCAACTCAAATATGAACATGCTTCGCTCTTCAAAGAAAAGGGAAATGGGATTAATAGGCCTGAAAAAGATCCAAGTCTAGAAGCTTTTTATAAGGTAATCAATGGCCAAGTCCCCGTTGTTTTTGAAGCTGAAGATGAATTGGAAATTAGACGAGTTTTAAGGCTGAAGAAAGAATTGGGATTTGATGTTGTCATCACTGGTGTAAAAGAAGGCAGCAAATTAGCTGAAGATATCAAGGATGCTGGTGCTAAGATAGTGTTGTCACTAGACCTTCCAGATAACAAAGCCTCAAAAGCAAAAATGGAGGATGCCACCGAAGAGGCTAAAAAAGCGCATGAAAGAGTGATTGCCGCCTATAAAGAAGCCTTGTCTGAAGCAGCTTCATTTGAAGCCGCAGGAATCCCATTTGCATTTAGTTCCAAAGGAGCAAAAAGTGGTGATGTATTCAAAAACATTCAATCCATGATTGAAAATGGCTTGAGTGAAGAAGGAGCATTGGCAGCATTAACAACAAACCCTGCTAATATGTTAGGGATTAGTTCTTTTACTGGAACAGTTGAAAAAGGGAAACTGGCCAACCTTGTCTTGACTACTGATAGTCTTTTTAGTAAGGATGCTAAAATTAAATATGTGATGGCTGATGGTTATTTATTTGAATATGAAGCTTCAAAATCCAAAAAGAAAAATGGAGATGTTGAAGATATATTGGGAGTATGGAATTATACCTCCGAAACTCCTGGAGGTACATCCAAAGGCACCGTGACATTTAGTCAAAAATCAGGTAATTTAAAAGGTGAAATAGTGGTAGATGATCCTGATGGTGGTGGTAAAGTAACCCGTCAACTAGAAAACATCCACTATGACGGGAAAGAGCTTTCTTATACCTTTTCCATCATTGTTCAAGGGCAAGAAATAGTTGTAAATACCAAAGGTACATTGAGTGGAAATGAATTTGAAGGAAACCTCAGTATCAGAGACATGGGGACTTTTCCCTTTACTGCCACCAAAGAGCCGGATTTTAAATTATAAAGATGGGAACTATGAAGAAATTTACTTATATCATGCTCTCAATCGTATTGTTTGGAGCAAAATCTTTGTATGCACAAACACCTAAAGGCGACGTTCTAATCCAAAATGCCACGGTGCTGACAGTTACACAAGGGACTTTGGAAGAAACAGATGTCTTGGTAGAAGATGGTATTATCAAGAAGATAGGGAAAGATCTTTCCGCATCTGGAAGTATTGAAACCATAGATGCTACTGGAAAATTTTTGATGCCAGGTATTATTGACGCTCACAGCCATTTGGCTTTGGATGTGGTCAATGAAGCTTCAGCCCCCATCACAGCACAAGTATCCATGGCCGATGTGGTCAACCCTTTTGATGTTGGTATCTATAGGGCCCTTGCTGGAGGTACTACTGTGGCACATGGTCTTCACGGATCTGCCAATGCTATTGGAGGACAAAGTATTACCATGAAATTCAGGTATGGCACATATAATCCTGAGGACATTTTCATGAAGGAAGCTCCCAGAACGATTAAGTTTGCTTTGGGAGAAAATCCTACCAGAGTTCATGGCCGTGGTAAAAACATCCAACCTAGAACCAGAATGGGTGTTGAAGCGATTATTAGAAATGGTTTTGCTGAAGCACAACAGTACAAAAAGGCATGGGAAAGTTACAATTCGGTAAAGGACAAAAAGAACAGCACTGCTACCCCTCCTACTTATGATTTGAGATTACAGACCCTGGCTGATATCCTAGATGGTAAAATCATCATCCATTGCCACTCTTATAGGGCTGATGAAATCTATATGCTGATCAATGTTTGTAGGGATTTTGGCGTGGATAAATTGGTGTTTACCCATGTAAATGAAGGCTTCAAAGTAGCTCCGGAATTGGCAAAGTATACGATGGGCGCATCTGTTTTCAGCGATTGGTGGGCTTATAAATTTGAAGTGTACTATTCCACTGCTTATAATGCTGCGATCCTGATGGAAAACGATGTGATTACCTCTATCAATTCAGATTCTGATGAATTGATTCGTCACCTTTACCATGAAGCAGCTAAAACACAACGATATGGCGGTTTGACAGACGAACAAGCACTATCATTGATTACCATCAATCCTGCAAAGCAATTGGGTATTGATGAGTTTGTAGGCTCCATAGAGGAAGGTAAGCAAGGCGATCTGGTTATTTTTGACCATCATCCTCTTTCAGTTTATGCTGTGCCACAAATGACCTTTATTGATGGTGTCAAATATTTTGATATCAATGAAGATGAAGATGACCAAAGAATAAAGGTTAGTCCAACAGAAATGGTAGAACCTGTTTACCTTAAAGCAGAAGATGAGCGATGTATGCATGGTGTGGAATTGTTTATGCAAGAAGCTGCTGCTTTTAACCACACTCATTGATTTTAATTATTTGATAATTAGGAAATTATATATAAAATGAGAAAAATTAATTTAACGATATATGCGCTTTTATTCTTCCTTCTGCCTGTGCTTTCTTATGGGCAAATTGAAGGGGAAGTACTGAAGCCAGAAGGAGGCTCCTTTCTTTTGAAGGGAGCTACTGTGGTTACCGTGACCAATGGGATTCTGGAAAATACAGATGTTTTGATCAGTAATGGTAAAATCTCAAGTATTGGTGCCGGTCTAAGTGCAAGTGGAGCAACAGAAATTGACTGTTCCGGTCAATTTATCTACCCTGGTATGATTGATTCTGGAACACGTTTAGGTTTGGTGGAAGTTGGTTCACTGGCCGAAACTCAGGATTATTCTGAAATAGGTAATGTAACACCAAATATGCAGGCATTGACTGCTATTAACCCAAACTCGGTGAGCATTCCAGTGACACGAGTGAGTGGTGTTACCACCGTCTTGTCCGTTCCTTCTGGAGGCCTTTTTCCCGGAACTGCAGCTTTGATCAATTTGAATGGCTATACCCCTGATCAAATGTACACAGGTTTCAAGGGAGTTCCGATGAACTTCCCTACTTCTGCAAGACGAGGCCGTTGGGACAGAAGAAGTGATGATGAAATCAAGAAGGACGCAGAAAAAGCATTGAAGGACATCAATGATATTTGGGAAAGAGCAAGCACTTATATGAAACTGGAGGATGCAGAAGCTGACCTTCAATATTACCCTGAAATGCAACAGTTGGCTAAAGTGGTAAGAGGTGAACTTCCTTTATTGATTGAAGTCAATAAGGCTGAAGATATTAAGAATGCCTTAAAATGGGTCAAAGAGAAAGCGGTTCAAAATGCCATATTAACTGGCGTATCTGAAGGTTTCCGAGTAGCAGATGAAATTGCAGCTGCCGATGTTCCTGTGATCACGGGACCAGTATTGGCATTACCATCCAGAAATTCTGACCGATATGACGCAGCTTATTCCAATCCTGGAAAAATGCTGAAAGCTGGTGTAAAAGTGGCTATTAGGACTTCTGACGCTGAAAATGTAAGAAACTTACCTTTTAACGCTGGATTTGCAGCTGCCTATGGTATGGGCAAAGAAGAAGCTTTAAAAGCTATTACCATTGTGCCTGCTGAGATTTTTGGTGTAGACGATCATCTAGGATCTATTGAAGAGGGCAAAAGCGCCACCTTATTCATTTCTGACGGTGACCCATTTGAAACCAGTACTCAAATCATGCATGTCTTTATAGATGGTTATAAGGTACCAATGACCAGTAGACATATCAGATTGTACCAAGAGTTTTTGGAGAGAAACCCAGGATTAGAAAAGCACTAAGTACCAAAGCAAATCCCCGGTAAACTTTCCGGGGATTTCTTTTATTAGTAATTTTACACTTGTGTTTTAGATTTCCTAATTATGAAAGAGACTAACATTGCCCCTTGTTTTCTGCTTATTGTCCTTACAGCATTTGCTTTTGGCTGTCACCAAGAGGAGAAAAAGGGTATATCAGACTTGGTGAGTACAGTCAAAGAACAATATGCTCCTGATAAACGTGTCGCTCTTTTCGATATCCAATGGTCTGGAGACACTCTTGCAGGAGAGACCAATTTACCTGCTGCATTGAAAGCTTTGAAAGCGAAAATGGATAGTGCTGGAATTGAGTTTTTCAATGCTGTTACCCTGTTACCAGAAGCAGGTTTGGACGGAAGGACCCATGCTGTGGTGACCATCTCCGTTGCCAATATTAGAAGTGCTCCAAAACATTCTGCAGAACTGGCCACTCAAGCTACTATGGGAACTCCCGTTAATGTACTTAAGAAGGAAGGCAGTTGGTATTTGATCCAAACCCCTGATCATTATATTTCTTGGGTAGATGCAGCTGGTATTGAATTAATGGATGATGCTGAATTGGCCAAGTGGGAAAATGCCCAGAAAGTGATCTTTACAGGCCTTTTGGGTTATGTTTATGAAGATGAATCCGAAGCATCCATGGTGAGTGACCTCACTGCCGGTAACCTCCTCGAAAAGTTGGGTGAATCCAATAGCCATTATGAGGTGGCATTGCCAGATGGAAGATCAGGATACATCAATAAATCCACTGCGGCACCATTCATCGATTGGGTAGCCAGTAGGTCGCTTACAGATGACAACTTGATCAGTACAGCTAAAAATATGATGGGAGTACCTTACCTATGGGGAGGCACCTCTATCAAAGGAGTTGACTGCAGTGGATTTACCAAAACGATCTATTTCCTCAATGGACAAGTGATTCCTAGGGATGCCTCTCAGCAAGTTAATGAAGGTGAGTTGGTGGATACCGATAAAGACTGGGACAAGCTTCGGGTTGGAGATTTATTGTTCTTCGGTAGAAAAGCAACCGAAGACCGACCGGAAAGAATTGTTCATGTGGGAATGTGGATAGGAAATAATTCCTTTATTCACTCGAGGGGAAGGGTCAGGATCAGTAGTTTTGACCCTAATAGCCCTAACTTTGATGAGTATGAATTGGGTCGCTATTTAAGAACCAAAAGAATAAGACAGGTTCCTAGTGAAAATATCGTTTCTGTGGATAAAGTCTTGAATTAAAAAGGCTAGTATAAAGTAGTGACTTAAAAATAAATCATTGTGTTAATTCGTTTTATAATTAAAGTCCGTTAACGAAAAACGTTGCTTATCTTATCCGAATACCAAGTTTGGATGAATTGAGCCCTTTTCCGAGAGAGTAGGAAAAGGGCTTCTTTTTTATGATTTATTCGGGATTCCTTTTTTGCTTCCTTTATACAGTTCATACTTAAGCAATCGACAATCAATTGTCCCATTGTAAAACTCTATTCGTCTGCTAGGCTTCAATCCTACCCTCTTACCCAAATTCATATTGCCTGTAAAAATGTACCCTGTATATCCAGCACATTCTTGCTTCATAAAGTCACCCATTCTTTTATAAATCGCTACCAATTCATCCTCCTCTCCTAACCTTTCACCGTATTCCGGATTAAAGAAAACGACCCCATTGTCACTGTCAGGGACTGTTGTTTCGGCAAAATCTCCAACCTCAAAGGTAATATGATCAAAAACTTGCGCAGTCTTTGCATTCTCCTGGGTAGCATAAATAGCCCTTTCACTTAAATCAGAAGCAATAAACTGGGCTGGAATATTATCGTTGATTTTGGCTTCTAGCTCTGCCTTAAGCTCTTGGTAAATTCCCTCTTTATAACCCTTGATATGCATAAAAGCATAATGATCTCTAAAAAGGCCGGGAAATCTATTAGTAGCCATCAAAGCTGCTTCAATGGCCAAAGTTCCTGCTCCACACATAGGATTGACAAATGGGCCCTTTTTGTCCCAGTCACTGGCCATGATGGTGCTTGCGGCCAGATTTTCGGCCATGGGTGCTCTTCCTGGTATTTTTCGGTAACCTCTCTTGGACAGGGTATCTCCCGATGTATTGATGAACAAAGAAGCCTGTGTGTCTTTCCAGTACAATTGAATGACAGCTCCTTCAAACTCTGAACCTGTATCAGGCCTTATTCCTGTGTTTTCTCTAAAACGGTCGACGATCGCATCCTTGACCTTTACGTTAACAAATAAGGGATTGTTGATACTTTCATTCTCTACATGAGAAACGACAGAAAAATAAGTATCCTTGTCGATGTAATTTTCCCAAGGTAAAGCCTTAATTCTCCTATAAATATCCTTGGCGTGGTGCAAATAGAATGACTTAATTTCAAAAAGGACATGGCTGGCCACCCTCAAATGCATATTCAGAAAAATACATTGGTTGAGACTGGCATACAGTTCCACACTGGTCCTGTTGACATTCTTCGGCTTGAAACCAAGTTCTTTGAGTTCCTGCTCCAAATAAGGTGCAAACCTATCTTTACAAGTAACGACTACCTTTCCTTTATGATCAAAATTATTCATGAGCACAAAAGTAGACAATTTTCATGGAATAGCTTTTAGCACTTAAGTATAGATGAATGTCAAGTCCATCATCTAAGATGTCAAGACATTTTAAAACCTCAAGAGAAAGCCGATCAAATTCGTTATTTTTGTGAACCAAAACTGCAATCATACATGTTGATTGCTTATTACTAAACCTCATGGGCCTTGACCCCATGAAAATGTAAAAGTCATGAAAGATAAAAAAAGAGTAGTAGTGGGACTTTCCGGCGGCGTGGACAGCTCTGTAGCCGCCTATTTACTCCAAAAAGAAGGTTATGAAGTCATAGGCATGTTTATGAAAAACTGGCATGACGAATCCGTAACCATTTCCAATGAATGTCCCTGGATGGAAGACAGTACAGACGCTATGTTGGTTGCAGAAAAGCTGGGGATACCTTTTCAAGCAATTGACCTAAGTGAGGAATACAGGGAAAGAATAGTGGATTATATGTTTGCTGAATACAAAGCAGGCAGGACCCCCAATCCTGATGTGCTGTGCAACCGAGAGATTAAATTTGATATTTTTCTGAAAGCAGCCCAAAAACTCAAAGCGGATTATGTGGCCACTGGGCATTATTGTCAAAAAGGTGAGCTGACAGTGGATGGAGAAACTGTATTCCAATTATTGGCCGGTGCAGACAACAATAAAGATCAGAGCTATTTTCTTTGTCAGCTTAGTCAGGAGCAATTATCCAAAGCCCTTTTTCCAATTGGCCACTTGCAAAAGTCAGAGGTGAGAAAAATCGCCAAAGAGCAGGATTTGATCACTGCGGACAAGAAGGATAGCCAAGGTCTCTGCTTTATTGGAAAAGTAAGATTGCCAGATTTTTTGCAGCAACAGTTGAAACCAAAGAAAGGTGATATTTTAGTTGTCCCTGATGATTTACCGATTTACAAAAGGCAGCAAATACCTGCGGGGATGACAGCGGAAGACCTTGACCAGGAAGTATTGGATGAAATTTGTTTACCGCTTCAATATCATGCCGAACAAGGCAAAAAAATAGCAGAACATAATGGAGCCCATTATTTTACGGTTGGTCAAAGGAAGGGCTTAAATGTTGGGGGAACGGGTAAACCATTATTTGTGATCCAAACGGATACCAAAGAAAATATCATTTATACAGGTTTGGGTGAAGAACATCCTGGACTGCTGAGACACGGATTATTTGTACCTAAAGAAGACGTACACTGGATCAGAGAAGATCTTCGCTTGACCGAAGGTCAAAGTAAGCGTTATTTGGCAAGAATCAGGTACAGACAACCTTTGAGCATGGCCACCTTAATCATGAAGGAAAATGGTCTTTATGTCCTGTTTGATCAAGCACAAAAGGGAATTGCCTCCGGGCAGTTTGTGGCTTGGTATGAAGGTGAGGAAAGCATTGGTTCTGGGGTGATTGCTTAACCAGTATTTAATGTTGTAATATATTCTTAAAAGAGATTTCTTTATAAAAGGAGTCTCTTTTTTTGTTTTGCTATGATTGATTTTTACTTCTATCCTGAGCCATAATTCTTAGTTTTTCCTTATATTGAGACAAAACCAAAACAATAAAAAATCCATGAAAACAAGCATGATCAACAAGCTTAGCTTTTTAACTGTTTTAAGCTTATTAGTATGTATTAGTGTCTATGCACAAGAAAAGGCCAGTCCAGCTGCTACTGCCTCAGGTGAGATCGATGGTGCTACCATTACCATTAACTATTCCAGTCCAGGTGTAAAGGGCAGACAAATCTGGGGAGACTTAGTACCTTTTGGAAAAGTGTGGAGAGCAGGAGCAAATGATGCTACTACATTTGAAACTGATAAAGACATTAAAGTAGAAGGAGAAACGTTACCAGCTGGTAAATACAGCTTTTTCATCATTCCGGGAGAGGAAGAATCCGTTTTTATTTTTAACTCTGTTGCCAAGCAGTGGGGTGCCTATGACTATGATGAAAGCAAAGATGTACTTCGTGTAACGGTACCTTCTATGGAATCTTCAACTATGGAAGAAAGATTGGTCTATGAGGTGGTAGAAGATGGTTTTGAAGTTCGCTGGGAGTACGGAATGGCAAAGGCAAATATCGAGTAACCCTAATCAGAAAAGAACCCATTTAATGTAAGGCCATCTTAGGAAATCCCAAGATGGCCTTAATTTTTTATGAGGATCAAAGCCTTGAATTAAACCAATACTCCCCTTACCTTTGGTTTAACAAATAATACTACTTTGGCTTTCGATCCCTCAAAAATAAACCTTCCTGTGTTGGATATTATCCCACAGGTCCAACAGCAACTTGAAAATAATAACACCCTTATCCTTCATGCGCCTCCTGGAGCAGGAAAAAGTACTTTGGTGCCTTTGACTTTGATGGATATGGATTGGTTAAAAGGCAAGAAGATTTTGATGCTGGAACCACGGCGGTTAGCTACTAAATCCATCGCCATGAGAATGGCTGATTTATTGGGAGAAAAAGTCGGTGATCGAGTAGGTTACCGGATCAGGTTTGAAAGTAAGGCAACGGACAACACACAAATAGAGGTGTTGACAGAAGGAATCATGACTCGAATGATCCATCATGATAATGCTTTGGAAGATGTGGGATTGGTCATTTTTGATGAATTCCATGAGCGTAACATTCATGCAGATGTAGCCATGGCACTTTGCAGGGAAGTGCAACAAATCCTCAGGCCAGACCTAAGAATTATGGTCATGTCGGCTACATTGGATATGCCCCAGTTATCCAATTTACTTCAAGCGCCCATAGTGGAAAGTAAAGGAAGGCAGTATCCAGTTGAGATTTTTCATACCCAAGATGCTGATGAGTGGAGCCTTCCTGAATTGATTTCTGAAACCGTACTAAAAGCTTCGAAGAAAGACAGTGGAGATATATTGGCTTTCTTACCAGGGCAAAGAGAGATCAAGAAGACAGAAGAAATCCTCAGGAAAAAATTACCTGAATTTGCCATATGCCCTCTTTTTGGCCAGCTGTCCCCACAAAAGCAACAACAGGCCATAATGCCTCACCCTGCTGGGAAAAGAAAAGTGGTTTTGGCCACTTCCATAGCAGAGACAAGTTTGACCATTGAGGGGATTTCTATAGTCGTAGATTCTGGTTTTGGGAGAACCTCCAAGTTTGACCCCAAGTCAGGCCTTTCAAGGTTGCAGACAGTGAAAATTTCCAAGGATTCAGCAGACCAAAGAGCCGGTCGTGCTGGGCGCTTGGGACCAGGGAAATGCTACAGACTCTGGACCAAAGCCACCGAAGACAGAATGCAGGCCTTTAGGGTTCCTGAAATCATGGAAGCTGATTTGGCTTCTTTATGCCTTGATTTGGTTCAATGGGGTATCAAAGATATTCCCAATATGACCTGGCTGACTCCTCCCCCTTCAGGCGCTTTGGCACAAGCCCAGGATTTGCTTCAACAACTTGGAGCCGTTGAAGAAGATAAGCTTACACCTCATGGAGAGCAACTCAGGGAGCTTCCTTGTCACCCAAGAATAGCCCATATGTTATTGATGGCAAAAGAAGATGGACATTTGTCTTTAGCAACGGATATTGCCGCCATTTTAGAAGAAAGAGATCCATTGCCAAAGGATTCAGGGACAGATATTAACCTTCGGATTGAAAAATTAAGAAGGCACCGATCGGTAAATAAGCAAGGCAGAGGTTTTGATAAAATAGAAAAAATAGCCCATAATTACAGACGACTATTTGACATTAAGGAAGAAAACACAGCTTTTGACCCATTTGAATCTGGCCTGATCCTCACTTACGCCTATCCAGAGAGGATTGCTCATGCCAGACCGGGAAACAATGCACAGTTCAAGATGACCAATGGTAAAATTGCCATGATGCATCATAAGGATGATTTGGCCCATGAAGCCTGGCTCAGCGTTGCCCATGTGGACGCCAGAGATGGTATGGGAAAGATATTTATGGCCGCTCCACTTAATCCAAGAGACCTGGCCCATATGGTCAAAGAAAAGGATATGGTTATTTGGGATAGTCGCAAAGGCGAGGTTGTAGCTGAAAGACAATGGAGAATAGGACACATTGTTCTTCAATCCAAACCCATTATGGATGTTGATCCTGACTTGGTGGTGGAAGCACTAATGGATGCGATCAAAATGGAAGGTGATCGTTTACTGGATTTTAATGAAAAAGTACAGCAATGGCAGAATAGAGTCAATTGTTTGCGCATATGGAATCCGGAAGAGAATTGGCCAGATGTCAGGATATCAACACTGCTAAAATCACCCAATTGGCTGGCACCATATTTAATAGATTTGGATACAGCGGAGGAACTCAAAAAGCTCAATCTTCATGAAATCCTACAACAATACCTTCCTTTCGACCTGCAACAAAAGCTGGGTGAATTGGCTCCTGAAAAATTAACAGTACCCAGTGGTTCAAACATTAAAATCTCTTACCAAAAAGATGGAGAACCTCCAATTTTAGCGGTGCGACTTCAGGAAGTGTTTGGGCTTATGGATACACCCAAAGTAAACGGGGGAAGGAATGGAGTGATCATGCATTTGTTGTCACCTGGTTTTAAACCAGTACAGGTCACTTCTGATTTAAGGAGTTTTTGGGAAAACACCTATTTTGAAGTAAAGAAAGAAATGAAGCGCCGCTATCCCAAGCACTCTTGGCCTGAGAATCCTTTGGATGCCGAGGCAGTGAGAGGAGTTAGAAGAAAGTAACATCCTAGGTTAACTAAATTTTCTCAAATAAGAATTCAAATGAAGGATAGGTTATAGAAAATAAACTGCCTACAATTAGCTATAATGCTCGATTTTGTTGACCTTTGGTTAAATATACAAAAGCGCATTTCCCCAGCTTTATCCAAAACTTCTTCCAAATGCTATTTCTAGTTGAATGCTAAAGCATTAGATCATTTACTATAAATTATTTTGTTAATGTTTTGGACAAAAGCGGAATGGCTTGTATGTCGGAACTAAACAATTTATATGGCAAGATCGAACAATAGCTTTATCAAAAAGCAAAAGGCAGACAAAAAAGCAAAGAAGAGAAAAGAGAAACTAGAAAACCGTTTGGAAAGAAAGCAACAAGAAACCAGTGGAAAACTGGAAGATATGATTGCTTATGTTGATGAGTTTGGTAACATCACCGACACTCCCCCTGAGCCTCCTACTGAAAAGGATGATAAGAAGAAGCCAAAAAGAGAAAACGAATAGAACTGAGTTGAAGTAAACCATTTACAATTTTTTAACAATCAGTTTCATTCAATAATCGATATTTAATCATCGCCATTATGTTATTTTCATAATGGCTTTTTTATGTTTAGGAGTTATTTTTATAGACGGCATATTTATGGGGTAAATTATCTTTAGTTCCACTCTGTAGTGATTATATTTAGCTTACAACTTTACAAAACCTAATCAACCTAAACCTATGAAAATTAAGTTATTGTTTGCCTTTATTTTGGTTTTTTCCGTGAATATTTTGAATGGATCGGCACAAGAGAAACCCAAGAGAAGTGTTTTTGAAATCAAGATTTACCATCTATCCTCTTCCTCTCAGGAGAAAACCGTTGATCAATTCCTGGAGAACACCTATATCCCGGCGATGCATGAAAAGGGAATCAAGCACATTGGAGTTTTTAAACCGTTAAAATCAGATAGTTTAAGTGGAAAAAGAATCTATGTCTTTACACCATATACCAGTGCTGAGGAATACATGGATATCGCTTCTACCTTACATTTGGAAAAAGGCATGGAGTATCCTCTAGCCACACATGAAAACCCTCCTTTTGATCGCTTTGAATCTATTCTTCTCAAAGCTTTTAGTGGCATGCCCGGTTATGGCACCCCCCAATTGACTGGACCTAAAGAAGATAGGATTTATGAGTTGAGAAGTTACGAAAGTGCTACCGAAAAGCTGTTTCACAACAAAGTAAAGATGTTCAACAGTGGTGAAGTGGAAATCTTTGACAGACTTGACTTCAATGCCGTCTTTTATGGTGAAGTGGTTGCAGGACCTAAAATGCCAAACCTGATGTATATGACTTCTTTTGATAATTTGGACGCAGAAAAGGCTGCTTGGAAGTCATTCGGCAGTGATGCTGAATGGATCAAACTAAGAGATGATCAGCAGTTCCAGAATAATGTTTCCCATATTGATATTACGCTTTTACATCCAGCAAGCTATTCAGAGCTATAAAAGAAACAGGCCTTAAAGGCTTTTTAATTGCTCTTTGGAGGAGTGATCATGATATGTGCTCGGTGTGTTCCTGGATCCATGATCCAGGGCATCACTGGTGCTTCTGGTTTTAAGGGAAGTCCTGTACTTTCCACAGTCGCGTAGGGAATATAAACTACATAACGGAAATTTCCATTTTTTACTTCACCTGTAGATGGGTCATAATCTTCTTGATTGGCAGAAAAGACAAACAATGTAGCACCATCATCGGGCATCTTCAAAGTCCCTGACTTAACTTCTTGTTCTCTGATATCAAAAATTTCTTTGAAGTCCTTGCCTTCTTTTCGTAAAGCCCTGCCCCTTTCCATAAATGGTTCCAGGTCTTTATGGTAGCAAGAAACACTAATTCCATCTTTGTTAGGATCATCGCCGATACAGATATACTCGTTAGTACCTGTCCTTAATACAACCAGTTCTCCAGCTGTATCATAACCATAAACCTTGGCCTCATCACGGCTTTCTTCCGGAGCGGCCTTTATAGCTAATTTAATTTGCTCTTCTTTATTGGCTATCTGATCTTGTGCGCAAGCAGATAGCATGGTAAGTAGTAATAAAACAAAGAGAGAAAGGGATTTCATGGCGATAGGAATTTTGAGTGATATCCTAATTTACCATTGTTTAAGCACATTTATAAGATATGATTAAAAAAATCATGCCATCACCTATTCATCAAACATGGCTTTGAGATCATTAAGGATGGATTCTGTTTCTTCTTTTTTGATTTCGAAAGCCTCGTCTTGTTTGCTATTGTTCTGATAATGCTTCCAGTGTTTTTCAGCCTTTTTTATGGTCCTTGGAGTAATATCAAATTCAGTGTAATCAAGGTAGTCTTTGGCCAAAAAAGAGGCTTTAAAATTCCCGAATAAATAGATTCTCAAAATGTCTACAAACTTCTCACTCAAGTCAAAACCCTCCAAAGCTTGAACAAAAGTTCCGTTCTTCATTTTATTGTTTTTGTCATGAATCACTTCCAATAATGGAGCCAGTGCTTCTTGGTTATTTTCCATAGCAGACAGTGCGCGAGCCGCTAAATAAGCACTCTCAATATCCTCTCCTTTTAATACCATCAATAGCTTGTTCAATACTTCCTCCCCTCCTATTTCAGCCAGTTCATCCGCATAGATGTAGGCTTCTTCTTCCTTCTTGTCACACATTTTATCTATCAAAAGGTCAATATTTGCTGCCATGTTTCTTCATTTTTTCGGTACTTTGACAAAGATAATTGGATAATCTGATTATCCGCTATGATGCCAGTAACCTTATATCTTTTGGTTGGATAGTAGAAAGTTTGATGTCTGAAGACCGAAACAGTTGATTGCTAAATAAAAGTGATCATATAGCTTTGCCTTTGATCTTTACTGGTGCAAGTGTGGATCTCTTACAAACCTCTTAATATTGCTCTAAATTCCCGAAGATGGAAGAGAAATTGATTAGTTCTGAGAACTGCGAAAAATTACTTTTAAAACTACATTCTTATCCATTCAATCAAGAATTTAATGTTTCAAAAAACACCGTTTATTTTTATAAAGAGAAGGAGAAGATCCTTCAGGTAAGGCTTCCAATATTTTGGAATTCACCGTTAGACATGAAGCAAAACCAAATGGAAGAAACCAATTATGTGTTGTTGATGATTCGATCGGGGATTGCTTCCATAGGCTACTTTGAAAATGGTGAAAATATAGACCATAAGGTTTTCAGGGCCTACATGGTCAGAAAGAAACAAGGTAAAAGCCAAATCAAACATTTAAAAACAAAAGGCAAATCAAGGGCTGGGTCTCGGATTCGTTTAGCTGAAACTTTGGAGTTTTTTGATGAGATTAATGAAAGACTCCAAGACTATTTTAAGGAATACAGGGTTGACAAGGTTGGATTGAATTGTGCCACGACACTTATCCCCTATCTATTTGATGCCAAGGTTACTACGCCATTTGAAAAAAATGATCCCCGGATTTTCAAGATTCCAAAGCATATTGCCAATCCTACTTATGAAAGTTTATTGGAAACCAACTCATTCTTGAAAAAGGCAACCGTTCAATATGATGAGAATTATGAAGAAATCTTCCACAATCCGAACCTAGCTACAGACGATAAATTATCCATAGATGAGGATGATGATTGGTAATTTGTCTCTTCCTACATCGGTAAAATTGCTTCCGATGAATTCATTTGAGTAGATTGATAAATTTGAGCATGTCTCCCCGCTATTTTTGTTTAAATAATTTTTTTGAGCGTAACTTATTTCAATATATCCACTTTGGTACCTGTATGTATTAATACTCAAGTTTAGATCAATCTTATTCAATACTTGATATGAAGGAAATGAGAGTATCCATTATTGCCTTATTTTTAGTTAGCTTTTGTTATCATATCTGTAACGGGCAAACCCACCATTTTTGGAGTCAAAACTATGGTAGTCAATCCATGTTACTCAATGGATCAGTAATTGGTGGTGTTTCGGATTTGGGAGCTGTTTATTATAATCCTGCCCGTTTGGCATTGATCAAAAATCCGGCTTTTGTAATCAGCGGTGATGTCTATGAACTAAATAACTATAATGTGGAAGATGCCATTGGAACAAGGGCGGATCTCAAACAATCTTCTTTTGGTGGTGCTCCAAGTCTGACTGCCGGTACAGTCAAAATTAAATCTTTGCCCAACCATTCTTTTGCCTATGCTGTCTTACTAAGAGATGATAGTAATTTTGGGTTCAATTACCACGATGAAATAACAACCGATATTATCGGAAATATTCCGGGTGACGAATTGTTTGAAGGAGAAGTCTCGGTGATCAACAGCTCAAAAGACCAATGGTTTGGTGGGAGTTGGTCCTATGCCGTTAAGGAAAATTTTAGTGTAGGCAGCTCAGTATTTGTTTCCAAAATCAATTCGAGCAAAGGTAATAAATATGAAATGAGGGCGCTGAGTAATAATGGAAGTGTAAGCATTTACGACTACAACAGAAATTACCAGTTGAACAGCTATGGGCTAATCCTTAAGTTTGGCTTAGCATATATCATGGAAAATTGGGACCTTGGTATGACCATCACCACACCACGATTGAAATTAAATGGCAAAGCAAATTACAATTATCAATTATACTTCTCCGCTCCACCTGAAGCAGATGCTACAGAAACATACGCCAACAGTTACCAAAATGATCTTGACCTAAATCTTAAAACTCCTTTGTCCATAGGTTTGGGTGCTAGTCACAATTTAAGTTCAAAAGGGGCTTTGCATCTAAGTGCAGAGTACTTTCACAAAGTGAATAATTTTGATGTATTTACAGCCAATCCTCATCCTATGCAAAGCAATCTAGACTCAACGGTGAACTTTACTTTAGAGGATGGTTATAAAAGCATATTGAACATAGGTGTAGGAACAGAGTGGTACTTAAGCGAAAAGGTAAGTGTCTATGGTGGGGTTAGTACTGATTTTAATGCTTCTCCAAAAAATACCGTAAGCTTCGTCAGTCAAAATGAAAGAGCTTCCAATTTATCCTTCGATGCCAATTATTATCATTTTGGAGCGGGAACTGTGCTTAAATTCAAAGGTGCTGAATTTACCCTTGGGGCTACTCATACCAGTGGAAAAAGTAAATTTAGTAAACCTGTTAATCTTCCAATCAATAACGGTCCATCTGATGTGATCACAGACGACTCAGGTCAATTTCAATGGAAACGATGGCAATTTATTGTTTCTGTATCTGTGCCATTCTTAAGGGACTATATGAAAAAAATAGAGGATAAACTAAAAGGCAATGAAGGAAGCAATTAGTCGATCATTACAAACTGGTTACTAAGAAATGGCGAAGTTTATAGGCTTCGCCATTTTTTTGGAGCTTTTATTTCCAATTTAGATCAACTGTACTCCTCCCAAAAATCCGAAAACTCATAAGGACTATCGTGAAGTGTCCATAATTTTCCATCCGTAAATCTGTAAGGTCCCTCTAGTTCATTCAAGGAACTTATTTCATTCTTACCTAGGTTCAATTTAATTGAATCAAAGTTCTCCTTGATTCTGAAGGCATTCACGGACTTAGGTATGACAGCTATTTCTCTTGACATTCCCCATGCCAACACTACCTGAGCTGGAGTAGCTTCATGAGCTTCAGCAATCGATTTGACGGCATCATTTTCCAATAAAATAGGTAGGTCCAATCCATCTTTACCTTTGGTCCTATAGGCTGCTCCTAATGGCGCATAAGCAGTTAGGTGAATCCCTTCATTTTTACAAAAATCCACCAAGCCTTGCTGCTGCAAAAATGGATGCATTTCTACTTGGTTCATTTCAGGTTTTACCTTTGCAGTGGAAAGCACTTCCTGAAGTTTTTTGACCTTAAAATTGGAAACACCTATATGTTTTACTTTTCCCGTTTCCAGAAGCTGTTCCATTGCTGACCAAGTTTTACCCAAAGGAATGTTGTCCAAGGAATCAAAATCAGCTTTTTCAGCAGGAAAATCCACACCATGCTTTAAAGCTAAAGGCCAATGGATAAGATACAAATCGAGGTAGTCCAATTTGAGATCATGAAGTGTCTTTTCCAAAGCAGGCAAAACATGCTCAGGCTTGTGTGAGTCATTCCATAGTTTTGACGTGATCCAAAGCTCCTCTCTACTTACCAAACCTTCTGCGAAGGCCTTTTCAAACGCATCACCGATTTCTTTTTCATTTTTATAGATGTAGGCACAATCAAAATGCCTATAGCCTATTTTAATGGCTTCCAAAACGGCCTCATAAACTTCTCCTGGTTTAGATTGCCAAGTGCCCAATCCGATAATGGGCATTTTATCACCATTGCTAAAAGATAAGGTTTTCATAATTTTTAAAGGTAGGGATTAAAACAAACAGCATAACTAAAGATATACTAACTTCACCAATTCAACGGGATTTTAAAAGGCAAAAGTTCCATAAACTTACCCTAGCTTAAATTGTCATTGAGTCCCTCTTTTAGGCCTTCATACCCACTTTCCAGATGAAGCACATTTTCAAAGCCAGCTTCACTAAGATAGGTCAAAGCTTTTTTACTCCTTGATCCCGATAAGCAAACCAAAAGCACTTTATCCATTTGCTTTAACTGATTTAATTGCGATGATAGATTTTGTAAAGGGATGTTAAGTCCTCCTCTGTTGAAACGTTTATATTCTTCTTGAGTCCTCACATCTATCAAGTAGTTTTTCCAATTTTCTTCTTCGGCAATAAAAGTAGAAGCATCAATGCTTCTATCTGATTGATCAATGGAACAATCATAATGGAGCTTTTTAAGTCTTTTGATTTCCTTATTTTCCGGGTTTAAAGGATACCCGAAAGCATGCTGACTGTTGGTCAAGGCATCAATGAGCAACAATTTACCAGAAAGAGGTTTCCCAATTCCTGTGCATATTTTTATGATTTCATTGGCTTGTAATGTTCCAACCATTCCAGGCAAAACTCCAATAACCCCCAGTTCATTGCAGTTGGGGCTGTCGAGCGGATTTGGTGCTTCGGGAAATAGGCATCTATAAGTCGGCCCTTCTTCACCGTAATTGAAGACACTTACTTGACCCTCAAAACCCAAAATAGAGCCAAACACTACTGGAATTCCAAGAATTACCGCTGCATCATTAATTAGGTAACGGGATTCAAAATTATCCGTACCATCAACTACTACATCAAAGCCTTTCATGATTTCCATAATATTAGCTGCATCAATGAAAGTGTCAAAGCATTGGAAACTAATATCAGGATTCAATTTTTTCATCTTTCTGATAGCAACCTTTGCTTTGGATTGACCAATATCTTCCATGTTGTAAAGAACTTGTCTTTGCAAATTGGACAATTCTACTTGGTCTCCATCCACTAAGCCAATCGTTCCTATACCAGCTGCCGTTAGGTATTGCAAAACAGGACAGCCCAAGCCACCAGCCCCCACTATAAGGACTTTGCTGGACTGAAGCTTTTCCTGTTTCTCTTCTCCAAATCCGGGCAATGAATAATGTCGGCTATACCTTATACTATCTTTATTCTGCATATTGCAAGGCGGGGTCCCAATCTTTCCAAACAGGTTGATAACCATTAATTATGAGCAATTTTGATATTTCATTTGGACTTCTTTCGTCTGAAATCTCAAACTGTTCCAATGACTGTTTCTCCACTGCATAACCACCAGGGTTGGTTTTGGAGCCAGCA
This sequence comes from Echinicola sp. 20G, assembly GCF_015533855.1. GTDB lineage: Bacteria > Bacteroidota > Bacteroidia > Cytophagales > Cyclobacteriaceae > Echinicola. The sequence continues at coordinate 4,314,702 of NZ_AP024154.1, read as the reverse complement.
CTTACGGATGTTACCCCTAGTTTGATGGCATGATTTCTGAAATGCTGAGTTTCTCTGGTAGATAGTGACAACTCTACATCAGGATCAAACAGCCTGTAGGCACAGATAAGTTGAACCAATTCTCGATCATTCATGATAACCTTTGGTTCTTGCCCTCCTGAAAAAGGCCTCAATCTTGGAAATGAAATGGAATATTTAGTTTTCCAATACTTTTGCTTTAAGTACTTTAAGTGCATGGCCGTATAGTAACTGTCAATTCGCCAATCCTCCAACCCTATCAAACAACCTATTCCCACTTTGTGGATTCCCGCTTTGCCCAGCCTGTCCGGCGTTTCAAGTCGATAATCAAAATTAGATTTCTTCCCTTTGGGGTGGTGCGTCTTATAAGTTTCCCGATAGTAAGTTTCTTGATATACCAAAACACTATGCAAACCGCATCTGATTAATCGCTCATACTCATCTTGGTCCAAAGGTTGTACCTCAATACTAACATTGGCAAAATAGGGCTTGATTAATTTGATTGCATGCTCTAGATAATCCACCCCTACTGTTTTATTGGCCTCACCTGTGACCAGTAGAATATGGTCAAACCCCATCTCTTTTAAAGCAGCTACTTCCTTTAAAATCTCAACGTCCGAAAGTGTTTTTCGTCTTACTTTGTTGTCCAAGCTAAAGCCACAATAAGTACATATATTTTGGCATTCATTGGACAGATACATGGGTGCAAACAACTGCATATTGTTTCCAAACCTTTGCAAGGTAAGCTCCCTACTCTTTTGGGCCATGACTTCTAAATAAGGTGCCGCTGCAGGAGAAATTAAGGCCAGAAAATCATCTAAATTTCTATCTGTTTTCGATAAAGCTTTCTCAACATGGAGAGTCGAAACCCCATCCAATTTTCTTTGGATAGCTTCAGGAGTCCAATTGTCTAGTATGGATTTGAAATCATTCATAGGACAAAAACTCAGTAAGTGGACTGCTAGAATTGGCTTTCAAAGTAGGCGCTCCTGGTCCGCATTCATAAGCCAACCTCCCTGCTTCCACAGCTAATTTAAACGCTTTGGCCATTCCAACTGGATCCCCTGCTACAGCTATGGCAGTATTGACCAATACTGCATCAGCGCCGATTTCCATTGCCTGAGCGGCATGCGATGGCACACCCAATCCGGCATCTACAATCACCGGAACAGTACTTTGCTCAATGATAATCTTGAGAAAATCTAAAGTCTTAAGCCCATTATTACTTCCAATTGGTGAGCCCAATGGCATTACTGCTGATGCCCCCACTTCTTCCAGCCTTTTACACAACACTGGGTCAGCATGAATATAAGGTAAAACCACAAATCCTTTTTTAGCCAGTTCTTCAGTAGCTTTCAAGGTCTCAATTGGGTCTGGCATAAGGTACCTTGGGTCTGGATGGATCTCCAATTTGATCCAATTGGTTTCCATTGCTTCAGCAGCCAGTTGGGCAGCAAAAACTGCTTCTTTCGCTGTACGCACTCCAGAGGTATTGGGTAAAATATTGATGCGTTCATGAGCAAGATGGTCCAACATGTGATCTTGCTCATTTTTTATGTCTACCCTTCTTAAAGCTACCGTTACCAGTTCAGATTCTGAAACCTCCAAAGCTTCCTTCATTAAAGGATAACTGGGAAACTTACCTGTTCCGGTAAAGAGTCTTGATGAAAATATCTTATCTGCTATAGTCAGCATAATCGAAAGTTTTATTGATTTTTTGAATGATTTCTTCTGGCTCTTTGGTGTCATTTATTAAACCTGAAACAGCCACTCCATACAGACCGCATGATCTTAAATCCATTAAATCATTGGCTTTGATCCCACCAATACCTATGATAGGAATATCTATATTTTGAAATCTTAATTGTTCTAATATGAATTGATAGCCTTCCAAGCCCAATATAGGACTCAACTTCTTTTTGGTAGAAGTAAATTGAAAGGGCCCTAGTCCGATATAATCAACTTGGTCTTTTACAGCAAGGATGTCTTCCAAAGTATTGGCCGTTGCCCCAATAAGCAACTCGGAACCAAATCTTTCTCTAATGTCTAATACTTGTTGATCTTCTTTGCCAACATGAACACCCGCTGCACCTGATTTTTTGGCAATTTCCGGATGGTCATTAATGATCAATGTACAATCGTACTTTTCACTTATTGTTTTAGCCAAGAATGCAGTCTTCAGGATAACTGATTTGGGAAAACCTTTCATCCTAAGTTGTATCCACTTAATACCCAAATCGCATTTTCTTTCAATATCATTTAGATAATCGTCGGGATGGTTCAGATTGGGCGTGATATATTGAAATGGGCTGATTTTATTGTTGTACATCATGAATTGCCTTTTTAAAATTTAAGAACTCTTTAAATCGATCCTTTGTCGAATGATGTTTCCAAATTGCTCCTAGAACAGCCACTCCATCAAAGCCCATGTTTTTAACTTCAAGAACTTTTGACGGCAAAATCCCTCCTAAGGCGATCAACGAGAAACTCAACTTGTTCAACTTAAGCCAAGAGGTCATTGCTTCCTTTGAAAGCAGCGGTCCATAATTTCTTTTGGAAACACTATCATAAACGGGACTGAAAAAGCCATAATCCAATTTGTCATTTAGTGGATCCAATAGTTCATCCAAATGATGAAAAGACTTACTTTTCTTTAAATGCGTATTCACAATGTTCTGGTGGCTTTTGAAATGACAAAATCCAATACCCAGTTCTTCAGCCAAGGATACATTTCCATGTAAACTAATTTGCTGATGATATTGGAATGGAATATCATTAATCAACGTCTTTATTTGTTCAGGTGGCCATTCGGGTTTGCGAATATGTAATTTGGTCAATCCCTGATCTATAAATTGGATCAGGGATTTCACTTCTTCATTGACTTGTCCGGGATCGGTGATAAGGATAAATTCCATTATTCATTGAGGTAGATTTCTCCTCCTTTTTCTGAAAACTCATTTGCCTTTTGTTGCAAACCTTTTTCTATTGCTTCTATATCTCCCAATCCATTTTGGTCGGCAAAATCCCTGACATCCTGAGTGATCTTCATTGAACAGAAATTCGGGCCGCACATGCTACAGAAATGGGCTACTTTAGCTCCATCTGCTGGTAATGTCTCGTCATGAAATGATCTAGCAGTATCTGGGTCAAGGGAAAGGTTAAATTGATCTTCCCATCTGAATTCAAACCTTGCCTTGCTTAGTGCATCATCACGGTGTTGTGCACCTGGATGCCCTTTGGCCAAGTCAGCAGCATGAGCAGCAATTTTATAAGTTATCACGCCATCCTTGACATCTTTTTTATCTGGCAATCCCAAATGCTCTTTAGGAGTTACGTAGCAGAGCATGGCACAGCCATACCAACCAATCATTGCAGCTCCTATTCCTGATGTAATGTGGTCATAACCAGGAGCGATGTCCGTGGTAAGTGGACCAAGCGTATAGAAAGGTGCTTCTCCACACTCTACCAGTTGTTTGTCCATATTTTCCTTGATCATATGCATTGGAATATGCCCTGGTCCTTCAATAATGGTTTGTACATCATGTTTCCATGCTATTTTGGTCAGCTCCCCCAAAGTTTCTAACTCTGCAAATTGAGCTGCATCATTGGCATCCGCAATGGAACCTGGCCTAAGCCCGTCTCCAAGAGAAAAAGTGACGTTATAGGCTTTCATAATCTCACAAATTTCTTCAAAATGAGTATATAGGAAATTCTCTTTATGATGGGCAAGGCACCATTTAGCCATAATGGATCCTCCCCGTGACACGATACCTGTAACTCTTTTCGCCGTCAAAGGCACATACCTCAAGAGTACTCCTGCATGAATGGTGAAATAATCTACCCCTTGTTCTGCTTGTTCGATCAGCGTATCCCTGAACAATTCCCAATTCAGGTCCTCTGCTTTGCCATTTACCTTTTCCAAGGCTTGGTAAATGGGAACTGTTCCAATAGGAACGGGGCTGTTCCTTAAGATCCATTCCCGGGTTTCATGAATATTTTTTCCTGTAGAAAGGTCCATAATAGTATCTGCCCCCCATCTGCATGCCCAAACGGCTTTTTCTACTTCCTCCTCTATGCTTGAGCCAATGGCTGAATTGCCAATATTAGCATTGATCTTTACCAAAAAATTTCTACCAATAATCATTGGCTCTGCCTCAGGATGGTTGATATTCGCTGGGATAACAGCACGGCCTTCAGCTACTTCTTTCCTGACAAATTCGGGCGTAATGTAGTTTCTCGGAGTATTGGCCCCAAAGCTTTCCCCGGGATGCTGTTTGGTCAAAGCTTTCTGTTCAAGGATACGCTGATTTTCTCTGATTGCAATGTATTCCATTTCAGGCGTAATGACACCCTTTTTGGCATAATGCATTTGGCTAACATTTTTGCCTGCTTTGGCTCTCAATGGGGCATTGACCAAGTCAAATCGATACTTTTCTAAAGCAGGATTTTCCAATCTTCTTTGCCCATATTCGGAGGATAATTTTTCCAATTGGTAAACATCTCCTGTAGATTTGATCCATTCTTCTCTCAGTTTTGGCAGGCCTTTCTTTACATCAATTTCAATGTTAGGATCAGTGTATGGTCCACTGGTATCATAGACTGTTACTGGATCATTGGATTCTACCGTCTGATGCCTATCGAGGTGGGATACCGTGTCGTTCAATTTGATTTCCCTCATGGCTACCTCAATGGGGTGAATTTCCCCTTTAACATATACCTTTTTGGAATTAGGGAAAGGGTCAGTAGTAATATAGTGACTGATGTTTTCTTGGCTAAGAGATTTCATGTTTGGTTATTATTATTTGACAGATGTTAGAAAAAAGAGAGGTGAGTCGACCTTTGTTAAAAGCAACAAAGAACAATGCTGCTAACCACCTTGAGTAGCTTTAATGATAAGGATATTGTCATTTTCTTTTAATTGAAAAACATCCCATTGTGACTTGGGGATCACTTCATGATTGACAGCCACAGCTACTCCCCGACCTCCATGGATAAGGTGAGCCGCCAAAAGGCTGGATAAAGTGAGTTCCCCTTCTGAATGAACCATAGGTTCACCATTGAGGAGAATATTCATCGGAATAAAATTTAAGAATTAAGAAAACAACTTCAGGAATGAAGATAATCTGTCGGAAGGACGCTTCACTTTTCCCTTCGCCCGCATTACCGGGATCAGGTTCGGAGGGTATGTCTCAGCCCCGATGGTTTATCGGAACACCCCTAAAGTTTTTATTACGTGATGACAAAGTTATAGCTATAATGCAGATTGAAAAATGATTGAATAAAAATCTTAAAAATTTTCCCCGAGAATTCTATTGGATTGGTCTCTTCAACGATCAAAACTGCTTTAAGCAATTCTGACATTTCATCGATATCAATTAGGAACAGGTAATCAATCGGAAAAGTGGAGAAGACAAAAACATCTTTATTGTCATACCTCTTTCTATATAATACAGTAAAAATACCACTTGGTATCGAAAATTATAAAAGCATAAAAAAAGGTTGCTGATATCCTCAGCAACCTTCAATATTCATTTCAAGACCTATTAACCTTCCATCCAGTTTGGACCAATAAGCTCTTGTAGTTTTTTGTCATATTCAGAAGCTTTTGCCTCGTTTTTCAATCTTGTATGAATCTGGAACAAGATCTGCATAATTTCTGTATTTTCAGGCTTAGCTTCCAATGCCCTCTCAAAAAGCGGTACAGCTTTTTTGTAGAGATCATCGGCTTCAGCTAACATTTTATCAGACTTTTCTTCCCATTCATCATCTGGCAAGTTATTTACCTCGTTGATGATTTCTCTAGCTTTGTCTACATATACAGCAGCTGCATAATAGTTTCCTTCAAAGAAGTTAGGGTCAATTTCTGTTGTTTTAAGATACTCTTCCAATGCGCCTTCAAGATCACCAGACTGCTCTTTCAAATAGCCATATCTCAAGCGGATCGGAGCATTGTTAGGGTCTTTCTCTAAAGACTCCTTGATAGAAGCCATTGCCTCATCCATTTTTTCCAATTGAAGCAATAGTTGAATTTCAAATTCAGAAAGACCTTTATCCATAGGATACTCTTCCCTTGCTTCTTTCACCAATCTGTAAGCTTCTTCTTGATCATCCTCTTCCGTATTGGCAATTTGGATCAAGAAATAATAAGCGTTTAGTTTGTTGTAATCTGGGTTATCCAATAATAGATTAAGGTACTTTTTAGCATCATCCCAGTTTTCACTTGCATTTGCAGTATATCCAGCATTGAACACAATAGAAGTATCTGAAGGGTCAATGTCAGCTGCCAAACCAAAGAATTTGGAAGCCAAAGCCATATCATCCTCTTCATATCTAGCAATTGCTTTGTCCACTGAGGCATTTTTGATTTTGTAAACACCTTCACCTTGTAGATTATCAGGTAAACCTGCAACTACTTCTTTATATACTTCTTTACCTGTCTTGCTGGTGGAATCGTTTCCATCTAGTTCCAATGCTTTGGTAAAGGCATCAAAAGCACTTCTACCAGTTACTACAGTTGCTTCTGTATTGGATGAATCCGCAACAAACTGATTGGTTAAGATTTTTCCTTTGATTAAATATGTTTCAGGATCTGAGCCAGTTTCAGGATCTTGTGTAGCTGCTTCTATTTCAGATAAAGCAGTGGCCAACTCTCCTTTTCTAAGGCTCTTTTCCGCAGATTTAACTACCTTTTTTTGGCCAAAGGCTACCGTTGAAGCCACTCCGACCAAAGCCAATGATAAAATTAATTTTTTCATCTCTATTTGTTTATTCCTCTTTTGGTTTTTCGGTTTCGTTTGAATCATTTTGCGCTTCATCAGAAGCGTTGTCCTGGATTTCTTCCTCAATCTCTTCTTCTACATTTTCAATCTTCTCAATGGAAGAAATCTCGTCATTCTCATTCAATTTAATCAATCTGACACCTTGTGTGGCACGTCCCATTACTCTCAGGCCTGAAACAGGAGTTCTAATGATAATACCAGATTTGTTGATAATCATCAAGTCATCCGTATCTACTACTTCTTTGATAGCGACCAGACTTCCTGTTTTCTCGGTGATGTTCATGGCTTTAACGCCTTTCCCTCCTCTATTGGTGATACGATACTCGTCTACTGCGCTTCTTTTACCATAACCTTTTTCAGAAACTACCAGTAAGGTGGCGTCATCTCTGCTTACACAAATCATGCCAACCACAAAGTCGTTATCATCTGCTAAGGTAATGGCTTTTACTCCGGTAGCTGTCCTTCCCATAGGCCTTACAGCCGACTCATGGAAGTGAATGGCTCTACCTGATTTGGCTGCTATGATAATATGGGAATCACCGTGGGTAAGTTCAACATTAAGTAATTGATCATCTTCCCTGATGTTCAATGCAATAATACCATTTGAACGTGGTCTTGAGTATTGCTCCAAAGTTGTTTTTTTGATGATTCCTTGCTTAGTGGTCATCACCAAGAAATTGTTTTGGATATAATCCTCATCATTCAAATCAGAAACTTGAATGATAGAACGGATTTTATCATCACTTTCAATGTTGATCAAGTTCTGAATAGGCCTCCCTTTGGACACTTTGCTACCCTCAGGAATAGCATAGGTCTTTAACCAGAATAGCTTACCCTTATCAGTAAAAATTAACAGGTAGTTATGAGTGGAAGCAGAGAAAATATATTCGGTATAATCATCGTCTTTTGTACTTACCCCTCTAGAACCTACTCCTCCTCTACCTTGCGTTCTGTATTCTTTTAAGGCAGTTCTTTTTACATAACCTTGATGGGATACTGTAATGATCACTTCCTCATTCGGGATCATATCCTCATAGCTGAAGTCTTCCGCATTATGCTCTATGATGGTTCTTCTTTCATCAGCATATCTTTCTCTAATTTCGGAAAGTTCAGTTTTGATGATGTCCATCCTGCGTTCTTTGCTGGCAAGGATATCTTTTAGATCTTCGATCAATACCATCAACTCATCATACTCATTTTGGATTTTTTCACGCTCCATGCCGGTAAGGCGTTGAAGTCGCATATCCAAAATGGCTCTGGCCTGAATCTCAGTAAGCTCAAATTTCTCCATCAAGCCATTACGTGCTGTTTCAGGATCTCTGGAACTTCTGATCAAGTTGATTACCTCATCAAGATTATCCAAAGCTATTAAATAGCCTTGTAAGATATGAGCACGCTTTTCAGCTTCTCTTAATTCATATTCCGTCCTTCTTGTTACTACCTCATGTCGGTGGTTGACATAATGCAGGATAAGATCCTTCAGGTTTAAGGTATAAGGTCTGCCCTTTACCAAGGCAACGTTATTGATACTGAAAGAAGTCTGAAGTTGTGTTTGCTTGTATAGGTTGTTTAAGACTACATTGGCTATGGCGTCTCTCTTCAATTCATATACAATGCGCATTCCTCGACGGTCTGACTCATCTCTAATGGCCGAAATACCTTCCAATTTCTTCTCTTGAATCAATTGGGCAGTTTTTTCAATCATATTCGCCTTATTAACCAAATAAGGGATTTCATTGATAATGATCATTTCCCTACCATTGTCTTTGTTTTCAATGGTAGCTTTTCCTCTCATTACTACTCGGCCCCTACCCGTTTCAAAGGCTGACTTCACACCGTTATAGCCATAGATAATCCCTCCTGTTGGGAAATCCGGTGCAATGATGTACTTCATCAATTCTTCAACGGTAATATCATTATTGTCGATATAGGCAATAATACCATCAACAACTTCTCCAAGATTATGTGGTGCCATGTTGGTGGCCATACCTACAGCAATACCTGAAGCTCCATTAAGAAGTAATGCTGGAATCTTTGCAGGAAGAACAACTGGCTCTTTTAAGGAGTCATCAAAGTTAAGCTGAAAGTCAACTGTTTCTTTATTGATGTCAATAAGAAGTTCTTCCGCTATACGCTTTAACCTTGCTTCAGTATAACGCATGGCCGCCGCATTGTCACCATCAATGGAACCAAAGTTTCCTTGAGGATCTACCAACGGGTATCTCAATGACCAGTCCTGGGCCATCCTTACCATGGTTTCATAAACAGCACTATCACCGTGAGGGTGATACTTACCTAAAACTTCCCCAACAATTCTAGCTGATTTCTTATAAGGCTTGTTATGAAGGACGCCCAATTCTTGCATTCCAAAAAGGATTCTGCGGTGAACTGGCTTCATCCCATCTCTTACATCTGGAAGTGCTCTGGAAACAATAACCGACATCGAATAATCGATGTAGGCTCCACGCATTTCTTCTTCAATGTTAATCGGTATAATGTTCTCGTTTTCTCCTTGAGCCATATTTTATAATTCTCAATATAAGGTTGCAAGATAATAAAAAGAATAAGGTTTTAAAACACTATTTTCCCATTCAAAAGGTTTATTTAGGCCACTTTTAGTACCATTGACCCACCTTTCTGTTTTGCATGTTCCAGATTGAACTTCCTCGGTATTCTATGCCATTGTGTAAGTGCTTCATTTTCACCCCACATCCGGGGAATTTACACCTTTTTGTACCTGGTAACCTGAGGGCAACTCCTAGATTTACCGAATAGAGGTTTTGTTCTATCGTTTGCATTTCTTCCAGTGCTGCAATGTGGTAATTGAACTTTCTAAATTCAGCAGAAGGCTTTAGGAATACTTTCGTATATTCAGAAAAGTCCCTTTCAATTCTAAGCCCCAAACCATAATACGGCTCAGTAGCGGTCAAGGAATTATCATAGCTTTCTTGAATGGAAATGGAACCATACTCTCCTTCCAGTATAAACCTCCAAGGATAATCTTGCCTCATCCTAATCTTCTTTTCTGCTTGCATATAGGTATTTTGGGCGCTGTATTTTTTGTACTTCCAGTTTAATATGGCCCTTCTCCTTTGCGCATCAAAAAGCACCAATCCAACCGTTCCATATAGCTTGTCAAACACATATTTGTCATTGGTGAAATTGAACTGAAATTGGTCACTGGTAAGTGCTGACATGCTCCCAAACTCTCTTCCATATCCACCCCCAATGCTTAATATGCCAAACATATCTATTCTCACTCCAGCATTGAGGGGAATAGCTGAACTTTTGGAATCAAAAGGAATCAAGTCTCCTGACCCAATATCTGAAGTGTTGCTTTCACTGCTAATAGGTACAATGGGGTAGCTTGCGGGTGTGCTGCTTTGGAAATCCATTGTGTTAAAATGCTGTCCATAGCCCGTAGATAACTCCAAACTGATTTTGCTAATGATTCCTCTGGTGGCATTTCCAATACCACTTTCGCTCTTTCTATTCTTACTTTTTGCTTTCGTGTCTATACCAAATAGATCTTCTTGCTGAGCCTTCAAGGGGGAATTGACGCACAGTAAAGCGATGATAAAAAGAGACAGCTGGAGATATTTATCCTGTAAACATAATGTCAATAATCTTGAAATATATCGAGGAGCTAAATTCTTCATAAGAGGAGTTGGTTTTCAATTTTGTGTTAGTTGGCACACAATTTAGATAATTTCATTTACAAGTAAAGGCTTCACTGAATTTCCTACCTATATTATTAACGAATTACAGACCATAAGACACAAAAAAGCCCTCCATAATTTGGAAGGCTTCTTGAAAATATATTTGTTTCATAGCTTACTCAGCCTCTTCTTCTTCAGTACTTCTTGCACTTTTCTTTTCAGCTATCAAAGCATTTACTTTGGCTTTTACCTCTGGATCTGTTTTCATTGCGCTATTCACTTTGTTATAAGTAGCAGCTCCTAAGACCTCATCATCTTTGATCAATGAAATCATTCTTTCTTTGATCACATCCGAAAGAGAATTTTTAGTATCCATGATTTTGCTATACTCCGCTTTTTCATCTTCAGTAATTTCAATTTCTGTTAGCTTAGCATCATCTCCCCATGCATCCTTAATCTCATTGTATCGAGCCACATCAAATACTTCATTGTCTTTAATCATACTCTCCAATTCTGCTTGTTTCACTTCCATAAAGTGATTAACAGAATCCTTCATTGATGCAAATTTCTCGATTTCTTCATCAGTCACTTCTTCTGCTTCTGTGTTTTCTTGCTGTGCCATTGCTGTAGCACTAAATAAACACAACATCAAGAATGCTAATCCAAATAAACGCTTCATCTTTTTTAATCTTTTTGTTATTATCTAAACTTAACTAAATTCCAATAAAAGGGTTTAAAGCTAATTAAGCAAGTTTTCAATCTAAAAAAACATTATTTTTTTATTGGAAATAGCATTTATCCCATAATTGATTTAAGCTAAACAATTGATTGCTAGAGTCCCTTTAGATCGGCTATTGTTTTACTAGGGTCGCTGGATTTGAATACAAAACTGCCCGCTACTAAAATGTCAGCACCTGCATCGATCAGTTTTGGGGCATTTTCCAGGTTAACCCCTCCATCAATCTCTATTTGTGTTTCAGCTCCAGCAGCAGTAATGATGGCTTTTAAAGCTCTCACTTTGGCATAAGTATGTTCGATGAACTTCTGCCCTCCAAATCCGGGGTTTACAGACATAACAATTACCTGATCAAGGTCTCTAATGATATCCCTCAAAAGTTCAACAGAACTATGTGGATTAATGGCTACCCCAGCTTTACAACCCAGTTCTTTTATGGCTTGAATGGTGCGGTGTAAATGAGGACAGGCCTCAAGATGCACTGAAATAATACTTGCCCCAGCATCAGAAAAACTTTTTAAATATTGATCTGGATTTACAATCATAAGATGCACATCCAGAGGTTTTTTGGCATGTACATTTATAGCTTCAACTACGGGTAAGCCGAAAGAGATATTGGGAACAAATACTCCATCCATGATGTCAACATGGATATAATCAGCACTTGACTCATTGAGCATTTCAATTTCAGATTGCAGATTGGCAAAATCCGAAGCCAATACTGATGGCGCTACAAGCGTACTCATATTTGGAATTACTTTTAATGTGAGCCTAAAGAAAACAAAAAATAATCACAAAAATAAACCCTTCCGATCGCAACTTGTCCAACTGATACTAAAAAGAAAGCCACTTTATGCTTAGTATCAAAGTGGCTTTCTTTATGGAGTAGAGACTTTACTTTATGAGCAACTTGTGTCGCTCCTTGTTAAATCCTTCATTTAATTCAATGACATATAATCCTGTATGCATCGCTGCCAATTGGACTTCATAGGGCACTCTATTGGAATTTCTTGTTAGGGTGTTTTGCCCAATAACTTTTCCATTGGTGTCAATCAAAGTGAAATCACATTGGTCGCTATTTCCAAACTGGATAAATAATTCTTCACCATTGACAGGGTTAGGATAGATCTTGGTTTGGAATTCTTCAAACTCTTCTTCTACATCCAACACTTCACCAAAATAGACCAGGTCAAAATTTGGAATACCGTACCCCAATTGATCGTCTGGATTCTCTGCTTGGCTCCCACTCTTTAATAGGTAATGGATCAGTTCATCCTTTGTCCAATGCGGCCTTCCTTGCCATATCCCCGCTGCCAAGGCAGCTATTTGAGGAGCAGAAAAAGAAGTCCCACTAGCAGTAGAAGTATTATTACTTCCTCTCCAAAGTCTTACACCACTGCCGAGTGCAGACAAGTCTGGTTTAATTCTACCATCTGCTGTTGGGCCTATTGAGCTAAAAGAAGCCCTGCTCAAGTCTTTTGAAACTGCTCCAATTGCCAAGATTCCTTCTGCGTCCGATGGTGCTGTAATCGTTGTTTCAGATCCACCTCCTTCATTGCCTGCGCTGGAAACCACCAATATCCCTCTTTCTGCTGCCAAAGTAGCAGCTTGAGTGATTACTGCCGTTTTTCCATCCAAGTCAGACTTTTCATAATTCATGCTTGGATCATTGAAAGTGGTGTACCCCAAAGAACTATTGATGATATCTACCCCTAGACTGTCAGCAAATTCTGCCGCTCTTGCCCAATTATATTCTTCAATTCGGTATTCCGAAGCAACATCTTCCGTGATACAAAGGATATAATTGGCACCGTAAGCACCCGATACAAGAGTATTCACATCATTTGCAGCAATCAATGACAAAGCTGAAGTACCATGGGTTTCGGTCCTGTAAACACTTTCTGACCATGGGGTTACCAAGTCTTTAGTGGCAATAATTTTATTATCATCAAAAAGGTGCTTTAATCCTACGATTTCATCCGTATTCATAAAACCGCCATCAAATACAGCTATTGTAATTCCTTTTCCCGTCAGGCCTTCACCATGCATTTCTGGCACCCCTAACAAGCCATTTTGAAAAGCATAATCCTCTTCTGCCTTGGATTTTCCACGAACTTGAATACTTACAGGCATTTTAAGAATGTTGGAATTGGAACTTCTTCCATTCATATAAAAACCCTTAGCAACCAACTCGACACCATCTTCTTTAACAAATGGAAGCGCTTTGATTGCCTCAATTTGTTCTGCATTGGCCACTACAACAGATGCATTAATCCATTTGGAATGATATTGCACATTGTCCACCATATCATCGATAATGTCTATGTATCTCTCCGCAACAGGTAAGTCTGTGCTATCTGCAAGTACACCTTCCCTTTCGCGACGATCCATGGCTTTTTGAGTCAAAAAACCTGTTGGTTCATCAAGACTATATGTGTCCTGCGGTTTATATTTATATTTAATAGCATACCTGTCCTGTCCATAGGCCATAGTTCCTTGAAGGATGATTAAGGCTGTAACTATGACCAGTCTTTTAATATTGTCCATTATTGATCAGTTTCAAATGAATAAAACGGCCACTATCGATAATTTGTTCGCCTAAGCAATCATTTCTTGAACAGTAAGTAAGGACTTCCTTATACTCTTCAATCATTCCAACTCCTTTGGCATATACTTCATACCTATTGTCCCGTATGGTGATGAGGTCATCTTCGGTTTCTTGAATCACTTTAGCGGTAGACTGATAAGTCTTCCCTCCAACCTCATAGGCCTTTACCAATTCAAGGTTATAATCATCGTCATTAAGGGTGTTGTAAGCATTTCCATCCCAAACTGTTGTCTGTTTTGGTGGAAAGACAAAACTTACGGTATATTGGTTTTCACTAGATCTAACCAAAGCATTTTGTTTAACCTGCAAAGTATATACCATGTGGTTTGACCAATTGGTTTGATCTGTAGATTTTTCCCGGTTGACCAAATAAACAAGTCTCCCTTCTTCTCCTATGTAACTTTCTGAAATGACATCTCGGAAATAAAAATGTGAGGATTCACTATCGTTTTCTCCATAAAAAATGGTTTCATCAACTTCATATATCCAAAACCTATTGACTTCTAGCGGCATATAATCATAACCTAAATCAATTGGTTCTGTTTCTTTTTGCTGGCAAGCAGCAAGCAATATGATGAAACAAAAGAGTAAACTTGTTCGCATTCAGTAAGTAATGGTGATCTGCAAAAATACAATTTCCTATCAAAAAGATGAAATTAATGTCCCTAAATTTGAAAACCAACCCTTTAGGTATTTAGTAAAAGTCCCTTTTCTATTTATCTTTGGGCTCATTTAAAGTAAAATTAGCTAAAACATCAAATTGGAATGGCGCTTAAGACTTTTGTAAAAATAAGCACAGTAAATAACCTTAGCGATGCCAGGTATTGCGCAGGAATGTATGTCAACCTGATGGGATTCAACCTTGAGGAAGGAAACAAAGATTACTTGTCTCCCGAAAAATACAAGGAAATGACCGATTGGCTTTCTGGTTTGGAGTATGTTGGAGAGTTTGAAGCCTCCCATCCTGACGCTATTTTAGAAACAGCCAAAACCTATGAGGGACTTAGCTATCTACAGATTACGGAAGAATTGCATATTCCTATGCTCCTTAACTCTTCCTTTAATCTTATATTGAAGCAAGAGATCAATGATGTGAACATTTTACAACATTTGTTGGCTAAAGCCCCAAGCTTAAAGGAAAATAATGTCATACTGCTTTTGGAATCTGATAGTCTTGACCTTAAAGATGAAGTAAAAGATTTGATAAAGGCCATTGCTGAAAAGTGCAAAGTGTTGCTCGGCTTTGGCTTGGATGCTGATAATATCAGTTCACTTTTGGAAGAGCTCCCTATTGAAGGAATCGCATTAAAAGGAGGCGATGAAATCAAACCTGGTTTCAAGGATTTCGATGAATTAGCTGATATTCTGGAAGTATTGGAAGAAGAAGACTAGAAGTTTTTCTTATTTTCTTAATCAACTAAAAAGGGCTGGATAATAAATTATCCAGCCCTTTTTATTTCTAATATATTTTAAGTTTTTTAAACCACCTTAGTTTTACCTGGTACAGCATGTGGATATAGCCCATCTTCGTTAGGAAGAATTTTTGGCATGGCATCCCAAGCATAGGTATCAGGCATGAGGTCAATTTCCGAGTTGAAAGCTTCATCCCAAGTAATTTCCTTACCAGTGTAGGTTGCATTTCTGCCCAAAATAGCGGTCATGGTACTCATAGCAGCCCTGGTAGCATCCTCATACACATATTCGCCATTTACAATAGCCCCAAATAATTTGTTATGTTCTTGTTGATAGGGGTTGATGTTGCCTTTGCCATCATGATCATAAATGACAGAATTATCTAAGCCCCAGATTTTACCAACGTTACCGGCATTCATATAAGCCCGCCCTTTGGTACCAATAAATGATTCATCGACTTTATTGTCTGCTCCTGGGAAGTGACGACACTCACTATTGATAATGGTACCATCAGCATAAGTCAATCGAATGGTGTGGTGATCGAAGATTTCACCAGTATCCAAACCTGTTCTGACCATTCTTCCACCTGTACCTTCAGCTTTAACAGGATAACCACCTTTCACCCAGTTGGCAATATCCAAGTTATGGACGTGCTGTTCTGTGATATGATCTCCACACAACCAGTTGAAATAATACCAGTTTCTCATTTGGTATTCCATTTCTGTTTGCTCAGGTTTTCTGGCGCGGGTCCATACACCTCCTCCATTCCAATATACATGACCTCCTACCACTTCACCAATGGCACCGTCATGAATTCTGTTGATGGTTTCAATGTAATTGTCCTGGTACCTTCTCTGAAGTCCCACCACCACATTTAGTTTTTTAGCTTTGGCCTGTTCAGCAGCTGCGATCACTTTACGGATCCCGTTGGCGTCTGTGGCCACTGGTTTCTCCATAAAGACATGCTTGCCCTGTTTGATGGCCTCTTCGAAATGCATAGGGCGGAAACCTGGAGGTGTAGCCAAAAGCACCACGTCAGCTTCTTTGATAGCATCTTTATAAGCATCAAAGCCCACAAATTTTTTATCTTCCGTTACTACTACCTTATCTGTTCCTATTTTGGTGGACAAGGCCTTGTAACTATCATCCAGACGATCCCTAAAGGCATCAGCCATGGCCACTAATTTGATATTTTGATCAGTGCCAAATGCTTGAAATGCAGCACCTGTTCCACGGCCACCACAGCCGATCAAAGCAATCTTTATCTCATCACTACCTTGAGCGTATGCTTTCGGTAATGTAAAGGGACTTAACATGGCTCCACCAGTTACGAGAGCAGTAGTTTTAAGGAAGTCTCTTCTTTCATTCTTTTGTTTAAGGTTCATGTTATTTATAGGTTTTATGATTAATAGTCATCAATAGGTGCTTGATTATAATAAGCCATGATCTCCTCTTCGGAAGGAGTAACCAATGGCCTCACCACTCTAATGCCAAGAAATGGTGCTTCTGGGAACCACCATTGGCTTTTAGGGATTTGTGGATCTATTTGCTTCCAATCCGGTGTGGAATAAAAACGCTTGCTGCTTCTTAATTCACCTGCCTCACTGACAAAACTCCCTCCTCTGATAGCTCTAGGGTAAAGCTCTTCGGTAGTTTGAACGGGGTTTTTATCAAGTCCATTAGAGCTTGGATAATTAGGGACATAAGCGTCATTGGTCCACTCCAGCACATTTCCATATATATCATATAGATCCCATGGATTTGGTTTCTTTTGACCTATTTCATGGGTAGTTTCTTCACTGTTTTCTTCATACCAAGCGTATTCCTTTAATTGGCTTCCATCATCCCCAAAGAAATAAGCGGATTCACTTCCAGCTTTAGCGGCGTACTCCCATTCAGCTTCAGTAGGTAATCTATAGAAAACACCTGTTTTAGTGTATAACCATTTACAAAACTGGATGGCTCCATATTGGGTCATCCCAACAGCGGGCATATTCTCCTTTCCCATACCAAAGGTCATATCCAAATAAGGAGTAGATGGACGCGTCAACCCATCCACTTCAGGACTCAATGCCTTTTCACTGACAGAAGCCTCATAGTTTTTGTTTAGAAACAACTCGAAGATATCCCAAGTTATTTCATGCTTCCCCATCCAAAAGGCATCTAAAGCTACTTTTCTTTGAGGCCCTTCATCACTCTCTCTGCCCTTTTCTGCTTCTGGGCTACCCATTACAAACTCCCCAGCAGGAATTGGGGTTAATTCAAATGACAAATTAGTATTAGGAATCTCTTGTTGATAAGCTTTGAAATCAACAGAATTAAAATTGGCATTATCTTGACTTGGCAGAATCCCACCGGCCAAAACCAAGGCCACAACAAACTTATTCAGCAACATAATTATTTTAGGGTTTCAATAAATTCACACCCAATATAAGAACTAATTACAGAATGGCATGCCCGTTTGTATAATTATTATGGTTCCAAAATATTTTTTTTGAATTCTTACGTATTATTACAAGCTATCAGTATTCGAAAGGTTACATTTTTCCAATAAAAGTACAAAAACCAGTAAATGATCATCATCACTACATTTGTAGTTTTAGATCACTTTATTTAGCGATTAAATTCTTATGGATATCCATATAATATGCCGGTAGCTTTAGAATTCAAATATTATTTGTAACAGAATGCATATTTTCTTTGTGGCCTGATTGGTGATTTTCATAGTACCTTAAAGGAATCAGCTTATTGGTAAGCTAGTGGATAATCATATAATGATATGTATCAAAGGAAGCTTTTTAATATCTTGTTTTTTAGTAACTTGAAAAGAGAAAACAAATAATTTTCTCAATATTTATTTTAACTAACATAAGCCCTAAATAGCATGAACAAACCTGATCAACTTGTTAATAATAATCCTCTTCAAAATCTTGAAGATTGGGAGGATGATTTAAAAGAGCGTTACCCTCAAATTGAAGAAGAGTCAGACAATAAAGACAGTTACCGAAACTATAGCGATGGAAGCAGACAGGACACTGTTAGAGAATTTTACCGTTTGAATCATCAATATCAAACCCATGACTTCGTACAGCAAAAAGAGCAAGAATTCCTTCAGTTCAACAAACAAGAAATGGGATTTTGGGAGGCAGTTGATTTCCTAAACACCTTAGTGGATGATTCTGATCCTGATACAGACCTAGATCAATTACAGCATTTGTTACAAACCTCAGAAGCCATTAGGGCTGATGGCCACCCAGATTGGTTCGTGCTCACCGGGTTTATACATGATTTTGGCAAAGTGCTGTGTCTTTTTGGAGAACCCCAGTGGGCCGTGGTAGGCGATACATTTCCGGTAGGCTGCCAATTTTCTGATAAGATTGTGTTTCCAGAATTTTTTGAAAACAATCCAGATTCAAAAAACTCTGAATTCAATAGTAAATATGGAGTCTACTCACCCAATTGTGGCTTGGATCAGGTAAAAATGTCCTGGGGACATGATGAATACCTTTACCAAATGGTCAAAGATTATTTGCCTGAACCAGCGCTCTATATGATCCGTTACCACTCTTTTTATCCACAACATAAGGAAAACGCCTATGATCACCTGATGAGCCAACATGATCATAATATGTTTGATTGGGTAAAAAAATTCAACCCTTATGATCTTTATTCTAAAGTCCCCACTCCTCCAAATGCAAAAGAATTAAGACCTTATTATGAAGACCTGGTGGCCAAATACCTTCCTGCAAAATTAAATTTTTAACAGCGCAACAGACGGAATCAAAAAGCCCTTCATTTCAAAAATGAAGGGCTTTTTGATTCCAATACAATTCTCCTTAATCAATATCCAAATCCCATTCTTCATTCATTTGGGTAATGGCATGGTGCGCGGTCATATCAAACTGGCAAGGCACTACAGAAGCATAGTTATTGGCTATGGCCCACTCATCATTATCTTCTCCTTTATCAAAATTCACAAAGTTTCCAGCCATCCAAAAATACTTTCTACCATTTGGGTCAAAGCGCTCATCAAACTCCTCTTGCCATTTGGCCCTGGCCTGGCGGCACAATTTAATTCCTTTAATCGGTTCGTTTCTTTTTGGAGGAAAGTTCACATTCAAAGCAACTCCTTTGGGCATTCCATGTTCCAAAACCTGTTTTGCAATTTTATACACATAATCTTCCACATGTGAAAAATCTGCTTTGGAACTATAGTCACACAAACTAAAACCTATGGAAGGATATCCTTCAATCGCCCCTTCAATTGCCGCAGACATAGTCCCTGAATATAAAACACTTATAGAAGTATTGCTACCATGATTAATACCGCTTACTATTAAATCTGGCTTGCGGTCATTAAAAACATAATGCTTGGCCAACTTTACACAATCTGCAGGTGTACCACTGGACTTGTAGGCTTCAACATCTTCAAAAATTTCTTCTTCGTCTAACCGAAGCGTGTTGCCGATGGTTATCGCATGTCCCATACCGGACTGAGGACTGTCTGGAGCAACCACTACTACCTCGCCCAACCTTTTCATTACATTCACCAATACACGAATTCCACGTGAGGTAATCCCATCATCATTGGATACTAGAATCAGCGGTTTTGTCATTAAAATATATTTTAAAGTTGATGTCTGATTAAAAACTCTTCTTGATCAAATTTAAGGAAAGTTGTTACAATAAACCCTCCAAAAACAAAGAATGATGAGCTGCCCGCTCATCATTCTTAATTATTTAACCTTAATTTAAATGCTTACTCTTTTAACTGGTTATAATATGCAGTTATACGTAACAAATCTCCTCTTCTATCATGAGACAACCTGTTCTTGCGCATGTATAGTTTCACCTCGTCTTCCCTGTCATCCATATAATTGAGCAATTCTTTTTTCTTTTGGCTGTATTTGGTGATTTCACCATCTGCCAAGAAATAAAAGTCAAAAGCCAATTTACTGGAGTTGGTCATGGGCGGACCGTACATAGGTGACATGTACATGCTGTACATCCCCATACTTCTTGGGTCACTGGTTATATATTCCCTACATAATAATGTAATATCAGGGCCATCAGTAAGGAGTTCAAAGAAAATCGGAACCGCATAATCGTTGTTATTGACATCGTAAGGAAGACTATAAAAAGTCCTAATGCCTCCATAATACTCATCAAATATCTCGAACCTAGTAATGGAGGAACTACTGAAGGTCTGAATACTTTGACTCTGTAGCTGCACAATGTTATTATCCAAATCGTATTTTAGCTTTCCTTTATAAATTTCACCATCACTCAAGTACAAGGTGCCATCATGCCAAACTTGGGATGGAAAATTCTGTGCATCAACATTTTGCACACCAATAAATACAAAAAGAAATATATACAGCAGTTTTTTCATGACGATTAAGGCATTGATTCTATTTAGACTAACGAAATTAATGACGGATTAGTTAGTCGAAATGGCTCAATTTATACTAAAAGAGCCCTGTTTTTTTCAGGGCTCTTTGTTTATTTCATCTTATTGATCTCTTTTTTGAGAATCTGGTGACCCATTTTGTCCCTTTTGGTGGTGAGGTATTTCTCATTATGACTGTTTGGACTGATCTCCAGCGCTACGGTATCTACGATCTCCAAGCCATACCCCAGTAAACCTGCACGTTTGGTTGGATTATTAGTGATCAACTTAATTTTGGAAACACCCAAATCCCTCAGAATCTGTGCCCCAACACCGTAGTCTCTTTTATCCATTGGGAAACCTAAAGCAAGATTAGCTTGAACGGTATCCATTCCTTCCTCCTGCAGTTTATAAGCTTTGAGCTTATTGATCAGACCAATTCCTCTGCCTTCTTGGTTCATGTATAACACAATTCCTTTGCCTGCTTTATTGACCATTTCCATGGCACTATGCAGTTGAGGACCACAATCACACCTACAAGATCCAAATATATCACCAGTCACACAAGAAGAATGTACCCTTACCAAAATCGGCTCTCCTTCCGTCCACTCACCTTTGATCAGGGCCATGTGGATTTCATCAGTATTGGTTTGTCTAAAGGCAACCAAATCAAAATCACCCCATTCCGTAGGCATGTCCACACCTATTTCCCGCTTGATCAATGATTCGTTTTTAAGCCTGTATGCAATGAGATCCTTGATGCTCACAAACTTCAAGTTGAATCTCTTTGCTACTTCAATCAAATCCGGAACCCTAGCCATGGTGCCATCTTCGTTCATGATTTCTACCAAAACACCAGCAGGATACAAACCAGCCAGCCTGGCCAAGTCAATAGCTGCTTCGGTATGACCTGTTCTTCTTAGCACACCTCCCCTTTTGGCCTTTAGAGGAAAAATATGCCCTGGCTTTCCCAGTTCATCAGGATGAATGTTATCATCAATTAGTGCTTTGATCGTTTTGGCTCTGTCACTAGCTGAAATTCCGGTCGTACAACCATGCCCGATCAAATCAACAGAAACAGTAAATGGCGTTTCATAAGCTGCTGTATTCCTGCCAACCATCAACTCCAAACCCAACTCCTCACAACGGTCTTCTATAATTGGTGCACAAATCAAACCCCGACCGTGAGTTGCCATAAAATTGACAATCTCCGGCGTTACCTTTTCAGCTGCACATACAAAATCTCCTTCATTTTCACGATCCTCATCATCTACCACAATGACCACTTCACCAGCTTTTATCGCTTCAATTGCCTCTTCGATGGAATCTAATTTAATTTCTTCAGCCATAGTATTTTATTGAATGGTCAATTTAGTGTGCAAAATTACACTCTTTATTGTCTTAAACCGAGAAAGACGGTATTTAGTTTGGTCTATCTGGACTTTACGGTTCCAAGTTGCTTATTGATTTCTTTCAATGATTCGTTCAATGCCATCAGAACCATTTGAAAGTCTGACACTTCATCAATATTTCCATTTTCTTCAGCAACCCGTATTTTTTGAATGGTTTCATCCACCATTTTTTCCAAGACCCTTCTCTTTAAGCGATGAATCTCGTTGAAAGTGGTTTTGGACAAATCATCAGATTCCCTATTAGTATATATCAAATGCTTGAGTTGCCAGTTGTCGGACATTTCATGTCGATTGGATATCATATTGATCACCTCAGATTTTACTTCACTGTCATCTAACTTAATAAAGTAATCCGCATTGGGTAAAACACCTTTTCGTAAGGCCCTTTTATACTCGATAAGGATCTTTTGATACAAAGGTGTCTGAAACTCCAAATCCCCTGTCTCTTGGATAAGGTATTCACACACATGGAGGTCTTCGGATATTTTTTCAAAACCATAGGTAACTAAAAGTCTCAGCATTTCCCTTTCTTGACCCGCCAGAACATCCTTGGCGGAGAGTTTTGGTTTTTCCTCTGGAAGAAAAGCTTCAAACGGAGTATCCGCATCTGGAGGAGGTGGGCCTGGAGAAAATTTATCCTTAGGCTTTGCATAGGCCTCTTTTTGTCCTTTCAGAAGAATCTTATTGAGCTCAGCCAATACTATTTCTTCCTCCATTTGGAGCAGCTTGGCAGATTCCTTTACATAAACTGCACGGGTAATTGGGTCAGGAATCTTGGAAACACTCTGCACCACCTGCCTAACTGTATCTGCCCTTTTAATCGGGTCATGCTTCGCTTCCTCTTCATACAGCTGAATTTTAAACTCTATAAAATCCCGGGCATGCTCACTCAAATAAGTTTGAAAAGCTTCTGAGCCCACTTTTCTGGAATAACTGTCAGGATCATCCCCATCAGGGAATACGACTGCTTTGACATTCAACCCTCCTTCCAACAACATATCAATACCTCTCAAGGAAGCCTTGATACCAGCAGCATCACCATCATAAAGTACCGTCACATTATCGGTAAACCGCTTGATCAGCTTGATCTGATTTTCTGTCAATGAGGTACCCGAAGATGCAACTACGTTTTCTATTCCAGAAAGATGCATCGAGACCACATCGGTATACCCTTCCACCAAATAGCAATTGTCCTTGCTCCGAATGGCTTGTTTGGCTTGGTACATCCCATAGAGCACATCACTCTTATGGTAAACAGCCGTTTCGGGCGAGTTAATATACTTGGGCTGCTTTTTGTCATTGGTGAGTATCCTTGCTCCAAAAGCAATGGGCTTTCCTGCGAGGTTATGGATAGTAAAAACCACCCTTCCTCGAAACCGGTCGTACTTCCGGCTTGGATCTCCTTCTTTTTGGAGGATCAGTCCTCCCTTAAGCAAAATATCTTCGGAATGACCTGCTTTTGTCGCTGATTTGTGCAAGGTATCCCAACTATCCATGGCATATCCTAAGTCAAACTTTTCAATGGTGGCTTGATTAAAGCCTCGCTCCTTGAAGTAACTTAAACCTAT
This sequence comes from Echinicola sp. 20G, assembly GCF_015533855.1. GTDB lineage: Bacteria > Bacteroidota > Bacteroidia > Cytophagales > Cyclobacteriaceae > Echinicola. Next base: position 4,291,120 of record NZ_AP024154.1, on the reverse strand, counting down.
AGACTTGCCCTCATCTGTTTCCAATAAGTTTTTATGGAACAAATCTCTTGCAAAAGCCTGGACAATGTATAAACTCTCCCTTTCGTTGTACGCTTGAACTTCCTCTGGAGTCGCAGTATGGTCCTCTTCTACTTCAATGCCATATTTATGCGCCAACTGTTTGATAGCCTCATTAAAGCCAATACCTTCCACTTCCATGACAAACTGAATGGCATCACCAGAAGCCCCGCAACCAAAGCATTTATAAATCTGCTTGGCTGGAGAAACGGAAAATGATGGAGATTTTTCATTATGAAATGGACAACAGGCCCAAAGGTTCTGTCCCTTCTTCTTTAGAGGCACATAGTCATTGACCACCTCTTCAATATCCGCCCTATCCTTGACTTTTTCTGTTGTAATATTACTTAATGACATGCTGCATTGGGAATAAGTCCAAAGATAAAAAAGTATTATGAAAATAGACTTCCCAAACGATGCGCATAATAGAAACTATTCCTTAAAGTAAAGGGTTATAGTGTTAAAAATTAAAAGGGCAAAAGCCCGATCACCTAATGATCATCGATTAAATCAATGAAGTCAAAACATAGATATTAGGTTCAACAGTTTTAAAAAGGATTATTAAGCACTAAATTGCGCAAAATTTACCCTACGTAATGATTATAAGTAAAGAAAAGGTACTTAAAGCCCTCTCCACAGTAGATGACCCTGATCTGAAAAAAGATTTGGTAACACTGGGTATGATCCAGGACATTGTGATTGAGGGTGATAAATTAAGTTTTAAAGTAGTACTTACCACCCCTGCTTGCCCTCTCAAGGAATTGATCAAAAGTAAGTGTGTGAAAGCATTGGAGAAGGAATTTGGTGAAGCTATTGAACTAGATATTTTCATGACTTCCAATGTGACCACGATCAGGGACAATGCGCCATTGTTGCCAAAAGTAAAAAACATTATTGCTGTCGCTTCTGGTAAAGGCGGTGTGGGTAAATCAACTTGTTCTTCCAATTTGGCAGTGGCCTTGGCAGCTACTGGTGCCAAGGTAGGCTTGGTCGATGCAGATATTTCAGGGCCTTCAGTTCCTACCATGTTCAATGTGGAAGGCGAACAACCCGCTGTAAAACAGGAAAACGGGAAGAATATCATCATTCCTATAGAACAATATGGTGTAAAATTAATGTCTATCGGCTTCTTGACCCCTGCAGACAGTGCAGTAGTCTGGAGAGGCCCAATGGCCAGCTCAGCGTTAAAGCAATTTATTGCAGATGTTGAATGGGGTGAATTGGATTACCTATTGATCGATCTGCCACCGGGCACTTCCGACATTCATCTCACTATGGTTCAAACAGTACCAGTAACTGGTGCAGTAATCGTTACTACCCCGCAGAAAGTGGCACTAGCAGATGCTACCAAGGGTTTGTCCATGTTTAAGCAGCCCCAAATAAATGTTCCCGTTTTAGGTGTTGTGGAAAATATGGCTTATTTTACACCAGAAGAATTGCCGGACAATAAGTACTATTTATTCGGCAAAGAAGGTGGTCAGCGACTAGCTAAAAAATTCGAAGTGCCTTTCCTTGGGGAAATCCCTATTGTTCAAAGCATTAGAGAGAGTGGGGACAGTGGCTACCCTGCTGTGTTGAAGGAAGGTGTCACCCAAAAGGCATTTACCGAGTTAGCTGAAACAGTAGCCAGACAAGTGGCCATTAGGAATGCAGAAAGAAATAAAACCAAAATAGTACAGGTTAATACCTAGATATAATAAAATGGAAACTGAACTGATAGGAAAAATAGAAACAGCATTGGATTCAATTCGTCCTTATTTGGAGGCTGATGGTGGCAATGTGAAAATTGTGGGACTTACAGAGGAAATGGTATTACAATTGGAGCTAACTGGTACATGCAGCTCATGTCCAATGTCCACCATGACCTTGAAAGCCGGTGTTGAGGAAGCGGTAAAAAAAGCCATTCCTGAAATCACAAAGGTGGAAGCCATCAACATTTCTGTTTCAGAGTAAATGAAAAGCGATTTTTAAGAAAGAGTTAATGAAAAGGATATTACTGATTTTAAGGATAAAGTTGGTTTTATCCTTTTTCTTATTTTTAAACACCCCCATTTTTGCCCAAAATATCACCCCTCATTTTTATAACCAAAATACCATCAGCAGTAACGGGGATAAGTGTGCTACTCCCTTAGTAGAAGCTCAGCAACTTCAGGAATTGGGCTTGTTTGGTTCAAAAGAATACTTTGAGTCTTGGATAAATGATAAGATTGAAAGCAGAAAAAAAAGCTTAAGTTTAAGAACAGCAGCGGATGAAGTAAGGGTAATTCCAGTAGTTGTTCACGTGATCCACAATGGAGAAGCGATTGGCAATGGCGCCAATATTCCACTGTCACAAATAGAAGCACAAATCAGGATCCTAAATGAGGACTTCAGAAGGCAAAATGCTGACGCAGCCAACACGCCTGATGAGTTTCAAGGTGTCGCTGTAGATGCACAAATTGAATTTGTCTTAGCCAAACAAGACCCAAGGGGACTCCCCACTTCAGGTATCAATAGAGTTCAAGGTACCAAAGCGGTTTATAGCCAAAGCGACGCAAGCTTAGTCAGCTCCTTTTCTTATTGGGATTCAAATGATTACCTTAATCTGTGGGTGGTACCCATGCAATCCCCCTATATAGGTTATGCGTCTTTTCCTATATCGGACTTAGATGGTTTAAATTTCTCCCCCAGCTCCAAAGAAACGGACGGTGTCACGATCGATTATCGCTATTTTGGTTCTGGAGGAAATGCCTCTTCTTCATCACTAGGACGAACAGCCACACATGAAATAGGCCACTTTTTTGGACTTAGGCACATTTGGGGTGATGGAGATTGTTCTGTAGATGATTTTGTAGATGACACTCCGAATCAGGAAAGCTCCAACAATGCCTGTAACAGCACTGTTCGGACAACTTGCGGCTCAAGGGACATGATCCAAAATTATATGGATTATACGCCTGATGCATGTATGAACTTGTTTACAGCTGGTCAACTTGAAAGGTTTGATGTAGTGTTAGCCAACAGCCCAAGAAGAGTTTCATTGGTAAATGGTAGGGCTGCCCAAGAGCCTGAAGTATTCGCACTCGATTTGGCATTGGATAAAATCATCGTACCTCAAGATTACATTTGTTCCAATACAGTAACCCCGCAAGTGGAAGCTTTTAATGCCGGTACAACTGCCTTGACCAGCGCCGTAGTGGCCATCTCACTCAATGGAAGTGTCATGGAGCAAAAGACATTTACTTTCGACCTTGATCAAGGAGATGATTTTACCTTTACATTTGATCCTATCGATATTCAAAATGATGGTAATGAATTCGAGGTCAACGTCATTTCAGTCAACAACATAACAGATGAGAATCCAGGAAATAACCTATTAACTTCCTCCCCTATCGTTCAACCAAATCTTGCACTTCCTTATACGTACTCATCAGGAGACATTAATGGTATTTGGTCTGTAAGGAATGATGATGAAGGAATTACTTGGAACCAGGAACAGCTTACGCTGGATGGAACTAGTCAAGAAGCGCTGCTAGTCAATTTCTACAATTATGAGACTGATGGAGAAATGGATTATTTGATTACTCCTCAAATAAACCTTTCCAACACACCTAACGCCCAGCTAACTTTCAAAATGGCTTATGCCACCTATCCTGAAGATGGCCTGGAAGACAGGTTGCTCATTGGCATTTCTACTGACTGTGGCAATACATTTGATTTAGTGAATGCCCCTTACGATAAGTCTCAAGAGACTTTGGAAACAGCCTCTTCCACTTCAAATGAATTCATCCCGACTTCGGAAAGCGCTTTTAGAACTGAAGTAGTAGACTTAAGTGAATATGCTGACTATGGAAACATAAGAATTGCTTTTATCGCTGTCAACGGCTACGGCAACAACTTATACATCAAGGATATTGCGATCAACACCGACCAAGTAATCAGCTATGGTTTTAAGATCGATGAAGTACTAAGCCCTTCACCAATTACAGATGGCAGCCAGGAAAATGAAGTGTTGAATGTAACCAACACAGGCACACTGGTGATTAATTCCTTCCTTTTGGATAGGACAATTAATGGCTCGGAGCAATCCACCTTGATCGCAGATGACATCACCTTAAATCCAAATGAAACAATTACTGTAGAACTTCCTAATGCACTTACAGATGGATTAAACGGGGTTCAATACACTATTTTCCAACCTAACTTTGACCAAAATCAAAATACTCAAAGCAGTTTGATACGCTACTACTATCAAGATGATGCAGAAGTAGCCATTCCTTGGAGGCAAAACTTTGACAACAATAGTTCCATAAGTCCTTGGGTAAGCGTAAACCCTGAAAGCGGTGAAACATCTTGGGAGTTAGTATCCAAAGAAACTGGTGAAAGTGGGGATAACCTGGCTAATCTTCGCGAGCAATCCAATGAAAACTCTTATTGGATTGGGACACCTGTGATGGATTTAAGCAGTACAAGTCGGGCAAGTGTCTTCTTTGATCGTGCAGCTAGTGGAGTGGACAGCAACACCCAAATGACCGTATTGTTTAGCCAAGACGGTGGTGTCACATTTACAGAAGAATTGACCTCTTTTACCGGCGAGGAGCTCAACACCATAAATGGTGAAGCGCCTGTTAACCCTAATACACCAAGTGAGTTTGTAAGGGAGTTTATTGATCTTTCTGACTACACTGGTTCTGGATTTGAAAAAGTTAGACTGGCCTTTGTGGTTGAAAACGGAAACAGTGAAACCAATCCGGTTTATTTGGACAATATTGAATTTTATCTTGAAAACAATCCTGAACCAGTGAACCCGGGCTTGGGCAATGCCAAGGTCTACCCTAACCCAGCTACGGATTTGTTCAACATTGTTTTTAACCTGGATGATTTCGAAGATGTTCGCATCCAAGTGATCAGTTCTTCTGGCCAAATGGTACATGATGTTATATACCCAGGAACACTCAATCAGACTTATAGCTTTAGCACTGAAGTGTTTGCCAAGGGAGTATTCATCATCAAAATTCAAAGTGATGACCTTTCCCTTACCAAAAGGTTAATCATTCGGTAGCATTTTAGTTTTTATGTAAAGATGAAACTTTAACGCTTTTTAGTAATTTTTGGCACACTTATTATAGTTTTACACGCTATTATTTGTGGTAAAATCATTCCATGAAGCCAAAATTAAAATTACCTTTACCTAAGGAAATATAACCAAGTAAATTGTCAATGAGCACTATTAAAGAAGGTTCCAAGAAAGTTATTGTCCATATTGCCTTAATATTGGGCTTATTGTTTGCGGTCCTATTCGTATTCTTTCAGATTTATCTCCCTGGATATACCAACCACGGAGAATCGGTAACTGTACCAGATCTGGAAAATTTCCACTATAGCGAGATTGAAAAATACTTGGAAGCACGTAACTTAAGGTATGAAATCACTCCTGACAGTGGTTTCGTAGCAGATGCTCAACCCTTGGCAGTACTTAAACAGAATCCACGTCCTGGTGCAAAGGTCAAAAGGGATAGAAAAATCTACATTACCTTGAATGCTGAAAATGCACCATTGATAAAAATGCCTAATTTGGTTAACAGTCCTATCAAAAATGCGCAAGAAGTATTGGCCAATTATGGTTTAGTAAGGGGCGAAATCATTTACACACCTGATATTGGACATAATGTTGTTTTAGAACAAAAATTTAGAGGCAGATCGATCAAAGAAGGGTTTGAGATCCCGAAAGGTTCCCAAATAGACTTGGTCGTTGGTGACGGACTTGGCAAGCAAAGCCTGGCCATTCCAAATGTAGTAGGCATGGATGAAGAAGAAGCAGAAATTGCCATTGTTGGCTCTGGTTTAAGGTTGGGTCGTATCAATTATGTGACCACCGATACCGTTCCTAAAGGTACTATTCTTAAACAATTGCCTCCATCTGGTATTGAAGCAAAAACAGGTGAGTTGATCGATTTATGGGTGTCTGAGCTGGGAGTCGATACAAATTTTTAAATGAATAGAAAGACTTATATAATTCTACTTTTTTCTTTACTGCTGACTTTGACCTATTTTCCATCAAAGGCACAGTTGATACAGCTTCCTGTAAATCATACAGGTTTTGAAAATAAAAATAACACGCAAAGAGCAAGGCTAATGGCAGACACATTGGCCTTGCCCTTTTGGGATGACTTTTCATCCAGCAGCTTGGATTCAGCAAAATGGATCAATCAAGGAACCAATGTTTCTCTGAATGTAGGCATTAACGCACCTAGTTTGGGTGTAGCGCTTCTGGATGGAGTTAAAGCCAATGGCCAACCTTATAGTACGGATATTACCCAATCCGGAGTGACTGACCAGTTAAGCTCTCAATTCATCAATCTGGATGGCCTTGACGCTATAGCACAACAATCCATTTACCTCAGTTTCTTTTGGCAAGCAGGTGGAAAGGCAGAACTCCCCGATGCTTCAGATTACTTGGAATTACTATTCTTGGACAGTTTGAATAACTGGAACCAAGTTTGGGTACAGCAAGGAGGTCAGGATATTCAGGAATTTAAACAGGAAATTATTCAGGTCAATGGCATTTACCTTCATGATCATTTCCAATTCAAGTTCCAAAGTACCGGAAGAATGGCAGGGCCTTTCGATAGCTGGATGATAGATTATGTTTACATCAGTGATGATAGAAACAGTAATGATTTATATTATCAGGACCGTGCCCTAACACAATTGAACAGTAACTTTTTGGGCAAATATGCTGCTCTTCCACTTTATGAGTTTAATAATTTGCCAGACACTGTCCCTCAGCCTATCACTAACCAATTTTTCAATTTAAATGATCGGTTTAGGGCCATGGAATATTCCATTGAAGTAAGAAATAAAGCAACTTCAGCACCTGTAATGGTGCTTAATAGCAATACACCTTTTAACCCAGTACCACTGGCCAACGAAAGAAGGGACTTTAGCAGCGCAGCTCCAGGGGATTGGAACTTGGAAGAAGTTACAGAAGAATTTGAAATGGAAAGTTGGGTTTATCTTAGTTCGGGTGACAATTACTTGATTGAGGCGATCAATGGATTAGATACCACTTATCATACAAACGTTGACTTTAGGCTTAATGACACCATTAAAACTACTATCCCAATCAAAGACTTTTATGCTTACGATAGAGGCACTGTAGATTATGCGGCGGGAATCAATCAGCGATCCGGAATGATTGCGATAAAGTACAACACTTCAGCTCCAGCCTTTATTAATGCCATTAGCATCAATTTCACCAATGCCGCCCAAAGAGGTAATGCAGTGGACTTGATGATTTGGTCATCACTGGAGGAAAACCCATTGTTCACCAAGGAAGTGATCATCCAAGAAAAACCCTCCTTAGAAGCTTTTACCAAATTTGAACTGGATACTACCATCAGCGTAGAAGGAGACTTTTATGTAGGTTTTATGCAGTTCACCAATGAGTTTATACAAATCGGCTTAGACAAGTCCAATGATACATCGGGTGAAGTCATGTATAATACATCAGGTACTTGGCAACCCAATACAGAGGTCTTAGGTTCTTTGATGATCAGGCCACATATGCAAACAACAGGCCCAGAGGCGCCTGAAACACCCAGCGAGACTGATAGAATAAAAGCCTATCCAAACCCTGCCACCGAGCAAAGGATTTTTCTGGAAGGAGAAATGGATCTGGTCAAAATGTATGATGCTTTTGGCAGGGAAATAAATATAGATATCATACCTTCGGAAAAAGGTAAAATCATTAATTTTACAGGTAATCACAAGGGAGTGTACCTGATCAAGGTATGGAAGAAAAACACTCCGCAATCAATCAGAATTTTAGTAGAATAATTATGGAAGACATTACGGTAGAAGAATTAAAAGAACGATTGGACAATAAGGAATCCTTTGCCTTTTTAGATGTTCGTGAAGAATGGGAATACGAGGAAGATAACCTTGGTGCCAATAATATTCCACTGTCCCAGTTACCAAATGCTTTGGGTGAGTTGGAGGAATACAAAGACCAGGAATTGATCGTTCATTGCCGCTCAGGTGCAAGGAGTGGAAATGCGAAGAAGTTTTTAGAAACAAAAGGTTTCACCAAAGTAAGAAATGTCCTGGGAGGCATTATGGCATACAGAGAATTAGAAGAAGAGTAGGCAAAACCTACTCTTTTTTATTTTTCCAACTATGGGATACACCATTAGGCTATCTGGAATGGTTGTGGTGTAAAGCACAGGATAAATATGATAATGGCCAGCCAAGCCAATACTTTTCTTGGCGGGTTGATCGGTTTCCCATCCCTTACTGGAGGATGCTCAATTCCAATCAGCCTTCCCAAAATAAAGGCAAAAAACAACCAACCACTGTACCCTTCCAAATGTGGGTAAAAATAGAGCAGCACGTATTGCAATGTCACAATACTCAAGGTTAAGGTCCATTTTGTCTGGTTTTTAAGGCTGGACTTCCTAAAGCAGATATAAATAAAGATCAAATAAAGCGGCAGTGCAAAAATCAAATAACTGGTTCCTTCATAGGGATTAACCATCCCCAAGCCAGCAAAGAATAAAAATACCGTGTAGAAACTAAGACTAATCTTCCGGTGATGTTTAGGAAACAATCCAAACACCACATGGCCCCCATCCAGCTGCCCAATGGGCAAGAGATTCAAGGCAGTAAAAAACAAGGCCAAATACCCAGCAAACAAATATGGATAGTGAATAACTTCACTCATGTTGGGCATTTTATCAGGGTCTGCCAAAAGCTCTTGCATGCCATAGAAAAGCAGGTTGTAGCCCAATTGAATATTGACTCCCCCACTCTCTTCCAGAGAATAATCAGGGTCAAGATACTCTGGATGAATTTCATAAATAAAGTCAGCATCTGGAAGGTTTTGAAACCCATATACCAACACACCAAAGGCAATAACAAAACCTGCCAAAGGACCAGCCACACCTATATCGAAGAACTTTTTACGGCTACTGACAAAGTCCTTCATTTTAATAATCGCACCCATGGTCCCAATAGATGGAGCGCCTAGAAAGCCTAACCAAAAAGGAATGAAAAAGGGCAAAGAGGACTTTACCTTATGATGGATAGAAGTAAATAAATGTCCCAATTCATGTATCAATAGAATCCCTACGAAGGGAATGGAAAAAGCCATGGACTGGACAAAGTAGTCCCAAGTAAGCGGCATTTCATCAGAAAGAATACTTCTTCCAAACAGCCACTCTCCACCTGCCAAGGTAGTACACACAAATGTGACAATAAACAGTAAACTGTGCTTAAGGTATTCTTTATTACTGTACATCCGAAAAGTAATCCATCAGGGCATTTGGGTGATTAATATGGCAGGTTCGAAGTCCTACCTTTTCTGCTCCGAGCAGGTTGGGTGCCGTATCATCAAAAAACACTCCTCTATCTGCTGGCATTCCTATATGATCCAAAACTTTTTCATAGATAATAGTATCTGGCTTACGGCAGCCCATTTCATGGCTTAAAAACACATGATCAAAAAGCTCATTAAAAGTAGATATCCCAGTATCCTCTAATAAGATTTCCTCGACCCTTTTGAAATGAATACCGTTTGTGTTGGACAACATATAGACGGGATGAGATTTTCTTAAGTACTGAAGCAACTCTATTTTCTGCATGGGTATTTTTCCCAACATCGCATTCCAAATATTATCAATTTCTAAATCACTCCAGTCTTTTTTAAAGGCGTTTCGGATTTCTGCCCTAAAAGTGGCGTCATTGATTTCACCTTTTTCATAAGCATGATGGATAGGGTTCATCATAAAGTTTTCAGAGAGTGCTTTTCCGTCACCGTTCAGATTTTCACCTAATTGACTGATGGTAAACGGAATATCCAAATCAATGATCACCCCACCGAGATCAAAAACAAAAAAATCGATATTTTTATCTATTTTCATACAGGTAAATGTTGTTGTTTTGAAATCAAATATGTAACATTGCAGTCCCAAAAGCAAGGAAAAAGTCATCTAAGCGATTTCGATTGGTTACATGGTTTGATCCACTGGAAAGCTCCAGAAAAACTGCTTTTCCGGGCCTATAGCTCAGCTGGTTAGAGCACTTGACTCATAATCAAGGGGTCCCTGGTTCGAGCCCAGGTGGGCCCACTGAAAATCAGCCACTTACGATTGAAAATTGTAAGTGGCTTTTTTATTTGCACACGATTTGCACACAAAATAGGGTCAAAAAATATTTTTAAATTTTCTTGAATCCTCTGTCCCAGAGCCGGCCATTTTGGTGATATCTTATGTGTTTTAAGTTTTGTTCAACCTTTATGGTATTGAATAAAATAGGCTTTCAAAAAAAAAAAGATATAAATAATTATTTACTTTCTAGTCCAAGCTTGTCAAAAAGTAATTTTCTTTTTTCTCCATTTTGCGGAATGGGTAACGAAAAATATAGAGGATAAGACGGGTTTTTACTGTATTTAGGCAGATGAACATGATTGTTCTTTATGGATATGATCTTCTTGAGATCAATAACATATTTCCTGCTTAATTGAAAAAAGCTTTTCCCCAGTAGGTGATGGTTTTCATCATAAAAGTTTTTAAGCCCTGGAGAATTAAACACTATTGGCTGCTCCTTATTAAGGAGATATGCCTTGATTACCTTATCATCTGCCTCCAATAAAACCAATTCTTTGATGGGCAACCCTGTAAGTTCTCCATGTCCGGTTGTAACAAAGATAGTTGGCCTAGTATTATTTGATGACTTGCTTCTATGATATAACTGGTTATTGTTCCCTTTTTTACTTTGACTTTGCTTGATTACCAATAATTCCATTAAATCTTCAAGTTCTTGCCTTCTGTATGGCTTTCTTAAAAAGGCATATGGCATTGTAAGTTTCGCAATATCGAAGCCAGTATTTTTTGGCAAACCAGATAGAAAAACCATTGGGATGGAACCTATCTGATTGATCAGTAAAGCCAGCCGGATTCCTGCTGTCTCATCCCCATTTAAGTCAATATCCAACAAAGCAATATCAAATGTGTCTGAATTTAGCAACTCTGCCCCCTCCTGAAATGAGGTGGCCGGCCCGGTAATGTTTACCTGACCCTGTGAAAAAGTTTTTAACAAATCACTTTTTATCATATCTCCAATAAACGGATCATCTTCTACCAATAATATTTTTATTTCGTTTACCATATTGGTTTTTTAAACAATCCTATTGTGACTAAAAAACATTTACAAAAACTTAAGATACAATTTACTATTTTCTAATCAACTTAAGTGTATACCTCGTTCCCACATCGGACTGTAAACTTATTTCAGCTTGGATATACCTAGCCAATCGACCTATTAATTTTGTGCCTAGCCCTTCACTTGCTTCATTGGATATTCCAATACCATTATCTTCCAAATGAATTAAAATGACATTTGCCTGTCTTTTTAATGAAACACTTATTTTGGGATAGTTGATGGTTTCGTTAAATGCATATTTGGAAGCATTGGTAATTATTTCCGAAACAATCAGCCCCAGGTTCAGTAAGGTAGGGACTGATAATCTTGTTGACTTAGCATTGGAATCGATTTCTACCCTAAAATCAATCTTCTGCCCTGTATGCCTGAACAATTCTTCAAGGTGTGCTGTCAAGTCCAAAAGGTATTTTCCCAGCAGCACATCTTCCTCTTCATGATTTGAGTAGGTCAAATATTCCTGCAACGAAGCTATAGAAATAATTGCTGCTTCAGAGTTTCTTAACACTTCTTTTGCCTTCTCATCAGAAATACTTTCAGAAGCAAGTCGAAGTAGCTGTTGCAGACGAGTAAGGAAATTATAAATTCTATGCTCATTGTCCTTTTTTTGGTCAATGATAATGAGGTTTTTTTCCTTTAGTTTTCTATTGAAACGGAATAAGAAAAGTCCGAATATAATAGACAATCCTACTAGAATAGCTAAAAAGATAATAAACTGCTCATTTGTTCGAATACGAGCTTGTGCTAAAACAGTTTCCTGTTCTAAATACTCGTTTTCCAATTCTCTTTCTCTCAGTAGAAACCTTGATTCTACCTTTTGTACTTGCAACTTCTCTTCTAAAAATACTTCTTCTTTCAAATCCGCCAACTTTTTTAAAGCCATGAGTGCATCTTCATGCTGTCCCATTTTTTCATTGACTCTTACTTTTAAATCATAATGATCCAATAATAGGTCTTTTAAGGTGACCGCATGTAACAATGTTGCGCCGGAATCCAGATAGGATTTGGCAATTTGATATTGGCCTAAATGAAGAAATAAGTCGGCTAGATTATTATAGCTTACTAGGTATCCTATTTGATGTTCATTCTTATGATAAACAATATTTGCCCATTCAAGGTACTTTTGGGCAGAATCCAACTGATTCAATTTCAAAAAATCTAAGCCAATATTGGTTAAAGTAGATGCAGTATTTACTATCGACAATCTGTTTTTTAGATCAAGGGACCTGAAATTGTAATATAAGCTGCTATCTATATAATTTAGCTTTCGATAGGCCATTGCCAAGTTATTGTAGGCATATGCTTCCATGGTGGAGTCACCAATGGCCAATGCCAATGCCAAAGATTCCCTATGACTTTTTGCAGCTAATTCATTCTCCCCCAAGTCTATATACATTAGTCCGATTGTGTTGAGGATTTCAGAGGCACTTCCTGTATCCTTTTTAATTTTTGCCACTTCTAAAGCTTTCTGGCTACTTTCCAAGGATTTTGAATATAAGCCCATCCTCCTATAGCTCATAGCTATCGATTTAAATGAACTAATGATCTTTACGGTATCTTTTAGTTCAGTGGCAGCTTGGTTAGTAAGTATGTAAAAGTGATTGGAGGAATCATATTGTCCCAGATAGTAATAAGAAAAGCCTAGATTATTGGTGACTTTTCTTTTATTGGTTAGATTATTAATCCATTTTCTATCTTGAAGTAAAGGCAGTAGTACCTGATTAGCTTCTTGGTACTTACCTTCATCAAGGTAAGTATTGGTAAGGTCAAATAATGAGTCTTGCTTTGACTGGAAGGGTTCTTGACCAAAAGAAAAGCAAATGGTCCAAACAAGAAAGAAACTTATTAGCGACCATGTCCTGATAAATTTAAAATCGAATTTCATACATCTTTAAATGTAGTAATTGGTAAAAAATACGTATTTAGTAAAGTTAAGAAAAGACCTTGAAAATCAAGGTCTTTTCACCAATCAACCTTTGTCTACAGGTTTTTCATCGCCTTCACCGCTATCTAACATTTTTTCCATCTTTGCGGGTCTTTCATCTTTTTCATCATAGCCGAGAATTTTGCCACATGAACTTAAGCATATCATCATCACAATGATGATGATAACTGAATTAAACATTTTCCCCATGTTTATTAAATTTTTAGTTTTTAAGATTATGGGGAGGTGGCCGAAGTGAAGAGTCCTAAATGTCCCCACATTTAATGGCTTCCTTCGGCATTCAGCTGATCCAATACAATCCGTTTTATCCGAACATGCATGCATTCATGTTCTACGGAACAAAGCCTTCTGCTTTGAAATTTAGAATGCGCTTCATATCTTGACTAAAGCTTTTCATCAAGCACAAATTGTATTATGAATCAAATTTGAGAAACAAATAATTTAATTGCTTGTCGGCCAACAGTCCTCAACAGTTTTTTTAAATACGATGGAAAAAAATCTTGAAATTCAGTTCGAATTGTTCAAAAAATTCATGGAGCTAATCGCTGATATGGACAATGTGGGAAAACCATACTATGCCTACAGACGGCCAGATGCGCAAAAATTACGTCGAAAACTAATGAAACTGGAAGAAAAAAATGTTGACTATTTTTTACCAGGTATAAATACTATCAGAGATTATTTTACTTTATCACAAAATAAAATTCAAAATATAACAAGTTTATCCTACTCTGAAAGAACACTGAATTCGCTAAGCCTTTTTATTGGAATAAATTCTTATTACGAATTTTGCGATAAAATCAAATATGAACTTGGTTATGGACATATTCTTACTGGCGATCTTATCTATAAATCTCGCCGGGGATTAAATGCTTCTTCAAGCACATCACAATCCCCTCCCGGCAAAAGCGAACAAGAAGTTGCTTTAGACAAGCAGGCTATTTTACTGGGACAATTGAGGGAAAATTCAAACTCCTACAGAGACTCACTTTATAGAGGCCGATTCAAAAATGTAAGAATAGAAAAGATTCTTCTTGCAGATGCTAGTCTTGCTTCCACTCTCCCAGCAGAAGTCAAGAATAGGGATAGACAATTGGATCTTTTTACCGCTATCAGATCCCTAGGAGAAAAAGACATTCATCATGCCATTATACTTGGGTCAGGAGGCATGGGAAAGACCATGTCGCTTTTGCACCTATGGGAACGGCTCTTGGAAGACAAAAATCAACCTATTCCCCTTTTTATCGCTCTCAATGAATATACCAGTTACGCCAAGAAGGAAGAGCAAAATTTCATTCGATGGTACATAGCCCATCACTATTTAGGTGAAAGCTCGCCCACTAAAAAGTCAGAAAACAAAATCTGGAATCTGCTCAAAAAGAAACCGGAAAAGGAACAACAAGGCATCGTTTTACTATTGGATGGCTTCAATGAGGTAACGGCCAACCTAGACGAATTAATTGGAGAACTATCCAAGCTATCAACCGAGGCTCCAAATGTTCAGATGATCGTCACTTCTCGCTATGTGGAGATTCAAAACTATACTTGGGCGAGGAACTCCGAAGTCTTGGAGTTAGTCCATTTAGGAAAAAATACGATTTCGGAATATCTGTCCAAAAACAGATTTTCTATCCCAACCGAGGGTTCCAAGCTTTTCGAATTATTGGGTAATCCTTTGATGTTGACCCTTTATGCTCCTACAGAGCAAATTATTAAGGATTTCAACCAAGACGATCGTTTTTCATTTTTCGAAGTACAGACAGAGGCAGAGTTACTCTGGAATTTCCAAGAAGCCCTCTTAGCCAAATTATTTAAACATTCCGAAACGAACCGGAACGAATATTTCTACGCCGCATTTTTGATTCGATATGTGGTTCCGTTTGTAGCCTGGAGGATGGAAAAAGAGGAGGCCTTTTTTATCACCAATGACTTTGGACAAAACCCTAAATTCAACTTTAATACGGTAATCGGAGAAGCTTGCGAGAAACTAAGGGAAAGTGGTATCCTAAAAATATTCCCGGATATCAGAAAGATCACGGATCGGATTTCCCTGCAAAAATTGGATGAACATGCAGACATCGACCGCTCCGAAGAAATCAAAGGCTATTTGACACTCCACCTAAATATCTTGGTTCAGGAAGGAAGCGATCTTCGCTTCCTGCACCAAAACTTCCGGGATTTCTACGCTGCCTGCCATTTGCGAAACTGCATTACTTTTTCTCTCTCCGAGCAAAAAAGACCCATCGAATGGAAGGAAAGAACATTACCTATCTATCTTAGGAAAATGCTAGGAGAACTGGAAGGAGAATACCTATTTGATGCACAGGAACTATTACAGGAAAAAGAACTCCCCTTGCGGATCAAAAAAAACTATTTAACACGCCTCATAGATTCCTGTAGAGATCAGGATATGACAGAGAACTATACGGTTTGGAATTTAGTCACAATTTTGCATGAAGTCAGAGGTACTTTGGCTGGGGCGGATTTAAGAAATCTGGATTTAAGAGGAATTATACTGAACCACATCCCACTTACAGCTTTTAGAGGGACAAAATACCTTCCTGCGAGATTTAAGGGAGCTAAATTGGATGGAAAACAGATTGTCTCCCAAAGCCATTCTTCTGGAGTAACAACAGCTGAATATAGTTCAAATGGAGACAAAATTCTGTCATCATCTGGAGACGGAACTATTAAAGAATGGTCGACTTATACAGGAGAATGTATAGCATCATATGAACACTCCAACATTGTAAATTCAGCAATCTATAGTACTGATAGTAAACGAATTATTTCGTTTTCTATGGAAAACGGTATAAAGCAATGGGCAACCGATACCGGAAAGTGTGAGTGGGTCTTTAATGATGATCGGCTGCTGATCACTTCAGCAATATGCAGCAGCGATGGTGCGCAACTTGTTACCGCAACAGGACGTAGTACAATTAAAATTTGGTCCATTCTGGGTAGAAAATGCGTATTTACTCTCATTGGCCATAAAGACCGTGTCAATTCTGCTATGTACTGCCCCGATGAATTGAGGATAGTCTCTGCATCTGACGATATGACTATCAAAGAGTGGTCAGTCGCAACAGGCGAATGCATTTGGACATTTAGAGGGCATGAACAGGCAATTAATTCTGCCATATACAGTCCAGATGGGTTAAGGATAGTATCCGCCTCTGAGGACGAAACGATCAAAGAGTGGTCGGTAGAAACTCGAGAATGTATGAGTACATACGAGGGGCATTTGGGTTCCGTAAATTCTGCCAAGTATAGCCCAGATGGATTAAGAATAGTATCTGCCTCTTCGGACGGAACAATCAAGGAATGGTCGGTTGCTACCGGAGAATGTATAAGAACAATTAGAGGACATAAAAAAGAAGTTAATTCTGCGGTGTACAGCCAAGATGGTAAAACAATACTATCAGCTTCTATTGACCATACTATCAAGGAATGGTCAACCAATACAGGGGAATGCCTAAAATCGTTTGGAACTGAAAGTTCAGATTGCAGGATAGCTATCTATAGTTCAGATAGTCGAAGAGTTCTCAGTGTAGTCAACGAGAATACCATTAATGAGTGGTCCATCACTAATGGAAAATGTATAAAACTTATAAATCATCCTGAAACTATCACACACGTTAAATACAGTAAAAATTGCAAAATGATCCACTCCCAATCCACAGACTTTCCTAATTATATTATAAGAATATGGTCACTATACACCGGAAAATGCATTAAACATTTAAAATTGAAAAATACAACAAGCGTTAATCCAATCTTTAGCCATGACGAAAGACACATTCTATATGCTCATGAAAATAACATAAAAAAAATATCAGCAAGCACTCTTAAATTGGCCAAGTTGTATAAAGGACATCTTAAACCAGTCAAAGCTATCGAATATGACATCTCTGGAAAAAATATCATTTCAGCCTCCAGCGATATGACTATTAAAATTTGGGATAGTGATTCTGAAGAATGTATCAAGACAATAAAAGTGGATTCTCCCAATATCAAAAACATAGAAATAGACCCAAAAGGGGAACACTTTATTACGATTTCTACAAATAAAATTGAAATTTGGTCAACTATTACTTTGGATTGTATGCTTTCAGTACATTTCGATACCCTCAAATACGATCAATTTATATTTGACCATAGGAAAAAGCGAATTTTTTCAATTTCCTTTCATTCTATAAAGGAATTTTCCGCTATTACTGGTGATTGTTTGAGGACTGTAGAAGTCCCGAATACTTTGTTTAATATTGATATAAACCCGGATGGAACAAAAATACTCACAACAGATCTTTATAAATCTAAAATTTGTGAATGGTCGTCTGATACATTAAAACTAATTCATACTATTCATTCAGAAATAGGTCTTTTCGTCCAATCCCTCGATTTTCGAAAAATCCATCCAGATTCGGTTTTCACCAAAGAAGAAAAAGACCGCCTTCGACGTTATGGGGCGATCTTTGACGATCAGGATGAATTGGAATGGAATAAGGCCGTGAAGGATGCCTATGGGGAAATGGAGGAGGAGTAATAAACATATATTTCAGATTTTGTTACATATATATATATATATTTATTTAGTTAAACTTATAGAAAAGGCCAGTCTAAAACTGGCCATTCCTATTGATTTACTGAAGCAAATACACCAGACCTGCCTTGACAACAACTTGCCCATCTCCTAGGGTTTGGTATTTTACTTCAGGATTAATACCAAAATTGTCAGTAAACTTTATTACTGTTCCAACCCCGATATTTGCACCAGAATTACTTGCGGAGGCCTTTATACCCATATACTTAGATGATACCCAAAGAGTTGTAAACCCAGCCATACCATAGAACTGAAGTTGTTGATGGCTTAAATAATACCTTACATCCAGATTCAGGTTACTTGCATTTACATCTTCCTCTGGAAAATACACCGTGAAATTGGGCGCAACAGAGATATTGTCCAAAAACAAATACTCTGCTCCAAAATTCACTCCAAATCGCTCAATCTCGAAACCATAGTCACCTCCCACTTGCAAGCGCAATTCGCCAGTGCTCTGACCCTTTGCGCTTAAAGTAACTATCACAAAAGTTATTAAAAAGAATAGTTTTTTCATGGTTTAATAAATTTTAGGTTATGAATAATTAAGTACTGTATCTTATCAATGAACATTATTAATCCCTAATAAAAATCAACTTGCTACATGTCTTACTTCTCCTTGAGTCATATTCCAACTGAATGCTTTATCTTAGCTGCCACCAAATTGAAGTCTAGACTTTAACCATTAATGCATCACCATATTGGTATCCAACTTCATCAGATATCACTCGATCATCCTCCATAACAGTTCCCTCTAGGATTAATATTCATGACTCTAATATATCTATCGCCAAATTGACTTAGATCACCATTTTTGGTGACTTAAGTACTTTTTAAATTTGACAATTCTGATTTTATAGAAGTGGAAAATGGAAATTTTCCCACAAACAATAAAGACTTGTTTATCAGCTCATTAGAAATAGATGTTTTAAGTATTTTCTTGGAACAATCCCTACTGCAGCATAAACATAAAAGTGTAAACAATAGAATGAAGAAGTAAAACCATGAGATGAGACTCAGATAAAGTGAATCCAAATCTTTTATCTTAAAAATTGGAGAGAAGAAAATGCTATGCACAATGGAATGCTTCAATTAGAGTTAAAATCAATTTACTCCAATTACTTATTTTGTTTCAATTTTTTCCTATAAAGAAAAATGGTAGTTTTAGAATTCACTCAAACAAACTATTACATACGATTATTTCTTCCCTCCTACATATTCCCTTTTCACGAACTTTTTCCGCCTCCTCACGAACTTAGATTTGAAAAGCATTGGGGCTTTGCTTAATTCAAACTAAAACAAGGTCACTCATCTACTAAATCCAAATTGATTAACCAGTGAGTGTATTCTGTTGAAACAAAAACATCTATTGGTAATGAATAACTCAGCCTCCATAAATAAAGACCAAACCCAAGAGAAGCTTGCTGCTTTTGAGATGGTTGCAAAATGGTTGCCGGGGATCAAAATTATCCAACAGATAGACCCTATTCAAAACCTGTTTATTTGTGAAAAGGGGATACAACATTATGGCTTATCACCAGCTTTTTTTAAGCACTTACCCACTCGTGAATTTGAGAAAATTATTTTTTCACCACATCACCAGGACACTTGCTTTTTAGGCACAAGAGAGGGACAGTCTCTTGATGAACGAGAAACAAAATTGTACTTACAACGAAAAGTATTTGACCATAAAACAATCATGGAATTGGTCATGGTGAAGAAGGTATTTTCAGAAAATGCAGATGCTCCATTACTTCAACTCATCCAGATTATTCCCATTAAGTTCCAGTCATGGGCAATGGCCAAAATGGAACGGGTTATTCAAGAGATGAATTTTAAAAAGGCCAATTACAAAAAGTTCAATCTATTGACAGAGAGAAACAAGGAAGTATTGGCTCATATGGTGAGCTGCTGTAAAGCAGAAGAAATCAGTGAAATGCTGGGTATCTCCGTCAATACCGTGAACACCCATAAGAAAAAGATCAAGGATTTACTGGTATTGGAAGAAAGTCACGAAGTGCTCTGGTATGGACTTGCATTTGATTTATTGTCATGTTAATTTTTATCATAGGGAGCACCAGTAAATACTCCCCATTCCCTTGTCCACACAAATAGATTCATTGATCACTATTCCGTAGAAGCGCCCTCCCATTTGCAGATGATTCCATTTTCAATCACGTAAAAAACCCTTTTCTCTTTAAACCTCTCCGTTATGTTTTTCTCCCCATCTATCATATGCTCTTGAATAACCTCATTTCCACTTAGGTCATCAGCCCATAAGTCAAATTCTCATCCTTCACTAGGTTCTGGTCTAAGCACCACAATGGTTCCATGGGGATATTCCCTTCCATCCTGGATTTATTGCTTTGATGTTTTGTCTTACGAAACCATATTCTCTATCCACAATTTTGGGATCAACCAAAAACTGAATGCCATTCTCTCAATAAACATGTACAAGGAAAAATTACGCTCTAGAGCATAAGTCTTTTTAAAATGTTAGTAGTTCATTGTTATGAAGCACTTCGTTTAATTTTCATTTGACAACAATACAGTTCCACCGCGGTAGCAATTTGATGATGTCCACCTTCCTTCTAATGACTTCTCATTTCCTGTCAAATTCATTCTCATACCAGTACAAGCATACAAGCCCCTAGGGTTTTCGAAAACCAAAGGATTTGATACTTCTAACAGTATTAGACCATCCACCATGGTACCTGAAAATCTCCTATCTTGTCTTTCTGCCCCGCGTGTAATTGTAAAGTTTCCTCTAATAGTATTTCCGCATTCATAAATATCAAACTCTATATCCCATGGCCCACCAGAATCCGGATTCGATAAAGAGCCTTTCATCTTGACATCAAATATTTTTTTGCCTTCTATATACACCAAACCCTGATAGGTTTCAGGGATAGGTTGTCCTTTATCAACAAATAAAAAATCATACTGAAGCAGTATTGTCAATAGTTCATTGCCAGTTGCAGTCGGGTATTGTAGTGCGAGTTCCCTACCTATTTTATTGTTATGTAAATCCATCAACTTAGCAGCTTCAGAATCAGAATTACTTTCATGGGCATTGGTCAGGTCTTCAATAAACGTCATGTCAGAAATTTTTAGTGTCATTAAAGCATTCCAATATGCATGCCTTATGGCATCCACTTTTGTGTCTTTTAAGCTTAGGTTTGGGTCACAAGAAAAGCTGCTTCCTGAATCATCAAACGATGGTTTTAAAGTGAGAAAAGCCAAAAAACTTTTATATGGGTTAGTTAATACCAACTTCCACTCTTCTTCAGTCAGTTTGTCTGACAAAGATTCATACAAAATCCTATCATTACCAGTACTCCTCCTATTGGACAATTGCTTTATTTCTTCAAAAAGAGTTATACTAAGTTGATCACTTTCTTCTACTAATAGGTCAGGAGATATTATAGAAATATTCTCGTAAGCCTCAAGAACTAATTCATAGGTCGGGATGGGAATACTTTTAAAATCAATTGCACTTATAGGGCCAACAGGGTCTCCGTTCGAAATTGGGTTAGGAGATGGATCATCAGAACTGCAGGCGAATGATAGAATTAGAGCTATCATATTAGCTATTGTTAATAGTCTGTCGTTAGTTTTCATGACTTACAAGCTTCAATGATTTAAGACAATTTTTTATATTTAATTTATATCAAGAAATTTAAATTTTGACGTTCATTTAGTAGTGAATAGCCAAGCAATAAACGTAATATTCCTTGTCAAAAAACTTGATAGAAAATGGCACTACAACTTATGCTAATTCCCTTGATTACATTCATACTTCAATATGGTTACTTCACCTGAATTTACTACATCTATGAGCTTTGTAGGAAATCCATGATCATTTACCGAGAGTACATCAAATACAGCATATTCTCTTTCTGGAAGATTTTCATAATGATTGATATAAGTAGTGCTTTTTATTAAATTCGCACTTGCGACAAAAGGATATGTACCTTCGTCAAAATAGTCCCCTGCCAACAAAAATTGAAACCTGAAATCACCAAAGGAAAGCCAGATATTTTGGATGTCCGTATAAAAAACTGAAATACGTTCGTAAGCTGTCTGACCGTTGGAGGGATCATTCAAAACTGATCTGATAAGATTGTAGTTATCATCAAATTCATGAACATAATTCCCTAAGAAGTAGCCAAATTGTTTTTGTACAATTCTAACTGTTTTGTCACCCACATAGGTGATTTCCGTTGTGTCTTTATACCCTGAAGCATTATGTTCCACAAATACCCTCTCTAATCTGCCCTCGGAATTGTACCCCATAGTCATTGTATTAAAATATTCCTTTATTACATGTATTAATCCATCGGCTCTATATTCAACTGTCATAGTGTCCACACCAACGCCACCTTCAATATCAATCCACCGTTTAATCATTCCATTATCATAGTACTCAAATACAGATTTGTAGTCTGACCCTTCATTATACGCCTCTATCAATCTACAGGAAGGGATGACATATGGCTGCCCAAACATATTTTTGGAAGGAATGGCAGGCATGAATTTCGCCTCTTTAAACTTAACTACCACATTTTTATCACCATGTACTGTAATCTGTTGAGGAACCTCATTTCCACTTAGGTCACCATCCCATGAATCAAATTCCCATCCCTCACTAGGTTCTGGTGTAAGTTCCACGGTCGTTCCATGAGGGTATTCCCTGCCTCCTGAATTGGTCACAATAACTTCATTTACCGTTCCTTCTCCTTCAATCGTGATACTCAAAGGATAATCTCTTTTAACAAAGGTCGCCGTGACTACTTTATCCTCATTCATAATTAGATCATAGCTTAAAGAATTCCCTTTTGCTCCCTCATCCCAACTTTCAAAAACCCAATTGGGATGGGGTACGGCTGTAAGCTTTACACTTTGTCCACCTGAATAATTTTCTAAGTCGGGAGAAATATTAACATTTCCACCCTCTTGAGGAGACACATTGATAGTAAGGGAATAACTTACTTTAGGCTTTTCATCTTCAGAATTGCAAGAGTATATCATTACCACTATCAGTAGATAATAAATCCTATTTAGAATTTTCATAATACAAGCATTAATTGGCTGAATACGCTTCAATTACTTTTCAAATTGTTTACACTATTAATCCTTATCAGATGAAAGGCTTATCAAGCCATTTTCAAAAGCCTCCAACTTAATAGTATCATTAAATTGTTTATACACCCATTCAGCTAGGTCATCAGTGCTCCCTTCATGTACCACTGTAATTGATGAAGATGCCTCATTGAATTTTTTATCTAGGGATTTTATAGTAGGGTTATTGGATAAGCTATCAACCATCGTGGTAAAAGAGGAAAAGTTCATATTGGAAACAGTGATGATGGTGGTCACCGTTGAACCACTAATTGCCTGAGTAGGTAAATTGGTTATGTTACCGGATAACTGATGATCCCCAATCGGAATATCCTTTTGAGGTACATTTTTACATGGTTTATCTTTTTTCTTTAACAAACCAAGTGATTTTCCAAGGTCAGCCAACTCCTTCCCGATTTCCCCCGCTTCACCAGCCATTTTAGCGGCATCACCAACCGTACTACTGGTCCCAGCAATAGAATTTAAATTGGAATAATAAGCTACTTTACTAATATCTTTGGCATTACTATTTATTTTATTAAAATTGGCCATAGCATCAGTAGACTTTGCCTTTGCCTCCTCACTGGGCAATAGTACTCCTTGAGTGGCCGCTTCAGCAGGATCAATATTATATATACCCACCGCAATCAATTCCAAGGCTTCACAAGCATCTTCTGCCTTAACTACCTGACCCTCTATTTCATTTAAAAAGATATACTGCCTCTCCAGTGAAGGGGTAAAAGTCATGCTTTTGAGTTCCTGGATAGTAATCAAAATATTTTTGACTATTCCTTCTTTATTTTCACCAGAAAAATAAATTCGCTGCAAATAATCCACCTTGGCCTCATCCGATTGAACTTGTTGTCCATTGGTTGGATAAGAAAGTAAAATCAAAACAAAGATTAGTGCCATCATAAAGCACTTCCCTAAAAGAGATTTGTCGAAGTAAATTTCATTGAAGTTCATTTTATCAAACATTTTTTGAAAGGATATAAAGAATAATTAATGCCCTGTATGCTGGCACATCTGGTCATCAAGGTATGTTTCACTTTGGACCAACCGATGCTCTGCAATCGCTAGTTGATTGCAGATTATAAAAGAACTATGGAGTATTGTCTATCTGAAAGCTTATCAGCTTTCACTGACTCAGAAATTAGATAAAATCCCTTTGTTTTTTTTACCTTACTTAAACTGGTTTCCTAAATCCTTTAGTACAAAAATATCGAGCATACAGGTTTCTGGGGTCACCAAAATTGGTGACCCCAGACATATTCTTCATATTTTATTCAATAAACAGCATTACTGTTACTGTAAGCTCCCCCAAAACCTGGACAGTTTGAAACGCGACAAAATTGCTAACTTTAAACTGTATGAAAAAAGGAAGATTTACAGAGAGCCAGATTATCAAAGCCCTCAAGGAACATGAATCCGGTCGTGACGTTAACGAACTTTGCCGGGATTTGGGCATCCACCGTGCTACCTTTTACAACTGGAAGAAAAAGTACGGGGGAATGGAAGTAAAGGAAGTGCAGCGCCTCAAAGAGCTGGAAGAAGAGAACCGCAGACTCAAGCAGATGTATGCCGACCTGGCCCTTGACAATAAAATCCTTAAAGACATTCTGGGAAAAAAGTTCTGACCCCTGCTGAGAAGCGGAACGGGGTCGGTTATGTGACGGAAAACTACCCTGTAAGTATCAGCAGGGCCTGCCGTTTGGTGGGAACCTGCCGTTCAGGACACTATTATAAAAGCCGGAAAGATGACAGTACTTTCTTGGATGTATTGCGTGAAAAAGCCGAGGAACATTCCAGCTATGGGTTCTGGAAACTGTACAAAAGAATGCGTAAGGAAGGATTGGCCTATAACCACAAAAAGGTATACCGTGGCTATAAACTATTGAACCTGGGTATGAGAAGAAAGGGCAAGAAACGGGTTCCTGAAAGGGTAAAGGAACCTTTGTTACAGCCATTGTATGCTAACAAAAGCTGGTCAATGGATTTTATGAGCGATACATTGGTATCGGGAAGGCGTTTCAGGACGCTCAATATTATTGACGATTATAACAGGGAATCGCTCCAAATTGAGATCGCAACGGGTTTTCCTGCAAAAAGAGTGATCAGAGTGCTGGAAGAGGTTATCTCATGGAGAGGTAGGCCGGAAAGAATAAGGGTGGACAACGGTCCTGAATTCATCTCTTTGGCATTAAAGGAATGGTGCCGTTCCACAGGCATTGAGCTACAGTATATCCAACCGGGAAAACCGATGCAAAATGCCTATATCGAACGTTTTAACAAAACCTACAGAAACGAGGTCCTTAACAGGTACCTGTTCTTTGACATGGAAGAAGTCAGAGAGTTGACCAGAAATTGGATAAATGATTATAATGAAAACAGGCCCCATGACAGTCTGGGCGATATGTACCCTAGGGAATTTGCCCGCAGAAGTGGGGCGTTAACAGTGGATAACTTCCATGAAGTTACCCACAATTAACACCCTTAATAATAGTATTAACTAAATTTATCTGTCTAATTTTAAGTTGTCCAAAGAAAGGGAAGCCTTCATTACCTCAATAATAAAACATCAGACTAGCGATTTTTAACAGGTCTAAAATTTCGAAACAATTTTTCTAGCTAAATGTGGCTAAAAATATAGGGATGTATTTAAAAAATATTAATCCATACAGAAAAGGCTCTCTTCAAATGAGATGTAGCAGTTAATATTCAACAACCTCGTTGATATTTAATTCACTTCACATTCGAATAATACCGGATCAAATGATCACAAAACAAATTCAAGAAAAGATTAATCCAGATAGCAAAGAATAGGAATATTTTGATGCACCAAATACATCATATAGCAAAACTAATATATGATGACCCTCATAGATTTACTTACTATTTTGGAACATCGAGCCACTTATGATAAACTATAGTGACTCCTCTCCCAACTTACCCAAAGCCATCAGCTTCTCTAACATTTCCATTTCTTCCAAAAAAGAGTTCGATCCGTGTGATGCCAGCTCCAGCTGACGGCACTACTAAAACTAATCTTCATCCCATAAATATTTCTCCAAATGATCATAAAATTTGTTCGAGAAAAGTTTATGCCTAATCACTGAAAATCAAATACTTACGATTGTAAATAGCTTTTTATTTGAACACGATTTGCACACAAAATAGGATCCAAAAATATTTTTAAATTTTCTTAAAACCCCTGTCCCTAATATGGCCATTTTGATGATACCTCACTCCTTCGAACTTGGATACTGTTGGTTTGGAAGTAATCCATTCGGTGATTTCGTCTTTGATAAAGTAAAGCTTTCCGGCTTTCTTGTAGTAAGGAATGAGGCCTTTTGATACATAACTATAGATGGTCTGTTTTTTAAGCTCCAGGAGCTCGCAGATTTTGTTTAGCGTTAGAATCTGTCTACTACTCTGGTTTATCAATTCTGTGCCTTGAATGGCTTCTAAAATAAGTTTATTTTGTTCTATAAGGTTAGCAATGGCTTGAGGTAGGTCTTCGAATTTTAAATCCATGAATTTTATATTTTTTGGGAGGGCAGATAATACAAATTATAAAATTGAAAAATTCACCAGTAAGACCGTAGTGGGGTGAATTTTCGGGGCAATTTAAAAAAGGTAATCAGAAATAGTCACACTGGAATCAGAAGGGGGTGGATTATTTCTATCAAAAGCTGCTTTAGGATTGCACTTTAAATTATTTAGGATCATACCTTAATTGGAATAAAGTACTCAAAAGCTATTTTTGGGAAAGGTAATCATTTACAGTTTTCCTTTATCAGAACACTTACATTTTTACTTTCCCCATTATTCGTTCATTAGTGTTTTTGTCAATAAATCCGCTTTCTAATCCAGACCTAATGTCGAAATTCTGATGATCAATTATATTTTCTCCAAATGCGAATTTTTTCCGTAGTTTTTTTAAAGTCAAACACTCTGTCAAAATAAATCCAATCCGCTTTACTTGCAGACCAAGCTTTCCCGTAGAATGTAATTCTCGTATTTTCTTTAATTAATTTTTTCGCTAAACGTCTCAATTCAGTTGAACGAATTGAGTCTGAAAAGTCAGAGAATTCTTTGATATTATCCATAAATGCAAATTCCAGATATAACGATTTGAAAAAAAAATATTTTAATTTGGGACATTAGTAAATAAAAAAAGGGCCTTACAGCCCTCCTTCATCTGCGAATGAATAATAACTCTCAGATGTAACAATAACGTGGTCGATAACTGGCAATTCAAGTAGTTTTCCTGCTTTCACCATCTTTTCAGTTAATCTTTTATCCTGTTCACTGGGCTTCAAATTACCAGAAGGATGGTTATGGGCTATGATCATGGCCGATGCAGATGCTTTCATGGCAGCTCCAAATACCACCTTTAAATCCACTACGGTTCCTGCTGATCCGCCAGATGAGGCATTGATAATTCCAAGCACCCTGTTTGCCCGGTTAAGTAGAACAACCTTAAATTCTTCAATGAACCCAATTTTCGATTCATCCCAATTGGCCCTTAAAATCCTATTGGCCGTTAAAGAAGAGTCGATTTGAGGCTTCTCTGAAACTTTAGAATTTGGACGGTAGCTAAGCACGATTTCGGCTACTTGGTTGGAAACAACATTTTTGTTCTTGGTATCCATAACATTTCGATTTAATGGTTAGAAATTAATTATGGTACTACCCCAGCTTGAGGGCAATCAAGGCCAAGTGGCAACGGAATAAAGGAGGGCCTAGTGGGCAGAAAAGTGTTTATGCCGTAAGCTCATGGCCGCTTCAGCAGCCCAAAAGCTAAATTGTAACATGATTAATGGATAATTAAAATGCAACGTTTTATCTAATCCCCCTAAGAGTTAAACCTCTCATAAAAAATTTCACCAACTCGCTCGATATGATTTAAAAGTTCCTGATTAGAAATATGTTCTTTTATTGACAAATCTATTTTATAAGGTAAAAGAATATCATCCAATTTATTTTCAAGTTCAAAAAGATCGCTAAGCTCAAATCCATTTCCTTCGATTGTAAGGTCTATATCCGAAGCTGGACGAAAGTTACCTTTGGCACGGGAGCCGTATAATATAACTTTGGATATTGATGGATACCCTGAAAACACCTTGTTAATTGATTCTATTTCCTCTTTTAAAAGACCAAATCTCATCCTTCAAAAATATCTTTTTGATCCCCACTTCGTTTTTCTTCCATAATGACTCTAAAAGCTAAAAGTTCAGGATAATACTCCTCTAAAATTTTAGAAAAAATTTCCTGGGCAGTGTCTTCATTGTACGTATGCGAGGTTTTGTTCCTGCTCTGGATCATTTCCATCCATATTTTACCTTCCCTGATCAAACCTGTACTAAATGCCTCCCTGGTGGCATCTCTTGACCCATATATTTCAATATTCCCTCTTTCTTTTAAAAAGTCCTTCATTACATTCCATGCCAATTCGTGGGTATATTCAAACCTCTGAATCAAACCTTCCTTGACAATATCCTCCCCTTTTTCGAAAAGTAGTTCATCATATTGGCCATCTTGATAATAATTTTCCCTAATATACTCTACCGCTTGTTCAAGCTTGAGTAGGGCCTTATTGTAATTGGCAAACCTTTGCTCCCATCTTATATCTTTTGACATGTTCAAATAAACATCTATTGATCCATCAATTCAAAATTAGAACCTTTTTTTAAATCAAAAAATAACCTGAATTAATGCATTAGTCCTTTAATTTAAAAAACATGCGCTGTTCGAATAAATACTTAAAATAGCTTAATAAGTTCATCCAGCCATAGAGAAATGTGTGGTTTTATGATATCACTAATTAAAGTATTGTCAATATTGTAAAATGAATATATCAGCCTGTTTCTAAACCCAACCATTTATGGTCATGTTCCAATCGGACTCCTGTTTTTCTAAATTGGTTAATTGTTTCTCCAATAATCTTAAGCTGCCTTTCACTTGCACTTTTGTTTACAAGACCAGCTTCATTCATCAATTAAGGTATTTCGGCAAATACTTTTTCGGCTGTTCGGTCATAGATTAACTGCTTGGATTGTTCTATTGATTTTCTCAAGACTGGTTTTTTTATGGATTGCTCGGTAAGCAGATCTGCTTTTCGATCAAAAAATCCTTCCAATGTATCCCATTGGGAAAGTAGAAGTTCCCCTTTTTCCAAGGGGTGAGAAGTGCTTAATTTCACCAATATATCAATATCACTTGTTTTTTCATCGAACCTGTCAGAAATCGATGAGCCAAAAGCATAAAGATGTTCAACCTTATGTTCTTTGCATATGGATTTGAATTCTTCAATGTGCCCAGCTATTTGTACTTCCATCCGCATAAATCAAAAATAATGATTTTATAGATTTCCTTTTTATGCAACCAATTATTATTCTAAAAACTGAACTGCTGTTTCATTGATTTCATAGCTATGGTTTTCCAATAACTTATATACCTCGGCTCCTGCCAATAAAACGGGGCCATATCCATGCGCGGCGTAGACGCTTATTGGCCTATGGAAATAAAAAGCGGGATCAAAGCCCATTCCCGTTCCTACACAAGTACCTTCTACCTGTCCTTTAATATTGACCTTGGTACTGACCCCGGACCATGCAAGGATAGTCAGTGGCCCAAAGACCCTATAATCCAACCAGCCTCTGTTAATTGCTTTGGCGAATCCGTAGGTGTATATTGCAGTGGCCGATGTCTCTAGATAGCTGTCTTTTCTATCCAGCAACTGGTGCCACAAACCTGTGTTGGATTGGTAACTGGCCAGTCCTTCTGCTAAGGCAAGAAAATGCTCCATTATTTTTTCTCTGCCTGGATGACTTTCAGGCAACACATCCAATAATTCGACCAGCGTCATGAATGCCCAACCGTTGGCCCTTCCCCAATGGTATTGAGGGAAGTTTTTACTTCCTTCCACCCAGCCATGCATATAGATTTTCTTTTCCCAATTGAACATTCTTTTGGAAAATAGCAACACCTGTTTTACGGCTTCATCAAAATATTTGGCCTCTCCAGTTGTATTTCCCATCTGAGCCAGTGCAGGCACACTCATGAATAGATCGTCCAACCATAAGGTATGATCAAGTGGTCGGTTTCTTGCCAATGTACCATCCTCCAACTTGAATTGTTGGTTCATGATAAAGTCTATGTAATTGTCAATCATTTTATCCAAACCCACTGAGAGTCCATTATGCTGGGATTTTATCATGGCCGCACAAATGGCTCCTGCATCGTCCAAAGCATGGGGGAACATCACTCTGTCGATAGGGGTTTCCAAATCCATATTTTTGGATTGGATTTTACTATAATGCGTATACAAATCAGCCAAAAAAGTTAACCTGGTAAAGGTATAGTCCCTAAACGACTCATCTCCTGTTGCTTCTGAAGCAGCTAGCATTCCTGCATAAACTACTCCCCATTCATAACTTAAAAGTCTAAAATCACCTTTTTTGATAATACTTTTCTCATTGGCCTTTTCCAGATCATTTATTATTTCACCAGAATTTTTATCTTCCAAAACTGCAGGTGTGACCTGTTCCAAATAATTTTTAACCCTCAACAATATTTCCTGAACATTGTTTTTACTTACTTCTCCATAAGGAACGCTATAGTCAGGCTGAATCAAGTGCAAGGGCGTATTGCTGTCATTTATAATTTCTTGGGCCCTGAGGTTTCCTGTAAAATTGATAAAAAGTAGAAATAGGGCCAATAGCGTAAAATAACCTGGGGATATAAATAATCTTACCGATGGTAATTGCATATCATTTTTAATTTTTCTTAATGGTAATTTTTGGCTTAATACTCAACTGCTCACTTAAATCCAGAAGATATTCCTTAAAATACTTCTCCTCGCGAAAGCCTGGGTCAGCCATTTCCCATGCAGCCACTGAGTAATATGTCAAAGGTGTTCCTTCGTTCACATTAACTACTGCTAAAAAGCTATCCGTTAACTGCCCTTCTTTGGGAGCCATTTCCCAACCACGGTAAATATCAGAAGGAATGATCAATGCAAGGCCCAGGTACCACTCTTTATCATAGGTCTGCTTATCATGGGTATATAGAATGGTAAACTTTCCTTTTTCCATGATTGAGAGTGGCTTGTCTGTATTAATATTGACCAATCCTATCACTCCCTTTTCATCTCCTCTCAATTGTTGGAACCTCACCGTATTTTGGTAACCATAGAACCCAGGCCATATTTCCGTTTGCTCGCTGACCTGATAAACCCTATCGGTCTCCTCAGGCTTCCAGTCCTTATACTCAGTTTGGGTAAGGGAAAAAAGTGGACCACTTTCTACCACATTGAAAATGGTTTTCGCTACATTATTGAGGCTGTCTCGCTGGGTAACACCCAACCGGACTACCCTGTTATCGATCATTAATGAAAAACCACCAATACCAACTGATGTTCCTACAGATAGAATGTCCCTTCCCCAATCTTCCATCACGTGGTAATTGTCTTCAGTTACCCCTTCTTGGTTGATGCCCACATTTCTTGGGGACATTTTTGACTGCTTCTTTCCGAAAACGTCCTTTGAATTTCTTCCATCCAAATAGTGTCTGAAACCAACTTTATCGTTTTCCCAAGAGGGACCATCTGTTTGGTAAGGTTGGTACCCCATAACCCCAGGTAGCATATGTGGGTAAAATGTATGTTTTTTCATCGGTCTCACTGTATCTTCCTCAGATGGCCTTACCCCAAACCTCACATAGGTCCTTTCTTCCCAGTTCAAACTTTCAGAAGTCCAATGAAGGGTCAGACGCTTTTCTGTTTGACCTGGAAGATCCATTAAAAAGAAAAGATTATCCCATTCTCCATTTCCATCCATGTCACTGCGTTGGGCGGGTACAGTATCGTTATTTTCTGTCAGTAGTATGGGTTGTTCATTTTCTTTATCAGACACAAGTTTCTCTCTAGGGACCAATAGGGCCTTTTCAAACAAATCTATATTCGATTCATTCTCAATTATAAAAACGACATGATCTTCTTTTAACTTGGACTGACAGGCAAAAAGGGTGATCATTAGCATGACCACTGGCAGCTTACTATTCTTCATTCAAATGTTAGTTTATGGGTAAAGGGTGTCACTCCCGTCAAATAGACGTGGTTTCCTTGCGTCCTGAGAGACCCAAAATGAACACTGTATTTTTCTCCATCAAGCCTCCGAATTCGCTCATGTTTCTTGACTCCTGGACCAAAGGTTATTTTATCCTCTCCCTGTTCAAAAACACCCTTTCCACTGGCAAGAAAATAATCCTCTTCGCTGTTAGCCTCTTCTACCCCCTTAAGGCTTCCATTTTCATCAAAACACAGCTCAATCGTGACAGCAACTCCCTCCAGACCTGAAACCTCAAACAGCAGTTCGGCTTTTCCATTAATTTCTTCTAAGGTGACCTTACTTTCTAGGGTCTTTACATTGCTTACGGGCCTTTTGTCAAATGCCATTTTACTCCAAAACCTGCCGTCCACACTCGGGGTCAATTCATAATCCCCATCTTTGTTTTTCAATTGGTCAGGCAATGGCTGGTAATAGGGCGCCTGAAGTTTCTGGTACAATATATACTTGTTGCCTTCCTTCTTCAATCCCTCACTTCTAAAATGTCCCATACTGAAAAAACTAGCTGACATGCGCATGTACCAAAGAATGGCATTTCCTTTTCTGTAACTAAAGAAATTGGGACTCACTGACCTTCCAGAGGCAATGATCAAAGGCCAATCCACTCCTCCAAATACCGTTAAAGTAGTATCCTCCCTACGTATTCTTGCCAAACTGCTGGTCTTGAAAAGTTTCTCATAATTGGTAGATACAGGCTCCAGCTGTGGTAGTGGTTGGCGTAGGGTTTCATCCTCCATAAAATGAAACAAAGCTTCCTCTACCACAATATTTTCAAAACCAGGAAAACCTTCTATCATTTTGACAATACTCGCAAATTTCCCATCTGCATCGTGAATAGCCAAAAAGCGGTAATGTAGGTATTGGACCACTATGCTTCTATGCGAGTATTGATCCTGTCTCCTAGAGTCCGTAGTGACTAAATCACCATTCGGTTCCATATAGTAATAGGTCATCTGTAGACTTTTTCGAGGTGCTTCAAACAGTGCAGGACGGTTCAACAGTCTTCCTAATGTAATGAATGCGTTGTTTTCTACATCCGAGTAATTCATACTCCTCTCTGGATAATGTCCATCCTCATCCATGTATATACCTTCACTTAACCACTCGTCTATCCTATTCACATATTTGGCATCAGGATAGAGCTGATTGATCCTGGCAAGCGCATGACAAACTACCCACCGATGGTTTGGTGTATGGATTCCACCAACAGTCAATGCTTCCCCAGTTTTCAATAAAAACTCCTTAATCCTTTCTTTGACCCCACTCAAGGCTGTTGAGTCGTGCTGGTTCAAAATAAATACCCCTGCACATAATGGTTCCATAATAAATGCGGTATCTGGAGGAGACTCCAGATTTCCTGCATTGATGGTTCCATCAGGCCTTTGGCTTTCAATCAATTTATCTGTAGCATCATTCAATAAATCCACCACTTTATCACTTTCAAAAAACTTTGAATCATCACAACAATACCCAGAGGCCAACATGGCAAAATTATACCCGTAACTTCTTCCTCCATGTCGGTTTGCCTCATCACCCTTATCGATCAATGCTTTGATATGCCTGTCGTTGGCGGTGACCATATGCTGCCATAATTCATCCGCTTCCCTAAAACTTTTGTTTTTATTGTGAGGGTATCCCAAAAAGGGCATCAGGTACATGGCCCCACCCAACCCAATAGACTGTTTAATAAAAGTATTTCTGCTTATTTTTTTCATTTTACTATATTATGGTCCTTGACTTTATTCAACATTTTTGGTGATAGAAAAATTAAAGGAGATCATTCCAAAGGAATAACCTCCTCCCTATTAAACCCTAATCAATTATATCCTTCATTTTGGGTGATAGAACCACCGCTTACATCCACCTCACTCTGAGGGATTGGTCTTAGGTTGTGAAAAGGTTTAATGGCGTTGTTCAAAGCCGCATGGGGGTTGTGTGCCAGCACTCTTTCCACTAACTTCCCTGTCCGCTTTAAGTCCATCCACCTACTTATTTCACCTGCCATTTCAATGGCACTTTCATCTAAAATCAAGTCAATATCAACATCTTCAGCCGGAACCATTACCTCCAAACCGGCCCTATCTCTTAAAGCATTGATATGTTCTGCCGCCATGGCAGCATTTCCAGACTGCAAGTAGGCTTCTGCTGCAATTAACCTAGTTTCACCTGACCTTATTAAAACAGCATCTCTTTCTCCATCTGGATTAATCCCAGGATTGGTATAGGGAACACCTGGATCATCAAATTTTTTGAACATTGGAAAGTGTACTTGGGTGAGTCCGTCAGGTATATAGTAACTATCAGGATTAAAGACAAAATAGGCTTTACTATTTATTTCGGATGCTGGCCATGGGGTTTTAGGAAAATATATACTGGTGTCTCCCTCTAATATACTTCCATCATCGCTATCAATTTCCGCGATCATCAAACGACGGATGGTAGCATTTTCCCGATCATCCCCCTCTTCAAAAAGATTAAAGAAATAAGGTGTTGGAGACCTGCCCAATCCCCTGTGATATAGGGTGGACCTTGTCTGTCCAGGATAAACATCATAAACAAATTTGAAGAGTAGGTGTCTGTTATTACCAATGCCCCTGGAAACTGGATTGGAGCCATATAGCATAGAAAAGATCGCCTCACTGTTCCTTTGGTTTTCCTTAGAAACCAAATCTGTAAAATCGGCCACCAATGGATGGTTTTCAATTACCTCTTCAGCAAGCGATGCTGCCTCAATAAAATCCTGACTGCTCCCAAAATCCTTGTATCCCCTGGTAAGTAGCACTTTTGCTTTAAGGTGACGAACGGCATCTTTTGACACTTTACCGTACAGGGATGGATTTTCATCCACTCCCGCCAACGCAGCATCCAGATCTGCCAAAATCTGGCCGTATACTTCCTGTTCGCTTGCCCTACTGAATTCCGATTGTGCAGACCTGATCTCTTCCAATACCAAAGGCACTCCCCCATAATTTTCAACCAAGTGAAAGTAGGAATATGCTCTTAGAAACTGGGCTTCGCCCAATCCTCTAGTTTTATTACCCTCACTTAGCCCTTGGACCTCATCGGCCCTGGATATTGCCGTGTTGGCCGCAGCGATGACATTGTAGTAATTGGTCCAATAGGTTCCTATCGCCCCGTTTGTCGGTCGAAGGTTTACATAGTCATTTAAATCACTAATGCCGGCTATTATATCCCTCCGGGTAAACACATCGGTGCCCTGATGGTCCAAATCATAAAAGGAGGTAGCCAGTCTAAGCCTATCATAAGCATTGGCTACCATTTGATCCAATGCAGTAGGGTCGCTCAATAGAATGTCATCTGAGAGAAAATTCCTATTTTCTTCCTCCAGAAAGTCTGCACAGGATGACAAAGCCAAAAATCCTGTCATCCAGACAACCAATTTTATGTATTTTTTCATGATTTTGTCTCTTTAAAATTTAACATTGATCCCGCCCATAAGTACTCTTGACATGTAAGCTGATCCCCAGCTGTTTCTTGCAGCATTTTCAGGATCCCAACCTTCATAGTTTGTAAAAGTGAAGGGGTTCTGTGCGGTGAAGTAAAGGCGAAGGCTATTGATCTTGAGCGCATCCAATAAATCTTGCTTGAAATTATAACCCAAGGTGATATAACCTACCTTTACA
The DNA here is from genome assembly GCF_015533855.1 of Echinicola sp. 20G. Lineage (GTDB taxonomy): Bacteria > Bacteroidota > Bacteroidia > Cytophagales > Cyclobacteriaceae > Echinicola. The sequence goes on along the minus strand of NZ_AP024154.1, from coordinate 4,255,426 downwards.
AAAGAAACATCATGATAGGTAAGGGGTTCGGAAAAAGGTCCGTTGTTACTTGGTTGATACCACTCATTGGATGGGTTATCAGGAGTCCAGTAGTTTGTCTTAAGACTATTAAAACGGGCTGGGGTAGCATCAAAACCTCCTGAATGGGAAATATGGAAATAACTGGCAGAAACAGCTCCTTGACTTGTCCTGACAAAAAAGGTGAAATCCCAATTCTTATAATTCAAGGTATTGGCAATTCCACCTGTCCAATCAGGCATATTTGCTCCAATTACTGTTCGGTCATCAGCATCAATTACTCCATCATCATTAAGGTCCTTTACCTTAACCTGACCCGGCTGCTGACCAAAACTTTGTGCTATATCCACCTCGTCCATTTGCCATATTCCATCAAACTCATATGTAAAAATGGAGCCTACTGGTTCTCCTACTTTATGCACATAAGAGCCTGCTTGCACACCGAATAATATTTGATCCAAATCCCCATAAAGCTTGGTGATTTGATTGTTGTTCTTGGCAAAATTAAGGGATGTGGTCCATTTAAGGTCTCCATTATCTATATTGACCGAGTTCAATCCAAGTTCCACACCTTTATTAGAAGCCTCTCCTACATTTTCAAATACGCCTGAAAATCCAGTAACTGTGGGAGTTGGTCTAAAAAATATGATTCCCGTATTTCTTCTGTCATAAATATCCAAGGAACCATATAGGCGATTATTAAAGAAACCAAAATCCAAACCAATATTGAATTCTTTTGTTTTTTCCCAAGTCAGGTTTTGATTGGCCAAATTGGTCACATAAGCTGTCTGGGTCACCTGATCTCCAATATTGGTAAAATTACTACCTATCAAGGATAGGGAACCCAAGGGAACCAAACCTCCTCCTGCACCATTGTTACCGGTTTCCCCATAACTCAATCTAAGCTTCAAATCTCCCATGAAGTTTTGATTTTTCATAAATCCCTCATCAATGATACGCCAGGCGAAAGCCGCTGACGGGAAAAAAGCCCATTTATTTTCTTCAGAAAGGATGGATGATCCATCATAGCGACCGGTAAGGGTAAAAAGGTATTTATCCTTGAAGGTATAGTTGACCCTACCTGTGTAAGATTGTAAGGTTTGTTTTGAAAACCCACCTTCTGCAGTCCTGAGATCCGAGCCGGCATCTATATTGTAGAAGAGAAACTCATCTGTAGCAAAATTCCGGCGTTGCATCAAATAATTTTCATACCGATCCATAAAGAGAGAATAAACAAAAGTTGCATTCAAAACGTGATCCGTTCCAAAGCTCTTGTTATAATTGACGATATTGTCCCATGTGTAGGAAATACGGTTCCTGTTGTTCACCTCTGCCCTTCTGTTGCCTACTTGACCGCTGGTTGACTTGGCATAAAGTCCGCGATATTCCCCATACCTGGAAAATTCAATGTTTGGAGAAAAATTACTTGAAATTTTTAAACTGTTTGTTGGGGTAAAAGACAGTGAAAGATTACTCAAGTAATTCAGTGTTCTGGTTTCCCTGAAAATATTATCGGATTCGAATAATGGATTGGTGATAAATGTTTCCCCTTGCAAAGGAAAAAACTGGGGATCTCCATTTTCGTCAAATGGTGTAGCCGTTGGCCTGAGTCTATAGGCACTTCTAAGGCCTTCTCTACTGCCTTCATTTCTAACCGCAAATGATGCATAATTGCTGAATGCCAATGAAAACAATTCCGATAGCTTACTGCTAAGGTTTCCCCTAATAGTATACCTTTCATAATCCTCCCCTTCAAAAGTGCCTTCATCTTGGGTATAAGCTACACCCAATCCATATATTGTTTTATTATTTCCACCATTGAGGCTTAGCGAGTGATTTTGTTGCATGCCATTATGCTGGATAAGGTCTATCCAATTAACATAATCATCATTTGCTATATTTTCCAATTCATTGGGGCGCATATAATCTGCCAAGTTCACGTCTTCAGGGGATACACTAAAATCACCTGAAGAGTAAAAATTTCCAACTACTGCATCCCGGAAATAATCTACAAACTCGGCTCCTTGAAGCATATCTGGCAAATTATAAGCCTCTTTTACACCGATGTAGTTATCATATTGAACAGAGACCTTACCCTCACTCCCCTTTTTTGTTTCAATAATCACTACACCATTACTTCCCCTCGAACCATAAATTGCCGTAGCAGAAGCATCCTTGAGCACGTCCATCCTTTCAATATCTGCGGGATTTAAAAAGGAGATATCATTGACAAATATTCCATCCACTACAAAAAGTGGGTTTTGCCCCGGATTAAACCCACCCTGTTCTACTGTTTCATTCGCATTGATAGTATTGGAACCTCTAATACGAACATTAAATCCACCACCAGGTTTATTGTCAGCGGAAGATATATTTACACCAGCTACCTGACCTTGGAGTGCTTGAAAAGCATTTACTTTATTGGCTTCCTGAATATTTTTCGAATCCATGGAAACCACTGCACCAGTTAAGTCCTTTCGTTTAGTTTCTCCATATCCCACCACCACTACTTCATCCAATTGAGCCATATCAGGAGCTAGTGAGACATCTATTTTGCTTTGATTATTGACAATGATGTCCTGTGTTAGGTATCCGACGAAAGAAAATGACAAGACAGCATCAGAACCATTGGTAACCGAAATAGCATATTTCCCATCTATGTCCGTTACAGTTCCCTTTCCAGTCCCCTTCACCAAAACCGTTACTCCAGGAATAGGTTGTTGATCCTCCTCTGATATTACGATGCCAGTTACTTCAACGGACTGTGCCCATACAGATTGACCCCACATAAAAAGGCAGGTCATCAGCATGATCATTTTCATGAAATTTAGATGTCCTAATACAAAGGACCAATTCCACCTTTCAGTTGTTAGTGAGATGTGTTTCATAAAGAAGTTATTTGGTTATTGTTAATTTTCTATTAGGTTAATTAATGGGTAGAGATAGTATTTATATAATGACTTAACTAAATAAGCAATATGATATTTTACATACACACATTTTATAAGATCATTATTAGGTAAAAGTAGATATATTCAACAATCAATTCCAAAACATAATACGCAAACGTTTGCACACGAATATTTGAAGTAAATAGCTTGGATTTTTTAGAAAAAAGCCAACGTACCATTCAGGTAATAGGAAATAAATTAAACATTCCATTTTAGCTTAGATGATACTATTTTTTATAAGGCTTTGATTCTGATAGTATTTCTTATTTCCTTCAATAGGACTGGTCTTTTTTCATCTACAGATACTTTTGCTGCTATCGCTATCAACATTGCTTCTAGCCCATCATGGCCGTCTACGGGCAAACCTTCTCCTTTTAAAAGCGCTTCAATAAACGCCATCATTTCTAAGCGATAAGATGCTTCATACCTATCCATAAAAAAATCTAGAGGAAGTGCCCCGTGACTTCCCTCCTGATCAACCAAAAGATGACTATCGTGTTTATTGTTATCTGCTTGCGCCATCCCATTGCTTCCAAATATTTCCAAGCGTTGGTCATACCCATAACTAGCTTTTCGACTATTGTCAATTACAGCCATACTACCATCCATAAAAGTAAGGTTGATCACGGCCGTGTCCACATCTCCTGCTTCTGCTACTTCATCACTGGTAAAGACAGCTGCTGTTGCATAAACTTTTTCCACCTCCTTTCCCATGATAAATCTTGCCATATCAAAATCATGAATACTCATGTCCATGAACAAGCCGCCTGAACTTTTTAAATAGGATAAAGGAGGTGGTCCCGGATCTCGACTAGTAATCTTCAATATGGTCGGTTCACCAATTTTCCTTAAATTGACCAACTCATGGATTTTCTTAAAATTGGCATCAAACCTCCTGTTGAAGCCAAGCATCAACTTAACACCCGCTTTTTTTACAGTCTCTAAGGTGGTTATGACCCTTTCCAGTGAAAGGTCATGTGGCTTTTCACAAAAAATATCCTTTCTCGCTGCTGCACACAGGTCAATGTAATCAGCATGTGTATTTGTGGGTGAGCAAATCACAACAGCATCAATTTCTGGATGGTTGATGAGCTCTTCTGCAGTACCTACTACTACCCCCTTAAACTGTTCCTTATGTCGGGGATCCGCTACCATCACCACTTCTGCATACGGAATTTGGTATTTTAGATTATTAAAATGGATAAGGCCAATTCTTCCCAATCCTATTAGTCCAATTTTTATGTTTTTCATAGTGTTATTTGGTCTACATCAAGTTTTTATTGATAAAATTTAGGTTATGCTCTGCGCAATGATAAGGACTCCCCATTCCTGGAAGCACATCCTGCTCCACTACGATCCAACCCTCATAATTCATCGCCTCTAATTTTTTGATAATGGCCTTGAAGTCCACTATCCCTTCCCCAAGTTTGCAGAAAACCCCATTTTGAACAGACTCAAAATAGTTCCATCCATGAACGCTGCTCGCTTTACCTATATTTTCATCATAGTCCTTGAAATGAATATGCCATGTCCTTGATGGATATTTCTCCAAAACATCCAATGGATTTCCTCCTCCAAAAGCATAATGTCCCATATCCAGACAGATTCCCAGCAAGTTTTCATCCGTATTGGCCATTAAAGCATCCAGCTCTTCTGGAGTTTCCACATATCCTGCACAATGGTGATGGAACACGGTTCGCATTCCATAATTATCCTTTACGGCCTTGGCTATTTGGTCTGCTCCTGCACCAAAAATCTTCCATTGGTCTGGACTTAAGGACATTTCTGGAAGAACCCTACCAGCACTTTGGGTACGGTCAGGAATACTTCCATTATCATCAGCCAAGATGATAAAGGCATCCTCATAACCAGCATCTACCATCAGCTTGGCTATTTTTAAAGCTTCCTGAACACCATGCACATGTGCCTCCTTATTGGCCAGGGCCACTGGGACAAAAGCTCCTGGAAGACCCAATCCAAAACGGTCCAGCACCTCGCGTAAACCTTTGGGATCAGTGGGCATAAATCCCCAATCTCCGAGCTCAGTACCTAAATAGCCTATTTCTGCCATTTCAGATAAAACTTGCTCATGTCCAAGGGATTTACCTTCAAGATCAAATTCTAATGCACCCCATGAGCAAGGTGCATTGGCAATCTTTATATTTTTCATAGCCTAAAATTTTCTGGTCCATTCTTGAAGCCATCGCTCCACAGTCACCTTAGTTTGTGTAAAAAACTCAATTGCATGCCTGCCTTGGCCGTGTAGGTCACCAAAAAAGCTATCATTCCAACCACTAAATGGGAATTGGGCCATTGGAGCTGCTACACCAATATTAATCCCTATGTTGCCGGCATTGGCTTCATTTCTAAACCTTCTGGCATGGGCTCCACTTGATGTGAAAAGACAAGCCATATTACCATAATTGTTTCCATTGATGAATTGAAGCGCATCGTCTATGGAATCCATTTTAACCAGGCTCATTACGGGGCCAAAAATTTCAGTCTTGATCAATTCCCCCTCCAAGTTCAAATTCTCCAAGATGGTTGGCTTTATAAAATTTCCCTTTTCATAACCTGCTACTGGGCCGTTTCTTCCATCCAAGAGGACTTTCGCACCTTCGCTTATCCCTTTTTGAATCAATTTCTCCACCCTTTCTTTGCTGGCTTGACTGATCAAAGGCCCCATATCGACTTTTTCCTCAAGTCCATACCCTGTCAATCGTTTACTGGCCGATTCATAAAGGGCCTCCTTAATTGTCCCATTCTGATCCCCTACTGTAATGATTGTGGAAGCCGCCAGACATCGTTGTCCCGCACATCCATAAACAGAATCCGTTATGATTTTTGAAGTGACTTCGATATCGGCATCAGGCAATACCACCACTGGGTTTTTGGCACCTCCTTGGGCCTGCACCCTTTTACCATTGGCTGCTCCTTTGGCATAGATATACCTTGCTACATCTGTGGAGCCCACAAAGCTGATAGCTTTAATAAGGGGGTGCTCCAATAGTGCATCTACAGTATCCTTCCCTCCATGAACCATATTGATTACCCCTTCTGGTAATCCAATTTTCTCAATCAAACCCATGACTTTTTGCATGGTCAAAGGAACTTTCTCCGATGGCTTCAATAGAAAAGTATTACCACAGGCTATTGCATAGGGCAAAAACCAAAAAGGTATCATTCCAGGAAAGTTAAACGGCGCTATGCAAGCGCAAACACCTAAAGGTTGCCGTATCATAAACTCATCTACTCCCCTGGCAATATTTTCCGAAAACTCACTCTGCATCAATACAGGAGTCGCACAAGCAGTCTCTACATTTTCAATTGCCCGCTGTAACTCCCCTCTAGACTCCGCTAGGGTCTTTCCACACTCCATTGTTATTGTTCTTGCCAAATCCTCCTGATTTTCTTCCAATAAGGATTTCAACCTGAACAGTGGTTGAACACGTTGGATAACGGGAACCTGGGACCATGATCTATACGCTTCGTACGAAGAGGCAACGGCCTTTTCAACATCTTGGGCAGTACCTTTGCCCAGTGGCACTTTCGCCAAAATTTCCTGGGTGGCAGGATTAAGTACATCAATAAGGTGATTTTCCTTACTTCCAACCCATTGGCCATTGATATAATTGGTAAGCTTTTCCATTTAATATGTTTTCTATTTTATTTATATGTTTCCAAGTAAGATATATATGGTCACCGTGATGATGACCAATGCAATGGACACCGCACCGGCGTATTTCCATCTTTCAAGTTGTATACTTTGGGTGAACCCTATGATAGGGTTTGACGCTTTGGGCCTTAGATAAGAGACTAATCCCATTACAGCCACATTCAATAAAAATTCAATACCCCAGATGTGCACGAAGTGAATGTTCACCTGGTATACAAAAGTGGTAAGGATGTAAAATCCCAAGCCAGTTACCAAAGCAATTTTCGCAGCTGTTGCCGTTACACTTTTGGTAAAAAAACCAGCTAGTATTATGGAAGCTATCGGAATAAAGAAAATTCCATTCAACTGTTGTAAAAGTTGGAAGAGGCCTTCAGGGGCATTGGCCACCATGGGAGCAGCAATAATGGAAGTAACAGCTAAAAATGTTGCTGACAATTTCCCCGCCCGGACCAAACTCCCTGCACTCGCTTTGGGATAGACCAGTCTCTTAAAAATATCTATGCTGAAAATAGTAGATGCACTGTTGAGTACACTGTTGAAAGTACTTAGGACAGCTCCCATAATTATGGCGGCAAAAACTCCTGTTAAACCTACTGGAAGTACTTTTTTCACGAGTTCAGGATATACCATATCCTGTTGATCGTACATGCTATTCCCAAAATAATAGAAACCTATTACTCCGGGAAGTACAATGATAAAAGGCACCAAGAGCTTCAATACACCAGTGTACAATAGGCCTTTTTGAGCTTCCTTAAGATTTTTTGCCCCTAATGCTCTTTGAATGATAGTCTGGTTCATGCACCAGAAATAAAGTTGATTGATAATCAAACCTGTAAACAAAGTACTAAAAGGCAATACAGAATCTTTTTCACCAATGACATTGAACTTTTCGGGACTGTTTTCAAAAACCTTTGCGAATCCCAAAAAAGGATTTCCTTCTCCAATCATAAAAAGTGCAATGGCCGGAATCATCAATCCCGCGACCATCAGCCCGTATCCATTTATGGTATCAGAAACCGCCACTGCTTTCAGACCTCCAAAAATGGCATATACAGAGCCTATTCCCCCTACAATCAAAACCGTATACCACAAGGCCTTTTCCCTGCTTACTCCCAGTATTTCCGAAACATTGAACAAGCTCTCCAAGTTAATAGCTCCAGTATAGAGTACTATGGGAAGTAGGGTGACAGCAAATGATACCAATAAGAAAAGGGCTACCAATGACCTAGTGCCAGCATCAAAACGATTCTCCAGGTATTGCGGTATCGTAGTCAGGCCCATTTTTAGGTATTTGGGAACAAAATACACAGCAGCAACAATTAAGGCCAGTGCAGAGGTCACTTCCCATGCGACTATAATAAAGCCATTTTTGTAGGATGAACCATTCATTCCTACCAAGTGCTCTGTCGAAATATTGGTCATGATCATGGAGCCGGCAATGACCACTCCAGTGAGGCTTCTTCCGCCTAGAAAATATCCATCCTCAGTATCTAAATTTTCCTTTCTGGTTTTTCGGTAAGCATAGAAAGCCACAAATAATGTAAATCCGATAAAGGACAATATGGTTATTAGCATGTGAATAGGTTATTGGGTGTTGAAAAATTATAAATGGTAATGTTGCTTTGTCTTTTGTTTTAAGGCTTTTTCTCTTGCCTGATCGACCAAGGGTTTCTCAGTCACTTCTGCAATAGGGACTTCCCACCATGCATGTCCATAACCAGCCAATTTCCTTTCTGCTACAGTTTCAATATAAATCACGGTAGTCTTATCAATAGTTTTTGCTTTTTTCAGTGCCTCGGACAATGAAGCTATGTCAGTAGTTTTGATCACCTCAGCACCTAGACTACATGCATTTTCTGCTAAATCCACTGGAAGGAATGAGCCATCCAGCTGACCACTTTGTTTGTCTCTATAGCGGTAAGATGTACCAAAGCCCTCAGATCCCAAGGACTTGGACAATCCTCCAATACTGGCATAGCCATTATTATTGATCAGAATGATTGTAAGCTTGTATCCTTCTTGGATGGAAGTAGTGATTTCAGAAGACATCATCAAGTAACTTCCATCCCCTACCATTACATACACCTCCCTTTCAGGACAGGCCATCTTGGCTCCAAGTCCACCGGCGATTTCATATCCCATACATGAATAACCATATTCCAAATGGAATCCTTTAGGATCCCTTGTTCTCCAAAGTTTATGTAAATCCCCAGGTAAACTTCCTGCAGCACATAGTACCACATCCTTTTTGGCGGAAAAATCATTTACAGCACCAACTACTTCGGACTGGCTAGGCAACCCTTTGTTTTCAGGCTGATAAGCAAGACTTACTTGCTCATCCCAACTTTCATTGTAGTGCTTGGCCTGAATGCGGTACTCAGGTTCCACTTCATAATCTCCCAAGGCCTTTTGCAAGGCTTGGATGGTAACTTTGGCATCGCCTGTCAAAGCAATTGCTCCATGTTTAAATGCATCAAAATCTGAAATATTGATATTGATGAATTGGACATCTTCTGAAAAGGCTGTTTTAGAGGCAGTAGTAAAATCACTGTACCGTGTTCCCACTCCAATAATCAAATCTGCCTTGTTACTGAAAGCATTGGCACCTTCGGTCCCGGTGGCTCCAGCAGCCCCTAAGTTTCCGGGGTGGTTATAGCAAATAGCACCTTTACCAGCAAATGTTTCCATAACCGGAATTCCTGTCCTGTCCATAAAATTGGTCAATACCTCATTGGCCTCACTGTAGTTTACTCCTCCACCAGCGATCAGCAAAGGTCTCTTGCAAGATTTAATTAAGGAAGCAGCCTTATGTACCAATTGCCTATCGGGAGTTGCTCTGGGTACATACCATACTTTCTTTTTGAAAAGGCCTATTGGAAATTCAAAAGCTTCTGTTTGCACATCTTGTGGTAAACAGATTGTTACAGCCCCTGTATCAGCTGGAGAAGTCAGGACCCTCATGGCAGCAGGCAATGAAGATATCAGTTGTTCAGGTCTATTGATCCGATCCCAATATCTGGATACGGGTTTAAAACAATCATTTACGGATATATCCTGACTTTGAGCACTTTCAAGCTGTTGCAATACAGGATCTACCCTCCTAGTGGAAAATATATCTCCTGGTAACAACAAAACCGGCAACCTGTTGATTGTTGCTCCTGCAGCAGCTGTTAACATATTTGTAGCTCCAGGCCCAATAGATGAGGTACAAACAAGGGTAGATAATCTATTTTTCATTTTTGCATATGCTGCAGCAGCATGTACCATGGCCTGTTCATTCCTGGATTGATAATAGGTAAACTCTGGTGATTGGTGAAGTGCCTGACCAATACCTCCGACATTACCATGACCAAAGATGCCGAAGCATCCGTGAAAGAATTTATGCTCCACTCCATCCCTCTCAACATATTGCTTGTCCAAATAGCGTATGATTGCTTGGGCAACGGTTAATCTTATGGTTTTCATATTTTGGGTTATTATAGTTAATAGGATTGGGTCAATTTAAAAACCACCATGTTCTTCGATAAACTTTAAGGATTCTTGGAGTGAAGGCATAAAATTGGCACAGCCAGGCTGTAGCACAACTTGCGCCCCACTTGCATTGCCCATTCGACAGGATTTATACAAATCCCAACCTTGTAAGTACCCATAGATAAACCCTGATGCAAATGCATCGCCAGCTCCAAGTACATTCAAGGGCTCTACCGGAAAACCCGGAACATCTGTGACCTGACCTTCATTGTCATAAATAGTGACTCCTTTACCACCTCTTTTGACAATCAATATTTCCACTCCCAAGTCCAATATTCCTTTGATGGCTACATCAATATTTCCGCTTATTTTTGGGGCAGAAATTTGTTGGTGTTCGATTTTTACTTGGGATGAATCCTTAAGCATTGCCGCCAGGATTTCTTCTTCTGTGCCAAGAGCAATTTTAACCTTTGGCAATGCTGCTCTTATCATAATCCCAAATGACCTGATATCAGACCATTGGTCAGCCCTAAAATCAATATCCAGTAAAGTTGTTACATCTGCCTTATGTGCTTCTTCTAGGGCAAAAAACACCGCACTTCTACTCGGTTCTATGTTCATTGCAGTTGCGGAGACCTCAATCATTCTGACCTCATAAACCTTGGATTGAATAACATGATCAATGGTTATCTTACTATCTGCACAATTATCCCTGTAATAGACCAAAGGAAATTTATCCGGAGGTTGGATCCCCAATACGACTGCACTTGACCTAGCTCCGGAAATTCGTGGAATAAACCGGGTTTCCACACCTTCTTTCTCTAAAAAATTAAGGATAAAATCCCCTACTTTATCCTCTCCTACCCCTGTCAGCAATGCCGCATTCAAGCCAAGCCTTGCGCATCCAGTGGCAATATTCAAAGGGGACCCTCCCACAAATGCATCAAACCCTTTTATATCAACAAACTCCGCTCCTATATTCTGGGAATAAAGGTCTATGGATGATCTTCCAATAGTAATGATATCCATGTTTTTTTGAGGTTCAGTCATTTGGATTCATTTTAGCGTTTACCATAGGAATCCTACTATCCACTCCTTTCCAAGTCCCAAATATCCAATTATGGTCTGGGTCAGGGGTATTGGCCAATGATTGGTCACTACCCGTCAAAAAATTTAAATAATACACATTATAGCCATGACCCGCGACAACCGGATGGTAGCCTTTTGGGACTAGTACAACATCATTGTTCCTGGCTACGGCTATTTCATCCAAAGACCTATCTCCAGTATAAACCTGCTGGATAGCGTAGCCCTCTGGCCGATCAATCTTATAGAAATAGGTCTCTTCCAACCTCGCCTCTAACAAATTACCATTTTCATCCACTTTGCGCTCATCATGTTTATGGGCCGGAAAAGAACTCCAATTACCAGAAGGAGTATATACTTCCACTGCTACCAATCTATGACAAGGAAAGCCGGGACCCAACAGGTCATTGATCTGTCTTGTCGCATTATCACCACCACGGATTTCAATAGTTGATTCCTCAGGCGTCTTAAAAACAGGATCAAAATCTTGATCAGTCTCGCACCAACCATAGGCTATGTCAAGCAAATCGCTGTCTGCAGTCAGTGTAAAATCCGTCCTTCTTGGTAGATACAGACTATACGCTATGCCTGAAAAAACACTGGCCCTACCATTGGTAACCTGCCAAGTCCCACGACTCGTTTTCATGGTATAATTTCCCGACAATAAGATAAATGCATACTCATTATTTCCTGTATTGCCTGAGAACACTGTTCCCCGCTTCATTAGTCTGGCTTCAAAATTCAAAAATTGCCAGTTTCCTTCTTCCTTAAGAACTTGTTGATATACCCCTTCTTCCACTTTTTGGGCCTTTGCCAACAGGTTATATTTGTGATCTTTTATCATAGGTTATTGGATTTATTCGTATTGTTTCAGTTTTCCTTACTTTGATAGGAATTAATAGAACGGGCTTTTCCTAACGACCCTAATAATTCAAACTTTTGCAAACAAAACTTGATTAACTCATCTTGATAAAGCTTTCCTGGTAAGATAGGGTCAAACTGCTCAGGATTTTCCACAAAGAATTCCCTGTGAACCCTGGTCCACAATACCCTTAAGTCTGTAGCTATATTTACTTTACAAACACCAAGTGAAATGGATTTTTTTAGTTCATCTGAGGAAACGCCCCTGGCATTTTCCTTCAGGTTTCCACCTGCATTATTGATTCGTTGAATTTCCACTTGACTGACTGACGATCCCCCATGTAGTACCAAAGGAAACCCAGGCAACCTCTTCTGGATTTGCTCCAAAATTGAAAAGTTTATGCCTTGGTCCCCAGAGAACTTGTATGCCCCATGACTTGTTCCTACCGCAATAGCCAAACTGTCACAGTTCGTTTCACATACAAATTTTTCAGCTGCTTCTGGGTCTGTGTACTTTGCATGATGCTGTTCCACGACCAGATTATCCTCAACACCACTCAAAATCCCCAATTCAGCTTCTACAAAAACATCTTGTGAGTGCGCGGATTCTACTATTTTTTTTGTTCTGCTAACATTCTGGTCAAAATCTTCATGTGAGGCGTCTATCATAACAGAATTGTACATTTCTTCCTTCAATGCTGCATTTATATGTGTTTCGTTTCCATGATCCAGATGAACGGCAAAAACGACATCGGGAAAGACCTTTTCGGCTGCGGAAATCATGCCTTTCATCAAAAGAGGATTTGAATAATCCCTGGCCACAGGAGTAGTCTGCAATATGACAGGAGATTTACCAATAGATGCTGCCTTGAAAACACCCAAAACCTGTTCCATGGTAAAAACATTAATAGCTGCAATGCCATATTTTCCATAGCAGTCATTAAACAATTTCATTGGGGTTGATTTCATGGTTATCGGGTTATCGTTTTCCCAATACTCCAATTATTTAGGTTAAAAAAAAAGATTTCCTTTCAATATCCTTACGCAAAGGTTTGCGTAAACAAAATTTTATTTTATAAAAAACAAAAATAACAAAACACATATATATCACCTGTAACAAGCTGATATTTCATATTTTATATTAAAATCATTCAAATTTTTAAATCTTTGTTTCTATTTATTAAAACCATTAACGATATACAAAGTATCTAGCCCAATAATTGGATGGATTATCAAATGAAAAAATCTTGGAACGATTTTAAAGGATTAATTTTAAATCGACTAACAACCTTATACAAGCGCAAGTCCGAGTTTGGATACTGGGATCAATAACCTACAATTTTATTCTATTGTGATTTTAGTATTGGCCTGGACGAATTGCGGATCATCAATTCGGGCTTTAACAATTCATATCTGTATTCATAATCATCTTGGTCATTGGAAATATGGTTCATCAATATTTTGGCAGAAAGCATTCCCAAATCATATACAGGCTGCCAAACAGAAGTTAACGAAGGATAGAAATATTTACTGTATGGTTCATCATCAAACCCCACTACCGAAACATCTTCAGGAATTCTCAAGCCCCTTTCACGTATAATGGCCATAGCACCTATGGCAACGGCATCATTAATGGCAAAAATCGCATCCGGAATGTTTTTCAGGTCAAGCAGTCTTTTGGTAGGATATTCACCATCTTCTGATGTAAATCCATCCACTTCTACCATAAGATGACTTTCAACGTCCATACCATACTTGCACAAAGCATCCAAGTAGCCTTTTTTCCTATGTTGACATGTAGTTAAATTTTGTGGCCCGGAAATATGAGCTATTCTCCTGCATTTCGTCTTGATCAAATATTCCACTGCCTGAAAAGCCCCATCATAATCGTCCACCAGAACCTTGTCTGCTTCAAAGTCAGTACAATCCCTATCAAATACAACAATTGGGGTGCCAGAAGATCTTAATTTATCCAAATGGGTGAAATCTGTAGTTTTGGATGAAGGTGAAATTAAAAACCCATCCACCCTCCCTAAAGACAACGTTTCAATCAATTTTTTTTCTTCCTCATAGGATTCGTTGGATTGGCAGATTATCAATTTAAAACCGGCTTCCTCTACCATATCCTGTACCCCACTTACCACGGTGGCAAAAAAATAACTGGTAATTTCAGGAACAATTACGCCTATGGTCTTGGTCTTTTTATTCAATAAACTTACCGCAAGCATATTTGGTTGGTAATTCATTTCTTTGGCCAGTTCCATTACAGCATCTTTAGTTTCTCTGCTTATAGAAGGGCTGTCATGCAATGCCCTTGAAACTGTAGAGGCGGAAACATTCAATGCTTTAGCTATATCGGTTATTGTACTGGGTCTTCTTTTCATAGTTTAAGAAAATCCTTTGGGGTTAGAGGAGTGAATTATGTAAAGGTTTCTCAGTTGGGTATTAATTGGTTTGTCAATATTTCAAACACTTCTTCCCATTGCTTATCTAAATTAGGTTTAATAATTAAGATGCCTAACATATTTCAATTTAATTCGACCTACCTTTATTTCTATTTACAAAAAAACAGACATAGATATACAAAATGATTTTAAACCAAGCTTAACTAAAGATAATGTATGATCAATGGAAATAACCAATTAAAATTTAAATGTCTTTTTATTTAAAAAACCTCCTCAAACATCAAAGGCAATACAAAGTTTCTAAACTGGAGTCATATATGTAGTTAAGCATCATTTTAGCAACGGCATGGAAAGCAAAGTTTTTGTGGGAATCCATAACATTTCGTTTTAATGGTTAGAAATTAATTATGGTACCACCCTAGCTTGAGGGCAATCAACGCCAAGTGGCAACGGAATAAAGGAGGGCCTGGTGGGCAGAAAAGTGTTTATGCCGTAAGCTCATGGCCGCTTCAGCAGCCCAAAAAGCTAAATTGTAACATGATTAATGAATAAATAATCAAACAATTTAAATTGTACGAAATAAGATGATCAACTTGATTGAAAGGAATAACTAAAGAATATCTAAATACAACTACTAGGTTGGCAATCAATGCTAACCATCAAAACCCTATAAAAGCTTGCTAAGATCATCCTTTAATTTGGGGATATGCCGTTTAATGATTGCCCAAATAATAGTATTATCAATACTATCATATGCATGGACCAATCTATTTCTAAAACCAACCATTTGATGGTCATGTTCCAATCGGACTCCTGTTTTTCTAAGATGGTTAATTGCTTCTCCAATAATTGATAGTTGCCGTTCAATGGCACTTTGGGTTTTCAGATCAGCTTCATAATCATAAAAACTATCTATCCCCACCATGAATTGATCGATCTTATCAATTGCCAAGGATATATCAGACAAATACTTTTTCGCCTGTTCGGTCATAAATTAACTGCTTGGATTGTTCTATTGATTTTCTCAAGATTGGGTTTTTTATGGATTGCTCGGTAAGCAGATCCACTTTTCGATCAAAAAATCCTTCCAGTGTATCCCATAGGGAAAGAAGAAGTTCACCTTTTTCCAAGGGGTCGGAAGTGCTTAATTCCACCAATAAATCAATATCACTTGTTCTCTCATCGAACCTGTCAGAAACCGATGAGCCAAAAGCATAAAGATGTTCAACCTTATGTTCTTTACATATGGATTTGAATTCTTCAATGTGCCCAGCTATTTGTACTTCCATCCGCATAAATCAAAAATAATGATTTTTTTTATTATACGATGAAGAAGTAAGGTTGTTTAGCCAAGACTAAATTGACATCCTACCATCCATGATCTAAATTAGCTTTATTTAACGCTAGTCGAAAAAACTAAAACAAGATCAAAAATGGGGCTGATATATCAGCCCCATTAATCCAGAATATCAAACCCTCGCCCCTTTTCCTTTCTTGGGTTCCTTAGGAACGTTCTTCATTTCGGGGGCCTGGTTCTTTTTTGCCTGTTGCCCTTCCTTCACCTCCTTTCCCTGATCCTTGGACACCATCAAATCCTTGCTCTTCACCATTTTCATTTCTGCATCATACACATTGACCGATTTGAACTGGGGGTTGGCAGACACGTACATGAGTTCCTCCTTCCCTCCTTTTTCCATGGTCACAGGGTAGACATTCCCCTTTTCGAAGGCTTTCACCAACCATTCAGATTTGGTGGAGTCCTGTAATTCTTTGATCGGTAGCTTGGATAGGGCTTCCCTGCTGTCATATCCATAATTTTCATGAAATGACTCAATCTTAAAATTGTTGTTCTTGTCCTTTTCCTTAAAATCCAATTGCATCCATGCCTGGTAAGGTTCATTGTTGGCATTGAGCATTCCCTTTTTCACGGCCCTGCCCTCCATAAGGTTAAATGCTTCTTTGGCCGTAACCGATTGGTTATTGTAAAAGGTATGCTCCTTTGGGGCAATATCAGGATTGACATTGTGCAGGGTTCCATCAAACTTATTGAGAAAATACCTTTCAGAGGTGTTGGACTTTCTAAAATGAAGGTTAAAGTCCATTTTTTTCCCATCAATTTCCATGGTATGAGGCAATTCAAAAGCCTCATTTTTGGCCTTGATCTGTTTTTCAAGTGCCTCGTTTAAATCCTTGTCAAAGCCCGTGTACTTCAGCTTTTCCTTTAGGTATTCCAAATTTTCCTGATCCATGATTCAATCGTTTATATGTTCAACATCATTTAATTCCCTCGCTTTAAGCATGTTCTTTCCCTTGACCTCAAGGGAAATCTCCCGGTCTCCATTATCCTCCATTACTCCTATCTCAAAAAGCTTCCTGTCCGATATGGTAAATTGGGGAAAACCCAATACCAGTGTATTCACTCCATGGCCGGGAAGCTCCTTGCCATTTTCCCATACCTGCAATGCCGGTTTTAGGTATTGCTCCCTGACAGAGGTATGCTTGCCCTGTTTCCTGTCCTTGATGGAAAAGCAAAGCTCATCTGCTGAAAATGCCAGTGGGGATTTATTCTTTAGGCGAAGCCTAAAAAACAGCATGCCATCACTTTGGAATATACCTTCCAGCTTTATTTGTAACCAGTATTTTCTGCTGCTCTTGGAAAAGAAGCCCTCTTGTTCCAATACCTGCCCTGCCAATTCATTCAGCCTTTCTTCGTCCACCAATTGGCCACTTAAAAGCAAAGGTTTTGGGGCCATGCTTATTCGGTCCGAAATATTGATGGTACTTCCCGCCAAGGATTCACCGTAGCTTACAATTAGCTGATAGAGCTTGGCATCGGCAGTCACCACATGTAGGTTGGTAGTGATAAAATTTCGCTTCCCCGCCTTCAGGTATAATAGATTGGGTGCTTTTCGCTCTACCTTGGCCATGATTTGGGCATGTCCCCTATCCACACTCAGTACCTTTGCTGGGAATACCAATGCGGTGGTATGGTCCCAGCCTACCTTTACCGGACAGGTAGAAACCAAGGCCTCTTTGGAAATAGCTTGGACATTCTGGCCTTGGGCATAGGCTCCTCCCAACCATAGTAAGGTACAGATCAATAGCATTGCTTTATTCATCATCTTATATGATAGTTTGGTTGACAAGTAAAATGGGGTGCCCTGATTTGAGGGTTATTTTGACGGCTTTGTGCTTTTTTCGAAACAGTCCCTTGGCTGCGGCCACGCCGGCCGAGGCCATTTGTGTTTCCAGTCCCATCCCTGAGTTGAGGTCGGGCATACCCGAGACCAGGGCATCTCCTGCCCCGGATTGGATCTCCTGTTTTAGGCTTCCGCTGACAGGAATCCCTGGCATACCGTCAAGATCATAGGCCTGCAATTCAACGGGGAGAATATGTTTGTCCTTTCGCATGGATGATATTTCCAGTTTCACCCTGTTCCCATGCTGTGATGCATTCCCATAAAAAATACTTCCTTGAGTAAACTCCGTTCCGTTGACTTGGACAGTCTCCAAAAGTTTGATCTTCACCCTACCGGATCCCTGCAGGGTGGCACTTTCGGCCAGTTCTGCCAAGATGGCTGCCTGGATAGGTTGCTCCATGGATGGGCTTTCTTCCAGACCGTAAAAACCATTCCGCTCAGTATTCGGATCCCTTGTCACGGTCTTTTGCTTTGCTTCCTTGTTTTCCGCTGTTTTGGTTTTCACCTCAAAACGGGGAACATCAGCAAGTTTCTGCCCAAAGCGTTCCTTGACCCTCTCGGGATGTTGGATATCCATTATTTTGTCCAGCATCGCCTCGAGTTGTTCCATTTCAGGATCAGGCCCACTGGGTTGCATCCTGTCCATCAGGGCTTCGAGTTCCCTCACATCTTGGGACAGGCCGGTGGGAAATGATTCCGAAACCACTTTTTTGGAAGCCACAGTCCTTTTGGTTTCCATGTTTCCGGCAGGATTCAGCTGCCCCTGTAATGCTTCCAGCTTTTCCATCAACTCCATTTCACTTTCTTCCAGTCCAAGTCCTTTGCTTTCCATCCCCAGTGGAATTTTTGGAACCGGCTCCTTTTCCTCTTCCATATCATCTATATAGGGATCCATCCGCTGCAGTTCCCTTTGCTTTTGGATGGCCTTTCTTTCCATTTGATAAAGCTCCATTTTGTTCAAGGACTTTTCCTCAAGCTTTGCCTGTGGCAAATGGGTATTCAATTGGGATTTGGAAGTCCTTCCCCGATCCTTCCGTTCCTGGCCGGCCCATGAAAAGGCCAGAATCACGGGTAAAACAAAGAGTGGCAGTAATAATAGAACCGTCCGCTGTCTAGTGTTGAATTTTTTCATGTTTGTTGTTTTTTAATTCGTTGTATAATGAATCTGCATAGGGGTATATTTCTTCGGGAGCAGCAGGCATTTCAATACTCAGGGCACCGGCTTCGCAGTGGGTCCTTACCTGCCACAACAGGATAGCGGACCAGATCCCCAATATCAAAACCCAAAACAGCTGGCGCATTTTGGGGCTTAGCTGACCTTCCCAGTCAGAAAACCACTGGCCCATTTTGACATTAATAATTCCTATCATCGCTTTTCTATTTTAATGTCCCTGTTCTCTATGGTCTCCCAGCCTTCTATCAGGAACCCATGTGGGTTGTTCCTGGATCTTTCCACCTCCCGTAAAGCACCCCTGGTGATCAGTATTCTTGTCAACCTTGAGGTGGGCCGTGTAATCTCCTGCCTGCCATAAAACCAAAATCGGTAAGGTCGCTGGGACATTTCAAGGGCGATGCTGTCCATGACCAGTTCCTGGCGTATGCTCCCCGTCACCAGACGGTTATAGTAGCCTTGCTCTTTTAGTACCTGATAGGCTTCCTGCACAGAACCGTCCCCCAGGTAAAAGGCCTTGCCCAATTGTTCGTTGATCAGCTGCTCATCCGGTGAAAGGGAAAAGAAATGGCGGTGGAAACGCAGTACATGTTCCCTGGCTTCCACATTCAGGTTGGACTTACGGTCAGAGGCAATGGCTTCCAGTACCTTTCCATCCATAAGGATGTACACCTTTTCGGCAGCCCTTTGCTGGAACCTGTAAGAGAGCCAAACACTTCCCAGTGCCAGGACAATGGCACCCAATGATAGGGCAAGGCTAAAGCGCTTCACATGTTGGAAGGCATTTTCGATATTGGTAAGGTATTCGAACATATCAGATAATGGATTTGGCAGTAGAAATCGGCCCTTTGGTTACCATACTGCTGGTTTTGTGCAATAGCGTATCCCTTCCGGCGGCATAGACGATATAATTGGCCACTGAAGGGACTGTGAAATAACCGATGATGGCAATGACCAAAAAGATCAGGTAGGCCGTATCAGTGGATGAGAAAAAGGTTTTTCCCGTATTCTCCACCTGTTTAATATCTATTTTGATCATTTCCTCCTGGATCCTGCCGATAATGGCCCCA
This sequence comes from Echinicola sp. 20G, assembly GCF_015533855.1. Lineage (GTDB taxonomy): Bacteria > Bacteroidota > Bacteroidia > Cytophagales > Cyclobacteriaceae > Echinicola. The sequence goes on along the minus strand of NZ_AP024154.1, from coordinate 4,235,517 downwards.
AAGATATTGGCCACGGGGAGCCACATGTACACATTGATGTACCTTGCCAGCCATGATTTCAGGCTATGCTGGAAACCGTCGAATACCGAAAGCCCGAATACAATGGGGCCAAGAATGGAAAGTATGATCAGGTAAAACACCCTGATGGTATTGATGCAGAGTGCCGCTGCCTGGTAGAGCACCTCCAATACTTCGCTCATCCACTTTTTGATGGTATTGGAGAAGTTAAAGGAAGCCTTTTCCATGGCAAACTGTATATCATTGCCCAGCCCTTCCCAAAAGCCTTCTTCCGTTCCCTCCGGATGGCTATATTCATACCAGCCTTCCCGGTCGCCACTACCGCTTTCACCCACATACATTTCCCAATATTCGGTGGATTCAATGGCCCTTTGTTTTTCTGCCAACAATCTTTCAATGGCTGCATTCGACCCCTTCACCATCTTACCGGTATGCCCGGCCAGTGGGCTCAGTACCTCGTTCATTACAGCCATCACAAAGGGGAACATCAAGATGGCCATGCCCAGGGCAAAGGGCCGCAACAAAGGATAAAAGTCAATGGACTCGGCCCTTGCAATATGCCCCCATACCCTGGTGGCGATATAGAAAATGGCCGCAAATCCGGCTATACCCCTCCCTACTCCGATCAGGTCCGATGCCAAGGGCACCATTTCCACATATAGGCTGTCCAGCACCTCATGGAGGCCTCCAATCTTTCCACTGACCCCTTGGGCGGATGAGGAATAGGAAATGAACATGCCTAATATCAAAAGCAAATACCTCATGGCTGGAGACTTTTAATGGTTTTTATTTCCCCATGAGCCCTTTCCCTTTGAAAGTTCAGCACGGCAGCTTCCTTGTTGAATACCCGCACAAACACATACCGGTCCTTGATCTCATCAAAAATCCTGTCGATGGCTGCAATCCTTTCTTCATCCTCCATCTGAAGCTTTCCTCCGGTGACCACCAAAAGCAGTTCCTCCATGTTCCTTGCACTCATGTCCAATAAGTTCCTGTATACCAAAGCCAAATATTCCAGCTCTTCCCTGTTAAACCTCCCCCTATTGATGAATTGGCCATAGGCCCTTTGGTATTCCTTCAGGATCAACTTTTGGTAGTTGATGATATGGCCTACCTTATGGTACCTTTTGACCACCGGGCTTACCATTGACAGTCCATCGATAAAAGCCTTATGGAGGGAGAAATTCCCCGATGCAACGTCCCTGACCATATTGTATCCTTTGCTCAGGGTCTGGTATCCCTTGTACATATCATCCAGTATCTGTTTGAACTGGCTGAGTTTTTCCACATTGAGCAGCAGTTGGGCAGACTCTCCCACCTGTGCCCTGGTCATTCCCGGCCCAATGGCCAGCAACCCTATCAACATTAATAGTATGTATCGTTTTTTCATGGTGTGTTCAATTGGTAAAGTTTTTGGATGGTTTTGGTGTCTCTGGCCCACCAGGCCCTCGACCTGAGCAGTTGGTAATTCTCCCTGTTAAAGGCCATTAAAAACCCCTCCAGCTTTTTGAGCTCCAGATAGACTTTATCTATTTTTCCCAGCCTTTCGGCCTCGGTCAAATCCAGCCCGGATTGAAGGGCCACATCGATCATTTCCTCCAGAAGCCCAGCTGCGATGGATAATGACTGTTCAAAGACCTTTTTCAAATACACTTTTTCCGTAGCCTTGATATGTGCGTGGGCAGTGAACAGTTTCCGGGAGGTCGCGATACTTCTTACCAAGCGAAGCTGAAGGTCGATGATTTGGGGGATCCTTTCATACTTGGCCACTTCGGGGCTAATTCTGGCCAGTCCCCTGAAGAAATCACCATGCAAGCGGAACTCACCATCCCTGAATTGATGGACCGTATTCCATCCCCATCGCAAGGTCTCATACCCTTCTTTGGCATAGCCGATATACAGCTGGAGGCCGACCACCTGTTTGGCCAAATATTCCTTTGCCGTCTTCTTTTGGCTGAACCATTCCTTAAAGGTCTGCCCATTGACATCCAGCATGGCCATCAGCAATAGGAACAACAGGCTAATCCTTTTCATGGTGGATATCATTTAAGGTTTTAATTTCTCCCTTGGCATAGGACCGCTGCCTATTGATCAACAGGTTCCGTTCATTAAACCGCATCAAATCGGTAAGGTTGAACCGTACCCTTTTCTCTACCCTATCAATAAGTGCCAGCCGTTCACCGTCATTCATTTTTAGGTTAAAGGCTTGGATGGCTTCGGTCAGCTGTTCCAGGTTTTCTATCGACCTGTCCATAATACCCAGGTAAACCTTTTCCATCCACCTGAGCTCTTTGGCCGAAAAATTACCGCTTCCCACAATGATCTGCCATGCCTGTTGGTATTCGGAAACTAACCGGCCCTGCATCCGGGCAATATCCCTGACTTTCTGGTATTGGGAAAGGACACTCTTTACCTTCCATAACCCTTCATAATAATCTCCATAGAGTTCCTTTTGCCTTTCTCCCCATTCAGCTATCTCTGACAGTTTGAGTTTGTTGAGGGCGTTCTCCAATACCTTTTGGGCATTCTGCAGCCAAATGGTATTGTTCTGCATGCGCTGGATTTTCAGGTCTATGGCCACAATGGCCTTTTTCACCCCTTGCCTGATGATCTCCAATATATAGGCCGGAACTGCCGCCTCTGTGCGGGGCATTTGGGGAGCCCCAAAAGTCAGCAGCCCGGCCAGTAGTATAGTTTTCAGTACTTTTACGTTCTTCATATTTTTTCTCCCTTCATCTGTTCGGCCAATGCGGAAATAGCTTTCCCAAGGTTTCCGCCCATGGCCTTTGCCATCTGGTTGACCTTTATTTTCTCGGTCTGTTCAGTGGTATAGGTCAGGTATTCCTCAGGGGACACCTCCGTCCTGTAGACCTTGCTTACCGGACCAAGGCTGATAAATACCTCCTTGTACTTTCTGCCCGGTTCGTTGGCCTTGTTGATGGACATGATCTGCATGGTTTCCTTGTCGGTCAGGCCCAGCAGTTCCCTGATCCCGTCAAACTTGTTGCGGTATTTGGACTGGTCCAACAGGATCTTGCAGTCCGAATTATTGATGATGGCCTGTTTGATGATGGGACTGGAAATGATATCCTCTACCTCTTGGGTAACCACCACTGCCTCCCCGAAGAACTTCCGGACCGTCTTGAAAAGGTATTTGATGTACTCGGCCATACCCTCTTTGGCAATGGCCTTCCAGGCCTCTTCTATCAGGATCATCTTGCGCACCCCTTTTAGCTTGCGCATCTTGGAAATAAAGATCTCCATGATGATCAGTGTCACCACTGGAAACAGGATGGGATGGTCCTTGATATTGTCGAGCTCAAACACGATGAACCGCTCTTCCAACAGGTCAAGGTTCTCGCGGGCATTGAGCAGGTAATCGAATTCACCTCCCTTGAAATAAGGTTTCAGCACGTACAGGAAGTTGTCGATATCAAAATCCTTTTCCTTTACCCCCTGTCCCACTAAAGTCTCCCTGAATTCCGTGGAGCAGAAGGTATAGAAGCTGTCGAAGCATGGAAAACCATCCTTGCTGAGACTATTGTAATAGGAACCCAGGGCATTGGAAATGGCCACATACTCACTGCGTGTAAAGGTTTCATCATCCTTTTTCCATAGTGCCAAAAGCAGGGTCTTGATGCTTTCCTTTTTCTCGGTGTCCAGGGGCCTTCCTCCCAAATAAAATGGATTGAAGCAAATGGGACTGTCCTCCTCATAGGTAAAATAATAGCCACCCACCAGGTCACACAGCCCCTTATAGGAATGTCCTACATCGATCAGGACAATATGAGCCCCTTGGGCATGGTAGCTTCTGACCATATGGTTGGTAAAAAAGCTCTTGCCACTTCCTGAGGGACCAAGGATAAACTTGTTCCGGTTGGTGGTCCAGCCCCTTTTCATGGGCTCATCCGATAGGTCCACATTGACCGGTTTTCCGGTCTGCCTGTCCCCCATCCGCATACCAAAGGCTGATGGACTGGAAACATAGCCGGTCTCCATGTTGAACAGGCAGGCTGCCTGTCTGCCAAAGGTCAGGAAGGTCTCATTGGAGGGCAATGCCCCTGCATTACCCGGTATGCCCGCCCAGAATATTTGGGGGGCACTGAGGCTTTCTTCCTTGGCCACTGCATTTATTTTTGAAAATGCGGCGCCGACCTTATTTCGGATTTCCCTAAGTTGTCCTGGTCTGTCCGTCCAGGTCATCAGATTGAAGGACGCCCTGACAGGCAGGCTCCCCTCCCTGATGCTTTCGTTCAGGTAATCCTGTATGGCCTGAAAGGAATGTTGGTTTTCCCTGCTGTATGCCGAAAGGCTCTGCATCCTGAGTGCCTTGCTTTCCAGTTTTTTAAAAACCTCCTGTTTGTTTTCCATGACCACAAACTGGTTATAGATATGGTCCAGGGGCAATAGCTGACCAAGATGGGCTGCCTGTCCGATCACAAATGGAAAACGGTCACCGCTATAGGGCTCAAAGCCTGTATGGCCGGAAACGGTATTGGGAAGCCTGTCCAGTTCGCAAAGGGTAAACAAAACCACTTCATTTGATCCGATCCTAAAATTCGGCCTAAAACCGATATCCCTGACCACAGGCCTTTCGCCGGCAGGATTTAGGAACAGGTAACGTTCCAGCAGCCCTGCTTTTGTTGGGTTTCCCACAAAGTCCGCTGCCAGTAATCGCTGCACTTCCATTCCCCCATCGGCCAAAAGCTGGCAAAACTGCCCCAGGGTATTTTCAAAACCTTCCAACCGTTTTCCTTCCAACAGGTCCTTGGAAAGAAAATTGGGGGAGATAAGGTTGGAGCCGGCAACATTGACTGGTCGGCTGCCCTTTTTGGCCATAGTGATATATAGAAAACAATGGTGGGCCAGGTAAGGCCTTTCATGGAAGAACAGCCCACTGCTTCTATCCAGGAACCTACTTGCTTCCTTTCCGGTCAGGCCATCATGACTTTGCCTGGAAAAACAATCCTGTTTGTGCAGGACGCATCCCTCGGGCAGTAACCTGATGGCCTTGGTCCATGTGGACAACAGGCCGTCATAATCCTTGCTGTCCAGGGTAAAGATTTCAGGAAGCAGCACCAGAAATCCTGCGGTTATATCTCCCGAGCAGGATATCAGAAAATCCTTTTCCAGTTTTCGGATGGGAAAGCGCCCTTCCAGTTCATGATCCCTGATCCTGTCCATGTTCCTTTTGCTTTAAGTTTCTTACAAATCCCCTGTCCCTTACTTTTAGCCCATAGGGCACCTTTCGCTGGGCCATGTGCTTTTTAAGCCCATGCATGCCATACCTTCTGTTCAGCTTGTATACCGTTTCAAAGAATAGGAAGCCCAGAAAACCACTGGCAACTCCCGATATCCAAAAGGAAATGCCCATGACATAGCTGATGGCAAACAGCAGCAGCAGTACGACCAAGCCTATCCCTAGGTACAGGATATATTGTGCCTGAAGTCCCTTAAAAGAGATGGGCCTGTTCACCCCTTTATTGATCGTATAGGGTTTATTGGCCATATCAACCAAAGAAGCTGGTGAGTACCGTGGCCACGATCACAAGAAAGACACAGCTTCCAAACCAGGCCGCTGCCACCTTTCCCGTATCCGGCTCCCCGGAATTCCATTTGTTGAATACTTTCACTGCTCCGATCAGCCCGACTATGGCGCCTATGGCATACATCAGGTTGACCCCTGACTGGAAGTAGCTGCGTACCTTGGTGGTAGCCTCCATGATTCCCGCATTGCCGTCCTGTCCCATCACCGATAGGGACAATCCGGCCAAAAGGGCACACAGCAGTACCTTTTTGAACTGGTTGTTGAACATATTAGGAAGGTTTAGGTGTTGATAATTCCCTTTCCACCACCTGGCAGAAAGGATGCTTGGTCAGCAAATCCAATTGGACATGGGAGGGGACGATCAACCGCCCATTACTGAATTTGGGTGTTCCAGCCCTACGGTAGAGCTCCCCATATTCCTGAAATACCTTACAGAGTTCTTCGGTTGGCAAATCCGGGGAGCCAACCTGAAGTTTGGTCCTTTTCCATTTGGCCAAATAGACAGGCCCGAAGAGCAAGGAAAGAACCACTGAATAATAGACCAGGAAAAAGCCTGCTGTTCCCCACCAGAATCCAGGGCTTAATGAAATCCATTCCGGCATATCCTTTTTGATTTGATGATGCTTCAAATCTCAAAAAGGATGGATTAAAAAATTCACCAGTAATGCTTTACTGGGGTGGAAATTATTTTACTTAATAAAACCTGACCAAAACCTTCTTAACATAAAATGATGGATAGGTTTTTAGCTGATATCAAAACCAACGGTAATCTGTATCTAAGAGAGGATCGACTTTATGAAACTGTGAAAAGTCATTGTCCTTATTCGATTCCCACCAATTGAAGTACGAGTCGGCCACCTCTTTTTGGACTTGTTGGTTTTGTTCGATGTATTCGAAGTCTTCCTTTTTCATGACCATTGGCAGTTGGGAAGGAAAAGCTCCCATTAAATATTCATCACCTATAGATTTGGCCCGAATGGATTCGATTGTCCACAATACATACATCCCCAATGTACATTCCTGCGCCAAGGATGATGAAAGTGGGCTGATTGGATAATTATTAATGATTTGACTTTCGTTTCGGAAGTTTAACAGTTCAGGGATATCCTTTGAGTCAAAAGCTGGCAATGCAGAATCATTATACTTCCCAGCAATTAAAAGCTCGACATAGTGATCCACGGTCATATCTGGTGGCTCAAATTCGTCTTTACAGCCGACAATAACCAAAAGGAACAAAATTAAAAAGAAGTTTATCAGGGATTTCATCGGTTAAGTAGGTTTATTAAAATTCCACCTAAAATATTGAATTTATGTATGATATAAAAGATTGGAAGGATAAATTGGCCTCCCACACTAACCAATGAATTAACGAAAATGATTTTTTCATTACGTTATCCAAAAATCCTACAATTCCATAGAATTGGACAAATTATTCAAAGCAATAAGGTAAGCAGTTACCATTTAACAATGAAAGATATTATCCATTATTAGCCCATACCCTCTGCTTCTTCCATATATCCCTCTAATTTGTTCTTCAGTCCATCCAAAAAGGTGGTTCTTCCTTTTTTACGCAGTCTGATCTCCTGGAATATTCGGTAGATGTCCCCTACTTCTATGCCAAACAGCTTTTCAAAATTGGATGCCATTTCCTTCAACTCCGCCTGACCATTATTAAAGACTCCAGCCACCTTGAGGGCATAGATCAATTCTACCAACTGTACCTTCTGCCCTGTCCATTTCATGATGGGCCTATCCAATAATTTATTGGGATGCTGCTCCTGTAACAGCTCCCGCTCCAGTAGTTTCTTTAACCTTTCGAATGCCTTAAACTTGGCAAACCTATAACTACCTACAGTCGAGAAATCGGGATCAAAATACCCTATGGGCTTATCATTTACCAATGGAATGGCTTCCATATTCCTTCTAAATAGCCACTTGTCCATGGATTCTTTTCCAAGTTGGAAGTAGGTATATAAAAACTGGTGTCTTTAGAAGTGGTGGTTGATCCTGCCTATCTGTTGTTTACATTCCAAAACCTTGTCTACTGACTCTACCAAAATCTTTTTTTGAAGAAAGTAGGATTCGCGCTGAAACATTAACTCTGCATGCAGTTTGGGCTTCCATTTTTTGAAGAAGAGAATTTCCTCTTGTTCATTTTTGAATATATAACAGGTCAGGAATTCCCTTAGCTCTTCCATTGACTTTATACACAGGGCGATGGATTTTTCTGCCAGGACTAACGGGTGGCAGCCATTTGACTTAAGGGATTGTAGGTTTTCATTTAATACCTGATAAAGTTGGTTTGCTTTGGTTTCCATAAAAAAACAAATTATAATTTAAACGAAATGAACGATCAATATTTGTAAACAAAAATCATAAAACAGCGTTAATCCATCTAAAAAACACTGAGGTGTTCATTTTTAGGGTTTAAGTATTCTTTTTCAAAGCCAAAATAATATACCTAACCTTTGAACATCACCATTCTTTCCCTTTTCTCAGTGATCAAAAATGAGTTCATAGCTTATGAAAAATCGTGTTTACCATTATAATGATATTCAGTTTAGATTGGCCCTGGCCTTTGTTGTTGGGGCAATATTGAGTTTAAAAGCGATAGGCTTCCCCAGTGTCGAAAAAGGTAACTTACAAATACTATCCATTCATTTCATCATTTATTTTATCTTGTTGTGGACATCGGCCGAATGGATATATCATCTCCAAAGATACCTGGACAAAAAATGTCAGCTCAGGAAAAGGCCATTTACCAGGATATCACTTCAGCTTTTCCTTGCCATTGCGGTTCCATTTGCTTTTGTCTCCCAGATCTACCTTTTGCTTGAACGATTCAATATCAAAATAGACATGGGCTATATGGGAATGTATCTTATACTCATAAACCTCTATTATTTGTGTTATAACCTCTTATTGGAGGAAAACCTGATCAAGGACATCAAGGGCCATTACAAACAAAGTCTTCTTGTCAACAAAGGAATGTATTTTATTCCAATACCGATTATTAAAATCAGTCATTTACTCCTCAAGGAAAAGCAGGTTTACTTAATCACCTTTGACAATCAAACCTATCTGATGGGACAAACATTGGATGATATTCAATACCAACTTGATCCACAGCAGTTTTTCAGGGCCAATAGGCAGGTTATCGTCAATTATTCCGCTTGCAGACAATTTGCCCTTATTGAAAACAGAAAGATAAAATTGGAGATAATAGCCGAATCAAGCTCAGGGTTCATTATCAGTCAAAAGAGGTCAAGGGCTTTTAGGGAGTGGATGGATAGATGAGTGGGGTTTCCTTTCAACGAAAAATGATGAGTTTTTAATTTAAACTTTTAAACAGAAAATCTCATTTTTTAATATTTATGTGAAAAGCAGTTGAAAGCACTTTAAATATCCCTTTATATTGAAAAGACCATTCTGATTAACATTGATTTATATAATTTTAATAGTGCACTACTTTTTAATTATTTTAATACTTTCCGACTGATTCCCCCAACTTACTCTCATAATCAACATCCCATTTGGTAGGTCTTGGATCAGTGAACTTAATTCAGTTTCAAAAAAATCGATATTGCCTTCCAGGGTATAATAAAACAAGTTAAGATTACTAATTATCGCTAAGTGAACAGGTTCTCCATTATAATTATCACTGTCAATCAGTTTTAACTTTAGCGAATTATTTGTACAAGGATTTGGGTAAACATGCCAGGATGTAACATCTTGGGCTAATTTTTCCAACCAAACTGAGAGAGTCTTGCTATACCCAAAGCTTCCATCAAGGTCAACTTGCTTGATGCGGTAATAATTACGGCCAGTGATATAGGGAATCTGATTATCCGTATAATGATATTGTGTAACCTGGCTACTCCAGCCAGCAGATTTGATCTCAGCTATTTTGGTGAAATTTTCTATTCCATCAACTGATCTTTCCAGTTCAAAATGGCTCGTTTCCCATTCATGCATTGTTCCCCAATTAATCGAAACCCATTCGCCATCTTGATCGATATCAGCAACTATGTCGTGCCATACAACAGGCAAAGAAATATAAGGGGTATTGACCACGAAACCCTCTGGATTTGAATAACATTGTGCATTGCTACCTTCGGCTGTAGGGCATGATGGATTACCCGAATTGGTATACCAGCGCATAAATATATTTCTGAATTCAATCCTGTCCCCCCAACTCACCGTAAAATCATTGATGTATTGGGCTGTTTCCTTAATAACATTTTGTCCTGCAAATAAACAAAGTACTACATTTTCCGAAAACGCTCCATTGATATATATATCATAGGAAAAATACAAAGAATAAGCATTGGATGAACTCCCTCCAAAGGTCACAAAAATCTGCCCATCCACATTGGTCCCTGGTTCGAATTCTGCATCAGGATCAAAAGGTTCACCGTTTATATCATAAAAGTCAATAGATTGAATATTAAGGTTATTTTGATTGCAAACCTGAGCATAAGTTCTCATCGGATTATTAAAATATCCGATGAGCAATACCAAGCCAAACGTCAAAATGTATCTTATCATTTCAAAATGGGGAAACAACCTCGGTTAAGACATGATCACTAAATGGTCTTTCCTTTGATGCTTTGTCGATTAATTCAGCAATTAGTCTTTAAGAGAGAGGGGTTTTCGGTGCTTTCTCTTCTGGGTAAATGGTCATTTTAAATGTATGAACTATCATTATTTTATCAGAAAAGTGCTGGTGAAACACTTTTTCAGGTAATTCATTTCACCAATATAAACTCAAATATTAATATATTTTACTAAAAGACATATTATCAGCACATTATTGTTATATAGCTCATAAAATAGTGGGCAGTTCATGATGTTTCAGGCCTTTGTCCCTCAGTAGTAAAACCTGTTATTCTTAATAGGCAGGTAATATCATTTTTAAATTGATGTTGTTATTTAGGATTACAAGGATAAACCCTATTTTGGAAATTTTCTTAAACTGGATTTCCTTCAAATATATTTTCGCTTACAAAAAGCTGATAAGGAACATGTATATTCCAATGATCATATATTTTTTGTCTATGCACTACAGCCTTTGCCATCCTCTACAGACGCAATATGGTTTTTCTCTGGGATTATATTTTTGGTATTTTATATAGCATCGTAAAGCTCAAATGGAAATTACAAATTCGTGGATTAGTAGTTAAATTACCATATTCCACTAAACCGGTGGAATATCCAATATTCACAATACCTCAGCTCGTCAATGCTTTCTTCATTTCAATAATAGCATTGCTAAATGCTGTGGCGGTATACCCCTTGCCAATCCGAAAAGGACTTAGATTCAGACGATGGTTGATTTCCTTTACAGGCATACTTTCCAATTTTCTGAATTTCTCTTTCCATAAGTCCAATTCCAAAAGACGCTGGTTTTGGAAGCTAGTTAGGCTCCGGTCATTATCGGTAGGAAAAAAATTGATGCCCCCAATAAGCTCATCCACCCTTTTCGAACTAAGGGATATGCCATCATAGGTCAACTGTTCGAAAAGTGCTTTTTTAAACAACCCCTCAATTCCTTTCAGATCTGAAGACTTAATACCTGTCATCACCAAATTGTACTTGGTCATGGCATTGGTCAATAGCCAACATTTCTTTCTATCCACATAAAACACAGTAGCGTTCCATTTCCCCAACCTTTCTGGCCCTTCTTTGGTCGGTAAAGTCTGGATCAGGGGTTTGATCCATTTTTCTAATTTTCTTGTGGTGTAGATGTAAGTATTCGCCATGATGGATGCTCCATTATAAGTATAGAATTAATAGGGGTTCCCAGCTAACTATTGATTCAAATTCTCCATCAACCACGTGGTAGCTCTCCTATACCAGTCTTGGGTATACCTTGGAGTTCCCTTGGGGATACGTTGCCTCCAGGTAAATTAATTCTTGGAAAGATACAAAGTACTATCGATAGATATTAAGATATTCACTTAATACCCACACGATTTTTTTAGTATCATTATCCTACAAAAATACACATTGTGACACCGAAAGTATTAACCTTAGTCTCTGAATTATCATTTCATTGAAAAATCACAAAATGGGAATTACTAATTCTCAGGATACTAGGGTAAAGGGGTATTCTTCACCAAGCCGGGGACCATAATCACAAATTACATCTAGTAAGGAAGGCGTCCTTATACTTTACCAACCGCCCTACCTGCCATGTCAGCAGACAAGAACAGCCTGTACCGATGACTATCAGTAAGTCCGTATCCCGAAAGTTTTCGGGAGTGGTGAGAGAGACGACCGTAAGCCTATGGCTCACGGTCGTCTACTCATTAGCTTTTATTATTTTTTAAATTGATGTTCCCAATAAGTGCCACTAATGTCTGTGATTTTAACCGTATATGTCCCTTTAGACAAACTTGATAAAGCTTCATTATCCAAATTTAGCTTTGCTTTTGCCCCTAATGGAACAATTAAACTGTGCTTACCTGGTTTAATTTTAGAAACATAATAGTTTATGATACTCTCTTTATCCATGGTAGCTAAATCTTCTTGGGTATATTCAATAATTGTGTTGTTTTTGTTGTCATACAATTCAATTCCTATCACCCAAGAACCATAAACATCCACGCCTTCAGTCCTATAAACATCAAAACTTAATCTCTTTTCGCTGATTTTTCCATCTGTAATTTCCAATTTTGGCTTTACCGATTTATTATGGAGTGGTCCCCATACGCCGCCGTGAAATATTTGGTTTGTCATTAAAGTCACTCCTAAAACAAATAGAGAACCTATTAAAACAACTTTTGGAAAAACCTTTTCTTTTATTGGCAAAATACCTGAACCCAGCCAAGCAAACCATTTCTTTTTAGTAATTACAAAATTGTTTTTTATTAGATAATTGTCCAAGGAGTATTTCCCACTGCCTGTTAAGAATATAAGAAAACCTGTGGCGATTCCTAGAATTCCTATTTGCCATTCGTCAAGGCAAGTTGTGCCAATCCAACCAGAGCCTAAAAGGATTCCCATAGCCAAGCCAAAAACACCAATGCTCATTAATCTAGTGAACAAACCGAACATAATAAATAAACCTACAATACCCTCAACAACCATGAAAATCACCATGTTAACCCAAAGTACATCTGGATTTTCCACCAAGTATTGTATGATGGGTTTTATACCCAAGGCGTTAGGTAAAAAGGCATTAAATTTTTCACCAATATAACCCGCTACTTCAGGGTCAAGTTTATCTGCTAATACAGTTCTTCTCCAAAATGCCGAAAAATAGGTCCAACCTACTACTAACCTTAATGCGAGTGCCAGAAGCCCTGCATCATTTTTTAAACTTACATTCTTCATAGTTTATTAGATTGTAAGAGTGATAAAATCTTTCTTAAGAAGTTGAAAACCGTATAAAATACCATTGGGTGTTATTTCAAGATTACCTGGCAAGGATTCTGGATTTATGTTAAATTTTGAAAGTGAAATTCCACAAACAATAACTTTTACATTTTGAGCTTTTGCTTTTTCCAACAATTCATTAAAATCCGGATTATCTGCTATCTCATTAACTGTTTTACCACAAATGATTACATAAAACTCTCCATATCTTCTCGCGTCTTCTTTTGCTAATGCATTTGCGGTAAGCAGAACAGATTTAAGTTGTTGTATGTTTTTAGAAAGCACTAGATAATTATTCTTTTTTGGATTAATCTCTTGTGCATGTAATTGGATTGTTCCAAATAATAAAAGGAACATTGTTGTTATATATATGATTGGATTTCTCATTGTTTTTGAGTTTTTAGATTTGAATTAATACTGAAAAAAAGAAGTCCGCCAAGTATGGCAACATTCTTAAAAAGCGGGCCTAAAGTTGTCATTTGTCCAACTTGTATGGTTAGCGTAATAGGAATTAGAACTGCAATTAACATTATTGCAGCGATTCGGGTTTTAAAGCCTATAAGTAACGAAACACCAGCAATTAACATGACCACACCTGATAGAATCACAGCTGTTTCGGGTGTGCCAAGAATATGCCCAATAAAACCCAGAGAGGCATTTTCTATCCTGCTCACGGTTTTTTCGGTATTAAAAAAATGACTGGTGCTCGCCACAATAAAAATCAGGCTTAGCATAATACGAAGAATAACTACAGACCTGTAGCTAACTTCAAGTGTTTTTTCTTGAAATTTCATTAGTAATATTTGTAAATGATAAATAGCAGTAATAGCAACTGCTTTGAGTTTTCTTGTTTAGAAAATCAATTACAAATAAACCTTGAGGTTCTGATATAGAATATACAGTGGAACACCAGTGGCTTGTTGGCTTCTTGATGCATTAAGGTTGAAAGAATGCTTGAGTAAATAGATTGTAAAATCAAAACTAAAAGCATCGGATATTAGAAAGTCTGATAGCTGAAAAGTTGGTTTTGAAATATCCTGAACGGTTTCAGAAACCTCAAAATTCTGGCAATCTGATTGGGAAATTGTAGATTGACTCTTGTTTAGAACTTTTGTTTGGGGAATTCCTAATTCGGCTTGAATAATATTCCGAACCTTACAAGGTGAAAGCAAAAGCAAAAATGCCAATCCAAATACGGACAGAATTGAAATGATTTTTTTTATTTCCAGTCTTTCTTTCACTTTTGCAAAGTTAATAATAAATGGCTTTGAAGCTGAGTTATGGTATTTATAATATAAACGAGCATATAAACGCATTGCGTATACACTCTCTAATCCAAGTTACTTGAAGCTCATTTACCTAATTTCAAACTCTTCTAAACATTTACATGAAAACTAAGAAATAGGTGAAATAAATAAAACACCCCATTTGGGATAATTATCACCTACTTCAATACACCTACTCCTACTCTACCTCACTAAATTTATTGCATTTACCCAGGCATATGGTAAGACGGTTTATATAACCAAGTCAGGCACCAAATACCATAAATCCTCCTGCAAGTATTTAAAGTATAGTTCAAGAAGCCTCCAACTAACAGATGCCAAAAAGAAAGATTATACCGCTTGTAGTATGCGCAAGCCTAGTTCAGAAGTGACGAGTAATAAGACCAGTCTACCCGCTAAAACCGCTATTGAAACAAGTAAAGTTACTCCGTCAAAAGGCAGCACCACAAAATCATCTCTCCAACCATGGGTTACTTCCATTCGCTGTTCTGGCACCACCAAGGCAGGATGCCGATGTAAAAGAATGACCAAAAGCGTCAACGTCTGATATTTTCAGCATGGAGTGTAAAATATATAATAAAATGATAATATCGGTTATTCATCATTTTAGCAATACAATACGAAACGAGAATTACAAATTCCTTGATACTAAGGCGATGTGGCATACTTAGCCTAGGGTGCAATAGTTATTTTGAATTTTAATTTTTACCTGGTGCTAACCATTTGAAAGGCTTGGCTTCAACAAATTTATCAGATACCTCACCTGTTAAAATTGGATGGCCATCCAAATCAATTTTCTTTGGCACTTTGGTTGTTGAAAAATCAAACTTTTTTAAATCAACCCAAAAAGTATTTGGTGAAATGGCCGATTCATAAAAGTATATTAAATTCTTATGGTCAGAAACACTTCTCCAAATAGTAGAAGCAATATTAGGTTGGTCGGGGTCAGTAATTCCTAGCGGAACAGATACGTTTCGAATTACACTGAAAGTAGCTGAAACGGCTAAACGGTTATCTTCAAATTCAGGAAGAGCTTTACTGTAAAATGATGCTCGAACATATCTATCGCTGGCTCTGTTAGTGCCAGGTAACATTTTCATTCCACCTATATTTTCCCAATAAGCATTTAATGCTATTTGTTGGTCATAAGTAGGAGAATTTGTCATTACAGCATGTTCCTTTCCCTTATGAATGATCAATTTTCCATTGATATACTCTAATATTCCAGAATTACCTGTTTTGTCTGATAATGAAAGATGAAGACCTGGTGCATGGCCACTTGGAAGTGTACTAGCAATTATCCTAAATGGTTCCGTCTTCAAATTTTCAATAGCCTCGTCTACAGTAGCATAATTATCTAGGACAAATTGAGCCCAAGCACCGACAGATAAACCAGGTTTATCTCCAGAATTTCCAAAATCAGTTTCTGATAAATATAATAGATTGGCCACTAGTCCTTTTTCATTTAATCCATCAACAGTTCCTATATCATAACCTGAAACCGTTACACTTGCATATTTAGAAATCCAATGTATTGAGCCTTTTCCTACCCCACCGTCTTTTTTCATTCCTCTCGGATAGAACCATAAATCACTATGTACATCTTCAAACCAATCCATAGATCGAGCGGTAAAGACCAGATGATCTTTACCGCAATAGACAAACCTTGTACAAGCATTTGATTTTTGGAGGGGGTAAAATAGTAGAGTAAGAAATAAAAAAGGAAAAGTTTTTGATAAAGACATAATATAAAATTTATTGATTAATATTCTTAATTATTGCTAATGCTCAGTCTAAACTGCATTAGAAAGCAGCTTAAACTATTTTTTAGTACGTTTTACTTTATACTCTCTAAGACAATTTAATTTTCCTTCAAAATTTAATTCTTTAATTTTTGCTAGATGGATTAGACGCCAATTAAGCGTTTTATCACTAGCTTCAAATCCTATGTCAACTAAAGTTTCACCAACAACTCTTGCAGCCTTTAAAAAATTTTCAGTGCATTTTGATAGTAGTATTTCGTCAAAATAAACCACCTCTTTTGATTCAATCTCTCCCATTGTTTGTGCAGCTCTTACTAATCCATTTTCATTAGCAAGTCGTATCCACATGCTTGTCCACTCTTCGCATTCTTCTTTGGTAATTTTTCTAAAATACTTACTAAGTAAATGAACATCTTCAGGATGCATAACCACTAAAGAATCTGGAACATAACTATGGCCAAATTTCGATTTTATTTTAATGTTTGGGAGATCGGTAATTATAAGATGAGTATAAAAATCACGTAGCTCATAGACTAATCTAGCTGTAGCTAGCCTATCAAGTGTTGCCCTTCCGGACCAAATAAATATTTCTGGTTTATTCTTTAATTCTTCCCTTATGTTTTGAATCTTTTCAAAGTCTCCGGCAACGTTGGAACTTAAATATTCCGCATCTTCTTGGCATGGCAAAGTGCTAGTTAACCAATCCTGTCTTCTGAACCTGGAGTCTGATTTCTCCAAATTGGTTATTGGACCAAGCCTCAAGTCATCATTTAGACTAACTACAGAATCGATAAGCTCTGACATCTCATTACTAGCAAGGAGAATGCTTTTAGCAGATTCTCCAAAAACGATATGGATTCTCTCTGATGCCATGATTCTTATTTAAGTGCTAAAACGAGTATATAAATGCATAGCGAATACACCCTCTAATCCAAGTTACTTGAAGCTCACTCCACTAATTTCAAACGCTTATCTAACACTTGTAAACATTGACAATTGAACATATCCACTAAAACTAATAAATAGGAAAAACAAATGAAACACCCTACATAGAATAATTATCACCTACTTCAAAACATCTATCTTTAAAAGTTTATAGCCCCAATAAGTCTATCTGAATGAAAAAATACTTACTTAAAACACCTACTCTTACTTTATTTATTGCATTAGCCCAGGCATATGGCCAGACGGTATATGTAACCAAGACAGACTCCTCAACCAAGGCTGAAAGTGAAACTAATAACATAACTCCGCCAAATAGCTAACACCACAAAACCATCTCCCCAACCCAGGGCGGCTTCTTCTGCTTGATGTTCCGGTACCACCAAGGCAGGAAGTAGATGTAAAAGAATGACCAAAAGTGCCAATGGAAAATGTTTCAAACATGGTGGGTAGCGAATAGGTAATACCATGGCCTAATCCTTTATTAAAACAATCAGGGAACAGGAATTGCAAATTCCAAGGATATTTGAGTGAAAAAGCATTCTTCACCCAGTCGGGGGAAGCCACCCATAAGCGTCATTGCGATCCCGGTGGGCCGGGAGAAGCAATCTCATCTCCAATAAACAATTACCCCTGTTGTCCTACCCAGTTGAGAGATCAAATGTTATCCAATTGCAGTCCTTCCTTATCGTGTCCTTTCTACTTGTCCTCGGGTGTCAGTAAAATTATTTATTGTTTCCACCCTTTCCATTTGCTCTAGAATATCGTTTACAAAAATAAATCTTGTGGTAACTAAAAAATCTTTAACTTTTTCTGTGTAGTATAATTTTTCAACTTTTGTGACTGATGCTTCTTGATACATCCCCTTATTTGTTGGAAAGCCATATTCTTTTATAAAATCTTCTTTAGAAACCCCTAAATTATCAAATGTTGAAAATTTGCTATTCTCCCTTGCATCAAATCCATACTGAACTGGTGTACAGGATAGTGTAGAAATCAAAAGAAATATTATAAAAATAAATTTACTTATGGATGAATTCACTGTTTCTCCAAAATTGCCTTTTCTATTTTTCATTCAGTTATTAATTTTGGTTTATCTAATTTTTATTTCAAAAGTGTTTTTCTAGCCTCTATTTATGTTTTAAAACTATTTTTGTAATCCAAATTATCGTGTACAGAAGTTCCCTAGAAAAACCTTTTACCATGGTTATTGCGCTCTGAAAACAATAAAAGTCCTCCATCAACGTCTGATGAAAAAATAACCCTTTTTCCCGTGTTTGTTATTTACAGCTATTTAACTAAATAACACGTCAACAATTCCAAAAGGTTGTAATATAAACAACGTTCTTGCAAATGGCATATAAGGAGTATAAGCACGCTCATTTCAGGTACTAAAGGTTAGTATTTTACCTACGGGATTTATCAGGCATTGATAGAAGTCCGCGGTTTTGCTCACCAAATATTTTTAGCTCGCTTGGCCCCATGCCCCTCCCCTTTCCTCCTCCAAAAGCCACAATATAAAGTCCTAACAATCCCTAGACATTGCCCAATAAAACCCTCTTCAAAAAATACCATTTTTTCTAAGATTTTAGCCAAAAGTCTACGTATCCTCTACTATACCTCTAGTAGGCTTCGGAGCATCCATAGGGGGGCGAGCGTAAAGAAAACAGTCGGTAGTTCCGAGCTATCGGAATTAGCGAGTAGCCAGTTTGAAGGACAGCCCCTGTCCTTTCCACACCAAAACCATCATATCTACAGGCTGTTCCCTAGACATTACCACCATGACGGCCCTCTTTAGCATTGCCTGTTCTAAAGATTACTATTTTTTGGGCAAAATAGAATTGCAAATTCCCAGGATATATGGGTGAAGAATACTTCTTCACCCATACAGGGGCATTTCTGAGCTGCCTTCTAATCCACTTAGACATAGCTTGCTGGAAACACCAAACTTTCGAAAAAACTGTCCACCCTTTGTAATATAAGCCATTATTGGCTTTAGTTAGGGTCATAGCTCAATCATTCACAAGAACAATTTTACCAATGACGTTTCCTTCCTCAAGTTTTTTGTTTGCCGATTGTGCCTCCAAAACATGGAATTTATGACTGATAACTGGATTGATCTTTCCACTTTGAAGCATTTCAAACAACCTTATCAGATCTTCATGGATTAACTTTTTATTCTTCTTATAGTTAGCAGAAATCCCATAAAAAGCTCCCTTCTTTGAGTTTGGAATGAGATTGCGAATGTTAATCTTTATGATTCCTGTGATCATTCCCAAGAAATTAGGGTATCCATACTCAGCAAGTATACCCCTTGGTTTTAAGACTTTGAAACCTTGGTCAATATACTTTCCACCAATTCCGTCTATTACAAAATCAAGCCCTTCAGGCTGGAACTCAGATAATTTATCCGTCCAAGTCTTGGAGTTGTAGTCGATTGGAATTACACCCTGCTCGATAAGCCTATCTTGCTTTTTTAAAGATGAAAGACCGAACATTTTTAATTCTATATGTTTACCGATATCAATGAGTGCTGACCCCACCCCCCCGCTTGCTCCAGTTATCAAAACAGAATCTCCCTTTTTTACTTTCAAAGTTCTAAACAAGATCTGGTAGGCTGTGCAATAATTGAGAATTATGGATACGGCCTTTTCTGGCGCTATATCTTTTGGAACAGAGATCAGGTCTTCCTCTTTCAGGATGATGAACTCAGAGTACCCTCCATATACAGTAAGCGCAGCAACTAAGTCTCCTGTCTTGAATTGAGAAACTTCCGAACCTATGGCTGTTATTTCCCCGACAATTTCGTAGCCAGGCACAAACGGAATCTTTGGGGCAAACGGATAATATCCATATCGCATGGCAACATCGGTTCTACCCACACCGCATGCTTTAATAGATATTTGTACTTCTTTATTTTGAGGAGATCTCAGTGTTTTCTCCTCAACCTGGAGAACCTCAGGTCCACCTCTCTTAGTTAAAACCACACTTTTGTACTTCATCATTGTATCATTTAATGTTTGATACAAAACTGGAATTAATCTAAGAAGGAAACTTGAATGAATTTGCTATTCTTAAGTATGGTGGAAGGAGTAACGCCTATCATTTTGAGGCTAGTTCGGGTAAAATGGGATTGGTCTGAAAAACCTGCAGTGTGAGATGCCTCCGTCATAGAGTGGCCACCAATATACTGCTCAAAAGCTACCTTTAAGCGATACCATAAAATGTAGTTCCTGATCGGCAACCCAACTTCAACTTTAAACAGGTGAAGCAACCGACTTTCACTTAGAAAGGCAATTTCTGAAAGTTCTTTTGTGGTGAGGAGTGAATGTATGTTTCTGTGGATATAATTTAATACGTCCGAAATTCGCTCATCCTTCTTCTGGTGTTCATATTTATGGCCAAACTGGAAAATAGCTTCAAGCATGGATCGCACGGCAACCCAATTTTTATTATGTAGATAGTCTTTCAACAACTCAAAATCAATCTGCCCAAATAAATCCGAGGGATAAGAAATGATATCTTCACTTTTTAAGATTTTAGAATTTACCCATCCGCCCAATGCTGAGTCAGGCTCTATATCCAAACTAAGGATTGGAATATTGGTGGCATCACACTGGTGACCTACATTTGATTTGATCAACAATCCTTTTTCAAAAATCCATTCGTTCGTGTACTTGTTTTTAGTCCTAAATTTTCCAGACGTGGCTACCACTAGCTGGATGATCGGATGGCTATGCCCTTTGGTTGGTTTAGGGTTCTTACCGATGAACAACCGCAAGTCTTTCCAGAGTATTAGAAAATTCATTTTATATAATGGATATTATTACAAATGATTTACTATAACGAAATTTTGACCTTAGAGATATATCATTTACTATATACAAGAAGATAATTGACCATTACATTTTTTATGTACAAAAACGTTTGGAATATCCTTAATGTATCCAGGTGATTTCGACCAAAGGGGGGCCACTAGTCTTTTGGGTTAACAAAATCAGAAAACTACAGTCGGTACACCAAACGGTGTAAGGGGAAGGCTATGCCCAAGAACCAAAAAATAGCCCGTAAGCTGTCCCAAAGCCTAAAAAGAAAAACCTAAATACCACCAAACAGCAGAAAAAAACGCCGCTCAGGTATCAGATTTTTTAAGCTCAAACCTTCAAAGACACTAAAGGGGAAAAGCTTTCCCCATAATTACCCGTTTCCCAGCACCACTCGTTCAACACTGCACTCATGCCTGCCCGCCATTGGAGGGTTCGGCCGTTCCGGCAATACTATGGTTAGTTATTGTATTTAGTTATTTTCTTCCTCTTTTGTTTTTTTTAAGCTTCTTAATTTTCCTAACAACGATTCATACTGATATACCGCCTTTAAAATTTCTTTAGTGAATTCAATTGAAATCTCAACTTCGTTCTTGCCAATTTCATCAAATGTATTTGATTCAATATGAGCAGCATCATTCCCTAACAATCTTAATTCTTGCATACCTTCTATAAGTTCTTGAGGAATAACAATCTTAGAACCTAAATCTTCAAGCCTTTTGTATAAATTATTACCTGTAGCATTTCTGTCCATACATATTTCTTCTAATGTTTTTCTTATCATTATTGCTGATGCGATAAAACAATTATTCGAGTGAGACAGTATTGCTTCTTGAAATGCGTTTAACACATTTTCTGGTATATTTTCCTTGTCGAAGGGAATTGTATCAGAGGGATGGGTTACAACAATGTTTTTTTGACCTTTATCGTAAACAAAGAACATATGTCCAAAGCACTTTTCATTAGGACATCTTCTAATTCCAAAGACTCGATTAGAATTATTGTTTTGAATGTCATTACCTATTGATTCAAATGTCCCATTATGACCACAATGAGGACATCTTGTTGAGATTCGTGTGCCACTAGAACCTTGATTTACTCCTGTAAGTTTAAATATCATTTTGTTAGTTTTTCTTAATTAAACACAACGTTTTGCATATGGCTTGTGGTGATTTCGAAGCACTTTCTTTTCTACCGAAACCTAAGCTGGCTATGGAGCGAAAACCTTGCTGGCAGCCGTTCACCCGCCATAAGCTATATGCGTTTTTGTGGGTTCGGCTTTATTTTTTAAAGGTCGTCAATTGCTTTTTGTCTTATTTTCTCACTATTTGTTTTGTCATAATATGAAAGCATTACAAAGCTTGAGGAGAAACTATCGTTTCCAATTGAAACTTGAATGCTTCCATTTTCTAATTCGAAAGTTGTATAATATTTACATCCATTCATTCCAACTTCATGCATTTTTGCATTGTCGTCTTTGGGTTCTGAATAAGTGTCAAATTTCTCAATAACCTCTGAAGGCGCTCCATATTTCTCAGTTAGAAGTTCTTTTAGATTAAAATAGTTTGAGGAGAGTGTCGCCCAAGTTTCACGGTTTGGGAAAATTACTGTTATTTTACTAACGAGGTCTTTCCCTTTCAAAGTAGCGACTCCAATAATACAATCTTTGTAAGCAGCAAAATCACCTTTCAACATTGCGGCACCATCTTCTGTACCAATTAAAGTGAATCCACTTTGTTTCATTTTAGAAACATATTCATTTAGTGTTCCGTCAATAGGCACTCCTTTAAATGTCATATGCTCGGTCGTGTCGGTGTTGTTTTGTGCAAAACTTGTAATAGTCAGCACAAAACAGAAAATTGTGGTAAAAACTGCTTTCATATTTTATTCTTTTATCGTGAATGTCTTTTTTTAGCTGACGCACAACGTCTATATATACGCTATTGGTGTATACACAATATTATTTAAGCGTTATTTAAATATTTGTTAAACAATACTTTATATGCTTTTAAATAATCGATTGACGAGGTAATCTTTTGCAAGGGTTTAGTGAAGGCTTCCCTTTGGGACTTCGGCGAAGTGACATACTTCGTCTAGTCGGAGCAAGGAGAACACTTTTTGCAGACTCTCCAAAAACGATATGGATTCTCTCTGATGCCATGATTCTTTATTTAAGTGCTAAAACGAGTATATAAATGCATAGCGAATACATCCTCTAATCCAAGTTACTTGAAGCTCACTCCACTAATTTCAAACGCTTATCAAACACTTGTAAACATTTACAATTGAGCATATACACTAAAACTATGAAATAGGTTAAACAAATAAAATACCCGTTTTACGGTAATTTTTACCTACTCCAAAACCACTATCTTGAAAAGTTTAATATTCCTGATACTCTTCTTTTAATGAAAAAACACCTACTCCTACTCTTCCTTACTTTATTTTTTGCATTAGCACAGGCTTATGGTCAGACGGTTTATGTGACCAAGACAGGCACCAAATACCACGAATCCTCCTGCAAGTATTTAAAGTATAGTTCGATAAGTCTTCACCTAACAGAGGCCAAAAAGAAAGATTACATGCTTGTAATGTGTGTAAGCCTAGTTCGGTAGTGACAAGTAATAAGACCGGCATCCCAACTAAGGACTACTTCTATTCGCTGTTCTGGCATCACCAAGTCTGGAACCCGATGCAAAAGAATGACCAAAAGTGCCAATGGAAAATGTTTCCAACATGTAGGATAGCAAATAGATAGGAAAATATCTTTATCCTTTATTTGCCACTTCATTAAAATATTCCAAAAACGGGAATTACAAATTCCCTCGATATTAAGGCGAAGTGGGTTTACCCTCTTTGTCAGGCTTGGCTGTTCCAGCCGTCAGAATGCTTAGTTATTAGCTTTCCGTTTTTTATTATTTACAGTATTCATTAATCATTTCTTGTGCATCTGGATCTCCCAATTTATTAGCTTCTTTTAGGTCAGAACACCCTTTTTGATTCATCCCATAAGCCACATAAATTATTCCTCGCCAATACAAACTCGCAGGTTTTTCAAAATTCTTATCGATGCAAAAGATGAAGTCGTCAAAAGCAAGTCTTAGACTATCAATATTATATCGGGCGATTCCTCGTTCAAATCGAATTTCTTCCATAGCAACATCAAATTCGAATCCCGTTTCAATAAATGAGTTTTCCACTTTATCCATATAAAAGGATTCTCCACCTTTAGTTTTTATTGCCTTTTCAAAGTCGTCAATAGCACCCTGATAGTCTTCAAGTCTTTTTTTATTCTTTCCTCTGTTTAGATAAGCAAGAGCATTATCTGAGTCGATTTGAATTATTCTGTTGTAATCTTCAATTGCTCCTTCGTAATCCTCCAATATTGATTTATCAACACCTCTGTTGATTAAGGCATAAATATTCTCTGGGTCTTTTTCAATCGCTTTATCTAAGAGAGGAATTGCTTCTTCATATCTCCCTTCACTTTCTAATTTCTCTGCCTCAGCTTTGTAGTCTGCTGATGATTTGAAATCACAAGAAGTGAAAGTCAAGATGCTTAATATGATTAATATCTGTTTCATTTAATGAAAGCTAACGCCTAGCTATGATGAGTGGGGATTAGATAGCACTAACCTCTCATCTCGCACATAGCCACGCCTTGATTTAAATTCAAAACTTGTGGCGGACTTTCCAATCCCCACAAAAGTATCCTGACCGATAAAACCCCATTCATAGCATATGTTGTAGAGCGCCTATTCTTCTATGAATCCGTCCTTAACCATTAGTTGATGAGCTTTCTCCTTATCTTGTTCAGCTATAGGTTTATCCAGATAATAAGGCAGTTCTTTTTTAGAATCAAAAAGTTGTATTAGTTGATCATTCAATAAGCTGTTAATCATATCCAAGATAGTTACATCTAGCTCATCAGGTACTTCTTGACCTCTACCATATTTGTCAGCCATCTCGAAGACAAATTCATAAATAGTTGATTGGCCATTCGCCTCTAAATAGATAAGTTGAGGCCATAGATCCATTGTAATCATTCGAGGGGCATTGTTATCAACAACATGGATCATTGTTTCGTCCAACCAATCCCATCTTGAGGTTCTAATGAAGTATTTGTCTTTCAGAGGTGAATTACTTAGATCATTAAATGGAGGAAGTTCCTTCTTCTTTTTAAAAATTCCGAACATGGCTTTAATATTTTATGCGGGTTCTAGTGCTCTATACCGTCTGTATATACGCCATTGGTGTATACACAATATTATTTTAACACTTTGTTAAATATTTAATAAACAGACCTTTATATGATTTTAGATAATCGATTGTCGGGGTAATCTTTTGCAAGGATTTAGTGAAGGCTTCCTGGACACTTCCCATTATCTGTTCGTTAAAGGTTAAATTTTGCTTTTATTATTATCAAATCAGAATTCATTAGTCTTTTATATTATGCCATTCATGTCCACAACCATTTCTACATTCTGTTTCACGTCTATATGTATCAGCCATTTTGAAAATACTTAACAATATAATGATAGACTTTCTCAATTCAGAATCCGGCAACTCTAAAATTCTATTTATTGCAATCTTGAAAGATTGTGTCTTGAAAAGCACAACAGGTGTCATAGTCTCTTTAATCGGTGCGGTCTGAATCGCTTTATAAATCAAATCGTCACTTGGATGAGCATGGTAAACAAACATTATTAGTTTATCACGAATCTCTTTTTGTCCTGACAAATCAAACTGGCTAAACCAATCCAATATCTCGGAATCATTCAGTTTATTTTGAGCGTATTTGTTAATATTTCTTTCAATCTCTGTCATTATGTACGATGCCTTTTTGCATTACCAATAACGAGCATAGAAATGCATAGCGAATACATCCTCTAATCCAAGTTACTTGAGGCTCACTCCACTAATTTCAAACGCTTATCAAACACTTGTAAACATTTACAATTGACCATACCCACTAAAACTATGAAATAGGTTAAACAAATAAAATACCCCTTTTACGGTATTTTTTACCTCCTCCAAAACCACTATCTTGAAAAGTTCAATATTCCCAATACACTTCTTTTAATGAAAAAACACCTACTCCTACTCTACCTTACATTATTTTTTGCATTTGCCCAGACATATGGCCAGACGGTATATGTAACCAAGACAGGCACCAAATACCATAAATCCTCTTGCAAATATTTAAAGTATAGCTCAATAAGCCTCCAACTAACAGAGGCCAAAAAGAAAGATTATACTTCTTGCAGCGTGTGCAAGCCTACTTCCGTAGTGACGAGTAATAAGGCTGACATCCCAACTAAAGCTACAAGTGAAACAAATAATGCAACTCCCACTAAAGCCAACGCAACAAAATCATCGCCCCAACCAAGGGCCACTTCTGTTCGCTGTTCTGGTACCACCAAAGCAGGAAGCCGATGCAAAAGAATGACCAAAAGTGCCAATGGAAAATGTTTTCAGCATGGCGGCTAGCAAAAAAGCTAGTCAAATGACCTTATCCTATATTTATTCTTTCACAAAAACAATCAAGAAAAGGGAATTACAAATTCCAAGGATAGTGTACTAAGTTGAAATTGCATACTTCTCCCAGTCAAGGGCATTTATGGCTTTTTTAGTCAAAGGAAAAACTAAATTCAAAAGTAAAATCTATATTGAAAGCATGAGCTCCAGTTTGAAAGTTTCATTTAGTCCAAAGAAAGAACAAGTCACTGCAATCAAAGAATGGTTGATTGAAGAAAACCACCTCTTTGCTGAAGAAGATTTTAATGGATTCTTCTGCAATTGGAATGTTATCCAATCACTCTTTGAAAAACAACAAATGGCAGTCGTCCTATTAGACAGAGTTCCTATAGGTTTTGCAGTTTGGTTTGACTCATCGGATTTCACTGCAACAATCGACATTGTTGAAATCCACCATAAATATAGAGGGATGGGATATGGAAAAATACTCATTGACCATCTTATAGAGTACTTTAGAAGAAGGGGTATAGTTGCTATAGATTTGCAATGTGCCCCCGTAAGTTCGAAAACTTATTGGAAAAGCCTTGGTTTTACTGAGTTTGAAGATAATCCTCGAATTAATAAAGATTGTTATAAGTTATTGATTCCAATTAATGAAAATTATCC
Organism: Echinicola sp. 20G; assembly: GCF_015533855.1. GTDB lineage: Bacteria > Bacteroidota > Bacteroidia > Cytophagales > Cyclobacteriaceae > Echinicola. The sequence continues at coordinate 4,208,612 of NZ_AP024154.1, read as the reverse complement.
ACAGGATAACGACTTAGATGAAGTTATTGAAATTTGGGATATTGATTTCTATAGTGCAGATAATTCCCCTCCAAAGTGGAGTTGGGCAGTTAAGTTTATTCATGGGACTAACAATCTTCTTGTACCAATTATCCTACCTGGTCATTATGATTGGAGAATTCGATGGAAAAAAGACGGGAATATCTTAATTGATCAAAAAGTCAAATATTTTGGAAAAGATGAAATTTGGTATGCAGGTTATATTATCCTGAGATCTCTAAAAATTTAGATTTTCGAAGTGTAAGCCGAAGTCACACCTCGAGCTTACCCCTCAGATTATCTACTCTATTGGTCACAGTATATTCTTTTTATAATATTCTAGTAGGTCTTTTTCGAACTGTGAACTATCAAACCACTTTGAATAGTTAAAACTTTGGTATTCTTTAATTTCTCCTGTTCTCTTATTTATTCGATTTCTAGTATTTACGTAGGAGTTTTGAAATAATTCTAGAAAGTTTTTCCATCCATTATTCAGTATTTTGTAATCCCGTTCAATATTAACTTCATAATTATCTATGATATCTGGTTTAAAGAGTATAGTCATAGCTCGTATTTTCGCATAAGTGTTTAAATCGACTCTTTGATTTGGGTTATTAAGCTTATTCATTTTTTTGAAACATAGAAATCCATAATAACTATTATCTAAAGATTCTTTGTCAGTTAGTTCTTCAAAACCTAAATCTTGCCTAATAAATAATTTCTTCTCTCTGGCCTTTTTCACTTTCCCATTAGAGCAATAGAACAATCTGAAGAATAAATTTCTTTCTAAGATACTTTTTTCAGAGATATATCCATTAAAAATTCCATCTGCAAACTCACCTCTTTTTCTTTCATATAGCAATCCATAATTATCGAAAAGATGCTTTTGGATTTTTACTTGTAACTCGTCATTAGATATTTTATCAGCATTTATTACTGGCGTCTGTTGGTTTGTTGCGTTCGATATATTTTTGATAAGATCTATTTTATTTTCATGATTACTATTTTCAAGTAACGTTATTATCTTAACTAATACCTCCTTGCTTTGAAACACCTTTTCGACGTCATTTTCAATATTTTCTTCATATATTCGGCTTAAAGTATAAGAAGTTTGACCGCCATTAATTATTTGTGGATTCTTTACAATCAATTGAGCCTTATTCTTTTGCCCAATTCTTTCATTAATATATGTTTCATCAGACAACATTGTTACACCATTGTTAAATAGAGCAAACTCATTCGTAGTATTTTCGATAATAGTTTCTTTGATTGCATTATTTACTTTTTTCCCCTCATGTCCAAGGTAACTTCTAGGATTATATTTTAATATAGAGTTCTTATACTTGTACATAATTCGTCCCAATTCTATTGTTGGAACAAATAATACAGTTATTTCACATTCTCCTTTATCTGTAAGGACTGTATAACTAATCTTGCTGCCAGCATTTTTATTACTTAGATCGATATTGATTCTCAAGTCAGATGCTTGGTAAAAAGTCCCTGAAATTACTGGAAAAACTAAATCTTCATAGCAACGGTGAAAATCAAAAACAGTAGTAGCAAATCCTCCAGTCAATTTCCTTAAATCACTAGGTTTGACATCTTTTAAATTTGCCAGAATTATTACTTGGTATGAATACCTCGCTATATCATCTATTGATGAAATTTCTCTTTGTAATTGTTTTATTTTCCCATTGTATTCATTTCCCTCTTCATCAGTGGATTCTCCATCTAATATTCTATTAACGTCCATTACTAAGATTTCTGTTAGATCAATTTGTTTACTTTCAAAGTTTTTATCGGTCATTCGAAATTTGGACTGGATAAAAAAAATGGTTTTACTTTCCGAATGAATGTAGTATCCATCTATTCCTCCGTCATAAGAACCGTCTGTTATAAAATGTTCTCTTTCTTTAAAATTGAGAAGTCCAAAATTGACTTTAAGATAAAGATGAATAAATGCTCTTGCTCTTGATTGATTCTGTTTTTCAGGATCAACTGTTCTCGGATACTTCTTATTCATTGAAGCAGGAGCTTCCTTAACAATTGTATCCAGAATATTAATCAGTGTTTGATATTTTGTCATTCTTAAAATTGCTTCCAATTTAATTATAAGTTGATTTCCCCATACTTTGCCTTTTACAATAGAGTGACAAGTCTGGTTTGATTACTTTTATTCTAGCAAAAACTAAAACTAAAAAACTCCCTTTTTCCAAAAAATACCCCACTTGGGGTATTTTTCACCAAAACCCCACAAAAAAAAAGCCCTCCAATCGAAGGGCTTCCTTAATTTATTGAATAGGGTTTAAACAACTTATCGCAATTTCTTAGCTTCCTTAATTTAAGAACTTTGAATGTTTAAATCCACTGTTTATCCAAATTTGAATAGGTTCTTTTCTCTTTCATATAACATTAGAAATGTTTAAGTCCCCTAAGGTTGAGTGTTATTGTAATTATTTGCTTTTCAAAAGATTATCTGCATCGGACGGACCTTCTGGCCATTTTAAGTCCATTACAAGCTCCTTTGGACTTACTTTAAGGGCCATGCAAATCTTATACATGTTTTCAATGGAGGGTTGGGAATTGTTTTTACACCATTTTGATACTGTGGTTTCAGAAACACCTACCAATTTTGCTAAATCCTTATTGTCTAGACCATGATCTGCTAGAAGACTAGCAATCCTATAAACCTTTTTTCCCATCATTAATTACTTCTGAATAAAAAATACAAAGCAAATATAATGATTGTAACTAACTGGCATTCAGTCAATTATTTAACCTTTGGTTTTATAAATTAAACTAATGGTTAAATTATTTTGCTTATAAGTTAAATTTTTATCACTTTTGAATAAATTAAACAAATAGATTAGGCCTTATGTTTTTGAAGGCTTTCAATTAGCGTACTAAGCTCGGCATAGAAATCTGGTAAATTTCATTCCCTTGAGCTTAAGTGATGCGCCTACCTCTTATATTTGTACTATAAGGGTGGCGCTTACTTAATAATCTGCATGGGAATTTACATTTGTAAATGGGTTTACCAGAGCCTCTATGATGCGGATTAAAGTAAGTTGTCACCCTTTGGCACTTTACTTTTTCCAGATAAAAATATAAAATCTTATTTGTTCTTATGAGGAGCTAATCAAGGATTGAATAAACTTTAACTGTTTAAATTTAGTGAACAAACATGTCCGAATTTGATATTATATTTTCTCGCAAACCAAAAAATCCTATTTAAGTCGCAAGATGGTAGTAGATAGTATCAAGACTCGATTTTTGTCCTGATACTAATACTTATCCCATAAATCGATACCGTGAATAATAACCGCTATTAAACCTATTGTTAAAAGAGTAGTGAGTAAGGAGTCTTGAGTCATGAGCTTTGTTAGGGATTGCGATAAAGTTCTGTTTATTGGTAAAACAATAATCTTTTGAGGCTATTACCAATTGTACTGCTAACAGAAAACGGTATCAAATTTTTACATAACGGAGTACATAGGCAAAACGAGCTCAATACTCAATACTATATACTCCATACTACAATTTCGTTGGTTGCATTCGCCTGGGGGACGCCCCTCGCGTCTTGTAGGGCAGCCTGGCCTGGGGCTTTATAAGCACTGGGATTTAATCAATTTCTTATAAATGTAGAAGGGTTGAAAAAGACACTAGACATCAGACGCTAGATGTGAGACTTAGTTTCGTCTTCGTCACTGCGAAACCTCGGTCATTGAGCCTGTCGAAATGTTAGAGGTTGAAGCAGTCCCGTCTTTGGAATAGGAGATTGCCGCAGTCGTCCTGTCGGCCTCCTTCGCAATGACGGGTTTGAGGGGGGGCTCGGCTCCGAAAACGAATCTTTAATCTTGGCTCTTGCTACTAGCATCTGACAAGACTCAGCGTCTTGTCCAAACACTTTCTACAAAACCGCATTTTAAGCATGAAAAAAACAACGTTCACATGCTTCCTGGCATTGTTATGCCTTTTTGGAAGTAAGCTATATGCCCAAGTTGCTTCACCTCACACCATCCCGGGAGAATCACAGGGTGCTCCGTTGGTGGTGTATGTTGAAGTAAGGCAAAAAGACGCCTACCGCATGGACTCTCTTACGGTTACAGTGGAAAGCAGTCAAGAAACCGGGGCATCCAGGGAGAGTACCATCCCATTGAGAAGTGGAAACTTCTTCGAGGGGGTATTTCCTGGCAGCGAGGGCATTGCCCATATCGTCACAGAAAACCTCAGCCAGCCTGCTTACCTTTCCCTTGGAACGGAGAAAAGCCCATTTCTTAACCGCTATGTGGTGTTTCCTGGGGACAGCATCAAAATACAGCTGGACACTTACCGGAACCAAGTGGTATTTGCAGGGCCCTCTGCCCCACTCTTCCGCTGCCAGCGCGAGCTTCACCTGCTGATGGCCGAACGCAGCTTTGCTACCGATATCCGTATGGGATTCAACAGCCCCGCAAACCTGGAAACCTATCTTTCGAAGGAAGGTAAGCGAGAGCAGTTCGTGCAATCCCAAAAGCAGTTCGGCAGTCATACCCATATCTATGTCCGTAAGGAGCAAGACCTCGCCATATTGGAAAACACGTTCGGGGACGGCTATGAAGACAGGGTTCTGGAGGTTATTACGCGCTATCAGGGAATATTGCCAGCTGACAGGCTGCATATCATCAAGGCCAACTACCTTGGGAGATTACGCTTCTCCCGTCTCAAGGCCTTTAATAATGCCATCGCCTACGCCCTCCGCTCAGGTGACCCAGAGCACCGAAAAGTACTTGCAGTATTCTTTAAGGAGCATGACAAGGCAGATACCATCGATGACTTACCGGAACAGGCCATCATCAGTTCTCCCAGTTACCAGCAGTACCTGATTACCAGGGCCAGATCCTATGCCTACCTGCATGGCACTTCCATCTTTGCCCAGATCAGGGACATGCCGAATGGCCCGGTAAAGGACCATCTGGCAGCCCGGTACATCTGTGAAGAATTTGACCACTTGGAAAACGGTGACCTAAAAACAAAAGAAGCCTTAACCTTTATCAACAGCCCCAGACCTAAAGAGGCATTGGAAGCATTACTTTCCTCCCTTGGGCAGGGACAGGTTTTGCAGGGAGCGGTATTTACCGGATTGGATGGAAAACCAATGGACCTCTCCACCTTGAAAGGAAAGGTATTGTTGTTGGATTTTTGGTACACTGGCTGCAAGGCCTGCATCAATTTCTTCTCCAGTAGGATTTCCAAAATAGAGGAACACTTTAAGGAGAATCCTTCATTTCAGATGGTCTCCATCTCTGCCGATAAAGACCGCGCAAGATGGGTCAGAAGCATTGAAAGCGGGAGGTACACCTCCCACAATGCACTCAACCTCTATACCGGTGGAAAAGGTTTTCAGCACTCCTTTCTCGATGATATGAATATCAGCGCCTTTCCACGTTTGATCCTGGTCGCGGATGACGGAACCATCCGTCAGGCAGGTGGCCTCAAACAACCCTTGGAAGACATGATCAAGTTGATCGAGGACGCCCTACCCAATAAAAACTATTCAGACACTTTAACCTTACAATTATGATAAAACATCTACACACCTACCGCTGTATATTACTGACAGCCATGCTGTTTCTTCAATTTTCTGGAACAGCAATGGCACAGGATACCCATCCGCTTTACGGAACGGTTATCGCCCAGGATACCGGGAAAGGCCTCCCCGGTGCCACTGTACTTTTGGAGGGCACCAATCAGGGAACTGTAACCGATGCAGATGGTCTCTTTACCCTTGCTGTGAAAAAAGGATCCCACCGGATTACCTTCACTTACCTAGGTTATGAAAAAATGAGTTTGGAAGTAGCCGTTCCCCTTGAAAGTCCTTTACAGGTATCCCTTTTTCCTAATGGATTGGATTTGGAAGGCGTGGAAGTGCTCTCCACCGGCTACGCCTCCCTCCCCAAGGAGCGGGCCACGGGGTCCTTTGCCCAAGTGGACCAAAAACTGTTGAACCGCAGGGTATCCACCAACCTATTGGACAGGCTGGAAGATGTCACCTCAGGGTTACGCTTCAACCGCGAAGGCCCGGGTGAATCCATCAGCATTCGTGGAAGGAATACCCTCTTTGCCAATACCGATCCCCTGATCGTCATTGATAATTTCCCCTATGACGGGCCGCTCGAAAGTATCAACCCCAATGACGTGGAAAGCATCACCGTGCTCCGGGATGCAGCGGCCGCTTCCATCTGGGGGGCTCGGGCAGGAAATGGTGTCATTGTGATCACCACGAAAGAGGGAAAGTTTGAAAGTGGCACCAAGGTCTCCTTTAACTCCAATGTGACAGTTAGGGAGCAGAATGACCTCTTCTACCTTCCCAAGATGTCCCCGGCCGAAGTAGTGGACATGGAGCAGCTCCTTTTCGACCAGGGCTATTATGAATCCGCGGAAACCCGCAGCAGCCATCCGGCACTGTCCCCGGCAGTGGAAACCCTTATTGCAAGTAGGGACGGACTGATTAGTGGGGAAGAGGCTGACCAAAGACTGGCCTCCTATAGACAACACGATGTAAGGAACGACCTGGCAAAGTATTACTACCAAAGTCCGGTCAACCAGCAATATTCCCTACAGGTATCCGGAGGCTCAAAGGGACACCGTTATATGGTTACATCCGGTTATGATAGGAATGCAGAAAATGTGGTGGGAAATGATAATGAGCGGATGACCTTGGGGATGAAAAATTCCTGGAAAGGTGCTGATAATAAGTTTACCGCTGCCTTGGATGTCTATTATAGCAGGAGCAAAAGGTCTACAGGCACAGCAGTTCCTGAGCCTTATGCCTACGAAAGCTTGGCCGATGAAACGGGAAGTCCCTTACCCGTCATCCACGGGTACAGCAATCGCTATATCGAGAGCATACACGACGCAGGCCTTTTGGATTGGAGATTTATCCCATTGGACGAAATCGGCCTGTTACAGCAAAAAAACATTTCTTCCGATTACCGGATCAATGCCCAAGTGGGCTATGAACTGGCAAAAGGCCTGCGGGCTTCCCTTCTCTACCAATACTGGAAAAATGATGCGGTAAGCTCCGACCTCAGCACCATGGACACCTATGTGACCCGCAACTATATCAACCGCTATACCCAGATGGCCGAGGATGGCAGTCTCTCCTATCCCATTCCTATGGGCAGCATTTATGACAGGATCTCTGGTACGGGACAAAGCCATAATGGGAGGATCCAACTGGACTACAACCGGAAATGGAACGGGATACACCATGTCGTGGCCCTTGGAGGATTTGAAATCAAGGACAGGCAGTTTGATGGCCACAGCAGCCGGTACTATGGCTATGATGATGAGTTCGGCACCAGTGAGCCAGTGGATTATATCAACCGATATACCAATTATGTCACGGGTGGAACCTTGCGCATTCCATCCGGGGAGGGACATTCAGGCACTACCGACCGTTTTGTCTCCTATTATGCCAATGCTTCCTATACTTACGGTTACCGCTATACCTTCACGGCCAGTGCCCGTAAGGACGCCTCCAACTTGTTCGGCGTGGAAACCAATCAACGTGGCGTGCCCCTATGGTCTGCAGGAGGATCCTGGACAATCAGCAATGAAGCATTCTATGATACCGGTTTCCTTCCTTATCTGAAACTCCGGACTACCATGGGATATAACGGTAATATTGACAAGGCTCTTACCGCCTTTACCACAGCCACCATGCTTTCAGGGGCCTACAATTCACTTTCCGGTCTTCCCTATGCCCAGATCAGCAGTCCTCCGAACCCTTCCCTCCGATGGGAAAAGATACAGGTTTGGAATATAGGACTGGACTTTGCCACCAAGGAAGATAGGATCTCCGGCACCTTGGAGTATTATATCAAAAACGGCCGTGACCTGATCGGTGACATTCCCCGGCCTTCTTCAAGTGGATTTACCGAATTCCGGGGCAACTTTGCCGCTACCAGAACGCAGGGCATTGACCTGCAGCTCAGTTCAACGAACCTTACCGGAGCACTTTCATGGCGGACCGATTGGCTGTTCAGTACAGTCAAGGAAGAAGTGGTCGAATACAGCGAGGAGGCCACGGCACGGAATTATATGGCCTATTACGGCACCTATCCTTTTGAGGGAAGGCCGCTCTATGGGGTCTATAGTTATTCCTGGGCCGGGTTGGATCCGGATACGGGTGCAGCAAGGGGCTATCTGGACGGGGAACCCAGTACGGATTATGCAGCCATCCTTGCCGAAGCCTCTCCCGAGGGCATTACCTATCATGGCCCTTCCCGGCCAAGTGTATTCGGGGCTCTTAGAAACACGTTTGGCTATAAAGGACTTTCCCTTTCTTTCAATATCAGCTACCGAATGGGCTACTATTACAAACGGGGCTCGGTACAGTATGATGATATCCTTTCCGGCCTACAGGGCCATGGGGATTTTACCAAAAGATGGCAGCAACCTGGTGATGAAATCCGAACCAATATCCCCGCGCTTCCTTCCAATAAGAACAGTAACAGGGATCATTTCTACTGGCATTCGGAAGCCTTGGTGGAACGGGGCGACCATATCCGCTTACAGGATATCCGCTTGGCCTATATGATGGATAAAAACAATATTCCGGGCCTGCCCTTCAGTCGGATGGAGGTATATACCTATGCCAACAACCTGGGCATTCTCTGGAAAGCGGCCAAGGATGATCCATTGGATCCTGATTACAGAACCACTAAACCATTGAAAAGTATATCCTTGGGAGTAAAAATAGATTTCTAATCTATTAAAGACATAGCTCCGTCCGCCAATTATTTATGTTTAACTATAAAAAAATCGAATTATCTGTATGAAAAACCAAGGTGGGCGGGGCTTATTTATGGAGAGTAAAGAAAAAAGAGCAAAGAAGAAAGTAGGCTCACTGCCTGCCTGCTGCAGACAGGCGAAACCAACGCAAGAGGGTGTGGCATTCTCCTCACTCTCCTACCTACTGACTATTGAATATTAAAAGAAACGGCTTCGTCCACCAACTCAATTTATGTTTAGTTTAAAACAAATTGTTTACAGGGTGATACTAAAAAGGCGGTGGGCGGAGCTTGTTTTTGAGTAGCAAGAATTATAAAGAATAGAACAATGGTAAAAGATGAAAGCAGGCTTACGTCACTGCTAATCCGACGCAGGAGGATGTGGCAGTCTCGAATCCTTTAAACGTCATTGCGGGGGTGAAGAATGAATCCGAAGCAATCTCAACTTCCATATACGGGATTGCCACAGTCTCCGCCAGGCCTGCCTGACGTCAGACAGGGCAGATCCTTCGCAATGACGGGTTGTAGGACGGCCTCTATCATGTGAATCAGTCTTTTATCTAGCGCCTGTCCTGATGACTATCGGGGTCTTGTATCTAACATCTAAACAGAGTCCCTTACCGCCACTTTCTTCATATGTAAATCATACAACATCATCGTATGCGCGGGAAAAGTTTCCAGACGGGAAACCGGGACTCTTTTTTAGAAGAGACATTAATACGTCACTGCGAGTTATTGGCCACTGAGCTCAGCCGAAGTGTCCAATGCCGAAGCAGTCTCGATTTATTAATATGGGATTGCTTCATTCTGACCATTTGGTACTTTGGCCAGGCCTACCTGATGGCAAGATAGGCTCAGCAACCCAATTGGCCTTCATTCGCAATGACGGATTTCAGAAAGGCCTCGCTACCGAAAACCAGTCTTAAATCTCAAATCTCTTGACTCATTATTAACGACTAAATTCTACAAATATGAAATACAAACTCAAACCCATACTTACAATTATGATCATCAGCATCGTACATTTATTGAGCTCCTGTGAGGAGTTCCTGGATGAAAAGCCTGAAAAAAGCATTGTCGTGCCAGAAAGTCTCGCAGACCTGCAAAAGCTGTTGGACGCTTCCAGAAGGGACATGAACGACGGTCCCGCCTTGGGACTTCTGGCTGGGGACGAACTGGTCACCACAGACAACGGTTTCGGATCCTATTCCACAGTGGAACAGAACACCTATATTTGGAATAAAAGCATTTTTGAAAATTACGGTTTTGAATGGACCGTGTTCTACCAGCAGGTATTTTATGCCAATGTGGTCCTGGATGGGTTGGATGAACTTTCCCGAGATGATGATCCTATGGAGTATGACCATGTTCGGGGCAGGGCATTATTTTACCGGGCCAATGCCTTTTACAACCTGCTCAGCCTGTTTTCCCCTGCCTATGTCCCCGGCCAAAACGATGGGGCTTTGGGCATTCCATTACGCTTAAGTCCAGATATAAACCTGGATGCACCTAGGGCCAGTTTGGCAAATTCCTATGAAAAGGTCATAGAAGACCTAAAGGAATCTGTAACCCTATTACCGCAGATGCCCGATTACAAAAGCAGGCCCAGCCAATGGGCCGCCCATGCCCTGCTCTCACGAGTGTACCTGTCCATGGGAGATTATCCCAATGCCCTTAATTATGCGGAAGCAGCTCTATCCATTGAGGATGACCTATTGGATTTCAATGATCTTGACCTTGAAGCCACCTATCCTTTTGAACAGTTCAACAATGAGGTCATTTTCCACAGCGAAATGGTCACCCACGGCTTCATCCGCAACAGCAACACTGTTGTCCTACCGGGAATATATGGAAGTTACGGGGAAGATGATCTTAGAAAACAGTCCTTTTTCCGTGAAAACAGTTTCGGGATGGACTTCAAAGGAACCTATACAGGAACGGTCACCTATTTTTGCGGGCTTGCCACCGATGAGCTTTACCTCAACAAGGCCGAATGCCTGGCCAGAACCGGTGACTTTGACAGCGCGAGAGAAACCCTGGACGGGCTATTGGTGAAACGGTATTTATCAGGGACTTATGAAGGCATCCAGACAGCAGATACTGATCTATTGGCCCTTATACTGGAGGAAAGGAAAAAAGAATTGTTGTGCAGGGGAACACGGTGGGTAGATTTAAGGCGCCTCAACAGGGAAGCGGAATCTGCACTTACCATAGAGCGGACGGTGGATGGCCAGTCTTATCGCTTGGAGCCTGGGTCGAAAAAGTATGTATTCCCCATTCCTCCTGACGAGATCAATGTCAGCGGAATAATACAGAATGAAAGGTAAGGAACTTAGGGGATTGGAAAAGAATGTAATAATGGTCAAAAAATAGTGAGGATCATATCCTCATTTAAACAAAGGGGCTGCAAAAACATTGACAGCCCCTTACCTACTATCCATTAAGGATTGGTCAATTCAAAGGTACCTGGCTCAAGTGCCGTTGAGCTCTCATCATCCTCTGCATAAATACAATCATACTCCGACGCATTGCATTCATATTCCGAGGGGCTTAGTTGGCTGACATCATGCCATGCCACAATATCACCGTCCTGATCCCTCTCAGCTCCGAAGCCATTCTGAAGATTGGTCGGAGTTGTAAATGCGAATGCCGCAACCATGGCAAGGAGAAAAACCCCACCCTTTACTAAATTTAAAACACTATTTTTCATAGTTTTATGGTTTAAATATTACAAATGTATCCGGGCGTTTCGATCGTTGTGTTACGCTTGACAATCTTTTGAGAGGAGCGTCCGGTTTTCTCCCCTACCGTTGCCAGGCAAGTACCTTGTACCTTCACTGGCCGTACATTTTTTCTTTCTTTGCTTTGTTATGAAAAACTCAATTCAAACCTACTCGCGGGAGTTTCCCGTTGTGCTGGCTATATGCCGATGATGTTAATTTATTTGTATAACTGGTTGACCGTGCTGGCCTAGATTTGCAATCTGGGTCCATAAATAATAGATATTTGCAATGCCACTTTCCAGACTTGAATACAACAGCTAAATCCTTGGCCAACTAATTTCCTACAATTGCTTTGCGCTTCTTGAACGACTGACTTTTATAGATCCCTATGAGGTTGAGTGCCATAAAGCATAGATTAAAAACCAAGTGCTCTCCCCAGCCCAATGCACTTAGTACTCCCCCACAACTGCAGGGGACCCGATCAAAAATCCCCATTAGTACAAGAAAAATATATCCAGTAAATACCGTTAACAGTCCAAGGCTTACCCAAAGGGCCGGGCCTACCGTCCTCCTTCCGAGCAGCAGAATGGCCAGGGCCAATTCTGCCGGGGGCAGGAAATAGAGTATGATAGTGCCCAGCCACTCAGGGAATACCTGATTGGACATTGAGATGCGGGTTGCTTCCCAATCGTACCATTTACTGATGGCCGTATAGGTGTAAAGGAAGGCCAGTACGTGGGCCATGATTTCCCTATGGTTATCGGCAATAATTTTCAGTGTTTTGGACAGGTACATAGGCAATTTTTCCGTTGATCTTGATTTTAAGTTAGCAGACCTGACAATTACATTAAAACAATTCCAACAAAATATTGCACTTTTTACCTAAAGGACTTCATATGACATATTTCCGTAACCTGCTAACAATTGCCGACAGTCAAAATTGAATTAAACAACTGGTTTTCTTATGTTTACTCCTAATGCTGTATGTATGGTTTTTCACCCCTCCCCGGGGTGCATGTGAAGTTTTTGCCTATGGAAAGATTTTTGACTGCCGAAGAGCTTAAAAAGGAATTTGATCATTATTACCGCCTTGACATATCGGTGTACGAGCAATTGGTCCCCCATCTTCCCCTGAAAAGCTACCCGAAAAGTACGGAACTAAAAGGTACAGGGGAAACCGAACATTATGCCCGATATGTATTCAAAGGGGCAGTTGCCATGCTCTACCCTAGCGAGAGTGGCCGTGATTTTAGGGTAAGGATATTTAAAAAGGGTATGGTGGCCACCCATTTGGAAAGTTTCACCCATCAGGTTCCCTCTCCATATATCATCAAAACCCTTGAGTATTCCGTGGTGCTGGAACTCAGCACCATTGCAGAAAAGCACGTACTGGACAAAATACAAGGTGTCACCAATCTCTCCACAGCCATCAACAGGGGCATTGCCCAGGACTATGAGGCCTGGCACAATATCTTTAACCTGCCCTTGGAGGAAGGTCTATTGAAACTGGCCACCGATTTCCCATATGAAAACGGAAAATTGAGCATTAAGGACAAAGGACATCTATTCAAATGTTCAGTTTCAAAAATGAGAAGGACTTTAAAAAAACTGGGATTGATGGGGTAGTAGCGGCCGGATATTTACCCAAAAATGTCCTATGACATTCATCAGTAATCAGGGAGTACTTTTTTTCTATAAGCTTTGCTAATCAAAATTGCCCTTCCCTATTTTAAAGCAAAGTGTTGGGATTGTTTTATCTCCATGAAGCCTTCAATGGCCATTATTTTATTACCACTACAATTTTTATTACAGATGAATTACGAAACTTTGAATCATGGGACTGCAGTTCCCTTATTGAACCCCAGTTATGAACCTGTTTCAGAAAGGGTTTATGAGTGGGCAAAAAGAAAAGGGCTTTTTATAGATGAAAATGAGTTTAGGTGCTGCCGCTCCCAAAAGCTGAACAAATTTGCTGCACGACTTTTCCCCAAAGCGAGCAAAGTGGAATTGGAACAGATCATGAGGCTTTTTCTCATACTATTTTGTCTGGACGACAGGGCGGATCAATTAAAGGGCAATATCAGGGTTCAATTCTGGAAGGAGCTGCTTCACCAATATAGTGCTATCAAAAAGAATATTGCATATACCGGCACAAGTGCCATTATAGAGGTCTTTCAAGAGGTCCATTGGGGATGGTTCCGACAATGTGCAGCTGATAAAGAGTTAGGAGTCAGACTTATCAATTATGTTCGAAAATTCCTAAAGGCAGGGCTATGGGAAGCCAAGAACCTGGCCACCAATACATCCCCTACTGTTATTGAATATTTTTCACATTTAAAACACTGCTCTGGGGCTGGAATTGCCATTGAATTACTGGCTTACCTCAATATTTACCCTTTTGGACGTCTTGTCCACCATCCCCATTTGGCACCTTTGTACCAGACCATTGTAAACTTGATCTGCCTCTCCAATGATTTGTCCTCCTATGTAAAGGAAGCAGCAGCAGGTGATTTCCATAACCTGATCCTGCTCAAAGAACAACAGTACAGAATCTCAAGGGAACAATCCATTGAAAGGGTAAAGCAGCACCTGGCCTTTCATCAAAAGATCTTTTTGAACCAAGTTCAATTGGTTCGGGAAATCCCAAATGTCTCTCCATCCGAAATGGAATTATTGGTAAAAGCCATCAACGAACTATTGAAAGGAATGGAACTTTGGGCCAGGGAAGATACGGGAAGGTACAAATAGAATTATAATCAGTTCAAACCAACTAAATAATTTAAAAATGAAATCAATGTCCATCTTATTTTTAAGCCTATTTCCCCTGTTCCTTATGGCCCAGCCAACATTGAAAGGAAATATGGAAAGTTCATTTAGGGAATACATGCCTTTTGATGGTTCCTACATTACGCTCAAAAACAACAGTTCCATTCTGTTGTATGATATGGAAAACCCTTCCCGTCCCCATAAGATAAATTGGGAACCACAATTGTTCAACACGATACCCTTTCAGATCCAAAGCGGACATTGCCTGGAAACCTCAGGGGATAATTATTTGATCAAGGATATTGCGAACAATAATACCGTATTGAAAGTAAGGGTTTTATGGGAATGGAGTAAAAATGGAGGAATTGCCCAATTGAACTATGAGGGAGAAAGAGACTTATCCTATCTATATTTTGACTTTCGTGGCGAACCAATCGACACCTTAACCAAAACAGACTATTTCCGATTTTTTCCCAATGCAGACAAGGGCTTGTTTGGATGGTTTAGTATACTTGGCAGGAATTCTGGAATGCTTCCCTTTTCTGAGGGACTTGCAACCATCAAAAGTCCAAAATCAATCTTTGGCTACATGGACAAATCCATGGCGATGAAGATCGCTCCCCAATTCCTGAGTGCAGGGAGTTTTTATGAAGGGCTGGCTTCTGTTCAAAACAAAGAGCATAAATGGGGATTTATTGATAAAGAAGGTAAAACAGTCATACCATTTAACTACCATGCCCAACCCACCCGCTTTTCATGTGGCATGGCACGGGTTACGGACAACAAAGGCAAACAGGGCTACATCAACCCATCAAATGAACTGGTGATCCCAGCGGATTATACCTATGCCACCCCCTTTTACAAAGACCATGCACTAGTAAGAGAAGAGATCAACAGTCCCATTCTTTTGATCAATAAAAAGGGTAAGATTGTGGAAAAGTATGATTCCAAGTATTATTATTTGGACGAATATAATTTCGAGATTCCCCTTCACTATGAAACCGAAAAGTTTTCTCCAACGCTCAGGCAATTAATAGATACCGGTAAGGCCATTTTCAGAAAAGAAGGACGTTATGGCCTGATAGCTATTCATGGGGACATTATTCTTGATTTCAGTTACGGAGCACTGAAGGACTATAAAAACGGATTAATGTTGGCCAGAACAACAACTTTTGAAAACGGAAAAACAGTGGTCAGGGACGGGCTGATTGATGAGAGTGGAGAGTTTCTGTTTTTGTTTCAGGAGGGAGATGGATTTTAACTGTTGAATTTTGTTTTATTGAATGTGCATCAAATGGAAAAAAATAAACACCAAGAAAAAAATCAAATATTCATAGTTTATGGGAATCTCAGAAAAATAAATTAGAGTAATTGATTTATACAATTACAGTGTTGAAACCCAATTTAATGAATCATAAAAATACCATTTTTATGGTATTTTTATTGAATTCAAATATGCTTAACTTCACTATAAAATTTCAATAGAACATATTGAAAAACCAGAATGCCTTTATGGGATAATCAGCCTTAAGTTGTTTAAAAGCTGCTATTGTTAATGATCTAAATTATTACTTGGAAGGAGTTTACTCTCCATTACTTTCAATTAGCCTTTTAAACAAATATGAAAGCTTCAGATAGAAATTGGGGCATTGCCGGTTTTAACAATGCAATCATCATCGATTATTTGAATAAGATAATAGAATATTCAGATGAGCAATTAATATTTTATACCAAGGGCAAATCAAGAAGGAGATATTTTTCAAATGCCTTCATTTTGTTGGCCGTTCTGGGTTTTTCATTTAGTCTAATCTTACCCATTCTGAAAGGCCCTTCAGATGAGATTTGCATTTTTAATCAAATTGTAAATTATTATTCAATAGGTTATTTATCCTTGGCATTAGCAAGTGTAGCCTTACTACTTGATAGATTATTTGGACACTCTATGGCATGGATGAGGTTCACTTCGGTAAAGATGCAATTGGATAAGATAATTGCTGAGTTCAACGGCAAATGGATACAGCTTTTACAGAGTATTGATGTCCAAAACCCAACATTGGAACAGAAAAATGAATTAATGACCATATTGCTTGCCTTTGATACAACTATAAGGGAAACAATCATTACTGAAACAGAATCATGGAAAACCCTATTTTCTGAACAATTACAATCATTTAACAGTAAAGTAAATGAAGAATTAAATTTATCAAGAGAGCAACTAAAAACCAATAAGGAAGAAATAAAGAAAAACATCAAACAAAAAAATGATGAAGAAAACAAGAAAAACCAACGAGGTGCCCTTCTCATTGAATTTGAAAAAGAACAAAAAGCAAAAGTCACAATATCTCTTAAAGGAGCAAGTTTGACCAAGACTTTAGCTTTAGACGAATCCAATTACTCTTGTTCATTTGATAACCTAAAATTGGGAAGATACCTATTGACGATGACAACTCTGGATACAGACAAAACTAAGACAATCGAGAAATTTGTTTCTATCAAAGAAGATGAAATCGTTGAAATTAAACATGATTTCAGAAACAAAAAGGAAAACTAAAACCTTCTTCCGGGTATTAAGGTCATTGATTTTTCCTTACGCCCACTTTGCCCAAAGCTCTTACTTCCACGGCATACACCCCAAATTCTTCCACTACCTTGCCATGTATCCTGTAGAACCCTCCTGAGTGGATGGGGTACTGTTTGAGTACTGGTGGAAAATGCCCCCTGTCCAACCTATCCCCCTTCCTGTACAAAAAAGTACCTAGTTCCTTGCAATTTCCTGTATCTAATTGGATAGGTGCAGCCATAATAAAATATTTCCATCACTTGAAAAATTGTTCCGGTGCCGGAACAGCCATTTAATTGGTTCGCTATCAATAGGCCTATCCTTTTTGCGCACACCTCCTTCAGCTGTCCTTTTGTTAAAGGATATTTCAGAACCAAGATCAATTGGTTCTGAAAGCCCAAAATGCCACTCTATCTGAAAAGAAATTATTGTTAAAAGCAACAGAAGAGCTATTAAAAGGAAAGGAGCTTTGGGTAAGGGATCATACTGGGATGGTATGCTAAATCGATAAATAACTCCTTAAATTTTTATTTTTATTCGAAAAATTTATTATACTCAAAACTATATTTACTTGATTAAAAACAAGCCCACGTTGATCCTAATCATGAAGAGGAATCTTATCTATTTCCTGGTGTTGTCTATGATTATCACCAATGCTGGATATATTATATATTATAATCCAAATGATATACTAACCGCTATGCAAATAGTTTCCTATTTAGGTTTATTGATATCCATATTTTTATTGATTTCAGTCTTCTATTTTGTATTGGTGCTAAAAACTAAAGTTTAAATGATACATTTTTTTTAAAATGTTTTAGATCTACAAAATCTAAACTGATTTTAGCCAATATCCTGTCTCCGTCCATCCTGTCATAGAATAATAAAACTTTTTAACGCTTTGGCCACCTCAATGGGGTAATCCGATTCCAAAACATCAGCTCCCTCTTCAAATACCTTAATATAGGAATCAAATTGCTCCTCTTTGTTATCCATTTTATCATAGCTGGGAGCAGCAGAGATCATGACCAGCACACCTTTGGCGTGCAGCTGATCATAAAGGGCTTGATTTTCTGGCTTGCTCATGGGGCCGACATACGCCATAATCTGGCTCCAAGGGATACCTGCCTCCTCATAAGAATTGAATTCGGCTTGGTTGCGGATAAAGGCCGAAAACATAAAATCAGGGTGTTGCTTCAAATAATAACTTGCTTCACTTGGATCATGGACCGTGATCATCACATGATCAAATGCATTGAGTCTTTTGACCAAAGCTACAGTCATCTCCATGGGAACATCTTTATGATCAAGGTTGACTATGGTCTTTCCCTTGCTCCATAAAATTACTTCTTCGAGTGAAGGGATCTTAAGATCAGTCAGAATGCCATTAACATCCTTCAAACATAACTGTTGGGCCTCTTTCCATGAAATGTCCCTTAATTTCCCATGTCCATTGGTGGTCCGTTCCAGACTGGCATCATGCATCAGCACAATAATGCTATCCTTGGTTAACCTGGGGTCAATTTCAAAAAAAACTGGGGTATGTTTCAAAGTATTGGCAAAGGCCTCTATGCTGTTTTCAGGATAACCACTCTCCTTTCCTCCCCTATGCCCACTGATTAACGGACTATTCCTTCCCGTATAGGTGAAAAATTCATGAAGCTCTTGGGCCGTAGCAAACCTTAAAAAGTTACGTTCACCATCTTCACTTGATTGACCATAAGCACCAAATAGGTTTATAAAGAGACAAAGAAGAACTCCATGGATTACTTTTATCGTTTTCATTATATACAATAATTTGAACAAGGGTCAAAACACTTTGAAACAATGGTTATAAAAGTGTTTTGACCCAAGGTTGATATGTTGATTTAACTAGATTCCCTAATCAAGAGAAATGACCACCTCACTGGCCGATCTATTACCCGTTTCTGTAACCAATATCCGGTCATCGGTAAGCTTGATCAATCGCCAATTTTCCACACTATTTACCAGTGCTGCTGTCTGCACCTGAACGAAGCCATCCTTATCGTTTGGATAGCTTCTGATAATATCCTTATGGTGATGGCCTGCAACTACCAGTTTACAAGAAGGGTGTTTCTGGAGGACCTTGTAAAAGGCATTTTTTTCGCTCACCTTGGCGCCAAATGGAATATGCATAAATATGATTTCAACATCATCCTGGGAAGCGTTCAACTCATTTTCCAACCAATATTCCTGTGGTTTGCTAATATAGGGAACATCAGTATCGTCGTCGTCTTTGAATTCATAAAAGCTATCATCCAGAAAGATCAGTTTATATTGGGTCTTCCCGACCTCGAGCTTTTTGCTATAGTAGGTCCCATTTTTAAAATCCTCAAGATTTCTGATCCACAGGGCACGGGCCTTTCCAGTATGGTACTGATGGTGCAACAGCTTATACTCCAATGAATCGTCCCACTCAAAGGTAAAGGTTTCATGGTTGCCCATGGTCAGGTGGATAGGCACATCATATTCATCCAGCAATTTTGAAAACTGCCTTGTCTGGATATCCAGGATGGAGCCATCCCCTACTTCAGATTCAAAGAAATCAATCAGATCTCCCGTGGCCACTACCATATCACTTTTGGTTGTGGCCGGTACTGTTGAAAGGAATTCCCTCAACCTGCCCTCACCCAAGTGATAATCTTTCTTTTGGCGGTAAACCATCATTTCCTCAATATAGGCCTCTGGATTAAATATAACATGCAGATCAGTTATATGGAGAATCGACACAGTATCCTTCTGTGCCTTGACTTCTCCAAATACCAGTATCAAAAAAAGCATGGCAATTATCTTGAAGGTTACTATTCTAACAATATCTCTTACCATTAAATTATTTTCCATTTTTGTTAAAGTCAAAGTGAAATCAATAGTTCCCTTAGTATCCAGGGTTTTGTGTAAGGTTGGGGTTAATATCTATTTCCTGTTGCGGAACAGGCCATACCTCATCTTTGTTAATTTGATAAACCACTTCCTGGGTGGTAAAGTAATTGATGGCTTCTGCCTGATCATAAACAGGTGTATGGTTCTCATCAATATCCACCACCACATTACTGCTCCAAGCATTTCCGTTCCTGTTCAAATAAATTACCCCGTTCATTACCTGGTCGGCAATCCCCCATCTCCTGATATCATACCATCTCAATCCATCATTGCAGAGTTCAATTTTACGTTCATACCTCAAGATGGATCGCAACTGGGATTGGGAAAGGTTTTTGTCCAATTCTGGCATATCCGCCCTACGCCTGACCTGGTCAATGGCTTCGTAGACTGTGGCATCTATATCATTGGATTCAATCTTGGCTTCGGCATATATCAAAAGCAATTCCGCAAATCTGAACACCCCTAGGTTGAGGTCAGAGACACCTCTTGATGAGTTGGTCAGGTAATCGGCATTATCGGTATGTTTCCTCCACAGGTAGCCGCTGAAAGTCCGGTAAGCATTTTTTGAATCCGTATTGGAAACCACCACGGGAGCATTGGATTCCCCGTTGATCAATGGCCAGTAATTATTGACCTGGTCGAAGGTCGTATTGGTTTCAAACTGAAAGCCCATCAATCTGGCATGTGGCCTGGCACAATACATGTCCAATCTGGGATCTCTGTTCCGGAAAGGTTCATTGGCATTGTAAAGGGGCGATTCATCTATTGGCAGTCCATCGATACACTGGAAGGAATCGATAAGGTTTTGGGTTGGCCCCCAATAGCTACATCCTTTTCCCAACCGGGACCCAAAATAGTACCCTTGGTTATGGGTGTTCCCTGAAATATTCTGGTTGTACTCAAACACCCAAATCCATTCACTACTATTACGATATCCATCATAGCCAAATATATTGGAGCATTCAGGCTCTCCGGACAAATGGTCCTGGTTGGCAAACTGGCTGGAGCCATCAAATTGTGTCAAAGCATATACCCCATTGGCCAGTTCAATTGCTTTCTTCGAAGCCGCTGCTGCCATATCAAATTGTTTCGCATACAATGCCACCCTGGCTTTCAACATATAAGCCGCCACACTGCCTACCCTGACATTTCCATATGCAGGTTGTGCAACGGGAAGATGATCAGCCACATCGCTCATTTCATCGATGATCCATTGTTGGATCTCAGCTTTTGAAGTCCTTGGAAGGTTGGCATCATCCAAGCCCAAGGCGTTCAAAACCAATGGGACATCTCCATAGAGTTCTATTAATTTAGAATAACAATATGCTCTAATTACCCGCAGCTCGGCATCTAGTTGATTGAATTTTTCCTCGGATATGGAGTTCCGGATATTCTCCAGGTTATCCAATACCGTATGGCACCTGGCAATGGTCTTGTAATGGTACTCCCAGGGCTTGGTTGCCAGGGCATTGTCCGTGGTCAATGAGCTGGTAATGGGAGAAGTATAGTTATTACTGGGACGGGCATATCCTATGTCGCTAATATTGTCCATCACATGTAAAAAAGGGGTATTGGCGGCATCCAATAGAGTAAGGCCTTTGTAAGCGGCCAAAAGGCCCATTGTAGCTTCTTCCTCAGTAGCAGGAAATGTCCCGGTTGTTGGCCCGTTCATGGGCAATCTATCCAGGTCGCAGGCACTAAGCATGGCCAAAGTCAGTAACAGGATATAAGTTATATTTCGTTTCATGGTAATTAAAATTTAATGTCTAGACCTAAGGAATACATTTTTACTTGGGGATAGTATGCACCGCTTCCCAATGAAACTCCGGCGGAGGCATTGGCATTGTAGTTTACTTCAGGGTCATACCCCTGCCAAAAATCAGTTTTGGTAAACAGGTTCTGGCCATTTGCGTAGAGGTAGACATTGTCCACTTTAAGTTTCTCCAACCATTTTTTGGGCAATTCATAGCCAACTTGCAAGTTTTTGAGTCTTAGGTATGAGGCACTTTTCATCCAATAGGTAGAATTCTGGGTATTGTTGGTGGATGTGGTGGATAGCCTTGGAAATGCTGCATCTGTATTGTCAGCAGTCCAATAATCCAATTGCCAGGTTTTCACGGCACTTGAATTGACAGCCGGTATTACATAATGGGAGTTCAGGTAACCGTCCACTTTGCCTACTCCCTGGAACAGGGCATATAACTTAAAGCCTTTCCACCCGAGGTTAAGGTTCATCGCATAGGTATACCTAGGGATGGTATTCCCGATCATTACTTTGTCATCATCATTGATTTTACCATCGGGAATAGGGTTGTTGTTCTCGTCAAAATCGCCTGCAATATCCCTATACCTGATATCACCGGGCTGTAAGGTTCCAAATTGGGTTGGCCCGGCATCTATCTCCTCTTGGGACTGGTATAAACCATCAGCTACATAACCATAGATGGAATTAATGGCAAATCCTTCTTCCTGTCGCAGCAGGGTTCCCGAAGTTTGGCCCCGCATGTCCGTGATCCTGTTTTTGACATCAGAAAGGTTAAATCCAAGGTTCAGATCAAAATCACCCCATTGATTGTCATAATTGGCACCCAATTCCCATCCCTTATTTTCCACAACTGCTGCATTTTGATAAGGGGCATTGAGGCCTGTCAACTGGGAGGTATACAAGGTCAATAAAATGCCGTCCGTAACTTTTTTATACCAATCTGCCGTCAGGGAGAAATGGTCTTCAAACAGGCTGATATCCATACCTATATCGGTTACCGTGGTCTCTTCCCAACGTAAGTCAGGATTGGACATGGTATTCAAGGTTACCAACTGGTGGATTTGTTCTGCCATGGATATGCTTCCTACGGCCAACGTTTCCATGTAAGGATAGTAGGAGCTGCCAATATTCTGATTTCCAAGTTGGCCCCATGAACCTCTAATTTTTATTTGGTCGATAATGTGCCTTGTCCCGGCCATAAAGGGCTCTTCAGACAGCAACCATCCAGCAGAGAAGGATGGGAAAGCGGCCCATCGGTTCTCAGGGCTGAACCTGGAAGAACCATCATATCTAAAATTGGCCTCAAAGAGGTAACGGTCCTTGAAATCATAGTTCAGCCTTCCAAAGCCAGATACCAATACCCATTGTGCATGGGTGCCATTATTGTCCTTTGTGGCATCATCTGCTCCTGCGGCAAGCACTTCATAAGTATCATAGGTATAATCCCTCCTGTATCCCATCAAATACTTTTGGTCATAGGATTCCTTGGAAGTACCCAATAACAGCTTGAAATGGTGATTATCCCAATACTTCTCCGCGTGGGTCAAAAATTGGTAGTTTTCAAAATAATACCGGTAAGCGGTTTCAGTAAGGCTTGTAAAAGTATATGCTGCCCCGGACTCCGAACCATCATCATTATAGGTCATGATGCTTTTGGAAAATTCATGT
Source organism: Echinicola sp. 20G (assembly GCF_015533855.1). Classification (GTDB taxonomy): domain Bacteria; phylum Bacteroidota; class Bacteroidia; order Cytophagales; family Cyclobacteriaceae; genus Echinicola. The sequence goes on along the minus strand of NZ_AP024154.1, from coordinate 4,185,434 downwards.
GTATTTCTGGTACGGTACCGGGGAGCCATTTTTCCGGTCAGGGTCAACCATTCCAAAGGTTTAACATCCACAGTAAGGTTACCGATCAATTCAATGTTATTGGTTCTATCATTGCCCCCTTCTGCTATTTGGGCTACCGGGTTAACGTTTACCCAGCCCTCCGACCATTGCCCGGCCCTTTTGATGGGGATATTGGTGGGCATACGTCCCAAATAATTCCAAACGTCCCCTTCATGGGCGATTTGCTTCCTATCACTATTGTTGAAGGACATGTCAAATTTAATGGCCAGCATATCACTGGGCTTGATGTCCATATTGTTTCTTACAATGATCCTTTTGAACCCCGTGTTTTCTATAATACCCTGTTGGTCGGTATAGCTAATGGAAGGCATGACGTAAATCTTATCGGAATTCGCCATCAAGGACAAAAAGTGGTTCTGCGTCAATCCTGAACCATTTAAAATCGCTTGCTGCCAGTCATAATTATCAGGATTCTCTGCGTATTTTGACCGAAAGTCATTTATTTCCTCTTCACTATAGAGTGGATATCCATAATCATTGTTGTTGGCTTCGTTAAAAACCTCCATAAATGTCAGTCCATCGGTCACTTTCGGGATAAAGGTAGCCTCACTTTTCCCCACATAGGTCTTGTAATTAAGGGCAAATTTATCAGCAGAAGCCCTTTTGGTAGTTACCAGTACAACACCGTTGGCAGCCCTTGAACCATATATGGCTGCTGAAGCCGCATCCTTGAGCACGGATATGGATTCAATCTGGTTGACATCAATCATATTTAAATTCCCCGCCACCCCGTCAATCAAAATAAGTGGAGAGCTGTCCGAACCACCAAATGAATTGATGCCTCTGATCCTTATCTGTCCACCATCCGCACCGGGAGCCCCAGTTTGTTGGGTCACGGTAACCCCAGGGGCCAGTCCCTGAAGGGCTGCAGAAGTGGATACCACGGGCCTCTTTTCAAGCTGCTTGTCCTCAATTTTAGATATGGATCCGGTAAGCTGTTCTTTTAGTTGACGACCATATCCCACTACCACAAACTCATTCATTCCAGTGGTTTCCATGGCCAAGCTGATTGAAAACTCGTGCTGACTGCCTATGGGGTGTTCCTGAGCTTGATAACCGATATAGGTAAACAACATCACTGCTCCAGATGGGGCCTTTAGTGTAAAGTTTCCCTCAATATCGGTGGCCGTACCAATTGACGTACCTTTTAGACGTACCGTAACACCTACCAGGGCTTCGCCCGTTTCGGCATCGGTAACTTTTCCATGGACAAGTTCATCTTTTGCTACGGTTTTGACCAAAACGATATGGTTGTTTTGGATTTTATGGGAAATACCGGTACCGGAAAACACACTGTCCAAGGTATTCTCCAAAGGCAGTCCACTTACCTTGATACTAACATTTTGCTGAAGGCCAATTTGCGAGGCATTGTAGACAAAATCCATATTGGTCTGCCCATCAACTTCCTGGATGACTTCCAAAAGCGGCCGTGTACCTGCTTTTAGTTGGATCTTTTGTGCCCATGCGGGATAGACCAAAAGAAATGATACGATAAGGAAAAGCGAGCCGGCTTTACAATAGAAAGGGCATGACAATTCCTTATAAGTAGTATTTTGTAAAATACTATTATTCTTCATAATTTTAGATGTTTTTAAATGATCAAAAAGGAGATTTTAGAAATTACCGAAGGAAGTGTTACCGCACTTCCTTTTTCATTTTAGTGCATTAGGGAGAATAGTTCTTCATGGTAAATTGGTTTGTGGTTATGGTATTGAGTAGATCTACTATTTCTTGTGGGCTGTCATTTTCGATGGTCATGGTAATCAGGTCCCCATCAGCCAGTTGGCTATCTGCATGAAGCTGGATGCCATAAAAATTCTCTATTTTCCTTACAGCCAAGGATAGAGGCACACCTTTGAGAACCAACTTATTGCTTTTCCATGCAATGTGGTCCATGGTATTGAAACGCTTTAAGGTGGTACTTCTTTCCACTTTATGGAATATCACCTGTTCCCCTGGCGCGATAAACAATTCACCTGACATTCCATCAGAATAACTGATGCTTCCCTCTTCCAGGCTGGTGCTTATCGTGGGGTTCCATTCATAGGCATTTATGTTGAACTGCGTTCCATAAACCTTTACTTTTATGTCCCCTGCTTTAACAACAAAGGATTTCTTGGCATTCTTTTTCACGTCAAACCAGGCCTCGCCTTCAAGGGTGACTTTTCTGTCCTCTTGGCCGAAATCATTGGAAACGACCAATTTGCTTCCCGCATTTAGCCAAACCAATGTCCCATCTGCCAACATTACGGATTTCCTTTCGCCGGTATTCGTCTGGTACATAGATTCCTTTTGTGGCCCTTCTGGTGGAAGACCGTAGCGCCAAAAAACAGAAAATGCCACTAATATCAATACGGAAGCAGCAGCACCCATTAACCATTTGTACCGGTTGGAACGGACACCTTTTTTCTCTATCCCTTCTTCCAGTTTAAGCCACTGGTCTTCAATCTCATTTTTGGGAAGGTAATCAGGGTGATCTTCTTCCTCATAGAGTTTTTTTAATTTCAGAAATAGATTGACATTTTCCTCACTTTCCTCCAGCCATTGCTGGATAAGCTCATTATCCTTTACATCCGTCTTTTTTTGGATAAATGCCAATAGCTTCTCCTGTATGTAGATATTGTTTCTCATTCTATTTAGCTATACAATGTAATGGGGAACTACCCTTACAGTACTTGTATAATTTTTTAAAAAAGTTGATCGGACTAATTGAGAAAAGGCCCAAGGGGCTTAACGATATACTGGATTGAAATCGAAAAAATTATCCGCACCTATCCATTCCACCAAGTGAGATGAAAAATATGGCCTGTAAGGTAAAGCTATATTTTGTTGAGGTATGATTTTAGGGCATGAAGCGATCTTCGAATTTGAGTTTCCACGGTCCTCGGAGATATCCCCAGTTGTTCTGCTATTTCGGAATATTTCAACCCTTCTTTTCTGCTTAACAAAAATATCTGTCTCCTCTGTTCTGGAAGGGAATCAATAGCATGGTCTATGGCCTGTTCCAGCTCCCTGTATTCCATTAAATGCTGCTCGAAAGGTTCTGCTATTTCCGAATCCAGAAATTCAAAAGTAGCGTTGATCCTGGTTTTCTTCAGGTGGTTGATGCTATGGTTGTGGGCAATCTGGAAAAGGTATGGCTTAAGGCTATCTACACCCGTATCCAGCCTGTCACGATATTCCCATAATTTCAAAAAAGTATCATTGGTTATTTCCTTGGCACTCTCCGGATCTTTTATCATTCTATTGGCGTAGGCAAATAATACATTGTAGTATTTGTCAAAAATGGCTTTGTAGCTTTTCAAACAGCCCCGCTTAATATTTCTTATAAGAATTTGATCCATAACAGTATGTTACAAACCAACCAATTATTTCCTATAAATATGTTATGCAAAATTGAACCTTATATTAATTATAGGTCATGTAGGGATTCTGATGTAAAAATTATCTCTGCTATAAGAATTGAAAACAGAGAGGTTACAATTCCAACCGATCAATCCTGTATAGGTGCTTTTTCCAATTCCATAAATCAAAAGAATTTAAAAATCCCAACATACACCCGCACTATGTTCGACCTAAACGCCATCAAATGGCAAGTTTAATATAACACAGGGATGCGCATAGCATCCCTGTGTTACACTAAAAACCAATCGTATTTTACCTTGGGGAAGTGATATAAAATATACCTTTGACATCCCGTTCAGTACCATCAGTTGGAACATTGACAATATCATCTTCATCATATCCTTTCACATACAAAGTACTGGACCCTCCACCATCTAGATTGAGGATATCACTACAGCCCAATGTTTTACAGAAAAACTGTACTTCATCAAGTGTCATTCCTGCCGCCTTTTCAGACCTTCCCCCAATAACTATGAGCAATAGGTGACCTTGGTCAAACGCTATGACAGAACGGGGATGCCTTTTGAGAACAAAGGAGGTACCTTCAAGGTCAATCATTTGTCCATCATCCATTAAAAGTGGGCCGGAAGTGAGTGCATGATCGGCTTTTCCAACAATGTTCACTTCCTGTTGCCGGGACCAATCAGCAATGTCCACTTTATTGCCCTTGACTGTAACAACTCCCGTTCCCCTTGTTTCAAACTCCAAGGAATCCGTTTTTGCCACCACCACCCCATCAATCAGCACCATATGGCGGCTTGCCCCCAAGGGCTCTGCATGGTTCCTAAAAAAAGAACCATTAATGGCTGCTACAGCATTTAATTTCTTTGCTTGTACAGAGGTTTTTTCCATGAAATCGGCCATCCCTACAAAATACTTTACATCAGCAACAGCGGTATCTATATCAAGCATAAATATCTCTTGTGGTGAATCAAACAAATTGATACTTGTGGTCTTTACATGCATACCATCTGATACCTTTGTCACTTTCCAATGTGCCTTTCGAATTATTTCTGCATCGGCCGATTCGGTATTTGGTAGGGAAACTTCCTGAGCCCAAATACTCCCACTGACTGACATCAGCATCAAAAAAGCACTTGTCCATTTATTAAAATCATTCATAATCCATACTGATTAAACTGTCTTAATTCTGAGGAGGGAAGCCAAGGTTCATGCGCTTCCCTCCTTTCAACTTGAGTGAAATATGTCAAAATAGGCTAATACAAATAGGCTGGTGATGGCAAATTTATTTTTTTACTATTTTCCTAACCCTGTGGTTCCCCAAGTCTGCAATGTAGATTGCCCCATTTAAAACTTCCACGTCGGTAGGGTTATAAAACTGCGCCACTGCACTTGGACCATCCAAGAAGCCACGAACAGTACCTCCAATGGTAGAAACCTCTCCAGACCTGATCATCCTTATTTTATGATTTGACAAATCAGCTATGATAATTTCTCCAGCATCACCTACTGCTACCCCATAAGGATTGTTGAACTGTGCCTCTTGGGCCAATCCATCACGTGTTCCCTGACTGCTACCTGCAACAGTGCTCACTTCCTGAGTCCTCAAATCGATTTTTCTTATCAAATGGTTGATGCGGTCGGCAACAACGATGTTTCCATCATTATCCACATCCAAACCAGAAGGATTGCTGAAACTGGCTTCTGATAGGCTTCCATCCTGGTACCCCTTTTCACCATTTCCGGCTATTGTGCTGACGACCCCATCATTATTGATCATTCGGATCACATGGTTAATGTTGTCTGCGACATATAAAACACCATTATCATCGACCGTAATATCTATTGGTTGGTTAAATTGCGCAGTATTCGCCGGACCATCTTTATACCCAGCGGTTCCTGTTCCAGCAATTGTACTTACGTTCCCTTCCGGATCGATCTTTCTGATGGCATGATTGTTTCGGTCAGCCACATAAATATTTCCAACCTTGTCCACACAGGACTTCCATGGATAGTCCAAAGTGGCAGAGGCTACCGGGCCATTTTGGAAACCTTTGCTACCAGTACCAAGAATAGTAGAAACATTTCCTTCCATATCCACTTTTCTAATCGCATTATTGGTACGGTCAGTAATGATAAGGTATCCTTCGGGATGTTTGGCAACTCCCTCAGGGTTTCTAAAAAAGGCATTGGTACCTTGACCATCAGTCAAACCATATTCACTATTTCCTGCTAAAGAAGAAACCATATATTCTTCAGGGGCTTGAATGAAACTGAATGAAAGGTCTGCTCCAGCGGCAGTTTCCCCATTGATGGACACCGTTAGATTGGCCACCCCTTCTCCCTCAGGAACTACCACTTGTAACTGGCCATTGTTTGCCTCCAATACGGTAGCTGAATTACCATTGAACATCACTTCGTTATTTTCCCGAACTGGGGAAAAGCCCCTTCCCGAAATGATCACCACATCGTTTATGTATCCTTCTTGAGGGCTCATTGTATACACAAAGGCCTGTTTATATGCTACAGGACTGTTGTCCTCCTGAGTACATGACCAAACGGAAAGTACCACAAAGGTCAATAATAGAAAATTGATATATTTCATGATTTTAGCTTCTTAAGGTGTGTTAATTTTCGTTTACCAAAATAGCCCATCCGTTTGCAACCGGTCTTGGGCTGCCATCTGAAGGTTTATTTCTAACATGAAATACATCAGACAAACTATGCAAGGTCACAAAGGTGGATGATCCCCCTCCATCCAAATTGGTAGCATCTTTTACATCCAGGGCTTTAAATACTTCCGCAAATTCCGATAAGCCAAAGCCATTGGAATAGTCAAAATCACGTCCATCGACCACAATAAAATAGACTTCTTGTAAATCGGTAAAGCCTACACCTGTTCGTGGGTGGATATCGGCATTGCTGATCGGGGCTAAACCATAGTCTTTCACCAGAATGTCTCCGGCTCCTAGTCCAAAGAGTAGCTCCTCCTCATATAAACCAAAATCATCCGCTTGTTCTATAAGGGGCTTTCCATTTTTGTCAATGCCGAAAAATGAATCCAGCATGGCAGAATTTTTAACCACTTCTCCATCAAGAACCACTATTCCCCTGGGCTCCCCGGTGTTCATGTTAAAAAAGTCTGAATTCACTGCCCCCACCACTTTCTTGCCAGGCACATCCACGTAGCTAACCATTTCTGGGATAGGCTGCATACCAAAACCATTACTTCCATAGGGCATAACCGCCTTTAGCTCTACGCCTTCTTCTTTAAGGTCTACTTTAAAAACAAACATTTTCATGCTCAGCCCTTTCATGGACAAATAATGAATATCTGTTTCTTCCACCCCAGGAGCCACTGTAAAGGTGGTATCCCAAAAGACATTGCTTACCAAGTCTGTACTGTCGATCAGCCTTTGTGTTATTGGGGAAAGCTCGTCCTCTATAATTGAAAGCTCCTCATCTTCATTTGTACAGCTGATCGATAACATTATCAAAACCGCAAATACATAAAACGGAAAATATTTAATATTAATAGTCATCCTTTTCTTGAATTTATAGTTAATAGCCAGGATTTTGAACAAGCTTCTCATTCAACATGAGTTCTGTTTCAGGAATAGGCAATAATGTTTCCCTCTCCTGAATGCCAATATCCTGTACTGCCTTTCCGGTTCTTACCAGGTCCACCCACCTAAAACCTTCCGCAAACAGTTCCCGACGTCGCTCTTCCAATATCAAATCAAGATATTGTTGTTCAGAAGAAGTGAACACAGGTGCCAGCCCACGTGCGGTTCGTAATTCATTTAGCCTATTCAAACCGGCCAATCCTTGCCCCTCGGCACTTATCAGATACATTTCAGCAATTCTGCTTACATTTAAAGGGTCTGTCCCAGTTTGACCGCTGGGGTACTTGTTGACTACATCAAGCCCCTCATAGGTATCCACCGAAATGGAAGATCTCTTGTCTGAGGCAGTAAACATCTCCATCGCCCAAGGATTTGGTTTGAACACGTAGGAACCACTTTGGGGATGGGCATAAGTGTAGAACCAAGTGCTTAAGTTGATACTGGACTCTATCGTTAGGTTGACAAAAGCAAATATCAACTCGGAATTAGCCTGTCTCCGGAATATCTTCTCAAAACTATCCAACTCAAAATAAGGCTTTGCGATCAGTTCCTCTGCCAAGGCGGCAGCCTCTGCCTTTTTACCCTGCATCAATTTAGTTCTTGCCATCATGGCCATGGCGGCATCTTTGGAAACATAATGGTAATCACCACCCAAATCGGCCGAGAAGTCAGGAGCATGTTGAATGGCGTACTCTAGGTCTTCCTCAATAAAGGCGTACACTTCCTCTGCTGTATTTCTGGCCAGTTTTTCCATGGTATTTTCCCTTTGGATAGGCACTCCCCCATATTTACTTACCAAATTATAGTATATGTACGCCCTGAAGTAATGAGACACTCCACGTATTTGATTCAATTCTGGAGATTCTGATAGGTTCTTCAAACTTTCAATCAGGGTATTAACTTGGTACAAAGCCTCATAATATCCAATCCAGATATTTTTGGGATAGCTATGCTCAGGCCTTAAAATATTACTGATGAATGCATTGGTTCCCCCTCCGTTTACAGAGCTTGCCGAGTTAAGGTCCCCTCCTAAAAGATCTCCCATGATAAAGGATTCGCGGCCAGGGTCATTTTGCACGGATTGATAAATCCCCATAAGGAATGACTGGGCATCCTCCTCTGTGAGTTCAGACTCGGAAGAAACTGCAGATCTTGGATATAAATCCAACTGATTGCTGCAAGATGTGGCCAATAATAGGGCCAGCAAGAATATGGATAAATTAAATTTCATGGTTTCTTTCATTAAAAGTTAGAAAGTAAGATTTAGGCCCACCCGTAAAGTCCTTGGTTGAGGGAGGTTCATATTATCATCTCCCATAAACCTGGCATCATAATTCTTTGATACTTCAGGGTCCAAACCAGAGTATTTGGTAAGTATAAACAGGTTTTCTCCTTGGACATAAAACCTACAATGCGTCATATCAAGCCTATCCGATAAGCGCTTTGGCAAAGTGTATCCCAAGCTTAAGGTGCGAAGTCTGATAAAAGACCCATCCTCCAAAAACCTGGAGGAATTGTACAGGTTATAACTACTTCCATGTACGGCTCGTGGCACCTCATTGCTGGTACCTGGTCCTGCCCATCTGTTCTGGGCAATCTCTTCCCTGAAGCCTTGTTTTCCATATCCCAAGCGGTCCGTGGTAATCCTCCATGTAGCATATACTTCCGATCCTTTGGAATAGGTTAAAAAGGCCGAAAGATCAAAGTTTTTATATTTGAAGGTGTTTGACCAGCCCCCATAAAAATCAGGATTGGAACTACCAATAATTTGGCGGTCTTCTACATTTATAATACCATCATCATTAAGGTCCTCATAGATCACATCTCCGGCACGGACTCCCTGGTCGTATAAAGTTTGCGGCACATCTTCATCATATTGGTAGATGCCCAACATTTTATACATATAAAAACTGCCCACCTCCTGTCCGACTTGGAGTGTCCTGTTAGCGCCGATCAACAAGGCTTCATCCCCCAGCAAGGAAGTCAATTCATTTTCAATAAAGGATATATTAAAATCGGATTGCCACTGGAGTCCGCCAAACTGATCAGAATAGCCCAACATCAATTCCAATCCTCTGTTTTGCATGCTTCCAATATTGCTGGTAATACTGCTAAACCCTGAAGTAGCATGGATAGGCATACTGTACAAAAGGTTCTCGGTGTTCTTGATGAAATAATCGACTGTGAGGTTGAGCTTGCCTTCCAACAACCCGGCATCTACCCCAATATCAAATTGTTTTGCTGTTTCCCAGGTCAAATTACCGTTACCAAATGTAGAAATGGACAAACCACTATTTCCGTTATAATTGGCACCACCACTCATCAATGCCTGATAGGCATAACTTCCGATACCATCCTGATTTCCTGTGGCACCATAGCTGGCACGGAGTTTAATATCCGTTTTGTTTAAGTTCCAAAATGGTTCATCTGACATGTTCCAACCTGCTGAAATAGAAGGAAAAGAACCATATCTTTTTTCTGGTGAAAACCTTGAGGAACCATCTGCCCTTAGAGAAAGTGAAAGCATGTATTTATCTGCATAGCTCAAATTTGCCCTACTGTAATAGGACTCCAGCGCACTTTCGCCAAACCCTGAAGTGGCATTGGCTATTTCACTGGCCACTGATATCACATCGAAAGAAGCGGAAGGAAAGCCCCTGCCATCTATGTAGTTGGTGCTGGTCGTAATTTTTTGATACGAGTGCCCCATTAAAGCATTAATGCTCAGTTTTCCAAAATCGTGATCATAGTACAGTGTATTTTCGATAAGGCCATTGGTCATCATCCTTCTTTCATCGAGAACCCTGCCTTGACCGGCTCCATAGGGATGTAGATCAGTATAATGTAGATAATCTTCTGTATAGCTTGCGTCCATTCCAAAGGTATTCTTCAAGTGGAACGATGGACTGAACTTTATGTCTGCAAAAGCATTGCCCAGCAACCTATAATTGTCGAGTTTTGTTTTTTGTTCATTAAGGATTTGGACATTGTTATGGTATACCAACTCTTCAGTTCCGCCCACATAATAATCTCCGTTGGGCTTAAATGGACGATCGTATGGACGCTGCCCCATACTTCTGAGGAAAATGGAAGATCCATAATCGCCGTTGGGAATTCTATGATTCCTGGAGAAACTCAAATTTGTGTTTACTCCTACTTTTAACCAATCTGTCGCTTGGTGGCTTACATTTACCTTACCGTTATACTTTTTGTACTCATTGGTTTCGATTACCCCTTGCTGATCCAAAAATCCTCCGGATATAAATAATTTGGTCTTTTTGGTTCCAGTGCTAAATGACATGTTTACATTGGACACCAAGGCATTTCTGGTCACCCAATCCAACCAATCCGTTGAAGGCATGCCGGGATATGGATTTTCCAGGTATTCCACAAAGTTGCCATCTCCCGGTTGATAGCCATATTGTTGGTTGAAGTTGTATTTAGCTTCATTTTGTACTTCTAAATAGAGATCAGTTTCTGCCATTTTCAGCTTATCTACATTGGGAAGGTACTGGACACCGATGTTGGAATTAATGGAAAAACTGGACTGTCCTTCCTTGCCTGATTTTGTAGTGATAATAACCACTCCGTTGGTAGCTCTGGAACCATATATCGCTGCAGAAGCCGCATCCTTAAGCACCTCTATTGATTCAATATCGTCAGGATTAAGTTGAGATAGGGGATTCATTCCTTCCCCCAAGTTGAACAGAGCAGCATTGGTATTTACCAAAGGGATTCCATCTACTACATATAAAGGTTCGTTTTCACCGCTAAGGGACCCAATTCCCCTGATACTGACCCGTAGGTTACTGCCAGGAGTTCCTCCCCCAGCTCCCACATAAACGCCTGGCATGCGGCCCTGCATGAGTTGGTCAGGGCCCTGAACCTGTCTGAAATTTTCTTCAGTAGGTTTAAAATCAGCAATGGCACTGGTCACTTTTTTTCTTTCTTGCTGTCCATAACCAATGATTACAACTTCTGAAAGAGAGGTTTCTGAAGGAGCAAGTACTATATGGATAACGGATTGGTTGTTGACAGCTACCTCTTTTGGTTCATAACCAATATAGCTAATTACCAAAATGGCATCATCAGGGATATTGGAAAGTTTAAAATTTCCATCCAGATCTGTTACGGTGCCTTTTGATGCTCCTTTCAGCCTGACTGTAGCTCCAGGAAGCGCCTCTCCATCGACACTTTTAACGGTGCCGGAAATATCCCTGATCTCCTCTTTCGATAACCCTTTGCTCTGAATCACGACAAAATTGTCAACGATTTTATAGGTAAAAGGCTGTTTATCGAACAGAATTTCCAGAGCATCTTCCAGGCTTGCATTGCGCAGACTGATGCTTACTGGAAAGGCTTCATCTATAATTTCATCTGAGTAGACAAAGCTAACATTGGTTTGGGCTTCAATAATGTCCAAAACCTCAGTAAAATGTTTTTCATAGACATTTACATTCAATTCTTGGGAATGCACCTTGGCACTGACCTGAAAACATAGGGCCAAGCATAAAATAAAAGTCCATTTCATAACCAAAAGGTAATTTGGCGGGGCAAAGGAAAGCGCTTTCCCTCCTTGTCCCAAGTAGGTAAATTTCATAACTTTACAGTTTAGAAGTTGATTGATAAATTTTAATTGTGAAGATTGAATGGCATCGATCAGCCGGGCCAGTGGTTTTCCGAGGACCACTGGTTTTTTTTAGTCCTTTTCTGTTACATAGAGTATTCCATTTTTAAATTCAAAATCTATTTCGCCTGATAGTTCCAAGACTTCAATTACCCTGGACAATTTCGTATCCATATCTATAGACGCGTTAAAATGCCTGGTAGGAATTTGTCCTTTGGTATCCACCTTAATGTTGTACCAGCGCTCCAACTGTCGAAGAACTTCATCCAATTTGGTACTTTGGAAAAGGAAGTATCCCTCTTTCCAAGCTATAGCCTCTTTTACAGATCCCGTGGATACTTCCAAATCCTCTTTACTCAGGGCTTGCGATCCGGGCACCAACACTTTCTTTTGCCCCTTGTAAGCCACTTCAACCTTTCCTTCCAGTAAGGTTGTCTTGGTGACATTTTCATTTTGATAAGCTTTTATATTAAAGTGCGTTCCCAAAACCGTGACCTGCGTTCCATTTGCTTCAACAGTGAAGGGGGATTTTGGATTATGAGCTACCTCAAAATAAGCCTCTCCATCAAGCACAATCTCTCTCTTGCTCTGCTTAAAATCTGACGGAAAGCTTAGAGTTGAAGCACTATTGAGCCATACCTTTGTTCCATCCTGCAATTCTACAGTATATCTACCTCCTATTGGAACAATAATTTTAGAGTGTTTTTCTGACGCTAAAATTGCTTTTTTATCAAGGCTAATGGCCACAAAATCCTTCTTCTTGGAGACTTGCATACCGCCATGAGTATGTTTATGTCCCTCGATCATATCCTCCAGATCTATTATGTTTCCATCGGGTAAAACCAACATTGCCTTATCTTTGCCCGGAGCCACATCCACAACATGGTTTGTATTGATATTATTTCCAGGGGAGTTAAGAAGGCCAGTGAAATGGACCAGAGACCATCCCAGAAGCATCAAGGCCAGAACTGCAGCCACAGAAGCTGTTTTTCTAACCCAAAGTTGTCTGGTCAATGCTTCATTTCTTCTGGATAAGATCTTTGATTCCAAGTTTTTAAAAGACTTGTCCGAATCAATGTTCTCCAGCTTAAAAATTTGTTGATCAATAAAGCCCCTTGAGGTAATCTTATCGTAGAATGCCTTATTTTCAACATCTTTCGATAACCATTCCTCCAATAGTTTCCTTTCTTGGGGATCCAGTTGATTCCTTAATTCTTTATGAATCAATTTGGCATAAAAGTGATATAAATTGTCCTTCTGCATTCCAATGTCTTTACCTTATTACATTGGAAGCTTAAAATTGGGTGAAAGAAAAGTAAACTTTTTTTAAGAAACCGCTTATAATAACACTGACGTTACATTGTTAACAGTTTATTAATATTAAAAACAGGGTAAAAACCTCAGGATCAATCCGTAGCTTAAGAAGTTTCAGACTCCTTTGCTTTTGAGTTTTAACAGTATTAACGGTAACACCTAAAATATCGGCCACTTCTTTATTGCTTTTGCCTTCAAGGTAGGACAGTTCAGCCACAGTCCTGCATCCCTCTGGAAGGCTTTTCATTGCTTCATAAACCATACTGACAATTTCCGACTGAATAAGACGGTGCAAAGCCGTGGGCCCCTGTACAGCTTCGGGATCAAGCTCTTCCATTTTGGAAGCATTTTTTTTAAGATCCTTTAAAGCATTGATACTCTGGTTTTTTACGGCCTTGTACAAATAATTCCTTATGTGGTCCTCTTCTCTGAAAAAATGTGATTCCGGCCATTGTGATACATGAATAAAAACCTCTTGAACAAGGTCATCAGCCAATGATTGGTCCCCAACAATTTGCATGGCATAGTAGACCAACTTTTTATGGTAGGTATAGAATAAATCCTTCAACGAAGAATAGTTTGACCTAATCCCCTCTGGAAATATTTTATCTTTTTTATCTATACCCATTTCAATTATCAATCAATTATTCGTTATACTGATCCAGCAACAATACACGCAACAAGCTATCCTTTTGACAAAGGAAGCAACACTCTTGCAATCAATCCATGATTTGGTATTATCAATTTATTAAAATAGGCTTTAAAGCCAAAAAATATCAATTTGATTGTTTTTTGGTATCAACTATTTGTATCAAAATACGTAAACATGTAATGACAAAACTTCTGACAACACTTGAGGCGTAAAAGCAGTAAATATTATTATTACCCAAATAACAGGAAGTCGATGGCTTCTTCTGTATGTTTCCTTTCAAGTCCTGAAGTGCAAGATATTTATCTATTGGAAGAGCCCCGTGTCGATAACAATAATCCTTTAGGCCCTACCAACCAACAGCAATCTAAGGATAATCATAACAAGCATTAACATTTAAATTTATGATTATTCCTGGATTATACCCTTTAATATGCAAACCTGCATTTTCATTTGTAAGAAAAGTGGTCTTGTGGTTCTCCTGCAGTAAAGCCTTTATTCATTAACTCTCCGGCAGGGCTTTGTTGGAGAGCGATTATCTTTTTAAAATCTTGTGATGTCCTATAACTGATATTCATATCGAGGCAGTGGTTGACAAAAGTCCCCAGTTGGTCAACTAATTTTTGAACCATATTTAAACATGAAATTTATGAAACCATTGATAAGAAAATCAGATTATCAAACCATTAGAAATATACTCCTATCATCGAGATCCAATGGTCAGCACCACGATCTGTTGCCATTGGAAAATGAACTGAAAAACTGTGAGGTTTTGGAGGATCCCCTGCTTGATGAACGGATAGTTCGTTTATATTCTACTGTCGAGGTACTGGGCCTGACCTTTAAAAACACCATCAAGCTTACATTGGTCCTTCCCCAAGATGCCAATATCAAGACTGGCCAAGTGTCCATTTTGGCACCATTGGCTGTAGCACTGATTGGATATCGGGAAGGCCATCAATTCAGTTGGACCTTGCCAGCAGGAGAGCGACAACTCAGGATCATAAAAGTAGAACAGAACAAATAATTAAAACCCCCAAGTCCATAAAATCACTTGGGGGTTTTTCTATATGTTTTCGGTATTGGGATTTACCCAAGTGATTTAAGGTTAAAATATCCCAAAAGCTGATATTTTACCAAAAACCAATAAAAAAATATTCCTTTGTCATTTCACTCTCTTATAAATCATTTCACCTATGCAAGAAGAAAGCACATCATTACAGGGAAAACTTATGGATAGTACATGGCCTTGATCCAACAATTTGATGGTACCTGATTGACTAAAAGAATTCGTTTCATCCTGAGGAATCAGGTCATTCCTTTGCCCATATGGTTGAGCCTGTTCTTGATAGGGCCAATGATAAAATTCCTGTAGCTCCCAAGTTAGGTTTTCACCTTTGACACTGAAATTGCCCAACACCAGAGAAGCATAGCCCAAATCTTCCCCATGTTCAGTTTCCCTGATTGTTATTCGTTGCTCAAAATTCCCATCCTTGTTGAATACCAACCCGTATATATACCAATATTCTTGATCTTCTGAACGAATAGCCCTTTCGTACATACCACTTAGGTTATCCAAAGAAGGCCTCATTTCATCATCCTTACATGAGGTCATTACTACTGCGAAAATCATGATAGAAAATAAATGTTTCATGGCCTTTTTGATAAAAGTTTCGGTTTTCACCTTTACGTAACATTTGTCCTAAACGCTACAACTTCCTTACCCCCACTTTGCCCAACTCTTTTACTTCCACTGCATACACCCCAAACTCTTCCACTACTTTGCCAAATATCCTGTAGAACCCTCCTGAGTGGATGGGGTACTGTTTGAGTACCGGTGGGAAATGCACTGTATCCAGCCAATCCCCTTTCTCGTCCAGAAAGGTACCGAATGCCATATAGTCGCCCCGCACCGTCCTTACCGGTTTGGTGGTCACCAAATGTCCCATCAGGCATACCTGCCTGCCTACCAGCTTGGGGAGTTCCCGCACATAGGTCAAGCCATTTCTATCATCATCGGCCAATTCAAACGGATCTCCCAAGGTAAAGCCGATCAGTTCTATTTCATCATAGGCATCTTCGAGGGGCTTTCTGGGAAATTTCGGCAATATAAAATCCAGTGGTTCTTCCGCAAAGATGGCAGCACTGGCAGGCACCTTTTCCATGCGCTTGCCCCTGAAGTTGGCGTGCCACAGCAGTTCTTTTTTTTCCAGCCCCGTAAACCGGAGTGCCCCTACCCTGATCAGGATATTGAGCTGTTCGGCATCCACCTGGGTACGCTCCATCAGGTCCTCCAAGCTGAGGTAAGCACCATGCCTTTCCCTTTCTGCCAGAAACCTATCAATGGTCTTCCGCTCCAGGTTCTGCACATGCACAAATCCCACGGTCACCCTGTCCCCGTGGAGAGAAGTAAGGTATGCTCCCGTATTGACACAGGGGGGAACCACCTTTCCCCCTGCCTTTTTAAGTTCCTGGAAATAAAACTGCGTACCATAGAATCCCCCGAAGTTGTTGATCACCGCCACCATAAACTCAATGGGATAGTAGGTCTTTAAAAAAAGGCTCTGGTAGCTTTCCACGGCAAAGGAGGCCGAGTGGGCCTTGGAAAAGGAATAGCCCCCGAAGGACTCCATCTGACGCCAAACCTCCTTACTGATCTCATCGGGATAGCCCTTTTCCTTACAATTGGCAAAGAATTTCTCCTCGATCAGTTTGAACCGGTTATGCGAACGGTACTTGCCCGACATGGCCCTGCGCAGGATATCGGCCTCTCCCATATCCAGTCCTGCAAAGTGGTGGGCCACCTTGATCACATCCTCCTGGTAGACCATCACCCCATAGGTTTCTTCCAACAGTTCCTTCATCTTGGGATGCAGGTATGGGATATGGTGGGGGTTGTGGAAGCGTTCGATGTACTGCTTCATCATGCCCGACTGGGATACTCCGGGGCGGATAATGGAGCTTGCCGCTACCAGGGTCAGGTAATCGTCACATCGAAGCTTTGTCAGCAGCTGCCTCATTGCGGGGCTCTCGATGTAAAAGCAGCCTATGGTATCCGCCCTTCTGATCTGGTCGGCCACCTTGGGGTCATTGAAAAAGCGTTCCACTTGCCGGATGTCCACTTCCACCCCGCGGTTGGCCTTGATCAGCCCGATGGCTTCCTTGATGTGCGCCAGTCCCCTTTGGCTCAGGATATCCAGTTTGAAAAGCCCGATCTTCTCTGCAAGGAACATGTCCACCTGTGCAGTATTGAACCCCTTGGGTGGCCTCTCCATGGCCGTGTATTGAAATATAGGATCCTCACTGATCAGCATGCCCCCCGGGTGGATGCTCTGGTAGTTGGGGAAGTCCTGCATCAATGCCCCGTATTTGAGGATGGCCCTTTGGATCTTATCCTCAGGTGGACATGCATCCTTCCTTCTGCGTACCAGTTGGTCGATCTCCGGCTTGGGCAGGCCGAACACCTTCCCCAGTTCCCGGATGATGGCCCTGCCCTGGAAAGTGGAGAACATGCCCAACAGCGCCACATGGTTCCTGCCATAGCGCTTGAAGATATAATCGATCACCTCGTCCCTGTCCTTCCAGCTGAAGTCCATGTCAAAGTCCGGTGGTGAGGTACGGTGGGGGTTCAGGAAACGCTCAAAATACAGATCCAGCTTGATGGGGTCCACATCGGTGATCTTCAGGCAATAGGCCACGATAGAGTTGGCCCCCGATCCCCTTCCCACGTAAAAGAAGCCCCTTTGCTGGGCGTACCTTACCACGTCCAGGACGATCAGGAAATAGGCATTGAAGTTCAGCTCATTGATAATGCGCAGCTCCTTTTTCACCCTTTCCAATGCCACTGTATTTCCCCTGCCATAGCGGACGGCCAACCCTTCCAGAGCCAGTTTCTCCAAAAGGATCCTGTCATCCTCCTTCGAGGAGGTAAAATGCTTCTTGTTCTTGTCGGAATGCAGCTCCATGCCGACCCCACAGCTGTCCATTACCTTCAGGGTCTGCTTGAGGATATAGGGGTGTTCGGCAAAACGGTTCCAGATCTCCAGCTTGTCCCGGAAGTATTCGGTATCCGATGCCATGTCCCCAGCTCCCAGTTTGGAAAGCAAGGTGTTTCCGTCTATGGCCCGCAAAATCCTGTGCAGGTTGTAGCGGGTCTTGTCCTGATAGGTCACCGGTTGCCAGACCACCCATTTGTCGGGATGTTTTTCCGACTGCCCATTGTAGAGTTTGATAAGCTGTTCCTGTTTGATACCGATCAGCTCATCGGCTCCCAAGCTTTCCGGCTTCCGGCTGCCAAAAGGGTAGATTGCCCAAACCTCGCTGAGGGATGGGGTTTCCGGAAAGTCCGACTTCTCCATCAAGTGATGTGAGATAAAGGTATTGATCTCCATCAGGCCCCTGTCATTTTTTGCCAGCAGGATATACAGGAGCTGTTGCCCATTGCGTATCTCGGCCCCCAGGATGGGCTTGATCCCCGCATTCCTGCAGAAGTCCACAAAGTCCCAGGCATCTGCAGTGCTGTTGATATTGGTCAAGGCCAATGCCTTTACCTTTTTGGCCTTTGCCATGTCCACCAGTTCCTGGGTGCCGATGGTCCCATAGCGGTAGCTGAAATAGGTCTTGCAGTTCAGGTACATGCTCACCTCCTGTTTTGGATGCCCACGGCACGGTGTACCGCATGGGAACCATACTTTCCCCTGATCCTGTCCATGGCCTGGTACAGCCTGACGTTTTCCTCGGTATCCTCAAAGAGGTTGATCTGCTGGAAACCACCCACCAGGTGGCTGACCTTGACCCCGATCAGGCGCACGAGCATCCTTCTGTCATAGAGCTTGGCAAAGAGCTCCTTGGCCTTGGAGAGCAGCACATCATCATTGGCCGTGTAAGGAAGCATGGCCTGCTTGCTGACCGTATCAAAGTTGGCGTAGCGCAGCTTTACGGTAATACAGCCACAGAGCCTTCTCTGCTTTCTCAACAGGAATGCCACCCTTTCGGTAAGCCGGACCAGTTCACCGTTAAGAAACCCCATGTTGATGGTGTCACTGTCAAAGGTTTCCTCCTTTCCGATACTCTTCTGTTCGGTATAGGGGATGACCGGGGAATCGTCCTTTCCGTTGGCCTTTCGGGAAAGGGTGATCCCACTTTTCCCCAAGAGGTTCTGCATCATGGGCTCGGGGATTTCGGAAAGCAGTTTGATGGTCTCCACCCCCATCCTTCTTAAAAGTGAAGAGGTCTTTAAGCCTATGCCCGGCATCCTTTCAATGGCCAGTGGGGCTAGGTATCCCTTTTCATGTCCAAAGGGGATTTCCATCTGTCCATTGGGCTTGGCATCTTCAGTGGCCACCTTGCTGACCAGTTTGTTGGAGGCCAGGGCATAACTGATGGGCAGGCCGGATTCACGGAGTATCCTGGACTTGAGTTCAGCGGTGAACTGGCTACATCCAAAAAACCGGTCCATTCCTGTCAGGTCGAGGTAAAACTCATCGATGGATGCCTTTTCCACCACCGGCACCTGGTCGCGGATGATGTCGGTCACCACCCGGCTATGGTAACTGTAACTGTCCATGTCACCCTGCAGGTATACCGCAGATGGGCAGAGCCTGCGGGCGAGCTTCATGGGCATGGCGCTGTGGACCCCGAACTTCCGGGCCTCATAGCTACAGGAGGCCACCACTCCACGGTCGGAGTTGCCGCCAATGATCACTGGCTTGTTGTTGAGGGCACTGTTTGTCAGCCGGGCGACACTGACAAAGAAGGTGTCCAGATCAAAATGCACCACATTCCTTTTCATTTGTCCGAACGATTTGGTATAATTGGTAATAATTACGACATTATTGTGTTTAAAATATTACCAAAATATCATGAGCAATCCAAGTCTTTTTTGGTCTTCCAATATTAAATCAATACATAAGTATAAGAAAGTGAGATAAATGGAATTGATAGAAAAGTGTGACATTTACCTTCCCAAGGCAACTGTTCCTACATGGGCTTAAGATAAAATACTCTTTATGCCGTCCTAACTGCACAAATAATCCATTGGTATTTTATGCAAAACAATAAAGCTGCCATTAATTTTAATCAGTCACCTATATTCTTTTGGTTTGCACATTATTAATGGATTAATTTATTTTATCCTGCAATATTTGCAGAACATTATCCAAGCCCTAATAAAAGTCAATAAAAATGAACCCAGACCAATACATCTTTGATCTATCTCCATTCCCTATGTGGGTTTATGACATAGAAACTCTACAATTTCTAACAATCAATCAAGAGGCAATTAACCACTATGGGTATTCTAAAGAGGAATTTCTCAATATGACGCTGAGGGATATCAGACCTGAGGAGGATATATCAATTGTAGAAAATGCGGTGGCCATAGTCAGGAGTGGGAAAAAGTGGTCTACCAATAATTTATATAGGCACAAAAAAAAGAATGGCACTATCATATGGGTACAAATAAAGAGCAATGTAATCACCTATAAGGGCAAAAGAGCTGAAATCGTATCTGCCATAGATTTGACTTCAAGGTATGAGCAGCAAAAACTTATTGAAGAGCAAAAAAACTATTTAGCTGCAATTAGTGATTTTCAGGAAATACTTCTTCAGACAAATTATTGGCCTAAATCATTGAGAAAGTGTTTAAAAATCTTAGGGGAAACCTTAAAAGTAGACCATGTTTTTTATGTATCCCTAAAGGCCCAACACGAGGATATTGTTAATATAGTTTGGGACAACACTGTAAATGGAGGCAATGTGGGAGAAACCAAGTCAATAGAAACCACTTTGGCCCAATTTGGGATAATTTTGGAATCTTTGAAACAAGGAAAGAGCTATACGGCCAATCTATCACAGCTGCCACCTTCAACAATTAGATCATATTTAAAAGGCCAAAACATCAAAGCCACTTTTCTTATGCCCATTATGGTGGATAAAACTGCCATTGGTTTTATTGGCATTGAAGATTATAAAAAAGAGAGAATATGGCGCAAAGAAGAATTTCAATTATTCAACAATCTCATAGGTAAGCTTACCTACGCCATAAAAGAAAATGAATCACACAGAAAACTTTTTGAAAGTGAGGCGAGGTTCAAATCCTTGGTACAAAAGGGGAACGATTTAATAGCCATTATTGACCAAACGGGCAATTATAAATATGTAGCACCCACATCAGAAAGGGTTTTGGGAATTCCACCGGAAGTATTTATGGGAAAAAATGCTTTTGAATACATATGCCCTGATGATATTGAAAGGGTTGGTAAGGAATTGGAAAAGATTTTTACTGAAAAACACATAACCATTGATGCTTACCGCTTTGCTGATGCAAACGGTAAATGGATTTGGATCCAAACAGAGTTGACCAACCATTTAGATGACCCAGCTATCAATGGGATAGTTGCCAATACCCGTGTAGTGACAGAAGAGGTTGAAAAAAGAATGAGGGAGCGAATTGTCTCTTCCATGACAAAAAACATTGGACAACCTGGGTCTTTATCATTTTGTGCTGAGCATGCTTTGGATAACTTAACACTTTTAGACAATATCAACATCTGCGAATTATGGTTGGTTTCCAAGGATAAATCTCGATTAGACCTTATCGCTAAATCCTTCAAAAAAGACAGTTATCAAACCATATTCATCAAAACCAGTGGTCGTGGCAATATAGATGTTTATAGAAAAGGCGAAGGAATCCCTGGGAAAATATGGGAGAGTAAGCATACTAGGATTTTTGATGGCCTATCGGATAATGGCAACAATGAGCAAAACAGTATCCTTAGCAATACTTCCTTATCCACAGCTTTTGGTATCCCCATTTTATATTTCGAAGAATTTCTCGGATGTTTAGTTTGTTTTTCCAGCAAGGAGTCCAAAATCCTAAGGGATCAAATAAATTTATTGGAAGAAGTAAGCCCTCAGCTTGGGGGAGCCATAAAGCAAAAGTTAATTGAGGAGGAGTACCGGAACTTCTTTGAGCTTTCCCCGGAACCATTGTGTGTAGTAGGCTTCGATGGCAACATAAAAAAGCACAATAAAGCTTTGGGCAAATTACTTGGTTTTAAAAAAGGCTCTTTGTTAAACAACTCTATATTACGCTATGTGTCAAATGATGATGATGATATTTCCTTAAGACGTGTAAAGGATTTCATAAAAGGAAAGGAGAGAAAAAGCTTTGAAGCTAAATTTGTCACAAAAAAGGGGACGGTCAAAACGCTTGTCTGGAAAGTACAACCCATAGTCTCCTCTAAAATTTATTTGGCTGCTGCAAAAGATGTAACTGTCCAACAACATGCTGAAAGAGCATTACGTGATGCTTTTTTAAAACTTAAAACTGCCCAAAAGATTGCAAAATTAGGTTACTGGAGTCGTAACCTTGACACTGACATTTCAGAATGGAGTGAGGAAACCTATAAGATATATGGTTATGAGCCGGACCAATTTACTCCCAGTCTGCAAAATATCCAAGATGCTTTCCACCCTGAGGACAGGGCCCTCATTGAAAGCGACCCAATGAAAAACCTTGAGCCGGGAAAGGTAAATAGTTTTGAGCACAGGATTATAGATTCTTCCAAGAAAGTAAAATGGGTCAAGCAGGAAATAAGGCTTGTTGTTGACAGCCAAAATAAGCCTGTAAGAGTAGAGGGAACCATAAGAGATATCACAGAACAAAAGGAATATGAACAACAATTATTCATAAGCAACAACAGGTTTAAACTCGCTATGAAAGTCAGCAGTGAAACTATTTGGGAAGTGGATCATGTTGCTAGAACCATTATCAGAAGCAAGGAAGATGGAAAAAAGTTTGGGTATAAAGAACTTGAGGCTTTTTCAAAAGAGAACTCCTGGTTCAACTATATTCATCCCGAAGACCGTGAGAACGTTTGGAATTCATTTATTTCTTCCTTGAACGACAAATCAACCCATTCTTGGAAAGCCGAGTACAGAGCTGTTTCCCCAGAGGGCGCCATAGCTTATTTTATTGACAGGTGCCATATACTGAGGGATAATGCAGGTATCCCAATACGTTCTGTTGGATCTGTCCTGAATGTCACCGAATCAAGGAAACAATTGGAACTTATCAGAAATCAAAACAATAAATTACGGGAAATTGCCTGGCTCCAGTCACATGTCATAAGGGCTCCACTTTCACGCATCATGTCCTTGGTTTTGTTGTTAAAAGAATCCAAGAAAATGGATATTTCCACAGATCAATTATACGAATGGATAGAAACCTCATGCAAAGAAATGGACCATGTGGTACATGAGATTACAGACAAGGCCAACGCCGTAATTGATGAAGATAATTTTGACAATAATCATTATAAGGAAATTTAAAAAATCATTTGATAAAGCCTGATTAAAACAATAAAATTCATTAACCCAATTACTAATCAAAATTTGGCACTATGTTTAGCGTAAGCGCTGACAATAATTGCAGTTAAGTTAATTAATTATGAGCAACCCAATCCTTTTTTGGTCTTCCAATATAAAATTCCTGCGTAAGCGAAAGAAAATGAGCCAGATGGAACTGGCCGAAAAGTTAAACATTTCCCGGCCGAAAGTAAACACCCATGAAAATGGGCATGTCAAGAACCCTCCCATGGCCGACATGGTCCTGTTTGCAGACTTCTTCAGGATGAGCATAGACAGCTTGGTCAAGGTGGACCTCTCCAAGCTTTCCGAGTTAAAAATAAGGGACCTGGAGGCAGGCAATGACGTGTACCTTAAAGGGGGCAGTATCCGTATCCTTGCCACCACGGTGGATTCCGACAACAGGGAGAATGTGGAACTGGTACCCGTAAAGGCGAAGGCAGGATATTTGGCAGGATACAGTGATCCGGGCTTTATCAGCAGGCTGCCCGTGTTCCACCTTCCCCAGCTGGACCCCAACCGAAAATACAGGATGTTTCCCACCGAGGGCGATTCCATGTTGCCTGTACCGGAAGGGGCACTGGTGATCGGGGAGTTTTTACAGGACTGGACCCATATCAAGGAAAGGACACCATGCATTGTGGTGACCAAGGAGGAAGGCATCAGCTTCAAGCTGGCCAGCTACAGGATCAAGGAAAGCAAAAGCCTGTTGTTGGAATCGCTCAACACCCTATATGAACCCTATGAAGTGGATGTGATGGAAGTGCTGGAGGTATGGAAATTCCACAGCTATTTTACAGAGGACATCCCCGGCCCAATGAGTTCTTTGGAACAGGTGGGCAGGGATGTCAGGGAAATCAAAGCAACGCTCCATGCGTTGAACAACGTCAAAAATTGATGGGCATCGCTTAAGTTCCTTAAATAATTGGCTTCAAAGACTTTAAGTGATGACTTAATTTATTAAATTAAATAGGTCAAAACAAATGTTCTTGCCATGTGTTACAATGTCAACCAGGAATTCAGTGAGGAAGAGGCCAAAGCTCTGGAAGAGGAATATGGAGTGGATGCCAAATACATCAGTAGAGGGAGTTCCCCACATGTCCATCGGTACCTGCTCAAGGGCTTTGCCCACCCCAAGCTCATTGTGCTGGCAGATAGCGAGCCATCAAAGTTGCAGGAATTCAACTGGGGGCTGATCCCATTCTGGACCAAAACCTCCGAACAGGCCGATGACATAGCCAAGAAAACCCTCAATGCCAAATCCGAAACCATCTTCAAACTGCCTTCTTTCAGGAGCCCGATCAAGAAAAAGCGGTGCCTGATCCCTGTTGCCGGTTTTTATGAATGGATGGACCATAAGGGCAAGAAATACCCCCATTATATTTATCCAAAGGTCAGGCCCTTCTTTTCGTTGGGAGGCATTTGGGAAGAATGGACTGACAAGGAGACCGGAGAGATCAGGAATACCGCCTCGATCATTACCACTGCGGCCAATCCCATCATGGCCAAGATCCACAACAGCAAAAAACGCATGCCCCTGATCCTTCAGGATGACATCGCGCTGGACTGGATTTCTCCCGAACTCAAGGAAGAGGATATCGCCGCATTGATGAGTCCCTATGACCAGAAAAAAATGGCCTTCCATACCATCAGTAAGCTGATCACTTCCAGAAATGAAAATCCCAATGTAGAAGAGGTGATGGAACCTGTGGAATACCCTGAACTAAGTGAAGAGCTATATGTATAAAGGGTTTTTTCCATTGATTTTAGCCCTACACATTTTATCAACCTATATCAACCGTTAAGAAAAAGACAGGATGTAACAGCGAATATTTATTCTTTACATATTAAAATACCCCAAAAGGGGTATTTCATCAATTGTTTCCTTAAACTAAATTGTGGTTGTATAATATCCTGCAAAATAACCACGATGAAACCTAAGAAAGAAGTTATATTGAGAGACAAACCTACATCGACAATAATAAAAACAACCATTTTAGGAATTGTCGTCTTTTCCATTCTTATAACCTCTTATAATTTTAATCCCAACAACCTATTAGCTGCAGTGCTGTTTACTTTTATTGCATGGGGATTGGAGGTGTTATTTATTGAAAGACATAATCTTTATTCTTACAATAACCATTCAAAAACCAATTTATCTCGATATGCCTTTAACGTAAAAGAATTTAAGTATAACTCTTGGTTGAAGAATTTTATATTCTCTTTTTCATCAGCATTTTATGGCTTCATATCCATATCCCTATTACTTCTTTATTTTTTTATAATCTATGGTCTTTTTTAACCTTACTATTGTTTTGCAGGGTGTTTTTATAACTAATGAGTTCTTTCTCAAAGAGCTGCCAAAAGTTTAAATGTTCAAGGCCGGATTTAACAAACGGCCACTGAAGCTCCCAATCCTGAAAAAAATGAATGTTTATTTTTTCTTTATCCGAACTGGAAAAAACCAAAATATACCGATCTAAAAATTGATAGATAGCCGCCCAATAAAATTGCTTTGATTCCATAGTAGAATATCCAAAATAAAAGTCTCCCTGCCCCAAAGCTGAATGTACTGTTTGGTAATTTTCGGGGATTTTTACAATAATAGATTGTTTTGGTTGCGTTAATATACTTACCAAAATATTCAAATCTTTATTTTCCACTCCTGTCGGAGCTCTTCTTTTAAGCTCCGTAAAATTAGATGCAAGCTTATTCTTTATGTCCTTCCTCCTCATTCTTGCTTGCGCTAAAGGTTTCAATTATATGACTTATTTAAATTATAAATTGTAAATCTATTACTTAGCCTTCCATAAGTCCAAATCATCAATGAAACAATAACAAGGTAAACATATAAAAGCACAGGGTTACAGTATAATTAATAAGATATCATCAATAACACTAATGATAATAGTGCTTGTGCCCAATTTGTTATCAATTATCTTTATGATGATAAGTCAACTTTTCATATGTTTGAACCATACGATAACAATATGACCCACGTTGGAATAATTATTCAAGACCATTATTGCAATGGATTTGGCAACACCAAAGAGGATCTATCAGGAAGTATTATTGAGGCTGAGGGAAGTGATTGGATTGTACTGAGAACATCTAAAGACAATCCAATATTCATTGATTTTTCAAAGCACCTCAATAAAAAGGCTTCTCTTATTGTCTCATGGAGCATGGCCAAGCAAAAAACAGCCTAGAAACTTAAGCTATTGAAGTAATTTGGCATTCCCTTTGGGTACTTTTGGAACCATCAACTTATTTATACTACAAACACTTTAAAGATGAGTAAATTTTCAGAATTAAAAGCACTCGTGGATTCTTTGGAGTCCGATTTCACCAAGTTTTATGATCAGGGCAACAAGGCTGCCGGAACCAGGGTCAGAAATGGCATGCAGTCCTTAAAGACCATGGCCCAGGAGATCCGTACCGAAGTACAGGAAATCAAGAACAAGGAGAAATAGTCTCATGAGCAAAAAAGGGGAATTTCCCCTTTTTTGTTTTAATCCGTTCTGTTGGTCAGGTAATCCACCGCTTTCTGGGCTTTGGCAGCTGATTCCACCAATAGGCGTTTGTCCTTTTTCAGCTGTCCCAACCAATGCTGAATGTAGGCTGATGAATTTTCCTGTTGCGCTTCTTCCCATATCCCGCATAGATTGCTCAAATAGCTGGCGCCCATCTCTGCGGTCAGTTCTTCCCTACTGTAGGAACTTTCATCATTTCCGTTTGTGTCCCATAGCTCTTTACGATCCAATCTTTTCTGATGGCCAGTCGAATGCACCAATTCGTGGAAGAGCGTTTGGTAATAGTGTCCTTCACTTTTGAACAGCTCTTTAGCAGGCATGTTGATATAGTCTTTTGCAGGATAATAATAGGCCTGTGCCTCACCATATTTAATCTCCGGAAGATCAGGGGCATTTTTCAATATATCCTCACAAGCTTTGATCGGCTTGAAAGACGGTTTGGAACTCGTTTCAGGAAGTTTCCAATCCACCCCTTCCACATCGGAGATATTGAACACATTATAATATTTAAGAAAGGCCCGTCTGTCTACCAGTCCTTTGGGCAATTTTCTGGCTTCCTGTTCAGTAAGTTTTTTTCCAGTTTCCTTATGTTTAAAGACAAAGTTCCAATATACTACTGGAATGGACTTGGTACCCTTTCTTACCTTTCCTCCCAGACTTTCCGCTTGCTTGAAGGTCAGGTAATAGGGGTTGCCATAGCTACAGCTTAGTAGGAGCCAAAGGTTGATCCCTTTATACACTTTTCCTGACAGGTAATTCTTGGGCAGTCCCATAATAGACCAAGGCCTCTTCCAAGGGATAGTTCCCTTTTCCAAACTGGCCATGATCCTTTCATTGACGATCTGGTAAACATCTTTTCCGGAATTCCTTTTTGAACGCTTCATAATTACATCGATTTGGTAAATGATTTTGATTATGAAGCATCCCCAGGCAGCAGGGCACATTAAAGGCAAGGAGGATCGGAATAAACCAGCAAGGAATACGGCGTTGGCTTTATGCCGAAGTTCCTTGTCCAGTATGGGTCATGACTGGCTAACTTAGCTGGTGAATTGAATAAGAAATTAATACAAATCAATTATTGCAACTGGGAGTCAAAACCTTAAACCCTTCTTATAAAATTTTAACTGGGCAAGTTTTGAGGTTTTAAAATCCATACGGATATTGCCCCATCAAACTTTTTTCCAGTATGCGCAGACTCAGAATCCAATGTGTGAATAAGGTTGAGAAAGGACCTTTAAAAGGATCCATAGATAGAATTGGTGGCTTAAATGAAAATGGTGAAAAGTGGAATATTTCCATTGAAGAAGCACAAGAGGGCATTCAATCCGGTTTGTGGGAATTTTATATCATACAGGAAAAACTAGAGGAGAGCATTACCTTTTCTTCTTCCGACAACCCACTTCTGGAATCCCTATTGGAGTGTCCGTGGTAATATATCCATCCCCCATGGTCACGGTCAATTCAACGCTTCTGTATAATCATTCCGGCCAGTCCGGGGCTATCCATCATCCGTTCCAGTTCCGATTCGACCAGTTCATTGACCTCAGCCTTAATCCTTTTGTAGTTGTCCATCACTTCCCTATCGCCCAGTGTCCTACAGGCAGGGATTTCCTGATAGCCATCTTCTTCCCTTTTAATTGACCCATGGTCATTGATGATCTTAGAGTGGAAGCCTTTTAGCTCTATGGGCTGATCGGGAGTATCCGCTACCAGCCCCACGAATTCCCCTGATGACAAAGAGGCAATAGTAGATTGAGGGACGGCCAGGTCCAGTTGCGTGGAATGGCTGACCGAGGTATCGTTGGAGTTGATCGATCGGCTTTGCCTGCTCTGGCGAATCTTTCCAAAACGGTCCGATAGCTGCTTGGCCGTATCCCCCAATACCTGTCCTGAAACAATATTGCCTACCGTGTTCATGATCACTTCTGCCTGTTCACGGCCATAGTCCTTTTTAAGTTGGCTGTAGTCCTGTACCCCCAGACAGGTAGCTACCTTATTGCTACGGGCAGTGGCAATCAGGTTATCGATCCCATTGAAATAGATGGTAGGAAACTCGTCAAATATCAAGCTGGATTTGAGTTTTCCTTTTTGGTTGACCAATTTGGTTATCCTGGAAATATACAAGGAAAGTACTGCCCCATATACCTGTTGTTTTTGGGGATTGTTGCCCATGCAGACGATTTTGGGTTTCTGGGGATTATTGACATCCAGGGTAAATTCACTTTCAGAAAGCACATAATAAAGCTGCGGGGAAGAAAGCCTGGCCATGGTAATCTTGGCACTGGCAATCTGTCCTTCCAACTGTTCGGCAGCACCTTGGAGGTAAGCAGAAACAAAAGGGTTGATCAGCACCTCTATTTCCGGTTCGCAACGCAGCACGGAAAAGAGTTTGTCATAGTCGGTCTGCATCATTTCAATGACATGGGGCAGGGTACAGTATTTTCCTTTTTGGTAACGTTTCAAAAACCAGATGACGGCAGTTAAAAAATTGATGGGGGATTCCACGAAAAAGTCACCCTGCTTCTTGATCCATTCACGGTTAAGTCCCATCATAATGGTACGGGAGGATTCGCTGGCATCGGTAATGTCCAGCATGGTGGATGGTTCCAATGGGTTACACCGATGGCTATGGGAAAGGTCGTCAAAATTGATGGTATAAAACTCGGGAGGGATTTCGTATGCCTTTTTGTTTTTCAACAGTGCATTATAGGCAATACGTGACAGGTCATCATATTTAAAATCATAGACGAACATGGAAAACCCCTTGGCGATATGTTGGGTGATCACATGCCGGATCACAAAGTAACTTTTCCCCGATCCCGGAGTTCCCAGCACCAGCAGTGCCCGAAAAGGGTTGATGATGTTGATCCAGCTATTTCGAACCTTGTTTTTCAGTTGGTATTTGGCAGGGAGGTTTACCGAATATTCATTGACCAATTTTCTTTCCTCTTGTGGAAAGGTCTCATTTTCGTAGTTGAACACTCCTTTGTTGTCTTGGTCTTTCAGGAACCGGGACAGCCTCCCTCCTCCCCATAGCACCATCAGATAGCCCATGACCATGGAAATGCCATAACACACACTTAGGAGTAAAGTATCCTTGATCAGTTTGTTCCAATAATTTGAAAACATAAAGATACTGCCCCCGAGGACAAGGCATAGCAAGGGAAAAGGCCATTTTACCTTTACATCTTTTTTCCCCTTGGCTCCCATAAGACTGATAAGCAGCAGGCCCAGTGACAGGGACCTGGCATAAAGGGCCTGCCCTAAAAATGGCAGGTTGCCCATTTCCTGGATAAAGTTATCCCAAAGTGGTTTTACCAATCCCCATCGGTCAAAGAGGATGGGAAGCTCTAAATATAAATGGACCAATAGCACAGCAATGCTGGCCTTGCGTGTAAGGTCCAGGATTTTTCTGAGTGCCTGTACGTTTTCACCTGTTGCCATCCTAAGTTTTCTTTCTTCGTTTCTTCCTTTGCTTCTTCTCAAAGGGATCGGCTAGTTCCTCCCATTCCGGTCGGGCAATTGCTTCAACCAAACCAATAAAGGTTCCCAATAAGCTGTTATCCTTTACTTTCCATAAAGGACCATCGGATTTTTGTCCATCCATAAACCTGTCAGATGCTCTGGATCCTTTTTTATATTGAAAAGCATGTTTCTCCGATTTGTCATGTCCTTTGCTCTTAAGGCTTGAATCAAGTTGGACGAACACCTTTTGACCGCTTAGCGACCTGGACAGTTCCGATGCCTTGAAAGCGGTCCTGTTGATATGGTCAATGATGGTCAGGCCAAATACTTTCCCTTCCTTGGAATAATGAAAATCTGCTGCCAGCCCTTTCTTTTTTAAGTTTTCCTCAAACACCGCTATCCCCTTTCCATGGGAAAGCTCCAGGGCTTCCATAACCCTGTTTCGGGTTGCTGATACCACCCCATCCTTTACCCTTTTACTGCGCTTCATCCTCTTTCCAAGCCTAGAAAATATTGGCCGGCTATAAAAGGCACTTGCCTTGATGGGCACCCCTATACGTTTGCCCTTACTATCCAATATGCTATAGGCCAGCCCATTGTTTTCATGCATTTTGGTTCCTTTATCCCCTTGGATCAATTCGATATTGAACTTCCTTAAAATAGATGCAAACTCCCCAATGGAGCCATAGGAATATGCCCTCATTACCTCCGTGATAATATTGCCCATTGCTGCTTTGCTTTCCTTATTTCCATATTCCAGGCTTTCCAGAGGCTGCATTATCGGCACCTGTTCCTTTTGGTTTTCGGCTACCACCAGACCCAGCTCCTTTTCAAGTTCCTTCCTGGCTTTTTCGGATTGCATCTTGCCCAGGTTATGCGTTTCTATTCGCCTTCCTTCCCTAGTGATATTGGTACTGACAATATGCAGGTGGGGATGCCCAGAGTCGGTATGTTCATACACCAAGTAGGGCTGACCTCCATAACCGATGCGGTTCATATATTCCTGTGCGATAAAGCACTTCTGCGTGTCATCCAACTGGTCCTTTGGAGAAAAGTTAAGGGAGGCATGAAAGGTGTTCAGCTTGGCCTTTTGGTTTTTATCGTTGAAGAACTGGAACCTCCGGTTTTTTTCAGCAATGGTTCCCTCCTTTCCATTTGCACCAAAACCGTGGGCATATAGCAGGCATGCCTTACCTTCCTTTATTTTGTCCTCATTGTAGTGGAGCAGACCGAGGGTGTTCTTGCCCAGTCTTATTTTCGCTACCATCAGAAAAGGCTTTTTTTGATCAGTTTTTCCAAGCCGTCCACCTTCACCCCTGCTTCTGCCAACAGTTTCTCCAATTTTCTGACCAATCCCTTCTTTCTAAGCGGATCTTCCAGACTGTTGAAATAGCGGGTCACCTGATTGATATTGACCCCAATGGCATGGATTTCCATCTGTATGGAATTCATGCGGTCCAGCAAGAGGTCAAAGGTTTCATCATGGGTTTTGCAAACAATGGTTTTGTTTGACAGGATGTCCCTGACCAGGGAGCTCATGGTAGCGTTTTGGGATTTTGACAGCAAGTCCAACAGGTATTGGTACCGTTCCATGCTGATCCTTGACTCCACCTGCTTAAGGTTTTTCTTCTTGGCCATATCCCTTCAGTTTTCCAGGTTATACAGCCAGTCCTTTGCTGCTTCCTTCCAATTGTGGATGGGTATACCGTTTTCGTTATGCCATCTCATGGATTGATAATAGAAAAAGAATTCTTCTGCTTCTGCTATTGGCACAGCCTGTTCATTGAAGAAGGATATGATCTGTTCAAGCTTTGGCGGGACGACTCTTCCAAAACTATAAATGGTCTGTGGCTCATTCATGATATTTCCAATTTGATGTATGGCCAAATTGAAAAACCACTCCAAAAAATATTCACCAGTGTTACCCCAGTAGGGGCTTAATTCTTGGTTTCATTTTTAATTACCGTACCGGCATAACCAATTTATTCTTATGTTATTGAAATGAGGTAAAGACCTAAAAAATTACAATTGTACTAAGAGGGAACCTTTTGTCTTCCTATGATCTTGGTTATATTTATTTCCCCTCCAACAGTGAAAAAATGGAGGGTGAAATATGGACACAATACCTTATACCGGGCATGATTTTTTCAGCTAAAGTAAACATTTCAGGGTTTTGGGCAATCCTCTCAAAAGAATCCTCTAAGGAATGATGGTATTTTTCAGCCTGTGAGGGACCAAAAGTTTTCACCCCATAAAGGTAAATTTGAATGATATCTTCTTCTTCTTCTTCTTCTTCTTCTGCTGCTGCTTGACTGGTAAGCTTCTAATTCAATATTCCCCGGGAGCCACTTCTTTGCCTCTTTTAGAAATTCAGCCATTGCTTTTTTAGACTCACCGTTTGCATTTGACAAGCTCCCCTTGTTTAAACCTACAATTAGGATGGTCATATATACAATTGGTTGGCTATTTCAATCAATGACAGTACAGTGTATTAAAAATTTTGTCTGTTGTGGGCTCGAGGATGATTTTATTCCTGTTGCAAGGCTTGCCAAAAACAGGACGTTGCTATCGTCCTGAGTATAGAATTGTTCTTCAATTAGACAATTTACATATAAACAAAATCAAAGATTGAATATAATGGACTAACGCATGTCGCTAAAGAAAACATTGATTTTTTCTATCATATTTTTATTTAGATTTATTTTAAATAAAAATTGTGATCATAACATATCGCTCCTACTTTTGCCTGTATAAAATATTTACTTAAAGCTCCTTAACCCTTGATTTTTAAGAAACCAAATAACCACACAGCTGCCAATACTTTGAAAATCCGTAATGAAAAAGATTTTGAAAGTATCTATTCCGAATACGCTACCCAAATGCTTTCCCTGGCCTACAACCATACTTATGATATAGAATTGGCGAAGGAAATTGTACAGGATATCTTTTTGTCGATATGGGAGCGTAGAAAAAACTTATCGATAAAAGGGCCAATAAAAAATTACCTTTTAAGGGCTGTAAAATTAGAGGTAATCGACCACTATCGCCAAAAAGCCCGCGATGAGAAACACCTCACATGTGCTTTTGAAGAATATTGTACCGCTCCAGAATCAACTGAAGAGACAGTGCTCTATAATGAGCTGTCCAACCAAATAAGTTATTTGGTAGATAGGCTTCCATGCCAATGCCGTGAGGTATATATTTTAAGCAGGAAAAAAGGCCTGAAAAACAAGGAAATTGCCAAGACATTATTGATATCAGAAAAAACCGTAGAGTCCCACTTGACTAAAGCATTGAAATTTATCCGTCATAAAATATCAACATCCTAAGTGAGGAAAACCATCATCTTTTCCTCTGACAAATAGGTCTGAGTCGATAAAATCAACTTTTTCCGCTAGAATACCACAACAATTTAAGCCCCATAACATTGGCTGGTTTAGGAACCATCGGCACCAAATAAAATACTTTTTTTCTTAACCACTCAGGGTTATCACTGATTTGCACGGCTATGATACCAAAGGTGCCAAACTACCATTGAAAAATTATGAAAATTACGCCTGAAATTTTAAAGAGGTATATCCAAGACAAGTGTACTTCACACGAACAAAAAGAAATAGAGGCCTGGCTAAAATCGGGGGAAGATGAGGAATGGTTCCTTGGACCTATTGAATTAAAAAACATGTCCACTGAAGTATGGAACGGCTTAAGCCAACAAATACAAACCAATCGTTCAATGCAGCTGAAAAGAACAATCCATCGGTATGCAGCAGGGGTATCCATAGCGGCTTGTTTTGCGATAGTTTCCTTTATGGCCGGATTCAATATCGGCACTTTTCCCTTTACCACAAACTTGACTACGGAAGCCAGTACCGATACAGCTCTAGATGATCTGTTATACCTCAGCGGTAGCCCAAGAAAATTCAAAAAGATCTCGGCTGAAATTTGTGAATTGAGCTTTAATGGGGTGTTAAGGGTTTACAATAACTCCCACAGGCCAAAACATTTAATATGTGAAGGCCAGACCGTGACCTTACCACCGGGAAAAGTATCCTATTTTCTGAATACCAAAATCAAGGGGTTTCGCAAAATTTCTTTTCAGTCAGGCGAAATGCTATTCTACGATAACAACATTCAAAAATCACCAATAAGCATCTGTGTATAATGACCTATCGCTCTTTGCTATTAATTCTATTTTTCTGTCAAGTATCCTATCAAGGCAAAACCCAGGACAGCACCATTAAATTAACAGGGACAGTCTACCTTGAGAATGGTACTCCCCTCCCCGGGATGATCATAAAGATCGAGGGAACCCAATGGGGCACAGTTTCCGATGAAAATGGCCATTTTGGAATAAACAACCTTGTACCAGGGAAATACATAGTCTCTTGCACTTCAATGGGGTATATACCACAAACCAAGGAGGTAAACATACAAGCCGGTCAACCTCTTATTATCGACTTTCAAATGAAGGAAAACGGTCAAGAGCTCAATGAAATAACCGTAATCGGAAAAACAGAATCTACCCTGCTTAGGGAATCGGCAAAAGCGGTTACAGTGGTCGACACCAAAGAAGCCAAACTACAAACAGCAGATTTGGGGGAAGTGTTGGGTACTGTCTCAGGCGTAAATGTCCAAAAATCTGGTGGCCTGGGATCCCAAAATCGATTTTCATTAAATGGCCTCACAGATGACCAAATCCGTTTTATGTTGGACGGAATACCTCTTGACATGATGGGTTATAGCTCTGGTATTGCCAATGTGCCAGTCAATTTGGTAGAGCGCATTGAAATCTATAAAGGAGTGGTACCTGTTGACCTCGGTACAGATGCTCTGGGCGGGGCGGTAAATCTTGTGTCAAGCTCCATTAACGATGGAGGCAAAGGAGCCCTGTCCTACCAAACTGGTTCGTTTGGTACCCAGCGAATTTCCATTGAAGGTCAAAGCAATATGAACGACAAAGGAATATTTGTCCGGGGCAGTGGATATTATGATTATGCCAAAAACAACTATTTGGTAGATGTTGAGGTCGCAGGGGATGGTGGCAAACTTTCAAATGCCACAGTGCCAAGATTTCATGATTCCTACGAAAATTATGGAATAAGAGGTACAGTTGGATGGGCAAACCAAAGCTGGACAGATGAATTCTCTTTGGAATTGTTCACCAACAAGACCTTTCGAGATATCCAAAACAACAATGTCATGTCGATTGTATACGGAAAGGTGACCAGCCAAAACACCACTAATGGAGCTTTGCTTCGATACCGAAAAGATCGAAAAAAAGGGATCTCCGTCAATTTCGCCAGTGGATATAGCCATGACCAAGTGTCCTTCCAAGATACAAGCCGCTATATCTATACATGGCATGGGGATATGGTAAGAAAATCAAATGGCGAACCTAGGGAACGATCACCTGGAGAGCTTGGTCAAGCTACCGATAGGTTGGTTTGGAACCACAATACCTACGCCCGTCTCCGAATGGAGTATCCCTTGAATGCCCACCACCTTTTGCGCGTATCATCAGCGCCTACCTATGTTTCCCGGTCAGGAGATGAAAGATGGGATGAAGAAAACGAAACGATTGATCCTTTGAGTGAGGTAAGTACGCTGTTTACCTGGGTAAACGGTTTGGAATATCGTTTTCATTCAGAAAATGATAAGTTGGAAAACAATTTCTTCGCCAAGCATTACCTCCAGCGTGTACGAGCCGAGGAACCTACCAGTACACTTGGAGTGACAAGAAATAAAGACAGGGAGTCGAACAATTTCGGTATTGGCAACAGTTTACGTTATCTCTTGAATGAACAGTGGATGTTTAAAGCGTCCTATGAATGGGCAACTCGCCTGCCACGGCCCGAGGAAATATTTGGTAACGGAAGACTGATTCTGCCCAATCTCTCCCTCAATCCGGAAAGGAGCCATAACGCCAATTTAGCTGTTCATTTTTCAAGCCCTTCAAGCTCCCCAAGTTCATGGAAGTTTTCTGTAAATGGCTTTTTGAGAGCTACAGACCATTTGATCTTGCTGTTGGGGAATAATGAAGTGTTCAGCTACCAGAATGTATTCGCTGCCCATTCATTGGGTTTAGAAATTGATGCCTTATGGCAATCCACTAATGAACGAATCCAGATTTCGGCCAACACCACCTTGCAGGATTTTAGAAACAAATCCTCCGGTGGTGATTTTGCTCCGTATGCTGGTGACCGGATTCCGAACAGGCCATACTTCTTTATCAATAATAGCATAGGATATAATCTTCCGGACCTTTTTAGGGCCAATGACAACCTACACTTATTCCTGAAAAACCGCTATGTACACGAATTCTTTAAAGGTTGGGAAAGTGTTGGCCTGAAAAAGTTCAAGGCCATAATTCCTTCTCAATTTACCCAGCACGTAGGAGCTACCTACCAGAAACCCGTCATGGGCCTCAAAACCTCGCTTACCGCTGAAGTCAGCAACCTTACCAATTCAAAAGTATACGACTTCTTCGGTGTCCAAAAACCGGGCAGGGCCTACTATATCAAGATTACCATTTCATTTTAAATTATAAAAGTTAAATCCATATGAACAAGAAGCATTTATCCATGGAAAGTAAAAGAAAAACGAACAACTACTACAAAAATCGGTTTATCTATCTCTTTGTGTTACTATTCTCAGTAGCAGCATTTTCATGTAATGACGATGAAACCGAAACCATTGATGATAACACCGAAGAAGGCGGTGACCTTTACGCCATATTTTACCGCGTAAGTACTCCCGATGGCCGTTTGCACTATACCACACTGATAAACGACCTAATGACTGGATCAATTGATCCATCTAATGCTATTGAAACATCAGGAAATGCACGTTTTTTTGCTCCTGACTCCGAGGAGTACTTTACGATTGCAGATCCTGCCGACTACAGTTTTACCCGGTACAATATCACTGAGGATAATAAAATTTGGGAAGGTGAAAAATTTTCCATGGCCAATGAAGGAGTGACTGATCTTCAGAACCGAAATATCTTTTTAAGCCAAACCAAAGCTTATTACATTGATTATACCCAGGGTCAAATCATCGTTTGGAATCCAGAAACGATGGCTATTACCAAATCATTCAACCTTCCAGAACAATTGCGGGACGGATATCAAGGCAATTGGGTAACCATGCCATTTTACGATTTTCAAATCGTCGGCAACCGATTATACATACCTGCTGGCTGGATGAATTGGGAAAACGAGACCTACGTAGACAGGACAGGGCTTGCCATTGTCGACATCGAAAACGATGCTGTTATTTCCTATTCGGAGGATGACAGATGTCCTTTGGCGGTCATGCCAGCCATAATGGAAAATGGAGATGCCTATTATGGCACCAGCTATTACCTACCCTATGCGACAACTTCCAGGCAAAAAGAAGATTGCGGTTGTATTTTGAAAGTAGAAGCAGGAGCAGATGGATTTGATCAGGATTATGATCCTTATTACATGGACCAGATCGAAGGATATCGTGTAGGGATTTCACTTGGAAAGTCACCTAAGGAAAACCATGGCTATGTAAGGGTCTTGGATACTGAGAAATTAGCATGGTCCCCAGAAATGGATGGAAGCGATTATTATAGTTTAAGTTGGATGACTTATGAAATCAACTTACCCGAACAAACTGTCGTCGGCAAGACCAACCTTCCCTACGCTGGATCCTATGTAGGGTCACCATATTATATTGACGGAAAAAACTATGGTAGCATTTCGGATGAAGATGGAAACTCTACTATAATCCGCTTTGCTCCTGATGGGTCATATACAGAGGGTATTACGTTACCGGGCTCATTGATGGGAATACAAAAAGTAAGGTAAGCTGCTTTAATGTCCACCGTGAATATCAAAAAGATCATAGGAAAGGTTCACCTCTGGCTCGGATTAACTTCCGGGCTAGTGGTGTTCATTGTTGCCATAACGGGTTGCCTATGGGTGTTCCAAGACGAAATCAGGACATGGGTTTATAAGGATAGGATGTATATCGACCCTCCGCAGGATGCCGTCCGATTGCCGTTGACTTCATTGATAAAAGACGCCCAAGAAAAACTGGGCGAACAATACGACCTAGAAAGAGCATATTATCCCACTGCTGCCAATGAGACTGTTTACATCCAGTTCAGAAAATTCAATGAAGGAGATGATAAGACAATATA
The DNA here is from genome assembly GCF_015533855.1 of Echinicola sp. 20G. Classification (GTDB taxonomy): domain Bacteria; phylum Bacteroidota; class Bacteroidia; order Cytophagales; family Cyclobacteriaceae; genus Echinicola. Next base: position 4,147,234 of record NZ_AP024154.1, on the reverse strand, counting down.
TTGGTATGGGGACTATATCGACTATTTTTACAAGGTTTACTTAAATCCTTTTACCGGAGAAGTACTCAAAATAGAAGACACCAAGTGGGAGTTTTTCAATGTAGTTATCTGGACACACTTCACCCTTCTGCTGCCCTACTCCATCGGACATGAAATAGTAGGATATGGAATTCTGATTTTTGTAATCATGCTCATTACTGGACTGGTCCTGTGGTGGCCTAAAAACCGTTCCGCCGCCAAGCAAAGGTTCTGGTTCAAATGGAAACAGACTACTAGATGGAAAAGAAAGAACTATGACCTCCATAATATTCTGGGCTATTATGCCATGGTTTTCGCCCTTGTAATTGCCACAACAGGACTTGTTTGGTCATTTGATTGGGTTGCAGACAGTGTACAATGGTTGGCAAATGGAGGCAAAAACCTAAAAACCAACCATTCTGTCCCAACTATACCCCTCACCGAGTCAGGCCAAGCCCATAGGGTAGACAGCGTGATGAACACCATGTTCATTAGGCACCCGGATGCACGCTACTTTTATATCAGGTTTCCAAGAAAACCTGAAAGCCCAATGTCCATTAACGCAACCATGGGCCATCACGGATATGGAAACTATATACGATATCAGATCAACCCTTACTCAGCTGAAATCATTGAGGAGTCAGGCTTTGATGATCTCAATAACGGTGAAAAAGCTATAGCTTTGAATTACCCAATCCATGTAGGCAGTATTTTAGGCATTCCAGGAAAGTTCCTTGCTTTCTTTGTAAGCTTAATATCCGCTAGCCTTCCTGTGACAGGCTTTATGATTTGGTACGGAAGGGCTCAGAAAAAAAGAACCAAACGCTCAACTACCAAACCCCTTCCAAAAACTTTATTAACAGCCAATCATTAATGCCGAAGGATTAGTCAAAACTCACCTGAAACGGTTTAAATTTATTAATATTGAGCATCCCCAATTAAGCTACTTCAAATAAAAGAACAACAGGAATGGTGGATATTGGGCTTTATCATTTTCTTATAGAGAAACTCTACCCTTCCGGTGAGTATGCCCATTGTTCATTTTTCATTTCCGAAACCTAGAGGCCTCATGAGTACGCTGAAATATTAATAGGTCAGATTTTTAGGCCCCAAGAATTAAAAAAAGTGCTTTAGGTGTATGACCGGTCCATCTTTTCACCTCCTTGATAAAGTGATTCTGATCATAATAGCCATAGTGGAAAAAGTCAGTCACTCGACCTGTTCTTTGAATATGCTTGATGGCCTGTCTACAGCGAATCATAGATTGAATATGCTTTGGTGGAAGTCCAGCAAAATGATTTGTAATCCTCTGGAGGTGTCTCTGGCTAATTTTCAATTCTTTGGCCAAATAACTTGCCGAGGTATTATAATGTTTGTGGACGGTAATGAGATCAAGAAACTGAGACCATATGAAATATCCATTTTGTTGCATGTTATTAGTGAGCTTCGCTATTTCACCATTCAGAGCAGGGACAAAATCTTCTAGGGCAACATCATTAAAAAATGGGGTTAACCATCTGGAAGAAGGTAAAATATCTTCCTGGAGGATAATTTTATTGGTAATTAATTGGGTATCCTCCTTAAGGATGGATGGTGTGCTTCCTAATTGAAAAGTAACTCCAAAAGCCAAATTACCTTCAGGATGTAAATATTCTGCAAAATTTGTTCTGGGCCCTAGGATACTTGTGTTTTTTATCACCAAGGGGCCTGAAAAATTATCCTTGACGGTATATGGCCTTCCCATGGTAAAAACCCAGTTTACGTACGGGTAGGCAAAAATATACTCTGTTATTTTTTTCCTATCAGCTGTTAAATCCAAAAGCCAATAATACCTGACTATATTTTGTAAATGAACGGGTGGTGAGAAAAGTTGGTACATTTTATTGGTTTAATTCAGACTTAATCATGACCAAATCTCCTAAAAGTTTTGTTTGTTGGACCTTAGATTCCAAGTTCATCTGCTTGGCCATACGATAAACTTCCAAGTTTAAGCTTTCGATCTCTGTTTTTCGATTATTTCTGATATCCTGTAAGGTAGAAATAAATTGTCCTTCCGACATTTTGCTGATTGAAATTACCTGTTCCTCAACTTCTTTAACGGTTAAGCCTATGCCATTATTATTGGCTATTAATGTACATTCTCTGATTATACTTTTAGCAATTTCAAAGGCATGGGCATCCCTGTAAAATATCCCGTTATCCACTTCCAACAATGGACAGATGGAATTGAACACACAATTTGCAATGGCCTTTTTCCATATGATTTTTTCTATATTATCTTCTGAAACAAACCCGAAATTAGGAGTATTCAATATATCCACAATTGGCTTTAACAAAGAGCTGTGTTGTTTTATGATTCCTATTGGAGAAGGCGCAACAGGTTTATAGCTAATTTCATTGGGAGTAATATTTTGGCAAGTGGCAAAGAGTACACATCGATAGATCTCCTGAAAATCCCTATTTAAAAATGACTGTTCTATGTTCAACCCGTTCTGCAAAATAACCAAGGGAGTATTTTTTGCTTTATCCTTCAGTTTTTTAGCCAGCTCCCTGTTACCAAAAGATTTGTTGGCAAGGATTATCAAACCATCGAAAGTAGAACAACTATTTAGATAATTGATTTTTATATCTGAAGTCAATACTTCTCCTGATTTTAGGTACAAGGTAAATTTCTCAACATACTCTGATCCTTCATCCACGCTGCCACGAATTACCTGAACGTCACTGCCGTTTAAGGACAAACAAACAGCCAAGGTTTTACCAATGGCACCGGCACCAATTATATAAATCTTCATACTCGTAATTTATTTCATGTCACTATCAAACTTCGGTAAAACCAAATTTTTAAAATAGTAAAAGGTGGACATTGGGCCTGAATGTCCATCTTTTACTATACTTTTTATGAACATAAGATCAAATTTGTAAAAGTAAGGAAGGAACTCCTTTTTACTTTTCAACATGACTTTAAAATGTTCAATATAATAGCCATATGATAAAATCATCCAGAATCCATTACATTACCCAGAGTATGCCTAATAAGAGCCACCAACAATTGGCCTTGGATGCCTGTCAGGCAGGGGTAAAATTGGTGCAGCTTCGATTAAAAGATACGGAAGCAAAAGAAATGTTTGAAATCGCCTTAGAGACGCAAAAGATATGCAATAGGTTTGAGGCTAAATTGATAATTAACGATCACCTTGACCTTGCCATATCCATTGATGCCGACGGTGTGCACCTTGGAAATGAGGATACCGATCATGAAGTAGCCAGAAAGGAATTAGGTCAAAATAAAATTATTGGCGCCACAGCTTACAATGAAAAAGACATGATATACCATCAGCAAAGGGGCTATGCTGATTATATTGGGCTAGGAACCTTTAGAAAAACAGCTACCAAACCCGAGATCAAGGAATTTCTTTCCCTGTTGGAAATCAAAGCCTTGATCGACAAACAAAAGCAAAACTATGACAAACCAATACCATTATTGGTTATAGGTGGGGTTAAAATCACCGATATCCCCCCCTTACTATCGATAGGGGTATATGGAATTGCCATTGCTTCATTGCTCAATGAAAGTGATGATAAGAAAATGACATTTGAAAAAATCCTGAATGCTTTTAAACAAGCAGAAATCAAAGATGAAGGAAATGGCTAATAATACAGAGCATAATGAACAGAATATTAGTAGATCAAACATTTTATTGTTCTGGGATATTTGGCAAATGGACAGTGGATTCAAGAATTATATAATGACTTAGTAAATCCTTTTGAATTTTGTGTTTTATCATCAATTTGGATTATGACAATTGAATGACCCAATGGGGCTGATGAAGCGTAAGTCTATTCCAGAAAAAGACGTTCACCATCCTCAGGGATGTAATAATGAACAAATGAACTATTGCTTACCATTTCTTTGCGGATAAAATTTCTGGTTTCGGTACAGGGGCTTACCGCTTCCAAATGAGTTATGATGAGACTTACTTCTGGAAAGGTATCTCCTAAAGACTTTATTTGGTCAACTGACATTGTCACCGGTTCTCCAAGGGCAAAGGTTGCAGCACCTGCGGCTACAACCACATAGGATGGCCGGTGTTTGGTAATGGCCAATTTGACGGCATCGCACCAGATGGTATCTCCAGTAAAATAGATACTTTCTTTCTCGGTACAAAACACAAATCCGTTGACCGTACCCATTTTTTCTTCGATTTCTCCGCTACCGTGTTTGCCTTGAGTGAGTACTAACTTAACACCATTGAAACTGACTGATGAAGTTATGGGGATCACATTGATAAAACCATTTTCGGCAATTGTTTCAGCAATTATTTTAGGGCAAATTATTGGAAGATTCTTATCCAAAATTTTAACGGCTTCGGCATCCCAGTGATCCGGATGAAGGTGTGTAACTACTACCGCATCTATTTCTTCGAGCTGTTTCTCTAATTCTTCACCTGAAAAAGATAAATTTACCAAAGGATTTGACCGCGTATCTTCGGTCCAAGGAAAAGGCCCAAAGGATCCTTTTTCCCCTAACATAGGATCTATTAAAAACTTTTGATCATCAATTGTTAGTAAAACGGTGGCATTGCGCCATAAATGAAATTCCATAATAATGGATTTAATATCGATCTGTAAAACCTAAGCACCAGTTTATAGCAATGATTGGATTGTCCCCAAATTATAACTCTACTGGCAGATCTTAAAGAAGTTTACTTCCAGGTAACCCAATTAAATATTGAATATGAATTATACAGTGTTTGAAGAATGTGGACTGAAGCGCAGTTTGGATATATTATCGGGAAAATGGAAACCCTTGATTTTATACCATCTGTTTCACGAGCAAGAAATACGATTTATTGAATTATGGCGCAAAATGCCTCGGGTTTCCAAGAAAGTTCTCCTGGACCAACTAAAACAAATGCAAAAACACCATGTTGTGGAGAGAATTGAGCGAAATGATTTTCCACCACAGGTATATTACCGGCTTCACAAGGATGCCGAATATTTGGGACCCGCACTACAAATTTTAGAAGCCTGGGGTAAAAGTCGATAATTTTCAACTTATATGGGAACAAATCATTAAGTGTGGCCGGTATCCCAATTAATAAAAATGATATTTTTGATGGGGGTGGTAATTTGGATGACTTTATAAATTGCCGAGTACTTTGTCTTTGTATAATATGATTTGTTTCACTCCCCCCTTTTTTAAATAATTCATGTCAGCTTTAATCCAGCTTTTTATTCAGAAACCAAAAAGCATCCTATTATGAAGATTTGGTGAATTACTGATCCTCTCCCTAAAAGAGTTCCCTCAACAAGCGCAGGTTAAGGTTCCAATGGAAATCAATCACCACTTGGATAATGAGAAACTATGACCTTCTTGCTACTATGTACTTATATGCTGCGCACCTTACGCTAGGATTTGCTATCATACAAATGGTATGGTCATTTGCATGAATTTGAAACAGCTCAAAACAGATAACAAGCAAAACATTTAAATATGTTTTTCTATAAATATCTCCACAACCGAAAAAACCCTAATAGTGGACAAGACCTTGAAACAATATTAATTAAAATACGGAGTCTCACTACTTCAATATCCAATTTACCCGAATGCCAGAAAATCTATATTTATCGATGCAACCAAAGGCCATTGCATATAAGTCAAAATATTTATTTTACCAACTTCAGAAAAAATCATCGGAGCACTAGCATTAAGTCCATCCAATCAAGGTAATAAGCATTAAAATTAACATTCCAATTAATATTACCCGTATTTTGGCCATTTCGTTTAATGAATTTTTTATTGTTCCAATCTTAAAACAAATAACCTACTTCAGGCACATCTTACGATTTAAATGGTAGAGTGTAGAAAAACAAAATTAAAACACAAGACTACTTCTCAAGTAAACATATAAGTATAATAAACCAACCATCTTAAAAAAGATCGTTCGATCAAACCTCCCCATTCACTCCTCTTGGATGCCACCTTATAACGGGAAGGAATAAAGGCCAAGGGTGCTGACCACAGGAAGCATTCACTTGCCCTTGACTGTTTTCCTGACCGGAATAGTTTTGCAGAAAGGTGGAGTGGATACCGATGAAATTTACATAAGGAATAACAGATGGCTCCAATTTCTGCTCCCCGGTTAAATGGGTAAGTTGACTATTTACAATGAGCGGCAACAACACATATCAACCATTATAACTACAAATTTCTCTCATCAAAAGGCTGCGAGTCCCGAGCACCTTCCTCCCGACTGCGGAGGCTGAAAAGATGGTTTTGTATACAAAACTACATCTTGCTATAATCTAGAGATTGCCAAAGTTCAAAGAATAAAGGTAAAAACTTAGTAATCCTTTATCTTAATTTCATAGCTTAAACTGCCCACTTTTTACCGATATAAAACACTCTATAGGATTATTAGAAACTACTAAACCGCTTTTGATAGCCATTTTCGTAAAACTCCCTTCGAAGCTCATTTTTAACAACATGAATTTTCCCATCCATGGTATGTTCCATTGTTTTCTCTTTTACAACAGTAAAGGTTTCCTTTGCCTTTTGGCTATTTTGAATCATTTTGTCATAGACAACCACATCCAGTTCCTCATTGTTTAGATAATAATTCTTTTGAGTAAACCTTTTATCCAAACGTTCATCATAAATCTGCCTCGTAATTTCGAGAAAAGTCTTCATATTGAATAAGCCCTCCTACACTGACAAAGCCACATTCGAGCCTTATCAAATTTCTTATTGATTGGATTGAATTTTATTTTCTAGTTCAGAGGATAAAATTGAATCCTTTTCAAAAATGCCCAAATTTTCACCCTTTTTATTACAGAAATCTAGATTGGAATTATATAATTCACAGTTCTATTTTTGACCCAACATAAACCAAATCACCTTACCTAAGTAAAAAACAAATTAAGCTTCCCCAAAATCCGGATAGTTCTAAAAGACACAACTATTACTGCATCGGGAATTTAAAAGTAGGCAGCCAATCAAAACTATGCTTTCAGTCAACATTTGGCAGGGAAGAAAAAGATGCTTAAGACGTTAGAATAAGTCTAACATAATTCAAGCTATCGTATTATGCCCTGCCTAACCTCCGAAGCATTTTTATATGATCTAAAAGTGCCGCAAGAAAAGACCTTTTCATTAAATAAGGATAACCAAACTCCTTTGCCGTTTGTGAAACAATCTTCGACAGTTTTCGATAATGAACATGACAAATATTGGGAAACAAATGATGCTCTACCTGAAAATTAAGACCTCCAATTAACCATGAGAAAAACTTACTTTTTGGTGCATAGTTACTAGTAGTGGCCAATTGATGCAATGTCCATTCATTATGAATTTCTCCTGATTCATCAGCCTGAATAAACTTAGTGTCCGGAACTATATGAGCAGTTTGAAAAACAAGACTTATGCAAATTCCGGTAACAAAGTGCATACTTAAAAAAGCCAAAACAACAACATATGCAGGTAGTTGCACCATTATTAATGGCAAGATAAGGGCATAAGAATAATAAAGGATTTTCCAACCTGCAATTTTAAAAAGCTCTTCTCCAAAACTACGTGATTTGTTAAAAAAACCCATCTTTTTATATCGAAAAGCTCTGACAAAATCTTTCATTGTAATCCATGAAATAGTGGAAAGTCCATAAAACAGCCAAATATATAGGTACTGAAAACGGTGTATCCAATATCTCTTGGCATTAGGCGAAAATCGTAAGAAAAATGGCACGTTAATATCATCGTCTCCTTTTTCTATGTTTGTGTAAGTATGATGAAGGACATTATGTTGGATTTTCCAAACGACTGAATTTGCCCCTATTAAATTCATAGTATAGCCCAAATACCTATTGATAATATGATTCTTAGAATATGAACCATGAATAGCGTCATGCATTATCCCCATTCCTACTCCTGCCATGCCAAAACCGCTAACAATATATAAAGCAAAAAGCGGAATAGTGTGCTGTATTATTCCAGAACCAATAAAAACTAGGGGAATAAAGAAGATGGATAGCATAAAAATAGTTTTTACTACCATATTTTTATTTCCATATTGGCTAGTCCCACTGTTTTTAAAATAGTCATTCACTCTAGTTCTTAATGTTTTGGCGAATCCAGATTTATTGCCATTTGTAAATTTTAAACTTTTCATTAGACATAATTTATGATGCTTTCACCTCAATTAGCATCTTATACAATTCTGCATTTAATATATTTCATTTGTAAAATTGAAGCTTATTTACTTATAATGCCTTACATAATGATAGATAGAGCTTGTAAATATCACACATATGGTACTATATGGATATTTTTTTTAATGAAATCAATTTTTCTTATTTATCTCTTGGCAAGAGACATGAGATCAATTTTGATGGATTGGAAAATCTGAATCTATTAAAAAGTGAACTGTATTACTAGGTTAATTTAACCCTGGAATTATTTCTAAGATTTTTGAATTAGATACCTCTTTTCGCATTCAATATGCATGAGTCCCAAGATTAATTCATTTTCTCTATAATCAATTTAGTTTCCAATGATGCTTGGGCATTTCCTCGAAATGATCCAATTACCGGCATGGTATTCCTATAATGTGCACTTGAACAAATTGGTATATGGGAGCTTCCAACCGCTGTTCCGTGACTAGGATCAAACCCAACCCAACCCGCTCCAGGAAGAAACACTTCCACCCAAGCATGTAGTTCATGTTCTAAGTTTTCTGACTCAATAAAATAATACCCGCTTACAAATCTCGCCGCAATTCCAGAATGCCTTAGCAATTGGATTTCCATCCACGATAAGTCTCTACAGGAGCCTTTTTTAAGGTTGAAAGTCTTGTCTGCAGCGTAAGGCTCTCCTTCCATTCGAGATACTAAATTAAAATCTGAATGAATTTTCTTGGTCAATTCGGAAATGAAATGGAGTGTTTTAAATACTGATTTCTCCAAAATTTGATTTCCATATTCAATTAATGGACTGTTAATATGATCAACCACTAAAGAGGCAAAAAGTAAATCTTTTAACTCTAATGAATAATTAATTGGTAGGTTATAATACCCTGTTGGAAAAATGATATAATTGAAGGGATTATATTCCTCCAGTCTCACAATAGATTCCCACAGAATATTTAGTAAATGGTGCTTGCCATCAAACCAGCAAAAGTAAATCTGATTGTTTTCTGGATCCCATTGCTCAGATAAACCAGTAGGTTTTGGAAAAACAGTAAACTGGTTACTCTCAACAATATTAAAAGGAGTATTACGAGGTTTAAACCTTAGGTAATGCGGTTCTATGAATACCTCTTCATCGAAATTATATTCCGTTTTATGAACAATCTTTATTTTCTTCTCCATTTATATAGGTATTTGGCTAATCTTTTTTCATATCCAATTTTTACAATAAGTATGGTTATTTGATTTGAATTAACTAAGATAAAGTCCCATTTTCTATCCTATATTTTTGAGAAATCTATCCTAATGAGGGTAGAATAGTGACTTTTAACTTTATTAGTGGCCCAATAATCTCATTGATTTATCTCAATAAAATTCAAGTCCAGTTTGGCTATAATTATTATTAGCATATACTTCCAAAAGATCATATATATTCCTCGTATATAACTTACACCTAATTGAAAAAATATTACAGATATCTTTGTAATTTTGTCTATTCGCTTAATGACTTTTGCTTTTACCATATCGTAGACCAATGATTTTCCTTATCAAAAAAATCCAAACAGGACTTATAATAAGCGAGGCTGAAATAGTTGAAATCACTAATTGATAGGTGTGTTCCGAAATAAGGCCAATGTAAAAACCTGTTGCTCCCAGGATAAAGCTAAACTCCCCAATCTGAGCCAAGATAGCCCCTGTAAGCAAACTGTTTTTCCAAGATTCACCCAAAAAACGAACAATTATGGCATTAATAAAATTATTAGTCATAAAAGCCAATAAGACCATAATGAAGATTAAGCCGGAGTTGGAAATTAAGAAATCCAGGTCAATCAGCATTCCTATTGACACAAAAAACAATGCCACAAAAACGATTCTAAACGCATGAAGGCTAGTATGGACCCATGTTGTTTCTTTGGCCTTCGAAACGATGATACCCGCCACAAAAGCCCCTAATGCTGAAGAAATCCCAAAAAAAGCAGTAAGTATAGAAAAACCAAAACAAAATGCGAAAGCAATAAACACTTGTATTTCATGATCTTTTCTAATCAAATCTCCAAATGGTAGACTCACCTCCTTTTTTTTCAATACCCATATAGATATTCCAAGGATTAGCAATCCTCCCGTAATTTGTTTGATAATATCAATAGCAACAGGAATTGATCCAGATAGGTAGTTAAGCAATATTAACATTGGCACTACTAAAATATCCTGCACCAATAAGATTCCTATAACGTTTTGACCTAAATGCGATGCAATCAAACCCTTATCTTGTAAATAACTGATAACTATGGCGGAACTGCTTAAACTAATAACCAGGCCAAGAACTATAATTTGAGTTAGCTGCCACTGAAAAATAGCTCCAATCCCCCATATAGTGGCCAAGCTAAAAATTACTTGAAAAAAAGTACCTATTACAGGTATGCGCCAATTGGCAATTATTTTTGGAAGGGAAATTTCCATTCCAATGAAGAAAAGTAATAGGACTAGCCCAAAAGAACCCAAATTGGAAATGAGTAATTCATCAGTTACAAGTTGCATCCCATAGGGACCAAACACCACACCTACTAAAATATAGGCTGTTAAATAAGGTTGACCCAAAATTTTAAAAATAAAACTGACAACAATAATCCCAATGGAGAGCAAAACCAATATAGAAAGTATAGGATCTACTTGTGCTACAGTTAGAACACTATTAAAATTGATTTTTTCCATACCGGATCCTATTGTTTATTTATTCTTTAAAACATAAATCCGCCAAATTTGAAAATCCATCCTAATTTAACCCGAAATACGCATTAGTTATCTATTACGGACTGAAAATGCTTTAAAATCAGACGCTTTGCTGCTGTTTTCGACTTCACCATCCGCCGCGGCGGATGCCTCAGTCTCCAAACAGCCTGATTTTCTTGCATTTTCAGCCCTCACTACGATTGCTAATGCATAATCCGGGTTTAATTGATTGGCGTTTTTTGTTTCACCTAAAAATAGTCCTCCCCTATCTATAAACAACAGCTTTCACTAAACCGGAGATGCGTAAAACGATTAACTTGGGATTATTATGCTTATAACTTATAATGTATTCTATTTACAAAGAATCCTTATTACAGCTTCCCCTTATATAACTGACAACCTTATTCATCCTATAGAACATACAGTAGTCAATAACGCTGAAGTTCTGCAAATAACAACTCCAATTCATCCCGGGATTTCTTTAGCTTTTTGGATAATCGATCAAGCATACTATTCCTGTCTTCTCTATCAATAATAAAATCATCATCGCTAAGAAAAGGAAACATTCTTTTAAGCAAAATCTTCTGCTCTCTCCAACTCCTTACTATTTTCATATACTTTCAATCGATTTAACTTTTAATAAAATTATATTTTGCCCAATCTTCTTTTATTGGACAAATATCCTTTTAATAGATTTTTCAAAGACTTGTAATACGCCTTGAGATTTTTTTGCGATACCAATGACGCTGGACCAGGAGCTATATCAACAGTCATTTCGTCCAAGTACTTTAGAAGCTCCGGATAGTTTCTGTCAATATTTAAAATCAACTTTATAATAGCTCTGTTTATTTTCTCCTCGGACTCCATTTTAATATTAATTTACTGACCTAACTCTACTTCTTCATATCCACTTTTGATAATGGTAGAGATCATTTTGAACCTTATATTTGCTTTAATACTACTGGATAAATGAGCAGGAATAATAATAGACTGTCCTGAGTTTATAATTTTATGACTACCATCAATGATGACTTCCGCTTTTCCCTCAATCACCTGAATGAAGTTATCGTAAGGAGATTTATTATCTGACAGTATCTCACCCGAATCAAATGAAAGAACAATGATGTTTCCTGTTGCCTTTTTAATAATGGTTTTACTAAGAATCGAATTTGGAAGATAATCGATCAAATCCACGGTAATTAATATTTCTGATTTTCGCATATCAAAATGCCCCATGAGTTTTTATTTAATCCTTTTAAGAACCCAAAGACACACAAGGACTGCACATGCTAAATTCAAATAAATCTTATAGCTTTCTTTACCATCAGATTCAGTAAGTGCCCCAACAACAAGTCCTACACCAATCAAATTATCAACAAATCCTTTCATAATTCATCCTTCCACAAGAAGCTCAAAAGAAATAACTTCTTCTTGGCTCCAAAGATAAAGATGATCAAAATCCACCTGTATAGTGTTACAGTTGAAATATCTTTTCTTGTATATTTCTCACCTTTTAGGTTTTTTATTGTCCCTTCTTTCGATTGAAATTGTGACAAAAAATCAAAAATCAACTTTTACTCGCTTGAAAGATGAGAATAAAAACAAACCATAATATTGCCCTGTTTCCAAATAATAAGGTCCAGATTTCATCATCATACCTTTTTCCCTCAGAATACGCTTAATCTTTTTTTGGGGACACTTATGACATGTCAAATACCTACTATAAAAACTTAAACCCAATAATTTATAGCTTAAAAGCCAATTTGAAAGAATCCTTGCTGACCAAAAGTAAAGGAAATAGTTTTTTATCCTTATTATATTAAATATACACAGCAGAAATGCTTTATGATAAATATAAAGGCTATATTTAGTAGAAGGCACCCATCATACCCCGCTGAAATAATGAAGGTTACAGCAAAAAGAAAAGAGTTCAAATTTTCGCCAGATTCTAGTAGAGTCGTAGCCAGATTTTTCTGGAATGGACAAGAACGGACTGAAAAAATGATCGATAAGGTGCTTTTAATGGACGAAGAGCAGGTCAAATTAACTTTGGAACAGACACTGCGGGAATTTGCAAGTCGCCATCGAAATATTTCAAAGATATTCTTCAAGCATTTTGAAAAAATTCTGGACTTGATCGGTAAGATGAATGGCCATTATGAGACCCTTACTGATTCCCAAAAAATGTTGATTGGTTCTTATTGTACGATGGAATATTCTATTGAATCAGCCGCAATATTCAACCCATCTATCATCAAGGATTTCGATCAATCGTACCTTGAGGAGGGCGAAGTTAGAGTGATACTATCTTTTAGGGCTACAGGAGAAGGACATATTTCTTCCATTGTCTTCCGAAGAGGAATCATCGACAAAAACAATGACCTGCATGTTATGAAATCAGGAGATCAAATCGACTTGGCTGAAGTAACGCATAAAAGGTTGTATGATAAAAAGCGATTTATTAAAAAGCTTACTGAAATGAATATTCCTAAGAAATATTCTAAATCTATCATGGAAGATCTTCCTGCAAACTTCGAATATTATGCATTAACCACTGCAGTTGCAAAAATTTTAAATGACAAATCCATCAGCCTTGAAAGAAGAATGGCTTTGAACGAGATAACCTGGTTGGTAGACTCATTTTATGATGTCCAATTCCAGTTGGACTCAGATCTAACAGAAAGGGTACTTTTTCCCATATCAAATTCAGAAAGCAAAGGGATTGAAGATGCGCGATTTGTGAATTTTATTGAGAGCGATGGAACAGAGAAGGTGTATGCTACATATTCAGCCTATAATGGCCACACGACCTTACCAAAACTACTCTCAACAGAAGATTTTTATACTTTCAGGGTAATGCCCCTTCACGGGGAAGGTGCACAAAACAAAAACCTTGCTTTATTCCCAAAAAAAATAAATGGCCAATATGCGATGCTCGCAAGGATTGATGGTGTAAATAATTACATTATGTTTTCTGACAAAAGCACGCTATGGAATGACCCTATCAAGATTCAGGAACCTAAATTCCCTTGGGAATATACCCAAATTGGGAATTGTGGATCACCAATCTGGACAAATGAAGGTTGGTTAGTAATAACGCATGGTGTTGGACCGATGAGACGGTATAGCATAGGGGCATCCCTTCTTGATCTGGAAGATCCTACCAAAGAAATTGGAAGACTAAAAGAGCCTCTGCTTACACCTCTGGAAAAGGAAAGAGATGGCTATGTCCCGAACGTAGTCTATTCTTGTGGTTCCATCATTCACAATAACAATTTAATTTTGCCCTACGCCGTATCCGATTATTCCTCAACTTATGCTGTCATATCTATGAATGAGCTCTTAGAAGCGCTTAAAAAAAATTAGGCTTTATTTGTACCTTGAAGTACTTTCCTATAGGCCAAAATATAATTTTCGACCATTTCATTTATACTGAATTTTTCTATCGCATGTGCTCGGCAAAACTCCGGGGACATATTTCCTATGAGCCCAACCTTTTCTACGGCATCCCCCACATTTTGCACTAAATAACCCGTTTTCCCATCCTTAATAAGCTCTCGCATGCTCCCTCTATCAAAAGCAATAACTGGCGTCCCACACATCATTGCCTCTATCACACTTAATCCGAATGGTTCCTCAAAATTGATAGGATGAAGTAAAGCCTTACTCCCTCCAAGTAGTTTTTTTCCTCTATCTGGTTCAAGATTTCCCAAATAACTTACCAAATCATCGTCGATAAAAGGCTTGACCTTTTCTTTAAAATAGACTTGATCTTGGATCAAACCTGCTATAATCAAACGATGGTTTGACCTTTTGGCTATTTCAATCGCCACATGAGTACCTTTCTCCGGATGAATCCTACCAAAAAACAAGAGATAATCCTCTTTAACCGCTTGAAAGTTATAAATCAAGGGATCAATCCCGTGATAAACAGTGGCAATATAATCCAGTTCTTTTGACCTATCAGCATCGGAAATGGATACATAAGCAGTCTTTGCGTTATATTTCTTATAAACAGGAATGATTTTAGGGGATGAAAAACCATGTATGGTTGTAATCATGGGTGTTTTAACCAATGCAGAGTAGGTAAGCGGGAGAAAATCGAAATGATTATGAATGATATCAAACTGATGGGCTTGCTCCATTAGGTTACTGATATGCAAACACTCTGCTACTTTGGGATCCACAGCCCTATCTTCTTCATAAGGAAACACACATGCTGATTCTAATCTCCCTTTAGTAAGGGAGTCGGCAGTTGCAAAAAGGGTTACATCCATACCTTTCTCCAAAAGTCCTTCACAGATATTGGAAGCCACTTGTTCCCATGGCCCATATTTTTTAGGAGGTGTGCTCCAGGCAATAGAAGAGAGTATGGCTATTTTCAATGATATAATTCTTTATTTAAACGATTAGTTTTGTTTTTGGATATTTCTGACTCTTCGATTTTATAAAATTCCTCATGGGCTTGCAGCACAATCAAATGGGATATTAGATAGGCAAGGGAACTCTCCGCTCCCTGGTTTCTATTCACTCCATAACTTTCAAAACCGTCACAGCAGCCTTTTGTCTCAAAATCATACAGGCTCATTCTAAGATCATTTTCTCCTAAAAACCACATAAATGAAGTAAATAGTTTTTGTAGATATTCATTTTTCCTTGTAAGCAGAAATGCTTGATAGTACATTAACACCATTGATAAGGCATCGATGGGTTGTTGGGCATAAACTGATCGATGCCCATTTTTGACATACCACTCTTTATTCCCAATAATTGATAAAAAACCATCTTTCATGATATGCAAGGTCAGAAAATCCATGGTTTCCATGGCAATTCCCAGCACCTCATCATCTTCCAATATTTCAGCAGACTGCATCAAGGCTAGTGGAAGGATTCCATTATCATAGGCCAAAAGAGACTCAAACCATTGCCAATCTGAAGAGGATTGTCTTTTATATTGTAAGACCAGCTTATTTGTCAGTACCCTTAGCAATTCAATCATTTTTTCATCAAGCATATTGGTTTTTAAGTAATAACTTATCCCAATTATCGTATTGGCGATGCTTCTAATTGATCTTAGGTTTTCAAAATTTGGTACCGCATCAAAAAACAATAATCGACCTGTTTGGAAATAGGCATCGTTTGGGGCATTTCCCAAAAGGTAACCTAATGCCCAAATGGTTCTTCCAAACGAATCTTCAGAACCTACCTCATCCTTGAACATTCTGTTAAATCCCAGAAAGTTCTTAAATGTGCCATTTGGATTTTGCATATAATGAATATAACTCAGGTAAATAGGCATATACTCTAATGCCAGTGGATCACGTTTCTGCTTATAAGCCATTAGTACCATAAAAAGTGCCCTAGCATTATCATCCAAGCAGTACCCTTCCTTGAGATTGGGAATCCCATATTTTGCATGTTGAATAATCCCAGTATCATCGGTCAGTCGCTTGATATGCACTAATGAAAACTTGGGCATTAATTGAATATTCAAAATGATTTTCCTTTTTTCTGTATTGATTGGAACTTGTTTTAGAACAGAATTTAAAAGATGCTTATACTTTCTCCCTATCTCGGGCCAGGTTATGGTCTTTCCATATTCAAGTGCCTTTTCTTTGATCTCTTTTAACTGGTCAGGATTGTCGAATAAGCTGTTTAAGAGCAATGAAAGTTCTTCATGGTTCTTAAAATCGAAAATTTTCCCTTTACCATTTGCTAAGAGTTCTTCGGCATGCCAATAGGGTGTAGACGCTACCGCGCAGCCTACCCCAAAGGCATAACTAAGGGTTCCACTGGTTATTTGGGCTTTGGACAGATAGGGGGTGATATAAACATCGCACGCAGTGAGATATCTTATCAGTTCATTTTCATCAATAAACTCATTTATAAACAATACATGGTCTTGCATATCCAAATTTTTCGCAAGACGATGAAGATAATTTCGGTACTCTTCTCCAGCATATTTGACTACATTAGGATGTGTTTTTCCCAATATTAAATAAATGGTATTGGGATATTTTTTTATGACTTCAGGAAGCGATTTGATTACCGTTTCGATGCCTTTATTGCGGCTGATAAAGCCAAAGGTTAACAATACCTTTTTACCATCAAAGCGAAAAGTTTTTCTCACTTCAGAAGCGTCATAGTGGATATCAGGGACCCCATGTTCTATTAAATTTATCTTTTCTTCTGGCACAAGGTATATTTCTTCGAGCAAGTTAACGGCCTTATTACTCATCACCACGATCGCTTTGGCCATCCTGCATACCTCTTTAAAGATAATCTTTTGATTATATGAAGGGGTGTCAAGAACTGTATGAAGCGTAACAATAAATGGCATTTCGAGCTTATGCAGTAGAGGAAGAATATACACCCCGCTTTCTCCTCCAAATATTCCAAACTCGTGCTCAAGAATACAAAGATCCAAACCACTTAAATTTATAAAATCAGCTGCTTCAAGATAATCTGATTGCTGGTCCTGCTGCAAACTCATTCTCACCTCTTTTGGGTAGATATATTGGCCATCATTATCACCGAGTGCTATGACATTGCCTTCATATTTTATGTCATCATCTTCAAACGCTTTTCTTATATTTTGTTGAAGATTTTGGGTGAAGGTGCCGATTCCACATTCTCTTGGAGGGTAAGTACTTATATATCCGATTTTCATGGTTTTCCAACTAGTAATAATAAAATCATTTGAGTAATATCATTCTTCTTTGTATTTTGAGAGGGATTTTGATGTTTTAACTCACATATAGACAACCTTCTTACAAGTAACTGAACAAGACCTGAAGCATTTTTCAGAAAGCACTAAACATAGAGTCCCCTTTAATACTTCTTGAACTCCAAAGTTATATTTCACTGGTTTTAAATAGCTTACATTAAACAAGTGTACATTTATATATATCACAGGTTTAAAAGACTTCAATGGGCAATAGTTATCTTAAAACAAGTTTGATCACTAAAAGTGACTAGTGTATCAAACAGTATG
This sequence comes from Echinicola sp. 20G, assembly GCF_015533855.1. Classification (GTDB taxonomy): domain Bacteria; phylum Bacteroidota; class Bacteroidia; order Cytophagales; family Cyclobacteriaceae; genus Echinicola. The sequence continues at coordinate 4,129,308 of NZ_AP024154.1, read as the reverse complement.
TTAATTGGCAAAAAAATTAGCCATACGCAACAAAGCTTAAGAAGATTTCCCGATCCGAATATTTATCAATTTCATAATTAAATAGGTATGGGTATCCGTAAGAGTGTACCTAGCTAGGGAAATCCAAAATAATAAATGAAAACCGTGAAACAGTACCTTTGAACATTCGATTTTGGAGCTTTTGCGGAGGGCATTAAGGAAATGGATTAGCTCGGTTATTGGAACAACGAGATCACTCATTTGTAGGAATTAGGAATTATTACAAAATCAAATTGAGTAAAAGGCCCCTGAATCAACCCAATTTGAATATCTTGTCCGCCTTAAGCGGATGACTCCAATTGTCTGGATTTACTACCTACCCTAGGCGAAGTTTGACTACTTTTTTATCAATGGCCTTTCCCCAAAGCTTTGGAAAAAAATGCAAAGCATTCATAAGGACCCTCAAGAATATACATGCCCCTAAATAAAAGGCAGGAAGGTTTGAAAATAAGCTAGAACCTATGTGAATTTGGCTACTAGGAGTAAAACGAAAACTCATAAAATAGATCAACCAATCTCTTAGTCCTAAAATCCCACTAATATAATCCGCTTTCAAGCCCCATATCTACCCTTCATATTGAAATCTTTTAGCAACCTCTTCTCTGATTCCATCGAAAAATGGAGTTTTACGTTCTTGAACACACTTAGCAGCATACAGGTAAAGGGCTGCACTCCAACTTTGCCAATCTTGCCCACAGGGGAGACCATCCTTTGGCCTTAACCATTCATTAAATCCAAAAGATAATTTACGGTCCTTTGACTTTTTTACAAGATAAGTAAGGCTTACCAGTTTCATTTCGGCTAGGTCATATTTATGTGCTGCTACAAGTGAACATATATAGATACTACATATAAAAGGCCAAATCCCTCCATTATGGTACTCGCCAGGCATGTTAAATTTTCTGTATCTAGAGTGCCAGTCCGGATCTCCCGGTTCAATAAAAGGAAAGAAATTAGGAGGCAGGTCTGATGTTTGTTTTCCTTCATTCTTTTGCTTTTGGCACCATTTTTCAATCCATTCAATGATGGCTTCAGCCCTTTTTAAGGAGGCTATTCCTGATAAAATGGCCAGGCTGTTACCCAATAGATCAAATCGGTCACTACGAAAAACTTTATATCTCCACAATGAATAGTAAGGAGGATTCTCCCATATTAATCCTTCATGATCACCTCTCAATTCTTTATTTTTGTCCAGATTAAGAAACCTTATCTCCTTAAAAAGTTTCGAAGCCCTTTTTCTACAACCCAAAAGCATCAGAAAACTAAATACCAGGGTATTTACAAACAAGCCATAACCAATTACCCATTGTTCATCACGCCAATCACTGGTGGGCAGTTGGGCAACAAGGTATTCATCACTGGGACTCTGGTATTCCATCCATGTCAATGATTTTTTAACCGCCTGTTCTAAAAACAGAGGTTCTCCTACTATTCTTCTGAAAACACTTACTCCCAATAAAAATAACGGAGTCGTATCACTTGCCCCTCTATTATCCACTTCGTGAACCAAAGAAGAAATATGACCTTTGGGAGATTGGTTTTGAGCAAGCATTTCCAGTACCTTTCGGGTACTCTTTATCAACTTTTCATTTCCGGAAACCGCCACCCCTAAAATTGAAAACATAAGATCCCTGGTATAGGGCTCTGGATATCCAAATCCAGCTGTCCTGGGCAATCCCTCAAAAGGACCGTCAGCATTATAAATTAAAACACTCAAAGCTGCTTTCTTGGCTTCCTCAATTAATCTTTTGTTTTCAGAATCCACGTCTCCTCCTAATTAATTCCTAGCCTATCTTGAACAATGCTTACAAATTTTCGGGCTACTACACGGTAGTCAAAATTAGTGACTATATACTTCCTCGCGCTTTCTCCTATTTTATCTCGTAAACCCTTATTATTCATTAGTTTCAATAAATATTTAGCAATGTCATTCACATCTGCTCTATAATCTACGACTCTCGGGCTTTCAAAGACCACTATATGAGGCGCATCATAACCTGCCTCGATACCCAGCTCAGCCTCATTTATTTCGATTTGTTGAGCCACTCTTGCCAAAAAACCCGTTTCATTGTGCACAATGGTATCCAACATGCCCATAGCTTTAATACCTATGACAGGCTTTTCGCACGCTCCGGCTTCAATTTGTGGCATACCAAACCCCTCCAATCTCGAGGGGGCAGCATAAATATCACATGCTGCAATCAGATAGGGCATAAAATTCCGAGAAACTGTATTGGTAACATATTGAACCCTCTTTTCAATCCCTAATAATCCCGAAAGCTCTCGATCAACTACATTTTGAAGATTAGTCCTTTCCTGAGGCCATACTTTACATATATATTTCCAGTCTGATACTTTATTTTCAATAATGGCCAGTGCTTTCATCACCTCCTGGGCTCCTTTTGAAGTGGCATCCCCTCCAACTGTAAGGATCATCAGCTGATCGGAAGAAATTTCAAGGGCGGATCTTATGGCCAAAACTTTTTCGTCCTCCGCCGAGACTGGACAAAATATATCAGTTTTGCATCCCACAGGCAAAACTTCGATATTCTCGCCCATTATACCATCACGAATATACATTTGTTTCACCCAGTTTGAAGTAACCAAAATAAGAGGAAGCTTATTTAAAACCTCGCGGAAATTACCGACAAATCCGTCAGCAACAAGCCAGGGAACGGCCACTACTCCGTGTCTATTTGGATGAATAACTATATCCTGAATATGTCCCCAATACCCAATACCTACCACTATATCAGGCCTAAACCAACGGTAATACCACTCTTTCTCTTGTGAAGATTGAAAATGAACTGCATAGGCATCAACCCCTATCTCCAACAGGCCTTGATACAACAAATCACCCTGGGTAGAAAGTCCTCCAGGAGAAGGGGGATAGTCATATAATACCAATACCTTCATTTCCTTGAATGTTTTTTAAACCATTTAGAGGCATCCTCAGCATTTAGAAAACACCAAAAAGCTTCCGTCCAATTGCACGCCTTAAATTCCCAGCTCTCATTGGAAAAACCATATACGCTGCTGATTAATGCCCGCTTTTCTTTAAAAACATTCCCTACAAGTGGTAAATGAAAGTGGGCATCAGGAATAGGTTTGGGCACATGGCGCATGTTGTTGTCGCGATAGGCAAAAAGCCATAATTCATCAGTCTTGATACGCTTCTCTTCCCATAATTTTATAACTGATTTACCGATTTCTTCATGCCTGAGATGTCGGGTATATTCACCATAAGGACTATGGGAAAAAATCAAATTCACTGGTCTACAAGACAATAAGTCCACTATAGTGTCTTCAAGTATATTTAAATCTAAAGGATTTTGTTCAGGTCCATCGTCAAGGTCAGCCATTATGCCCTTGGCTCCAAACATTTCCAGAGCTCGATAAAACTTAGGAGCTCTATCTCCATCATTTGCCCTACAAAGACAAATGATGGTCCAGTTCCAATCAGGATTTTCTAAAATTAATCCTCCTGCCCAAATGGTCTCATCATCAGGGTGAGCCACCAGGACAGTTGCATTTATTTCTTTTGGATTGTTTATTTCTTCATGCATTTCCCTGCTATTATGATAGGTTTATAATTCGCTCGATTATAAGACCATTGTAACGACGAAACCTTTTATTAAGAACAAATGATATTCATACCAAATCATCCAGTCCACCAGAAAGAAAGAGATGGTAGGGTTAATAAAAAGCTCTATTTGGTCAACCTTTTTTACTCACTAATATCCCTTAAAGAGCTGTTTTGAGTACTTAATAAAACAGAAGAGAGATAGAAAGGCATGCACAGTAGCAGGGCAGTGACCTGTTATTGTGCACCCATAAGCACTTGTCATTCACAAGGCTTGATTTATAGGAGATGAGGCAAACTAATCTTTTTTCTCTTTTTCCCTTCTTTTTGCTTCCTTAGCGGCCCGCTTTTCTTTTAAATTTCTCACCGGCTGCTTTTTGTCTGATTTCGATTTACTATTTTTTTCCTTAGTCATCTTATTTGATTTTAGTAGATAAGAATATCTTACCAAGAAATCTAAAGATATCTCACAAAATAAACCTTACAGTAAAAAAAATAAACTTACACATATCACACATCCTTCCCATTTATCTTCATTGATTAAAATAGTTTGACAGATCTAAGTGGATAAATTCATTTTATAAACAACAAATAATCGAACCCTCTAAAATTTAAAAACATTTTATGGACTCATAATCTGTTAAAAGATAAGGGGGGATCATCTCTCTTCGGAATGGAAAATGCCATCAAGCTCCTTAATAGTTGTAAAAATATTGGCTTATCGCGATGAGGTATAGAAGGATTCCTAAGCTTCTTACAACCAAAATATTGAAAGGTATGTCCCCATGCTTTTCTAGGACTTAAGGTGTAGACTAGCCTAAGCCTCTGATAAGAGCAACACGGCTAAAACACGGGATAAACACGGCTAAACTAGGGGGTAAATACGGGTTAAAGGAGCAATATTAAAAATGTTATATTCATTAATATGGACCATTTTCACACCAGTAACCTGATTTCCCACTGCCTGTCCTCCATGGTCCTATCTGGGCCAGTAGAAAGGTTTAAACAATCATTTCTGTGAGATCTGTGCTGTTTTTGAGAGAATGTTTTGAAGGGTAAAATATACTGGTGAAATAGCGGATATACAGATTTACAAATTCTCCAAGTTCTGATTCCGTTTCTTCTTCAACTTTTTGTAATAAGAAGGAGTAAGACCTGTAACTTTTTTAAATTGATTGGAAAGATGGGCGGCACTACTATAATGTAGTTTATATGAAATTTCCGAAAGACTTAGCTCGTCATACAATAGCAATTCCTTGACCCTTTCGATCTTATGAAGAATAATAAACTGCTGTATGGTTACTCCTTTTACCTCTGAAAAAGTATTTGCCAAGTAGGTATAATCATAGCCCAGTTTCTCACTTATATAATCTGAATAATTAGTTTTAGGCAATTCATCTTCATAATGGACCATTTCAATTATTAAATTCTTTATTTTTCCGATAAGTATACTCCTTTTATCCTCCAACAACTCCAAGCCGGATCTCAACAAATTCTTGGCAAATTCCTTTCGTTGCTCCTCTGAAATTTCCTCACGAAGATCTACCGTACCCAATTCGACAGAAAAATATTGAAACCCTAATTTTTTAAGTTCTTCTTTAACCATCATTTTGCATCTGAGGCTAACCATATATTTGATATAGAGTTTCATTTTTTTTCAATTGTTTCCTTTTAAGTAACGGATACTGAAATTGACTGGTTATAAATGAAGATTAAAACTTTGCACTTCAAAATGATGCCGGTCTTGCCTTATCTCATTTTTCAAGATGCCTCTACTTTTTATTCTGGACTTCCATATAAAAAAGGTCATGCACCCTTGAATAGTTCAAGTAAGCAAGACCTTTAATTATTTATCATCAAGGACGATAACCGCGATAATTGGTCATTTAAATTCGTTCAACCCTGACCGCATTCAAGCCCTTTCTACCTTGTTCTACCTCAAATTTTACCTCATCATTTTCCTGTATCTCATCTATCAATCCACTTTGGTGGACGAAAATATCCTCTCCATTATCAGTCGAGGTAATAAAGCCGTAGCCTTTGGAATCGTTATAGAATTTTACTGTTCCTTCATTCATGTTTTGTTGAATTTTGATTTGTTATTAATTTAGTTTTAGTCAAAGGGTTTCGTGAAAACCAAATAGTGCATACTCAGATGATATACATCAGCTTATACTCGTAGGTAATCATATTTACAAAATTCCACCCTTATGATATTTTGATAAAATTTAATTTCATGTTTTCATTCTTATCGTACTAACTATTTCCCAGCCAACGGAGCATTTTGAAATGGGACTTTAAGGCATCCCAAAATGACACCTTTGAATAATAGGGCAACTGATATTCTGCTGCTGTTTCCCTCACTATAGGAGCTATTTTATGATAGTGTACATGACAAACATCCGGAAACAAATGATGCTCTACTTGGTAATTCAGCCCCCCAATTAGCCAAGAAAACACTCGGTTCTTTTCTGAATAATTGCAGGTCGTCAGCAATTGGTGGATTATCCTTTCTCCTTTTACCTCCCCATCTTTATTCATTATTGGAAATGATACTTCGGGCATAATATGGGCTGTCTGAAACACCAATGAAATGCATAATCCAGTTACAAAATGAAGCAGCAAGAATGCCAGCAGGATTTCTCCTGCGCCAAAAGGTGAAAACAGAATGGGTAGAAGGAGAATGAATGTATAATAAACCATTTTCCAGGCCACCATCTTAAACAAAGTATTGAGATAAATATGCTTTCCTTTCAGCAAGCCCATTTTATAATACCTATCAAGCCTTATAAAATCCTTTGATGTTACCCATGATAAAGTAGACAAACAATAAAAAAACCAAGTGTACCAATGCTGATAGGCATGGAAGCAATTTTTCTTTGCATGGGGTGAAAATCGAAGGAATAACGGAACATTGAGGTCATCATCTCCTTCATCAATATTGGTATATGAATGATGAAGAACATTATGTTGAATCTTCCACACGGTTGCGTTTGCCCCAACCATATTCAGACTATAACTCAATAATTTATTTATTTTTCTGTTTTTTGAATAGGTCCCATGGATAGCATCATGCATAACTCCCATGCCAATACCGGCCATTCCAAAACCACTTAAGACGAAACACAGGATCAACTGCCAGCTTTCATTAACCAATCCCAAAATCACTATTAGGATAGGGGTAAAATAAAACCCTAACATAAAGAAGGTTTTGAGGACCATTTCCAGATTTCCAAACCTGGATTTTTTGGCTGTTTTAAAATAGGAATTAACGCGGCCACGAAGGGTAATGGAGAAATCAGACAATACTGATTCCGAAAATCTAATGTTTTTGATATAAAGAGTATTTAGGTAATAATTATGAAATTTCGGCTTCCTAGTAAAATACGATTTGCAGACTTAATTCAAATTGCAACCTAATGCCAACTATGAATTAAAAGTAGAGAAAAGAATTAAAGCCGATTGAAGGGGAAAACTCTTGAAATGCTACTCAGGCACTTATATTGCCATCACTAATCAAGGCGATCAAAAATATTTTTGAAATTTGCCTTTTATCTTATTCAGTAAAGATAGTGAAATATATTGAATTACTATCTTTTGTTTCTAAAAAGAGGTTCCTATTATTTTCAAATCAGTCAATAAATATCTTTAACTGAAGCATTACCCAAAAAGAATATCAGAAATTCTCATATATTCTAAATGTGTGATTCATGTAAGATTAACCAATCACTTTATAACAGATTTATATTTAAAAGCCTAAACTTTAGTAATAATAAAAAAATGAATCATGAGTAAACAATTCGTACAAAACAGTTATAATCCAGGCGATATAGTATACGCTAAGGTCAATCCTAGTTTAAAACTGATTATAAGAAGATATATTGACCAGATCTATTATTGTAAAATAGTTGAATTTCCAGAAAAAAAAGAGTTAGTTTATTTCGAGAGAGAATTCGTCCCTAATAGTGTTCTGGTGGAAAAAAATAAAAAAATGCGGGAGAAATAACAATACATATTGACAAGCGCCTGAAATTTCCTTTCAATAAACCTTATAGGTTCTTGTCTAGTATTATTAATAACAAGAATTTCGTAAATAAGGTATTATCAATGCTGCTTGAAAAAGAATCACTCCAATCTTACAGGGAGAAAACTTCTTTAACCAAATTTAAGTTTCAATTATCTCTTATATCAACTTCTTAACCTAAGGCATTAAATATACCTTGTTGGTGCACTGATAAAATTGGTTTAAAGCTTTCAATATTGGACTTATACAAACAGTAGCGAATTTTAGTATATGGGTTCAAATGCTGATTTATCCTTTTTTCGATCGTATCAACATACAAAAGGTTTTCTTTCAAGGCTTCATTTAAGGCACCTTCTGTAAAATCACTTTTCAATAATAGGATTTCTTGGACAAAACTATCAACCTTGTATTCTGCAAAATCATAATGAGGAAAATATTTCAATGCAACAAATAAGAACCTAAATACATCCAGCACTTTAAGCGTTTCTATACGCCCTCCTTTTTTCAGCCTATTGTTTATTTTATTTTCTTCTTTCGAAATTTCTTTTTGAATATTTGAAAATTCTTCATCTGCGATTTCAAAAAGTGCTGAAAGCCTATTAATTCTTCTTTTCAAACTCTGTGGTATGCTTTTTTTGTATTTAATTTTATGATCCAATACACTCCAAGCGTCCTGTATAACTGTTCGAATTTGAAGCTCAATTTGAATATTTTTAAACCTATCCACATCATCAATACCTTTCAGTCCTCGCTTCAATACCAATTGAAGGTGCAAACTTTTGTAACCAAATTTATCCTCAGTCTTTTCTAATTGGCTTGACTTATCAGTTATTTCTAGCTCTTTGAAGTACTTTCTAAGGTCACGCCTTATTTCATACACTTCTTCGGCATAAAAACAAACAGCACGAATACCAATTAAATCTGTTAGGTAATAACTGATTTTTACGTCTTTTTCCTTTTTGTCAATATATGGCAAATACTTCCTTGTGAATTTACTTATGCATTCCTCGTAACTTTTTGTTCTTCCTTTGACCAACTGAACTTTAGGTATAGCATCAATTAGTTGGCAAAAGAAGTTAACTGCGGCATTATGATACGGTAATTGTGTTTCATGCCAAATTTTGAATTCTTGTATATTCTTCTCAATCTCGTTCATGCGACGGTACTTATACTTAATATTCCATGTTTAAAACAAAATACATTATAAAGATTTTAGAGCATATAACACCTTCCCTAACAAGGTAGGTAAATTTATAACAAAACCTCATAGACACCTTTACAAGGCATTGGGCAAAAAAGAATGCTTTTATTCATTTTTATCTTATAAATCATTCAAATTGGGACACTCTCCCTGTTAAATGGATTGTTTTAAAAGTAAACAGTTCATTTTGGTCTGAAGACTTACACCATAATGCGGTGAAAAATTTTGCTCTGTACTACCTTGGTTTAAATAGGAGTAAATTAATTCAAAATGTTTATCTCCATTTGTTTATCTACATGCAAACCTAAACTTTCAGAAACTGAAGATGGAGTACCATCTGGTTTTTGAGTGAATGAAAAAACAGTGATTTTGCTCCCAGTTTGGTGAATTATTTTAACATGTTTCAGTTTCCCCTTTTTTTACTACACATTTATCATCTCTTTACTCATATTCAAGATGGCCCTCGTACCGTCCTGAAAAGTCTTCAATCCAAAACATCCAAGAGAATAATCTAGTTTTCCATAACCACTTGTCAATGAAAAATAAAAGACTCGTGATCACAGAAATTATTGAAAATGACAAACCCCAATAATCTTTTGCCAAGAATAGACTGATTCCAAGTATCACTAGTAAACTTACTAGAACACTTGATTTATAGTATTTGAAGTATCCGTTGTTCATGGTCCTTTATTAAATTTATTTAGCATATTTATTCTATTATAATTGCATTGTTCCCTGTAGAATTTAAGAGTGGTTTCAATTAAATCTGGCTCCACTTTCTCCTATTTTTTTTCTTATATTATCTGAAATCTACTCAAACTTGATTGACTAATTATAACATGGATAGTGCCAGAAAACCTAAACATTACATAAGTATCAAATCTTCTAGTTAATGGCGTATTATATTCGTTAAGAAACCGTAAAAGGTTCTGAATTAAGCTGCCTTGTCAGTATATAGAGCTTTTAATGTGTCTTATAAAACAAATTTTATGATATAAATATTGAATTTAATAAAATATCCTCCCATAAGAAACGAATCTTGAATGGGATAAGCTTAGTCAAGTACAGTAGTTGAGAGAGTATCTATACTTCTATACTTTTCAGGAATATGAAATCCATAATCTACCAGTATGTTACAGTGCCTTGAAACACTGGTATACTATGGCTCGGAATACTCTTCAAGGTTAGGCAGGTATTTTGACAAGGATTCTGGTTTTGAAGCCGAGGAATGATTGGGCTTAATTTCTTAGGATCATAAACTGGTCACAGAGTTGGGAGAACAATGTCTCCAGTCTTTTTCTCGTCTTCCAGTTTCCACATCATAATACGTTCACCCCTTTTTCAATATGTGAGAACTCTTTAGGTTTACGAAGCTCAAATCCTGTTGACCATTATGGTCTCTATTAGGAACTGGATGGTAACCATGAAAAAATGCATATTAAAATTTTCTTTAACACAATCTATGATTCGTACACTTCGCACGGCTCGTACCCCTCGTACAGTACGAATTTTACGAGGTGGAAATAATATTCAAAAACATGCAAATGAATTCAATTCTAAATCAAAGGTTCGTTTCCTGAAATTTGTCCATCTTCAAGTAGGTCGATTTTCTGCTTTTTACATCAAAAAAAAAGACCATTCAAAAATTCGAATTGAAAAATGGATTTATTTGACAATTGGAGCCGATTTTAAATAATACGATTCAAATAAATTTAGAGCCATAAAACCAAAATGAACCTGTCCCCTTTTTTGTCCCTTTTTTCACCTGGATTCCAAATCCATATGAATAGAACAAGAATTTTAGCATGAGTTTTTCAAATGTTAATGTTCTATTATTTGTAAACTGCTATTTCAGGCCTAGTTTTTCTTTTTGGTCAACCATAAAAAACATCAGTCAATAGCAAAAGAGACGACCCTGCAACGAATAAGGATGCTATTTGATGCAAAATAAGCAACGATTAATTTTGGTTTGCGTCGAATAAAGGTTATTTTCGTTGCAAACAGTGCATTGAATGAAAGCTTTTATACATCAAAAAGATAATTGGCCGGAATTTACCTGGAACAGTAATGACTTCCTGGACCTGTTAAGTGAGGCAAGAAATTTACAGGGTAGACTTATTGGGAAAATGGAAACATTAGGCTTCGATTTGAGAAATGAGGCGCTACTTGATACATTGACCCTTGATGTATTAAAATCATCGGAGATAGAAGGCGAATTCCTTGACCCTGACCAAGTGCGTTCATCAATTGCCCGTAGATTGGGAATGGAAATAGCAGGAGCGGTGGATGCTGACAGAAGTGTAGAAGGAGTAGTAGAAATGATGCTTGACGCTACCCAGAGATGCTTTGACCCATTAACGGCTGACAGGCTTTTTGACTGGCATGCTGCATTGTTTCCCACAGGAAGAAGTGGGATGTACAAAATTACCGTAGCAGATTGGAGAAAAGATACTACTGGGCCTATGCAGGTAGTATCCGGGGCAATGGGGAAAGAAAGGGTTCACTTTCAAGCGCCTGATTCCAACCTGGTTGAAAAAGAAATGACCCGATTTCTAGATTGGTTCAATAACAGTAAAATGGACTTGGTAATGAAAGCAGCAATCGCCCATTTATGGTTTGTAACCATCCACCCTTTTGAAGATGGAAATGGAAGAATTACCAGAGCATTGACGGATATGCTGTTGGCGCAAGCTGACAAAAGTAACCAACGTTTTTACAGTATGTCTGCCCAGGTCCGGTTGGAAAGAAAGCAGTATTATGAGATATTGGAAAAAACGCAAAAGGGGAATTTGGATATAACTGATTGGATGGTTTGGTTTTTAAACTGTTTGATCAACGCTTTAAGGTCCACGGATTTAATACTTTCAAAAGTTCTGTTCAAAGCGGATTTTTGGCGGAAGCACATAGATACTCCAATAAACGACCGACAAAGGAAATTATTGAATAGGCTAATGGATGGTTTTGACGGGAAATTAACCTCGTCCAAATGGGCAAAGATTGCAAAGTGCTCTAAAGATTCAGCAGTTAGGGATATCAACGACCTTATTGAGAAAGGGATCTTGCAAAAAGAAGCAGCAGGAGGAAGAAGCACCAATTATGAATTGATAGGAATGCCAGCTGGTAATCGGGTAGGCAAAGGAGAATCCCACTCCTAAACCTAACACAGGACAATTTCCTGCAAGTATGTTTGACAGGCTGTGAACCTCTTGGTTAATTCGGCGCATATTATGCAGTCGGTTAATAGTCCAGCAGGGTAGACTACTTTGCGAATGGAGTTAAAAGCATGAACAAGCGTTTAAATTTTCTTGAAAGCATTGCAGGAACCATTTCCCTCGTACCTTACGAAAAATAGTAGACGGAAAAATGCGCACACTGTGTGCACAATTCAATTGCTGATGTCATTTGAAGCAAGTGAGACAAAATGGCTAAGATGAGTTTTCAAAATGAAAACTCATCAATATTTTTAAGCGTCCATTGATCAATAAGCTTTGAGAAACATTGTTGCAATCAAAAACCTGACAGTGTTTTACCAAAACATCCAGATTCATAAACAAGTATTGGAGCCTGTGTTGCGGTTACCAAAAACAAGAGTAAAACTTACCTTTCATGTCAAAACAAGGGTAAATAATCAGTGTTTTTACCTCCGAATAAAACTCAAGTGTAAAAGTTACTCTCGTTATGAACGACTTCAATAAATATCAAGCTAATAACAATCTACCTCTTCTTCCGCCTAGATCAGATTTGGAGACTAAGGAGTTACTTGGAAAAAGATCGTTTAAAAAAAGAGAAATACAAAAAAAGATTATGCGGAGTTTAAAACCACATTGAAGAAGTTCAAAATCAAGAGTATCAAATCAATTTAAAATTGTAAAAGCAAATTAAACCTGTTCATCTATTTGTCCCCATCTTACTTTTTTTTTAATAGGAAGATTTATTGTTATCTGTTCAATAAATACCTCTTCCTAAATTCTCTTGGTGTACACCCATTGATTTTCAGAAAAGCTGCATTAAAGCGACTGATAGAATTGAAACCACAATCAAAAGCGATATCTGTGATGCTTTTGTCTGTCGCTACCAACTTCCTCTGCGCATGAGAGATTCTTTCCTCGGTGATGTATTCGCTTAGCGTACTTCCAAATGTCCTCTTGAAAATCGAATTAGCATGGTCAGGATGCAAACCCACAGCCTGACCAATTGAAGATACTTTGATAGGATCCGAATAATTTTGAGCAATAAAAATAGCAATCCGTTCAACCTGACTGATTTCATTGGATTGAAGTGATGTGTATTCCTTTTTTTCAGAGGAGAAATTGCCTATAGACATTCTTCTCAATCTTGCATGTATTTCGAGCAACGCAACTTCTGCAGCTTCATTTACATTGATATCTGCCAGCCAGTTTTTGAAAAGATACTCATCGTACTTCGAACGCTCCTTTGAAGCTTCAAATAGCACGTCACCTTTCAGCAGCTTATCCACAAAAGGAACAGAAAGCTTCCATTCCAAAAAAAGTGAGAATGGTACCGTGCAGACGTAATATGGCTTATCATTAGTGAAATCAATAATTTGATGGGGAATAAGCCCCCAAAAAACAGTCAGTTTTTTAGGTGGAACAACTACTTTATTTCCTTGAATAAGATAAGTAATGCCAATTTCCGGGAAATAGTTTATTTCAATTTCATTGTGCCTATCAGGCTTTCTCATTATGCTTGGAGACCATAGCTCACAAGTCAATCCATAAGGTTTAAACTCATTTCGGCTTTCATCGAAAGTATTTATCATCTAGGATTTTGATAGGTTTGTACAGAAATGTAGGTAGTTTTTCTGTAAATACGAGAATAATTTTACATTTCATGAGTTAGGTTAAAATATCAACCAAAGAGTCAATAGGTAAACCCAAAGAATGAAATTGAAAAGTCGAAGTATATCAGGTTTAATAGTGATCCTGTTTTTTGCTTCCTTATTTGGCTGCAAGGAGCATGAGAAAAAAGTTCTTAGGCCAAGGGTATTGATCAGCTCAGATATAGGTGGAACAGATCCCGATGATTTTCAATCGATGATTCACCTATTGATGTATGCAGATCAATTCCAGATCGAAGGCTTGATTTCATCACCTTATGGAGAAGGCAGCACCAAGGATTTTCAGAATATGATAGATCTATATGAAATAGATTATACTCAACTCCAAAGACATTCTCCAGAATTTCCAACTCCAATATCCCTAAGATCCATTACCAAGCAAGGGGGAAAAGATGCCGCACCTTTTAGAGGTTATACTACTCCTACGGAAGGTTCAGAATGGATTATAAAATGTGCAAAAAAAGAAAGTGAGCAACCGCTATGGGTACTTGTTTGGGGAGGGATTGAAGATCTTGCACAGGCACTTCATGATGCTCCCGAAATCAAAGAAAATATCAGAGTGTATTGGATAGGCGGCCCCAATAAAAAGTGGAGTATCAATGCCTATTCCTATATAGCTGAATATCATCCTGACCTTTGGATGATAGAGGCAAATTCCACCTACAGAGGATGGTTTATGGATGAGGATTCGCCAGAGGATCTAAAAGGAGACGCCTTTTACAAAAACTACATTGATGGTCGAGGAGCCATGGGCCAGGATTTTATCAAGTATTATGATGGAAATATCAAAATGGGCGACACTCCTTCACTGGTTTATCTTATGAACGGTGACCCAAACGAACCTACCGGAAAAAGCTGGGGTGGAAGTTTTGAAAAGATCAATCGCAGTTCAAGAAATGTATTTCTAGGAGGAAGTTCATTAGAAGATACTGTGGCAGCCTATGGAACTATTGAGTGGAGATTTGAAGGGCCTGAACTGAAGATTCGCGAGGATTCTGTCGTGTTCGAAATGGAAATTCAAAATCAGACTTGGCCTGGATATTATTTAGGTAATGGTATTTATGGAATTAAATATTCATCTAAAAAACCCGAAAAAGGGTATTATAAATCCAGTAGCGCTATAGCTGAATTGGACGGTTTGGAAGGAAATTACATCAGCACTTTTCCTTGGCCGGGAAAAACTTCATCAGATGATTACCAAGTAGGTGCAAATTGGTATAGTGACAAAGTAGATAAAGCTCTTTTTATCGAAGATCAGCAAGGCGCCAAGACCATCTCAAAATTCAGGAAGGAGTTTTTAACGGACTGGGCAGAAAGGTGGAAATGGCTAACGAAATAATCCTAACTAGTTCAAATCAAGAAATTAACATTAGACCCAACAAATGAAAACTACCATTTTACTAGCGGTATTAAGCGTGTTAGCTTTTACCTCAGCATTATCTCAGCAACTAGCCTTTCCTACAGCAGAAGGCTATGGGAAATTTTCCAAAGGTGGCCGTGGAGGAGCGGTTTATGAAGTTACAAATTTGAATGATAGCGGTGAAGGGAGCTTGAGAGCTGCGGTTGATGCTAATGGACCCAGAACAATCGTCTTTAGAGTTTCAGGCACGATAGAATTGGAAAGTCCACTTCGAATCAAAAATCCCTATATCACCATAGCTGGTCAAACAGCTCCTGGAGATGGGGTTTGCCTCAAAAAATTTCCTCTGATGATCGATGCCGATCATGTGATCATTCGGTATATAAGAGTAAGACTCGGTAACGAATCCGGAGAGGACACAGATGCTGTTTCAAGTAGATATACCAAACACATTATTTTAGACCATATTTCTGCAAGCTGGAGTGTGGATGAAACTATGTCCATATACCATTGCGACAGTATTACTGTACAATGGAGTATAATTTCGGAGAGCATGCATGATTCCAACCATATCAAAGGAGCTCATGGTTTTGGTGGAATTTGGGGATCCAACTACGGTAGCTATCACCATAATCTTTTCGCTCATCATGGTAGTCGTAACCCTAGAATGGCATCAGGGTCTGGCTTTACAGATTATAGAAATAATGTGGTCTATAACTGGGGATACAACAGCACTTATGGAGGAGAAAACCAACAGGTAAATAATCCGAAGTATGCATTTTCGACGATCAATATGGTCGCAAACTACTATAAACCAGGGCCCGCTACCGAGACGGGAGAAGTTCGATATAGACTTGCCAACCCTAATATGCGGGATACTACGAGTGATTTTGGAAAATGGTATATTGCTGAGAATGTCATGATGGGCAATGAGAAAGTGACTGCCAACAATTGGGAAGGCGGAGTGCAGCCTCAAGGAGGGGAAGAAAACTTAAAATTTGTGAAGCTAAATGAACCGTGGGATGCCATGCCCATAAACCAACAAAAGGCCGAAGAAGCTTTTGAATTGGTATTAGCAAACGCCGGCGCTATCCTGCCAAAACGAGATGAAGTGGATATCAGGATTGTCAACGAGACAAAAGGAGGATCTACGACGTATGAAGGAGCAACTTATAAAAAGGATCACTCCTTGATCGATCCTTTAAAGAAATCAGGAATCATTGATTCCCAAAACGATGTAGGAGGATGGCCTGAACTCAAGAGTTTACCGGCTCCTAAAGACTCCGATCATGATGGGATGCCAGATCAATGGGAAATAGCAAATGGTCTTAATCCTTCAGATCCTGCTGATAGAAATCTTATTAAAGGAGGTTTTACCATGTTGGAGGATTATTTGAATTCAATCAAGTAAAAAATCCGGACCATATAAATCAAACCCCAAAATTATTTATAATGCGCCTTAGCTCGTTGAGTCATACCCTTAGTTTAATGAAAAAATCAATTCTCGCTCTTTTCTTTGCGTCTATTATTTCCTGCTATGCTTTTGCCCAGCAAGATCAAAAGAAAGCTATACCAAAGCCGAGAATTGTTGTATTGACGGATGTTTCCACTTGGGAAACCGATGATAGTGAATCTTTAGTCAGATTGCTTGTCCACGCAGATTTATATGAAATCGAGGGCTTGATTTTCACTACAGGTTGGAGTCTCGATAAAACCCGGGATGATTTCATGGACTTGATCCATGATGCAATAGACGCTTATGAAAAGGATCTTCCAAACTTGATGAAGCGATCAAATCAACAAGGCTTTCTTGCCGATGAATCAAATCAAAGCATAGGTTACTGGCCAAGTCCGGACTATTTGCGAAGCATTACTGTATTTGGCAGCAAAAACCGAGGTCAGCAATTTATTGGAGCGGACAACAATTCAGAAGGAAGTGAATTGATCATCGAACTTGCAGATGAGTCGGATCAGCGCCCTCTTTGGATTACTGTTTGGGGTGGAGGAAATACCTTAGCCCAAGCTATCTGGAAAGTGCAGCAAACAAGATCAGAATCAGAACTGAGGACATTTCTTCAAAAAATCCCAACCTATGCGATCACCGATCAGGATAGAGATCAAAAAACTGATTTTGCGATTAGCTCACACCAATGGATGAGAAGGGAGTTTTCTGATGATTTACTCTTTATCTGGGATGAATCTGCTTGGAAATATCAGAATGGAACAGGTAAAAGTAATTGGGAAAAATATGAAGTGGATATACAGTCTCATGGAAATCTGGGTAAAGTCTATCCCAAATATAAATACGGCGTAGAAGGTGATACACCTGCTTTTTTACATCTGATGCCAAATGGTTTGAACGACCCAATGGTTCCTTCCCAAGTAGGTTGGGGAGGATATTTCGAAAAGGGAATTAGTGAAGATCAGGAAACACAAGCTTTTACTAACTTTCAAGCACCGGAAGTTGATATATCCAGGAAATACGAAAGCTACTTCTACCCTGCAATCTATAACAATTTCGCTGCCAGAATGGACTGGGCAAGTGAAGGGAAAGGAAACCGCAACCCAATTGTGGTAATAAATAAAATGGAGGGCATAGAGTTGCTAAGAGTGAAGGCAAAGAAACGCCAAACTATAAATTTAGATGCATCCAGATCTTACGATCCAGAAGGCGATGAACTGAGTTTCAAATGGTGGATTATCCCTGAGGCAAGTACTTATAAAGGTGAGATAAAGATCCAGAATAGTGACTCCAATCATATTAAAATTGATCTTCCAAGTGATTCCTCCGGCAAGACCACCCATATCATCTGCGAAGTGACTGATAATGGCTCACCAAAATTAACTAGTTACAAAAGAATCATCGTTGAGGTGAAGTGAATAATTGATGAGGAAAGTTCCGGTGTGAAATTGGGAAACAATCCTGTATTTCTCGATTGAGCATAGCAAAAAAAGAAATTAGCGAAGTTGAATATCTGACAAATAATAGTGGGTAGTAAGAGTTTTGCCTATTTCAAAATAATCTGAAAATCGACCATAAATTTGAAGGTTTAGCCTACTATTATATCTTTTAAAGATAAATGATTTAATCTATTATGTATATCCGCAATAGCACCAGTAGCCAAATAAATTAATATTGACAGTTGGTGTCAATTGCTTCAGTTGAGTTATTACTCTCAATAAATTAGGTCAAGACAAACGGTTTTGACCATGAACATTATCAACTTCATCAATCGGTTTCCTGACGAATCTTCCTGTATCGAGTTTATTATGCATAAAAGGAGCCAAGCAGGTATCATCTGCAAAAGATGCAAAGTTACCAAGCATTATTGGTTGGCAAACAAGAAGTCCTTTCAATGTTCTTGCTGCAGCTTCCGAACAAGTATCAAAAGCGGTACTGTCATGGAATGCAGCAACCTTCCGATAAGGACCTGGTTGTTGGCCATGACCTTCCTCACAGCCACCAAGAAGGGGTTCAGCGCTTTGGAACTGCAAAGACTGTTGGGCCAGAAACGATATGAACCGGTTTTCAGGATGTACCATAAACTCCGCAAGGTCATGGGGAAACGCGATGATCTTTACAGTCTTGCGGACATGGTGGAGTATGACGAGGCCTTTGTGGGCAAAGCAACGAAAAACCCACGCAAACTCAAAAGAGGCAGGGGCAGCCAAAAACGGTCGATTGTGTCCGTAATGGCCGAATCAACGGTTTTGGAAGACCTTGAAACGGGCAAGTCCGACAAAAGCTGTAGATATTTTAAGATGAAGAAGATAAAGAACCTGGAGGCGAAAACAGCCCAGAATTTGGTCAAGGAATTTATTGATCCAAACTCCGTGCTTCAAACAGATATGAGCACCACCTTCTCAGACCTGAGTGATTGTATAGATGTGCATGTCAAGGAGATCTCGGGAACCGAAAAGGGGCTCTTCAACCTCAAATGGGTACACATTGCTATTAGTAACTTAAAAAAACACCTGCAGACATACCATATGATAAGTGAAAGAATGATGCAAAACTATCTTGATGAGTTTTGTTATAAGCTCAACAGAAGATATTTCGGTCAAAAACTATTTGACAGACTCATCATTGCTGCTATTTATCCTTACTGGCATCATTGCGGATAATCATATTAACAAAAATGAAGAACATAGAGGCCTTTGTTTTAAACTAAAATTATTTGGTAGTTTCTTTAAAAGAAGTCCCTAAGAACAGGCCTAAATTCGTACACCTCGTACGGCTCGTACCCCTCTCGTACTGTACGAATTATACGAGGTGGAAATTATATTCTAAAACATGCAAATAAATTCAATTCTAAATCAAAGGTTCGTTTTCTAAAATTTGTCCACCTTCAAATAGGTCGATTTTCTGCTTTTTGCATCAAAAAGAAAAAAGATTATTCAAAAATTCAAATCGAAAAATGGGTTTATTTGGCAATTAGATACGATTTTAAATAATACGATTCAAATAAATTTGGAGCTTTAAAACCAAAATGAACCTGTCCCCTATTTGTTCCTCCTTTTTTCGTAAATCGCTGTTTTCCAGTGTTATTTAATAGTTCAGGTGGGCCTTCTAAAACACTATATATAGTAGAAATCTAGATCAGTCAAAATCCATCATCCCGTCTATCATTTTCTGATCACTTTCTTCGTCCATAATACTATCAATATATGATTTTGTAGTTCGAATATCGGAATGCCCTAAGGATTCTCCAACATATTCAATAGAGGCATTTTTTCTGATTGCCATGGTTGCAAAACTGTGTCTGGCCCAATAGGTACTTATTTCCTATTCGAAACCCGCATGATTGGCAAACCGCCTCATATGCTGGTTGATCAACCTTGTAAAATTTTGCTTGGCTTTAAATTTTTCTTCCTCGTTCATAGTATGATTGAGAACAGGAAATACAAAATCGTCTTTGCCTTTTTGCTCACTTCCATATTTATTGATCACATGCTTAGAAACTGTTGATAGTGGAACACGGATAACAATTTGGGCATCAGTAGTATCTTTCGTCTTTTCCCGGATAAATTCCAGACATTTGGGTTTGACTTGGCTCCATTTTAAATACAGAATATCCTTCATATTCATCCCTTTACAGAGATAGGAGAAGAACCAAAAGTCCTTGGCTTTTTCTTGGAACTCGTTCTCAGGCGGTGTCTCAAATAGGATCTTTAGCCCCTCCTTATTGATAGCCTTTTTCTTGTTTCTACCTTTTGGGATGCTATACCCATCTTTGCCGAATGGATAATTAGATGGTTTTGCTATATTGAAAAGATGCCTTAATGGTCTAAGATAAATGCCGACGGTTGATCTTGAATTTCCTTTATCGATCATCCATTGTTCATAGCGTTTTAGAAACCTTGGTGTAACTTCAGAAAAGTACAATCGCTTTGGCACACGTGACTTGTTCTCTGATAAAAATTGCTTTATAGATTTTAAGCTGCAGTTATAATTGGACTTGGTGCCAATCTTTTTCTGGGCGTCCAGTTCCTCAATTTTCATTTTATATTGATAAAAGATATCCTGAGACTCCCCTTTAGGCTTAAACAGTTTTTCTTCAAAAGTATCAAAGGTAAAATCATCAATATCTTGAGCAATGGCCTTGTATTCTAATAGAAGGGCTTCTACTTCTTCCCTTATCTCTCGCTCCCTTCTTTTGGGCTTAGAAGATTCAAAAACCTTCTTATAGGTCAATAAATCCATATCATACCCTGTGCTATAGTACCTGTTCTTTTGGGTAGCGGTATTATAAATTCGAATCTTTAAGGGGTATAATCCATTGGATTTTTTTCGCCTATTATCTAAATCCAGAGACAAAATAACCTGCTTTTCTGATTTAACTCTCTTACTGTCTGACATATACATTTTTAAAATTTGCAAAATATTTGCAAAAAAACTACAAAATTAAGTACTAAAATACGTAAATAAACTAGTGATTTAATTTATTTAAATCACTGAAATACAATGATTTAAAAATAAACAATAAACATAAAAGATGCCAAGATCAGACTGTTAATCAGAAGGTACTTAGTTCGAGCCCAACTGAGCCACCCTATATATTTACTTGAAAAAGGAAAAATCTCAAAGAAAGAGGCTGATAACTTATTAGGATTGAAAAACACCAAAACTTACGAAACTATCACTGAAATGGAGAACCAAAATCTTATCAAAAAATAGGGCAAAGGGAGAGCCACTTACTTACAAACTATAGTGACTCCTCTCCAAACTCCCCCAAAACCACAAGCTTCTCTATTATTTCCATCTCATCCAAAAAAGAGTTCGATCCACGTACCGCCAGCCCCACTTAACCACTTACAAACCAGTGATTTACAACTGTCTACAAGGAGTTTTATTTTTCTATTCACAAATAAGTCACAAAGTTTATTTTTCTTTAAAAAAATTTTTCTCGTCTCTATAATTTTACTCAAAATTCGCCAATTTCTTCCCATCATATCCTCAAAAATCCAACTTATTTAAATTGTACATTTCTCATTTTGACACCAAAATTCTTGGCCATTTTATGGATGAATAAAACTCAAGTTCCCACACTAAATACCTATATATTTATTGTACTATTTTAATATTGACACTTCCTTTAAAATAAAAAAGACAGCCTTCTAGCTGTCCTTATTAAATTCAATTATTTCTGTAATCACTTTCCTTTCCCAATCCATTACTCCATTTAATGGTTTTTCCAATTTTCTGTCTGCTTCATCAATAAGCCGTAAAATGGAAAAATTCACATCAACCAAATCCTTTCCTTTAACTAGCTTAAATAATACCTTGATCTCATTAGAATTCTTTTGAACTACTAGCAAGGAAGACTCTTTGGAAAAGTAAACTTCAATAATAGGTGCACCTGAATTTTCAGGGAATGAGAAATACAATTCTTCTTCTCCTTTATTTATTTCTTCATTTAGCTGAAATCTACTGTTAAACCATCTAGTTTTTACACCATTCTCTTTAAGAATTTTTAACCCTCCAAAAATTTGGCTATCCATAATCTGAATTTTTTAGTTAACCTTAATTGACCTCAATAAACTAACATACTATATATACTATTTCAAACTCAATAGAAGATATTTCATTTGACCCTACGGCGTAATGAAGATTAAAAAAAACCGGAAAAGAATCCCTTCCGGCTTTTTTAGATTAGTAAACCCCTATAAATTATGAAATAAATTATAGCATTTTATAAAACCATTAAACCCTGTAGGGATTCTTAAATCCTTATTATATACCTTACAAGATTATGCAGACTTTAATATTTTATGTATTACTTAAACAAAAGTTGCGCAAACCAATAAAGATCATTTTTCCAAGATTGATAACCATAGCCTCCTTTTCTAAAACTATATATATATTCAATTTGGTTGACTAAAAGATATTCACTAATGGCATCTGAAATCCTTTTACTTTTATCATTTTCTCCACAGCTTATATAAATTGGATTTGTTCTTAAATTTCCTGGTGATGATTTATCTATATTGGTTAAATCAAAGTTTGGAGCTGAATTAAAAGCTCCAATCCAAGAAAACAGATGCTGATTTCCCAAAGCAATATTCATGGATTGTCCTGCTCCCATACAGGCTCCAGCAATGGCTCGATCCTGTGCTCTTGAAGAAACACCGAACCTGGATTCCGTCTCATTAATTAAGTCAACCACCAATTCCTTTTCAAACCTTTTAAACCCCTTGATTTTATCTGCTTTAAAAAGATTGCCTAAAGGCCTGTCATTTTTCATTGCTCGACCATTGGGAAAAATAAGGATCATTGGTTTGGCCTTCCCCTGATTGATCAAATTATCCAAGATAGTGTTAGCTTGGCCATTGATAAACCAAGCATATTCATCACCTCTAATACCATGTAATAAGTACAAAACCGGGTAGCTCTTCTTTTCATCATAACCTGGGGGAGTGTAAACCAATGCTTTTCGAAGTGAATTTGTTGTATTGGAGAAGTATTTCATTGTCCTGATCTCACCTCTGGGACCACCCACCACTATATCAAAACCGATGGGAGCCTCCTCAACCATTTCCTTTTCCCTAGCTCTCAAAGAACTAATAACTAAGCCCATCGCAGTAAAAATTCCTGTCAGTAACGCTGTTTTCATATTCTTTGGGTATCTATGTTAACTATAATTGACTAAGCAATAAAGGTTCTATCATACTGGAACCGTACTTCCATCACCAAACACCTTATCATGAAACTACTATTTATTTTAAAGTGTAAGGTTTGATTTCTTGTATAGAACCATCAGGATTATGAACTAATTTGGTCATTTTTATATTTCTTAGGTAGTTCTTTCCAGATAGCTGTGTATCATGGTAAAATAAATACCATTCCTCCTCAAATTTCACAATGGAATGATGGTTGGTCCAGCCCTGAACCGGATGAAGAATCACTCCACGGTAAGTAAATGGACCATAAGGGTTATCCCCGGTAGCATAAACTATTTTATGGGTATCGCCAGTGGAATAGGAGAAATAATAGGTTCCATTATTTTTGTGGACCCAAGAGGCTTCAAAAAACCTTTTATCATGATTTCCGGCCTTTATAGGCTCCCCAGACTCGTCAAGAATCAATACTTTTCTTGGACTTTCACCAAACTCCAACATGTTGTCTTTTAAGATAGCTACTCGAGGTGAAATTGCTGGCTCTTCATCAGAGGGCTCATCATCATATGGGCTATCTCCTGTTGATAGGTATTCACCAGTTCTCCATTTTTGCAATTGGCCTCCCCAAATACCGCCCCAATATATATAGTGCTTCCCGTCTGTATCTTCGAATACGGCAGGATCCATACTAAAACTCCCGGAAATTGGTTCCGGTTCTGCTTTGAAAGGTCCTTCTGGGCTTTCTGATACGGCTACTCCAAGCCTGAAAATATCATCCTCATCCTTGGCCGGAAAGTAAAGGAAATATCTGTCATTTTTCTGGGCTGCATCTGGTGCCCACATTTGTCTTTTGGCCCATTTCACATCCTCAATGTCCAATGCAAGGCCATGGTCAGTCACTGTACTCCCCGGGTTGGACATGGAAAAAACATGATAATCTTTCATGTCATATTGTGCCCCGGAATCATCTTCTTTTGTATCTGATTCTACATCATGTGAGGGATAAATATAGATTTTTCCATTAAAAACATGTGCTGAGGGATCAGCGCTGTACAAACCTTCAACCAAGGGTTGGTTTAGATAACTAATGGTATCAGTTTCTGTACTGTCACTTTCCTGTTGATCATTTTCTTGACGGCTAGAATTACAAGCCATTAACAGGAAATTTGCCATAAACACGGTAATTACGATGTTGTATTTCATTAGGGTGATAGGGTTTATAATTGACAATAAATTATTATTTGAGCACGAACTGATCACTTATCATCGAATTTTCTAAACTGCAACTCTATTTCTGATTTAAGTCTATAATCATTTTCAAAAAGCAAAGGATAGGCAGTTCTTCCTCGAATGGGCCAGTTATTCAACCAACTGTCTTGATCCCTGATCCCCCAAAGCGTCACTCTTGTTACCACCTCTTTATGCTTTTCGAATAAGGCAAAAAGATCGTAATATCGTTGAGCCAGTGCTTCACGTATTTCTTCTGGGAAACCCTCTTGATAGGGATCATATTGCTTTTCGTATTCGAAATTATCATCGATATCGGCCCCCCGCCTATTGGTTGGATTAGGCAACACATCGATATCCAATTCTGTTATCATTACTTTAAGGCCCAGATCAGCAATTTTTAAGATAGAAGCCTCAATCTGCTCCAATGAAGGAGATGTTAGTCCATAATGTCCTTGCATTCCAATTCCATCAATGCGTATTCCCTGTTCCTTTAAAGAAGCGGCCATTGCCACTGCAGCATCGATTTTTTCTGGCTTCCACAGGTTATAATCATTATAATAAAGCTCAGCATCAGGATCTACCTCATGAGCCTTTTTAAAAGCTTTTGGTATAAAATCTTGGCCTATAATGTTATACCAATGTGATTTTCTATATGTCCCATTATCGGTAAAAGCTTCATTGACTACATCCCAACCGTTTATGCTCCCTTTGTACCTGCCCAAAACAGTGCTGATATGGTCCTCCATGCGTTTGGTAAGTCCTTCCCTATCCAAAAATTCACCTGATTCATTTATAAATACCCAGCTTGGTGTTTGATTGTGCCAAACCAACGTATGACCAATAATAAAGGCATTAAGCTCCTTACCTAAATTTACAAAGGCATCAGAAGGGTTGAAATTATAGTTTCCAGGGGCAGGGTGAACAGATTGCCACTTCAATAGATTTTCGGGACTAATACTGTTGAAATGTTTTAAGAGTGTATTCTTTACGATGGGGTCATTCCCCATAACATCTCTTCCATTCAAAGCGGCACCAATTTTAAAATCATGTGCAAAGGTTTGCCAAATAGAAAATGAACTGTCTGAATGTTCATAAAAATCCATATCCAGTATGGATATGAAAGCGAGGACATATGTCAATAGGAAAGTATGCATCCTAATCAAAAGTTAGATTATGTTTCGGGTATTATTAATTTGCCAATATGAATAATCGAATTAAACACATCTGACAAAACAAATGTAAAGAGTGAATATTTAATTAAAAAGTATCAACATAAACTACAAAACACTGAAAATCAGGTAATTACAATTATTTATTCGGTTAAATAACAATTATCCATATTTGAATTTCAATTGCAAATTCCATTTAGCACCACCAAAAGTGAAGATATGGCTTGATATTTATTCTGTTAGCATTTACTTAAGCGTAAATTTAATTGCACTTAAATAAAACACCTGATATTCAGTTAATTAAAATTAAAAAAGTTTTAATTTGTGATAGTTTTAATCTTTTTGTTTTGACTTAAAAACAAGTTATTTTCAGTTTGGGCTTTGGTAATTTCGAGACGAGAACATATAATTTTATATATTCAAATACTATTTAATTGACCTAGCAATAAAGCTTTAAAATAACCGATTATATACCTACTGTGAAAAAAGGAACTTTAAGAGCCAGTTTCATCTATCTGTTCTTGATAAAATCAATGCTATTCATTTCCTCTCCGTGCTTTGCCATGGGAGAAAAAACTTTTGTAATTAAAGGAGGAGAAGATTATGATAATATTATTGAGTATATGGATTTTTTAGTCGATCCCAACAACGATTTGACTGTAAACCAAATAGCTGAAAATAATTTTAATGGTGCATTCCGGCCTATACTATATAATAATATATTATATGACAATTTAGAGCATGATGTATGGCTTAGGCTTATCGTCAAAAACAATGACATAGTCCAAGATCATTCCTGGTATTTTGAATCATGGGGCTTTGATATTAACCAATTCACTTTTTATTTTCCCAACCCTGATGGTACATATGCAGTCAATACATCAGGGTATGATTTTCCTTTCGGCCAAAGAAACATTAAACATAAAAATTTTAATTACCTGCTTGACCTCAGGCCGGGAGAACAAAAAACTTATTACTTCAAAGTAAGAAGAAGTTATCCACTTGCCTTTAATTTACATTTACGAACGAATGAGAAATTTATAGAACACACGCTCAATGAATATTATTTTCTAGGAATTTACTACGGTGTACTAGCACTTATCCTTGTATTCAATTTATATCTCGTCTATAAACTTAAGGATACTTTATACTTATATTTTGCCGGGCTAATATTGGCCTGTATCTGGTTTTCATTTGGAAGGGATGGCTTGGGCTTCCAGTATTTATGGCCTAACTATCCTAACCTCAACTACTGGACCAAGGGAAATATCACCCAATTTGCAGTGGTCATAGCAACTTTACTTTTTTCGAACAGGTTTGTCCAAAAATATTCCGCGAGCCAATTGATGTTAAAGGCAACTATCATTGCTATTATCCTAAAAGGCTTACTTTTTTTTACCCAAGACTCCTTTTTTCATATAGAGGGTCGTTTGTATATAGGTCTAACGATATTTATCATGCTGGTCCCATTTTGTATAGGGTTAAGACTGCTGCTAAGGTCTAAGATCTATTCCTGGTCATATATTTTTGCAAATGCCTGTTTATTTTTGATCATAATCAACAGCCATACAATAGTCTTCGCGTTGTTTGAGGATCAAGTTATCAATTGGTATTTTGTTCATCCTGTAATCTTTATGGAAGTGGTACTCTTTTCTCTTTCCATATTCAATCAAATCAAATTTCTTCAAGATCAATATCAAACTGTCAGTGAGGAAAGGACATTGGCATTGGAGGAGAAAAACAGACTAGCCGATGAACTTAACAATAAACTCCAGCAAAAAGTCAAGGAAAGGACCGAGAAGATTGAAAATATGGCAACAGACTTGGCCAATAAAAATGTACAGCTTCAGACCACTAATTTAAAGTTGCAAGAGTTGAACATTCAAGTCAATCAAATCAATGACTATCTCAGGAAAAATAATGAGCAACTTCGGACCAACATGGAAGAAGTTACCAAGAACCTGGCTTTGATGAAAGGTTTGGATTTTGAAAGTTTCAAAAATGTCTTCCCCGACAAAGATAGTTGCCTGCAATTTCTATCAGAACTGAAGTGGAAGCATAAGTATATCTGTAAAAAGTGTGGCTACAACAAATACGCTGAGGCGCCTAATCATGGAAGAAGATGTAAAAATTGCAATTACTTCGAGTCACCGACAGTGGATACATTATTTCACAAATTGAAATTTCCCATTGAAAAAGCTTTCTATATATTGTACCTGTCCAACCGGAAAGATGTAGAGCTTACACTAAATGAACTTTCTGAAATTTTGGATCTCAGGAGAGAAACTTGCTGGGCCTTCAAAAATAAAATTTCCCAAGCAATGGAAAAGGTGGGGCACAATAAGGATCTCAGCGGTTGGGAAACACTAGCGCTTGTCCATTTGGAATGAACAAATTTATAACATTTCGGAAAATGTGATTGAATTGAATCCAAGGTACTTCACTTCATTTCCTGAAATTATTTATAAGGTTAAATTTCCCTTGCACGGATGTCCAATAATAAACAAAAGTAGCTTTTTACTATTTAGCGTGTCAGAAAGAAAGGTTATTTCCATTACTCAATGTCAGCCTTCGATACCACTCAGGCCGACATTGAAAAGGCATTACTATTTCTATTAAATATTTCCAATTTTAGTCACTCACTATGAGGTAAATTATTTTAAAAGAAAGGTTTTTGAGCAAGTCTTACCATTGGAATATAAAACAAAAATTTAAAGATCAGCTAGCTCCTGACTGCCCTTGACCTGAAATTCACCTTTTACCACCATGGTAGTTTCCACATCCAAATCACCCTCAAAGCCAGGCTGCTTTCCACCCACATGCACCGTAAAACTTCCTTCTTCAATGACCCTTTTGGATTGGGCATTGATCATGGAAAGCTGTCTGGAAGATAAGGTAAAACTCACTTCTTTACTTTCTCCAGGTTCAAGGTGTATCCGTTCAAAAGCTTCCAGTTGCCGAATTGGCCGAAAAGTAGATGCTTCTTGGTCTGTCAGGTATAACTGGACTACCTCATCACCTGCCCTCTCCCCAGTATTGGTCACTTTCACGCTTAGGGATACAGCTTCTCCAGCTTTTACCTGAGTAGGAATTGTCAGCTCGGTATATTCAAATTGGGTATAACTGAGACCGTAGCCAAATGGATAAAGCGGAGTACCTTCAAAATAACGGTAGGTCCTGCCTTTCATATCATAATCTTCAAATGGTGGCAAATCCTCCACCGATTGGTAGTAGGTGATTGGCAGCCTGCCCGCAGGATTATAGTCTCCAAAGACCACATCTGCAAGCGCATTACCACCTTCTTCTCCCGGATAACCAGCACTAATAATGGCATCCACATTTTCTTTGGCCCAGTTGATCGCCATGGCACTGCCCGCATTCAGCACCAAAATCACCGGTTTTCCCGTAGCTTTGACGGCTTTGAGCAAAGCTTCCTGCTGTGCCGGCAAAGTGATCGCGGTACGGTCTCCTCCATCAAATCCTGGGGTGACCACATCCATGCTTTCCCCTTCCAGTCTTTGGGACAATCCCAGCACCACCACGGCCAAGTCCGCACTTTTGGCCAGTGCAACCGCCTCATCTATCTTGCTGACATCCGGCCTTGCCCACAGCATTTGGGAGATGGCATTGGTCTCATCACTGAAAAAAGTGACTTCCACCTTATACCTTCTCCCTTCTTTCAAGGAAACAATATCGGTGGCATATCTTCCCCGGTGAATGGTACCCGACCCATTGGATATTTCTTTCCCGTCAATACGTATTTTCATACCTCTTTTTGAAAACACACCGAATTCATAACGTCCACTTTCCGGAGGAACCAGATAACCCTCCCATTTTACAGAGAAATTATCGATCAGCTCTTTCGAAATGGGCTGGTGTTCCCAAGAAAAATCAATTTGGTCATCTATCCGTTCCAAGACCGGCTCACCTTCCCAGTTGAGGTTATTATAATAAGACCCTTTGAGTCCCTGACGTCCATCTTCCGTTTCAAAATAAGCAGAAGGAATGGGCTTCAGGTTATAAAACCCTTCGGCAGGATGTACGCCTTCTGAATGCACTACTTCAGCCTTTGGCCCCACCTTGTGCTTTATTCCCTCCAGAAAAGTGACCGGCTTTTTGGGTATGCCATGATAGTTGCCCAAAAGCGATTCCACATTGTCCGCATTGGGGCCTATTACCGCTATTTTTTTGACCTTGTCCACCGATAGTGGCAGTAAATCATTCTGATTTTTCAGCAGCACCATGCTTTTTTGGGCTGCCTGTCTTGCCAAGGTATTGTGGGCCTCGGAGCAGACGATTCCGAAAGGAATTTGGGCATAAGAAACCGCTTCCTCAGGATCAAACATTCCCAATTTAAACCTGGCCAAAAACAGTCGCTTTACCGCAACATCAATCTCTTCCTCGCTTACCAAACCTTGCGCCACGGCATCAGTAAGGTGAACATAATAATTTCCACAATTCAAATCACAACCACCAGAAACTCCAATTGCCGCAGCTTCCGCTGCTGTTGATGCAATCTTATGGCCCGTATGAATATCTTGGATGGCACCACAGTCTGAAACAACATAACCTTCAAATCCCCACTGCTCCCTCAAAACCTTATTCAGCAAAAAGTCATGACCACTGCAGGACTCCCCTCTAAAACGATTGTACGCCCCCATGATAGAATACACCTTTGCCTCTTTAACTGTTTTTCGGAATGCAGGAAGATAGGTTTCATACAAGTCCCTGTCACTCACATCCACATCAAAAGAATGTCGAAGTGGCTCTGGTCCGGAATGGACGGCAAAGTGTTTGGAAGTGGCAATCGTCTTCAGGTATTTTCCATCATACTCTTGCAAGCCCTCTATAAATTGGGAAGCCAGCTCTCCGGTGAGATAAGGATCTTCGCCATAAGTTTCATGGCCTCTTCCCCATCGTGGATCCCGAAATATATTGATATTGGGTGACCAAAAATCCAGTCCGGTATAAATCCCCCTTTTGCCATTTCTGATAAACTCATGGTGCTTGGCCCTGGCCTCATCGGAAATCACTGTGCCTATTTCCTTCATAAGGCCTTTATCAAAAGAAGCCGCAACGGAAATGGACTGGGGGAAAACGGTGGCATAGCCTGCTCTAGCTACACCATGCAAGCATTCATTCCACCAATTGTATTCTGGGACTTTTAGACGGGAAATGGCCGGAGAGGCATTCATCATTTGACTTACCTTCTCCTCCAAGGTCATTTGATCCACCAGAATATCCACCCGCTCTTCGAAGTTTTTATCCGTATCAAAAAAGGAAAAATCAGGGTTACCCTCCTGGGCCTCGCTGACCATATTTCCGGCCATAAAGTAAAACAGGAAGCCTAATCCCCAATATTTTAACCCCATGGCACTAAAACTAAATCCTAATTTGTGAATTGAAGGTATTTCTAAAGATTTTACTTTCATTATTAAGTTATTTTGGTGGTATCAATTATCCATTTATCCATCTAATTTCATGCTAATGCTGAGTTAAAGCTGAGTGGACACTGGCCTTGTCAAGAGGCAAAATCTCCATGATAATCACTTTTAACAATTCCTAAGCAGAGGGTTTAAGCTACTTCTTCCTTAGCGTCTCTGCGCTTTTGCAAGAGCTTTGAACCGTCAACTCAGTAACACTTAAGGGCAAGCATCAGTGGTTTTGCACCAAGTTCTGCACTTCAAAATACACCGGTTTGGGTTGTAAGTTTTCGTCCAGCAAAAACGGAAAAGCCTTACGTCCCGGTTTGTCCAGCCAAGTCCCATCATCTCCAATTCCCCAAAACGTCACTCCTGAAATGATATCGCTGTAATCCAGCAAGACCTGGAAAATCATTCGGTACGCTTGCTTTTGCCTAATGGAAAATGCTTCTGTGTAGGTCTCAGAGCCAGTCTCGTCTCCTGACAAATATACCGATACGTCCAATTCCGTAATCTGAATTTCAACCCCCAACTGTTTGTACAAATCCAATGTGGCACGGATGTCTTCCTCTGAAGTCCCTACAAACCAATGCCCCTGCATCCCAATGCCATCGATAGGGATATCATTCTCCTTTAACCTTTTGACCAATTCAAATATCTTGTCCCTTTTCCAGCCAAAAATAGAATTGTAATCGTTGTAAAACAGTTTGGCACCTGGATCGGCTCTGTGGGCATATACAAAAGCCGAATCAATATACGACTCTCCTATCATTTGATACCACGGAGAATCTTCCCGGTAAAAGATGACCCCATCAGGATCCCAATCGTAAAGGGCTTCATTCACCACATCCCAGGCATATACCTCTCCTTTGTACCTGGACACTAAGGTAGTGATATGTTCTTCCAGTTGGTCCAAGGCAATTTCCTTGGGTAAAAGTTCTCCATCTTCATCATAAAACATCCAGTCAGAAGTCTGGGAGTGCCAGGTCAGACAGTGTCCCCTGACTTTGATACTGTGCTCCTTGGCAAATTGCACTATCTTGTCGGCATTGTCCCAGGTAAATGTTCCCTTATTACGTTGCAATTGGTCCGGTTTCATGACGTTCTCCGCTGTCACACTGGAAAAATGTTCTAACAGTGCTTTCTCGTGCGCCGTATTGGGATCCACATGCTGAGGTGTGATCGCTGCTCCAATAGGGAAATAGTCTTTGAACAGTTCTTTTAGAGGTACAGCCTCTACTTCTTCATTTGGGGGCTGTTGGTCATCATTGGAATCCGGCTGACCATCCAAGTCCGGTTTCATCTCATCAGAAGGGCTACAACTGAATATAAATAGACTTAATGCAATAAAAGTCCAAAAATTTAGTCCAAGTTTTTTCATTCAATAGGTTTGTTTTGGGTTTAGGGTAATCAGTCCTATGCGCTTATACAAAAGCCGAATCAATATACGGTTCTCTTGTCATTTGGTACCAGGGAGAATCTTCCCGGTAAAAGATCACCCATCAGGGTCTCAATCTTAAAGGGCTTTCGGTATATGTTTACATCTGTCCCTACTCTCCTGTTTTTACCTGTCACCCCCCTTCAGAAAGTCATTCACATCCAACCAGTGCATAAAAGCCTCAAACCAACTGTTGCTAGTACGATCGGGATTTCCCAGGCCGAAACCATGACCTCCATTTTGGTAAAGGTGAAACTCTACTGGTATACCAGCTTTATACCAAGAACTGATCACACCAAATTGCCCGTTAAACAGAAAATCATCGCTGGCAATAACATTGAACATTGGAGGAGCATCCTTTGGCACAGCTACCTCTCCCATCCCCCCGTAGATAGGGCCGATAAAGGCCAAATCCATGGTCTCTGAATTGAGTGTGCAGTGCATGGTAAGTCCTGCTCCCGCCGAAAAGCCAATCATGCCTATCCTGTTTGTGTCAACTCCCCACTCTTCGGCACGCTCAACAATCATGGCATAGGCAGCTTCTGCGTCTTCGAGTTGATCAGAAAGGATCCTTCGAGGTCTCGGAGGAGCTTTTTCGTCTCCTGTTGCTTTAGATGCTGCCTCAAAGGTCCTGTTCATGGAATTGCTGAAATCTTCCAGTGATTCAGGTGTCGGATGCAACCTGTATTTTAATACAAATGCCGTGATCCCCTGTTCAGCTAGTGCTTCGGCCACTTCCCAACCTTCGTTCCCCATTGAAAGCCATCTAAAACCACCTCCGGGCGCTACGATCACCGTTGTGCCGTTGGCCTTACCGGGTTCTGGAAAAAAAGGGGTCAGTGTGGCGGTACTGATGTTTCTGGCCATTGGGTCGCCCCATTGGCGAAACCAGGTCTCAGGAGCAGGTTGACCTTCCACACCTCCTGTACCCAGTGGGATGGCATTGGGTTCCTCCGGGTTGTCAATTGGATACATGGTTCCATCCTGCGCCATGGTAAGGTTGATGCTAAAAAGCAAGACAATTGCAAAAACGGTTTTGGTGAGGTTTTTCATCAAATAAAACATAATAAGGTTATTAAATAGATTAAAATTAATCGATTATATCATTAGCCATGACCTCATACAAGGCACGGTCCTCCAAGTACCATTCGAACTGAGCTACTTGACCTAATTCTTCGGTAAGTTCCAAACTGGATCCTGTCAATAAAGAAGTGAGGACATAAAGTCCCCACCTCTTTTGGTTGGTGGTTTAAAAAAGTATTTCATGCTTTGGCGTTAATGGATTTTTTAGTCTATCTACTCCGTAGGATAGGCATCATTGGCTTTGGTAGCATAAAGACCGATCAAATTGCCTGTAAATCCACCAGCTACATTCGTGGAAAGGATATCGCCGGACACTGTACCTCCCAGATTTTGGAAATCAGTTCCGTTGGTAGAATAGCTAAATTCGAAATCATCTCCCTTTGCACTTACCCTTAATGAAACAGGTTGTTTAAGGTCAATATTGGTACTTGCCAAAATTTCTGACTTCAACGCACGGTTTCTACCTCTGCCCTCTGCTTCGGTTCTCTCCAGGAGCAATACATATTCATTGTCCACTTTGGTAATCCCAAACACATAATTGAAGGCCTCACTTTGCACACAGGTCAAGCCAGCCAAATCTGTTTCAGACTGGGGTTGATATTCCAATGTCGCAGTGAATGAGAAATTTTTATGCTGCTGTCTGTGAAAAAGCGTGGAAGTAGGCTTGACCTCTTTGATATTGGTATCAAAAGGTTTGATCTGTAGTCCCTTTTTGCTTTGGGAAATAAAGGCTTCTCTTGGTCCCCTCAGACCTATCCAACGGTAGTCCAATTTTTTGGAAGAAAAATCCTCTATAATAGTAAAGTTACCATTTGGAAAGAAGCCTTCCTGCCCAGTTTTGTTTTCCACGCCTGCTGGCATTTTCAACTTGGGTTCCATGGGCACCAAACCATTTTCAAAAACAGGAAACTCACCCGACCAATCCACTGGTAGAATAAAGGTTTCCCTGCCTGTATTTACCCTATTTTTTTCATTGGGACGAATACCTAGAAATACCCCGTAATATTTTCCATCAGGTCCTTCAATCAGGTCGGCATGGCCTGCCCAATCCACCTTATTTTCACGATTTTGGGATAAATACCGCTGGCTAAGAATCGGATTACTTGGCGCAGGTATATATGGCCCTTTTGGATCATCACTCACAAAAACCACTTCACTGTGCCAGCCTCCAGTACCACCTTCAGCACACATCAAATAATACTTACCGTCCTTCTTATAGATATGTGGGGCTTCAATCCAAATCGGTTTTTTAGAAAGGTCCACTCCCCCATTGACGATCAATTTATCTGTTCCCGCAATAACCTGATCCTTCTCAAGATCATATTCCCAAACCTTAATCACGCGGTGACCATTATACAATTCCTCACCCTGCGTTGGCGCATCATTATGCACCACATAGGCCTTTCCGTCATCATCAAAGAAAATGGCTGGATCAATACCTTCAAAATTCAATTTATACGGCTCACTCCAGCCTTGCATTGGGTCTTTGGTTTTGACCACAAAATTCCCCAAACCTCCGGCAAACGCAGTGGTAATCATATAGAAAGTATCATTGTGCGGATTATAACGGATATCCGGAGCGTACACTCCTCCACTTATTCCTGTATCATGCACATCTAGCTGAGAAGTTCTATCCAGCACATGACCGATCTGGGTCCAGTTCACCAAATCATTAGAATGGAAAATCGGCACCCCCGGGAACATGGCGAAAGAGGATACTACCATGTAATAATCATCACCCTTTCTGGTAATGGCCGGATCAGGATAACATCCTTGAAGAATCGGATTATAAAATTCATCCTTTTCAAGTGGATTTTCATTATAAACCTGATCATTCCCCTGATAAATGACCTTGGTAAACAGAGGACTATTGTCTGCCTTCTGTCTTGCTAAAACTAGATTAAAAGCAAAGGTGGCCAAAAAAAAAGCCAATAGGATAATAGGTTGTTTTTTCATTTTATTGTTTTTGAATTGATTCAATATTTGATGCTGATTTTAAAATTTCCTTCAGGAAAAGGACTTCGCTAATCGGAAAAACTCCAATAGTCGAAAAACATGATATTATTAGGTGCTTTTCCTTTGAATATAAAGTACAAATCATGTTTACCATCGACCTGTGCTACTTTTGTAGAGACCAAAGACCACCTGTCATCTCCTCCTGTTAGCGGTACATTGACAGTGCCCAT
Organism: Echinicola sp. 20G; assembly: GCF_015533855.1. GTDB lineage: Bacteria > Bacteroidota > Bacteroidia > Cytophagales > Cyclobacteriaceae > Echinicola. Next base: position 4,093,596 of record NZ_AP024154.1, on the reverse strand, counting down.
TAACTCCCCGTCCAAACTGTCTAGCCTGATCTCCAAACTTACATTGCCGTTATGTACGGTTCCTACCCTTGCGGTAAATTCAGTAGGACCCTTATCACGAAAATCTACCCCCCTTACTTGGGAAAAGGCCTCGTTTTTGGTGGCAATAATAAAATTCCCCACTACCTCATTCTTATTGGCTTTTACCCCTTCCGACCAAGCAATTGTCTCCGCTTCATTTTTGATATAAGGGTTGATTGTTCCCGGAATTTCTGTGATTCCTGCTGTCATTTTCATGGGAACAATGGTCCCATCTTCTTTGAACTTTACCTCATCGACACAGACGGATCGGTTAAATCCACTCCCTCCAGGCAAGGCACCATTATGATAATACAAATAGGTTTTCCCCTTGAAATCCACTATACCTGGATGATTGGTAAAGCTCCTTCCTTCGGTGGGCATCAAAACACCTTGGTACTTCCAAGGGCCAGTCGGACTGGTACTGGTTGAATAACCAATATGTTCAGGTAATGGACCCGCCGCAAAGAGCAGGTAATACAGGTCATTTCTTTTATACAACCAAGGGCCTTCCTCATAGGTCGTGGGACGACGTGGATCAGCCTTGCCTTCCCGCTTGCCAAAAGCTGCTATTGTATTGGGAAACTGCCCAATCTCCCCATCAAGAGAAATCATATCCTCATTCAGTTTCACATAATAACACACCGGGTTTCCCCACATCAGGTATGCCTGACCATCATCATCCACAAAAACAGTCGGGTCAATATCCGCCATACTATTGCTGATCAAAGGTTTGCCCAATGGATCTATGAAAGGCCCATAAGGGCTGTTAGATACCGCTACACCAATGCCGTTTTTATTGTTTCTATCAGTAATCGGCACATACATATAGAATTTCCCATCCCGTTCTATACACTGAGGTGCCCAAGCATTCATCTTGCCCCAACTAAATTCCTTATAAGACAAAACTGCCCCATGATCTGTCCAGTTGACCATATCTTCAGTTGTGTACAGTCTCCAGTCATTCATGGTAAACCATGTTGAATTATCCTCATCATGAGAGGTGTATAAATAGACCTTATCATTGTAAACCATAGGCGCAGGATCCGCAGTATAGGAGGTTTGAATGATAGGGTTTTGTGCTTTTGTTTGTAGAATACCCGTACCTGAAATAAGCACGGATATTATGAGTATTCTGAAAAGAAATTTCATCTGTCTATTTTTTTATACTATCCTATAAATAAGGCAATTAGTCATCTCCATGCATTGATCATCTCAGATGACCGATGCCTATTGGAATCCGACCGTTGCAGACCTGCCTGGTTTGTATATACTCGTTATACAAACCAGGCAGGTCTATACCATTTTCCATTGGGGGAATATGCTGGATTATATCATTTATCCAGGTGTTCTATTTATTGAGCCAGCACAAAGCCTCCCCTCGGCTGAACCGTAACGGTCAATTCCCCATTTTTGCCAACTTTCACATTTTGGAGTGTGGCCTGTCTTTCTTCATCGTCATTGTATAATGAGACCTCATGTCCTTTGAGCATAGGAAGATCGATTTTCAAGGTCTTAACAGTATTTTCAGCATTGACGCCTGCGATATACCATTGCTTCCCACTTCTTCGGGCCAAGACACTGTATTTTCCCGGATAACCATCAATAAAGACGGTTTCGTCCCAAGTAGTGGGCAGTTCCCTTAAAAACTCCAGTTCAAATTCAGGCACATCGGTCATGTTGTTTGGCGTCAAACCAAACATCTGAACAGGGTTTTGAAATAGTATCCCGGTGGCCAATTGGAAGCTATCTGTGGTCAAGCGTTCTTGGCCTTGTCTATTTCCCCTATTAAGGAATTTATTAAGCAAAACCCCTCCAAACTCCATGCTGCCCACTGCATTTCTGATAAAGGGATGCAAGGAGGCATAAAATGCTTCTTTCTCTCGGACACCTTGGGAAAATATGAGCATTTCCGAAGCTAGGACAGCTTCACTTCCTACAAAATTGGGATACATTCTCTCCCAGCCTCTCGGAACTGTGGCCCCATGGAAAATCACCATTAAGCCATGGTCATTGGCATCCACCAAGATGTCTTCATATAGCCGCATGGTCTCCTGCTTGTCCCCACCAAAGAAGTCCACTTTCAAACCTTTCACTCCTACTTCCTTGAGCCATTTCATTTCCTTTTTCCTGGCGATGGAAGTGTTCATTTTGTTCAAGGGCGTCTGGAAAGCATCATTGGCCGTACCATTGGAATTGTACCAAAGGAATACATCCACATCTTTTGAATTGGCGTAGTTGATCAGTTTTTCCATCTTTTCATAGCCAATTCTTTCATCCCACCAGGCATCGATCAGGATGTATTCAAAATCCATGGCTGCAGCCAAATCGACATATTGCACCTGGTCTTCATAATTCATACTGTTGTCCTGCCATACGATCCAGCTCCAACTGCCTTTCCCATATTGGTAAGCTTGGGAAGCCTCATACAGCGGCTCCACCACATCAAAAGGAATGGTGGTTTCCACAATCGGCTTGAGCGTTTTTCCAACGGTAATGGTGCGCCATGGCGTAAAGCCCGGAAGACCTATTTGTGCGCCTGTGCTGCCGAATCCATTATTTTGCTCCATTTGGGGATATTCCACGGTGTACACGCCATCTTTAAAGTTACTAAGGTGTGCTCCATTATAATTACTTCCTACCCCGGTTTCGGAGAGCAGTACCCATCCATTTTCACCGATTTTAAACAAGCCAGGAAAAACATAGCCAAATTCCGCCGTGGTACTTTCCAAAGCCGCATCCGTCACATAGCCACTTTCATAGCTGGGTGCCGTTCGGGCAAAGCCCGTCATGGGCTTCATCATGGAAGAGAGAAAAGCGGTAGTAACTAAAGGAAAACTAAACCCCGTCACTTCCCGCTCCACTACTGTTGCCTTGGTATCTCCCCATTTGGGCAATTCATACCGAAATGCGATATCATGATCGCTCACCTGAAAGTGATAAGCAATTTGCTTTCCTTCCTCATTCTTGGCCGTATAAGTCAAGGTATTGGACTGATACTGTACAGAGGAAGTCTTGATCTTATCCTGGGTATAGGACTTGTCGATTTTCCCAGTGGAAGCATCCACAAAACTCATATTGGAGGTAAAGTCTCCCTCATTGGTTACCAGGCCCAAAGGGGAGTTCTCCAACATTACCGTATCCTGAAAATGAACCGCATATTGGGCCAAACCATTGTTAATAGCAATTTTAACTTTGAGTGTTCCATCAGGGCTGGAAACGGTCTTGGCATTTTGTGCATCAACTTCCGCGGTAAGCAGCATGCAAAAGGCACATAAAAGTGTAAAAGAAATAATTTTCATTTTTGAACTTTTGAATAATTTAGAAGGTATCAACCCTACATTTATTTTTTTGAGAACCCCACAAAACCTTACAGGTTTAAAGACCTAAAAAAACTAACCAACAGCAATCAAGAGGGGAAACCTGTAAGGTTTCATTAGCAATTCACTTTATTCATCTATTGACACTTATTGAAATAATAAAGGAGCAAAGCTATGAAGATCATGCCTCCATACGGGCCAGGTATGCCCTCCAGAATACTCGCTATACTTATAGTCTATTCCCATCTTATCAAACTCCCCAAGCATTTTCTCACAATTATCATGAGCGATATCTTCCTCTCCTCCCATGGAAATCCAAAAAAGACTTAGGTCATTATTGATCTTTTCTGCATTATCACTCATAAAAGCGTATTGACCCTCAGCTATGCTGCCTTGACGCTGAGAGATCCACCCTGAGCTGAAGACACCTAAGTGGGAAAACAGGTCTGTATTTTTGATTCCAGCATAAAGTGTCTGGATTCCCCCCATGGAAAGTCCTGCTAAAGCCCTATTCTTAGCACCTTTTTGCGTGCGAAAGTGCTTCTCCACATGCGGAATGATCTCATTCTTTAATTCGTTTTCGAACATTTGCAGCCCTCTTTCCTCAAAAGCAGCTATAGGCATATTTCCATCGGGCATAACTACCAGCATGGCTTGGGCCTTCCCTTCAGCAATAAGATTATCAAGGATCAAATCGGTCTTCCCCTGCTGTGCCCAGCCCCTTTCATCCTCTCCGCCTCCATGCAGGATATAGAGTACTGGGTACTCACGATCCGTGTCCATATCATATCCTGGGGGCGTATAGAGAAAAAATCTCCTCCAGGATCTTAATAGCGATGAATAGTACCTGACCTGTCTGATCTCTCCGTGAGGAACATTTTTCACTGCGTAATAATCATCTCCATCGAAAGGCACTTCGATTCCACTGGCCATCCTGCCCATGCCATAATAGGCCTCACTGGCCGGATCGGCAACAGGTACTCCATCAATCAATAAGGAGTAATAGTGAAAACCTTCTCCCAATGGATCCGTGGTCACTTCCCATTCCCCCTTACCATTTGGAGTCATTGGGTATTTCTTTCCCAAATCAAGTTGTACATTATCGGCTACAGGCGCCTTTACCTTAAACTTAGCGCTTCCATCAGGCATAATTTGTGGATATTTGGCTCCCCTGACATTTGTAGAAGCTGGAATCCCCAAGGGACTGTACTGGTTAAATTTAGATGGATCAACCGGCTTAAAAAGCATTTTGGAGAACATGTATAGTCCATTTTTCCATACCTTAAAATCATGGCCACCTTCCTCTAAATAATAAATATGGGGGACTTCATTTTTGACCAAGTAATCATGGGTGCGCTTACTGAAACCCAAAAGCCCATCTTGATCTCCACAAGAGATCCAAAGCAACTTTAATTTATCCTTGGCATAGGCTGGATCAGGAACGAGTATTTCAGGACTTTTAGTGTTGGGTGCTGCAGAATAACTGCCTACCCAGGCGAAATGGTCTAAATTTCCCAAGCCGAAATTCAGGGTTTGGCCACCTCCCATGGACAAACCTGAAATAGCCCTATGTTCCCTGTCCGCCAACACGGGATAATTATTTTCAACAAAAGGTATCAGGTCATGAAGCAGGTCTTTCTCAAAGGTGGAAAAGGCCTCCACTTTGTCACTGGCCATGATATTTCCAGTAGCCCGATCATCCTTCATCGCCCGGCCATTAGGCATGACGATGATCATGGGTTCGGCCTTTCCTGCTGCATAGAGATTATCCATGATCACTTGAGGCTGTCCACCGCGTAACCATTCCGTTTCATCTCCACCTATTCCATGCAGCAGGTACAATACGGGATATTTTTTATTCTTATTAAAGTTCGGCGGGGTATAAACAACTGCTTTGCGCTTTGTGCCCACAGTTTTTGATTGATACTCCACCGTATCTAGCTTTCCACGTGCAATACCACTTTGCACTTGGTCAAAACCCTCTGGAGCTTCTTTTTCTATTTGCTGACCAAAGCTTAAAGCAACGGTCCCAATAAGTAAAATCAATAAGTAGGTTATTTTTCTCATGGTTATTTAAAAGTTAATTTCCTATAATCGAAAGCATTTGCGCTCCATATCGTCTACCCAGTTCCCTGTATCCTGCTGCTGAAAAATGTAGCCCATCGGAAACGGCCTCACAATCTTCAGATGAAATCACATGTGCATTGGGGATCACTTCAGGTAAGGTAGCAATGATGGCATTCATACTGGCGCATTTTCCCCCTTGCGCTGCACTGACCATTTCACCGGCCAATAAAGGAACTTCTTCTGAAGCCAAGTCCAAGTCAGCCAATAGATTTTGATATACTCCTTTTACTTTTTGTGGCCAGTCTAAATCCCCTGTATTGGACTCCCCTTGATGCAGTAGTATTCCCTTGACGACCCCATCATTTTGGGCAGTTTTTGCCAGTTCTACCAAATGGTGGTAAGGGTTTCCGTCATATTCCTTGACCATGTTTTTAAGCCAATTAGGGGCTGTTTCCACATAGGCTTTATACTTGTCTTTTTCAAAAAGCTCAATTCTACATCCTCCCACAGACACATTGATCACCCCTACCCGAATACTGTCAGGGAGATTTTCCACCAAAGTCCTACCAAAATAATCCACAGGCGTAAGCCCTGTATGACATCTGGTCAAGGGTGGCACTGCAGGATACCAACTGCCCTTTTCCCTATCCAGACCAGAACAATCGATAGACTGCAGCACCTGAAACCTCGGGTCCACGTCCATATCCTGTTCCTCAAACTTTGCGGCTCCTTCCATATTGGACTGGCCAAAAGCCAGAAAAATGTAAAAGTTCTTGTCTTGTGCTTGGCTTGAAAACCCCATAACAATAAGAACCAGGGTCAAAGGAATCCATCTCAATATCGTGTTCATTAGTTTGATTATTTGCTTTAAAGATTATTTTACCGACAGTACCCCCTGTTGGGTTTGTTCTATTTTTTGAATGGTACCATCTGGGTTGTAATGCATATAGTCAACACAAATGGATCTTCTATAACTTCCTCCGCTAGGCAGCACCCCATTATGATAAAAGAAATAATCTTTTTCTTTATAAGTAACGATCCCTGGATGGACAGTAAAACAATTGGGAACATTTTCCATAATAATTCCCTGATAGGTCCAGGGTCCTTCAGGACTTGATGCAGTACAGTATTCTATCATTTCAGGTTGGGTACCGGCACTGGCATATACCAAGTAATACAGGTCTTTCCTTTTGTATACCCAAGGGCCTTCTATAAAATTCTTTGGCTTAAAATGGTGAATAGGACCGTCCAATTCTACCATATTTTCTTTGAGCTTGGCCCATTTACAGCTTCCATTGCCCCAATAGAGATAAGCCTGACCATCATCATCAATAAAAACTGCCGGGTCAATATCATCCCAACCATGTTCGTTATCAGTAGTCATTTCATTAACAATCAAAGCCTTTCCTAAAGCATCCTTAAAAGGTCCTGTAGGGCTGTCGGCAACTGCCACTCCAATGGCCGCACCGCCACCACTATTTTCATCCTTTTTATGAAAAGTGGATACATACCAGTAAAACTTACCATCTCTTTCAATACAATGGGCCGCATATGCATCACCCGTGGCCCATGAGAAAGACTTTGGGGAAAGTGGCGCCCCATGGTTGGTCCAGTTGACCATATCAGTGGAAGAAAAAACCAACCAATCTTTCATTTGGTAGTTGGTGGCATCTACACTTGCTGTATCATGGCTGGTATATAAAAAGACCGTATCATTATAGACAATCGGTGCTGGATCTGCCGTGAAAACCTCACGGATGATTGGGTTCTGGCCATAAGACTCCCCTAACACTACAACACAAAAAAGAAAGGTTAAACGGAATATCTGTTTCATTTTTTATTTACTTAAAACATTATTTTTTTTATTTATTAGGGTTCCAATATCGGGAGGCCCAAGCGATCCATGTGCTCCAGTTGGGTCCAGTGGAATGGCCTCCTGCGTGTTGCCTGTATGCAATCTCCCCTTCAGTCATTGAAGCCCCCATTTCCGGAAAATCCGAAGAAGTAAATCCTTTCATGCCCAATAGCTCATAAACAGGGCTTGCATGGACTCCGCCCAAAAACATTCCTTTGGCATCCACCCACTGTCCTTCTATAAAAGGTGAACCAGCACTTATAAACACAGGCCTTGGAGCACAAAGCGCCACTAAGGAATGGGCATCTATTGGAAGATCATCCACGGTAAGGTCACTGGCATATTTCAGGAAATTCCCACAAAACCAATGGTACTCAGCCGATGAGGCCAAGTTTTCTACCTGCTCACCGAAGTTCCTTCTCAGGATTGATGCACCACCGGCTCCGGAAGAGCCAATAAACCCAAGCGCAAACCGGGCGTCAAATGCCATAGTGACCAATGCTGCTTTCCCATAACGTGAGGTTCCTTCAATACCAATTCTGGAAGCATCCACATCAGGATCTGACTCGAAATAATCCATGGCCCTACTGGCTCCCCATGCCCAAGCCCGCAAGGCTCCCCATTGTTTCGGGTTCCGGAATTTACCCTTGTTAGCCAGGCCTATGACACCAGACCTTAAACCTGCACCGTGGTCAGCCTGAATGCTTGAAGGAACCAGAATAGCATATCCCCATCCTTTGCTAAGTAATTGCTGTTTCCAACGTGGTTCATAAGGAGAAATAAAGTAACTATTAGGCTCTGCAGAAGGACTGCCAAATGGCCAGCGGATAAATCCAAACTCCATTACAACCGGTACTGCTTTGGTAGCTGCTACAGGTATTCCCACCAGCAGTTCAATCTCCACATCTATTTCGGGAAAGGAAGCATTGTCCACTTTACCGATAAGCAACTTCTCGGTTACCGGATAATTTGCAATTATAGTATCCTTCTCAGCAACCACCTGCCAGGTCACAGCGGGCAAGTTTTCTGGAAGAGTTCCAAACATTTCAGTTTCCAAGTCCTTGAGGATTTGGGGTCTTCTTACCTTCCACCAAGCATCCTCTGATGTAATCAGGTCCCCCTCATTGGCCACCAAAGGGTCTGGCAAAGTATAATTCCACACTTTAGATTCATCAGTGTTTGCTGCATTAGGGGCACTGGGATCCCCGGAAGGTCCTGGACGCATAGCGGCTTTAAGTCCCAAATTTTGTATCATTTCTCCGTAGTCCAGCTGGGTCTGCTTATTAAGGCTGTCACGGTTCCAACCTTGGGCATAAAGTCCATTGTCCACCAGTGACAGGACATTCAGTAAAACCAGAATTGATACCATTAGCACCTTCCTATTCGGCCTTTTTTTGTTGTATTGCTTGATCAGTTTTTGCATGTTACTATCTGATGAGGATCATTTAGCTTGAAGTTCATATTTCTCACCTGCTTTGGTGGACAAATCGTATTCATATATTTCATCCAAAACGGGTGGCACTAATGTAGTTTCTGAAGCAAACAAAGCCGGTTTTACTTCGGTAGTCTGAAAAAATGGATTGCTGTTTTTCCCTGTGGCTGGTTTAAGTCCTTTTCCGTTCAGGGGAAAATAAGACCGGATCCTGCACAATCCTCCCAGCGAGGACTTAATGACTACCTGCTGAGTTTTTTTCTCCTTCCATTCCATCACCACTTCAAATCCACCTCTGGCACGTAAACCACTCACTTTACCATCTTCCCAAGCATCAGGCAAAGCTGGTAAAAGATGAATAGCACCATCATGGCTTTGTAATAACATTTCAGCAATTCCCGCTGCACAACCAAAATTCCCATCGATCTGAAAAGGTGGATGGGCATCAAATAAATTGGGATAGGTTCCTCCTTTTTGTTTTCCATCAGGTTGTATCGATGGGGACAGCTGATCTTGGATCAGCTTTAAGGCATGGTTGCCGTCAAGTAATCGCGCCCATAAGTTTACTTTCCAACCCATGGACCATCCTGTTGATTCATCTCCTCTTGCTTCCAAAGATGTTTGTGCAGCACTGAACAGTTCTGGATTACGATAGGGAGAAATCTGATTGGAAGGGTATAACCCGTATAGGTGAGAAACGTGTCGGTGATGATCTTCTGGATTGTCCCAATCGTACATCCATTCTTGCAGCTGACCCCAGCTTCCTATTTGCATCGGAGGCAATCCCCCTAGCTTTTCGTCAATTTTTTGTCTCAGCTCTGTGTCTACTCCCAAAATTTCGGCAGCACGTGTCGTCTTGGTGAAAATGTCAAAAACCAGCTGGTTGTCCATGGTGGTTCCTGCCGAAACCGATGCACCATGATCGTTAGCAGGTGCATTTTCAGGTGACACAGAAGGCACCACTACTAACCAGCCCTTGTCTGGCTCTTCCACCAAAAAGTCCAAATAGAATTGGGCAGATTCCTTGAGAATGGGGTAGACAGACTCCAAATAGTTTTTATCACCAGCATATTCATATTTATCAAACAAATGTTGGGAAAGCCAGGCTCCGCCCATGGGCCACTGTCCCCAAAAAGCCCCGTCAACCGGTCCAGTAATCCGCCAAATATCTGTATTATGGTGCATCACCCAACCTGAAGCTCCGTACATATCTCTAGCCGTTTTCTTCCCTGTTTCGGATAGTTCTCTGACCATTTGGACCAAGGGCTCATTCATCTCAGTTAGATTGGTGATCTCCGAAGGCCAATAGTTCATTTCGGTGTTGATATTGACCGTATACTTACTATCCCAGGCAGGCTTGAGTTGATCTGCCCATATCCCCTGTAAATTGGCCGGTTGACCTCCTGGACGGGAGGAAGAAATTAACAAGTAACGGCCAAACTGAAAATAAAGGGCGACTAACTGCGGATCATTTCCCTGTGAAAATTCAACAATTCTGTCATCTGTGGGCTTATTTACGGAGGTAGTTTGCCCAAGATCAAGGCTCACCCGCTTAAAGTATTGTTGGTAATCGGCCACATGATCATTTAAAATATCCTCAAAACCTTTGTTGATAGCCTTTTCCAGGTAGGCATTGGCTTTTGCAGTCGCATCCCCGGTGATATCCTGGTAGTTTTCAAAGTTGGTAGCCATGGAAATGTACAAGGTGGCCATATCCGCACCGCTTACTTCCAAAGTTTTGTCATTAGCGGTTATTTCACCACCTTCAGTGACAATTTTCACCTGTGCTTCAAATTCCACTCCTCCTTTGATGCCTTCATGATCACTGGAAATTCCCGTGAGGATCAATTCATCATTGCCATTGATGCGCATATCAAATTGCTCCGGCCGGTCCATGGTGGCTGAAAATTGGATGGCACCTGTCTTATCCGCCGTTATTTGGGCCACAATCACTTGATCCGGAAAGGAGGAGAACACTTTGGTTTCATAGTTTACGCCGCCTTTTTTATACCGAGTACTTGCTATGGCTGTTTCCAGATCAAGCTCTCTATAATAATCGGAAGTAGGTTCTTCGCCTTCAAAATCCAACCTTAAGTTTCCCAATGTTTGATAAGGCATCCCATTAACACCACTAAAAAACTTCTGATCGATAAGTCCTTGCGCTTCATCATACTTCCCTTCAAAAATCAGCTTTCTGGCCTCTGATAAAGCTTCTTTGGCCTCGGGCTTGTCATTTCTATAAGGCTGTCCGGCATATAAGGTATTCTCATTGAGTTGGATGGTTTCCTTCTTGGGGTCGCCAAATACCATTGCCGCTAGTCGGCCATTTCCGATCGGTAAAGCTTCCACCCATTGTTCCGCAGGTTCATCGTACCAAAGCCGCAAATGGGCATCCGAAACCGCGATGCTTTGGTCCATCTTTTCGGAAGTCCCACAGGACAGGCAAAGCAAAATAAAAATTGTTAAAAGGGTTATTTGTTTATTCATGGTTTTATTAGGTTATCTGTTATATGGCCCAATTTTAATTTAAGTAGGTCAATGCCCGAGCCGGGGTTAATCGGTTAACTGCTTAACAGATCGAGTAACAGTTCTACCTTTTTGTTTTTCCCAAAGGCCAAATTTTGGATTTCCGTTTAAATTTTCTTTTTCGCACATCTTTCCGAATACACATTAATGTCCCACATTATAATTACCTAATATCCAATCACAAGCATACTCTCTTGAAAATCATTTATCATCCATTATATCCACTTCACTTCGATAAGCTTCCCAGCCCTTCCGTGGGCTTTTCCCACCTTACCCAATCCACTTCTATCTTTCCGCTTCCTTGTAAAACCAAATCCTGAATACCAGAAGGCTGATGTGCCACTGGAACCGTGATGGATTGCCATTCAGCATTCCTGTCCAGCTTTACCTCACTGATCAACTGTCCCTCTTTGCTTCCTTGTCTGATTTGAACTTTTCCGCCTTGGGGAGCCCTGACTCTCCAGGTCATACTTTGGGCATTTCCTTTACCAAAATCAACCGCATCAAATTTGACCCAGCCTTCCTGATTTCCGAAAATCGTTTTCCAGCCTAGAAATGGATTTGACTCTTCCAAAAAGACGATTGTAGCTCCTGTTTCACTGAGCTGACTGTATCGATCCAGATGGACATTCTCAAAAGCACTGCTCAATCCTATGCCCCGTAGACTTGGCGCTACCTTTCGAATACTTCCATCTGCTTCAAAAAATAAACTATCAGCCCTTATAGACCTGTTTTTATCAAAATCAGGGGAATAATCATTATGGTGGTAGAAAAGATAATGCTGTCCCTTGAAATCGATGATCGAATGGTGGTTGGTCCAGCAGCCTGTGGGAGATTCATCCATGATCACCCCTTGAAACTCAAATGGACCTAAGGGTTGATTGCCCAGCGCATATTCAAGTCTTTCAGTTTTATTTTCTACATGAGGATAGGTCAGGTAGTAACTACCTTTTCTTTTGAACATATAGGGACCCTCTTTCAGGCCTTTGCTCGGGAGCTCCTGTAAGATCACAGGTGCTGATGCCAATTCCAGCATATTTTCCTTTAGCTTTGCACCATAAATATGGCCTTGAGACCAATAGAGATAAGCCTGGCCATCATCATCAATAAACACATTCGGATCTATTCCCTTTACCCCTTTTATCGGTTCTGCTTGGGGGACAAATGGCCCTTCTGGATGGTCTGCCACAGCCACCCCAATGGTAAAACCTTCACCATTCACACTCGAGGCATTGCTATGGTTCGGGAAATAGAAATAATATTTCCCATTCCTTTCGATACAGTCAGGTGCCCACATGCTATTGGCAGTAGGATTGCCCCAAGGTACATTTTCTTGGCTGAGGATGACGCCATGATCCGTCCATTCCTTGAGGTTATCAGAAGAAAAAACATGGTAATCCTGCATGCAAAACCAATTTTCCCTTCCGTTATTTTCTTCACAATAAATATCGTGTGAAGGATAGATATAAACTCTGTCCCCTACTACCATGGCCGATGGATCCGCTGTGAATTGGTCCTTGATCAAAGGATTCTGGGCCTTGGAAATTCCTGGCCAAAGGACAAAAAGGGCTGTTATGATAAAGTAGTTGGTATAATAGGTTATTTTAGGCATTTGAATAAATCTGATTAGGGTTGGTCAGTAATATGAAAGTAATCGAAGTCTACATGGCCTCCCGGCGATTTGGTCGCATAATTGAACAAGGCAAAGCGATAACCCATAAAATGGGGCAGCGTATACTTCATGTGCAGGGTAGACCCGATAGCCTTCCAATCTTTGCCATCAAGGCTGTAAAAGAAATTGGCTTCATCGCGGCGATCGGTAAAGTCACAAAAGGCTTTCAGGTAAACTGAGCTTGTGTTGAGCGGGACACGTTCAATTTCTTTAGCCTCTCCGGAATCTGCATTGATCATCACCAACACCTTTTGGCCATTCTCATCTTTCACCCCTAACTGTCCATAAAGTTTTTGGAGGAGGGCAAGGCCAGCGAAGTCCCCATCCTTCATCCCCGCTATATCAATTCTGGTGACGCCTGTACATTTTGGGCCTATGGTCCGCTGGGTCAGGGTATTTTTAGCTTCCATAAGAGAAGTATCTACCCTGGACGTGGTTAGGCGCAGGTATCCTTTTCTTTCCCTAACCGACCAATATGCCGGATCAGGGTTATGGTTCCACTGCCAAACCAATGGCAGGTCCCTGTCTTTCTTTTTGAGCTTAAAATCATCTGAAGCCACAATACCGGGGATCAGGCTTCCATTGGCGGGAAGGTCCAATTGGCCGGGTACTTTCCCTTCCTCTCCCAGTACAGGCCAATCATCAACCCACTCAACAGGCACCAAATAGGGAATTCTGCCAACAGCCCCATAGTCTCTAAACAAATAGGCATACCATGTCCCTTCTGCCGTATCTATTAGTCCTCCCTGAGCGACTCCTTTGTCCTGCAACATGACCTTTCCTTCATAAGGCCCGGTTATCTGATCAGCTTTATGGACAATGACCGTCCGCATTCCCCCTTGGGGCCAAGAGATATTGAAGAGGTAATACTTTCCGTTTACCTTGAACAATTGTGATCCTTCTGCCGGAAGCATCACATTAGGTCCCGAAGGAGCAGTGGCGTTTTCTATCAACACCCTTTCAGTACCTGGCTTGACTCCAGATAGATCTTCTTTTAACTCCACCATGCGGAGTTTTCCCCCTCCCCAAATCATATAAATTTTGCCATCCTCATCGAAAAACAATGTATGGTCATGATAGGAAGGTGAAAAAGTATGGGATTCCCAAGGCCCATTTTCCAAATTCTCAGTGGTAAAAATATAGGTCTTCCCTGTCGTGGAAGAAAAGGTACTTACATAATAAGTTCCCTTGTGAAATCTCAAGCAACTTGCCCAAGACCCCGCTCCGTAGGCGTTCTTGCCATTTTCCAGATTGATTGCATCCACTTCCCCCAATCGATCATAAGCGTAGTTGATCAGTTCCCAATTGGACAAATCATTGGATTTCATAATGGGAACACCTGGGTTCATATGCATGGTGGTACTACTCATATAATAAGTATCACCAACACGCACCATGGACATGTCCGGAACATCCGCATGGATTATAGGATTTTTTGCGGCCTTACCTTGGGCCAACACTGCGTGGCTCCACATAACCGTTATCAAAAAAGCTAATATCGTTAGTAAATCTCCCTTTTTTCTAATTCTATATTTTACCATGATTATTTCAATTATGGTTTATTGATTAGCCACCCTAATCAGTTTTTCTACAATAGGCTTTGCTTTATTTTCTCTGTCAAAAAGTAAAGGATAATCTGTTCTTCCTCTTATAGGCCATCCGTTTTTCCATGAATTGGAATCATTTACCCCCCAAAGGGTTACCCTTGAAATTTCATCCTCATATTTTATAAACAACTTAAAAAACTCCAGATAGCGATCATCAAATGCTTCCTCTACGCTATCAGGCAATCCATCAGGATAGGGGTTCATCTTATTCTGATAATCCACATTATCCGAAATATTAGCCCCTGCATCTCTATTCCATGGAGAAGGAAGTACGGAAAGATCCAATTCGGTAACCATGACCTGCACACCCAACTTAGAAAAGGCCTGAATGCTCTTTTCAAATTCCTCAATTTTCGGATGTTCTAAACTTATATGTCCCTGCATACCTATACCATCTATCTGTATACCCTGTTCCTGAAGTTCCTTGACCATCTTGACTACACCCTCACGCTTGCCAGGTTGGGACATAGAAAAATCATTATAATACAGTTCTGCGTCCGGATCGGCTTCATGGGCAAACTGAAAGGCAAGTTTGATAAAATCCTTACCCAAAATTTGATAAAATTTGCTATTTCTATAGTTTCCATCATCCAATATTGCCTCGTTGACCACATCCCAGGAATGCACCCGACCTTTATAACGTTCCACTACCGTATAAATGTGCTTTCGCATTCGTTCGGTCAGCAATTCTGGCGACACCTCATTCCCCTCTTCATCTGTAAAGAACCACCTGGGAGCTTGAGAATGCCATACAAGGGTATGACCATGGATCCGCATATTGTTTTCTTCACCAAATTCCACAAACTGATCGGCCAGATCAAACCGAAAGTCCCCTTCCCTGGGCTGAAGCATTCCACTTTTCATAATGTTTTCTGCAACAATACTATTGAAATGTGTTTTCACCACCTGCATCGTGGCAGAATCCCTTCCCATTATTTGTGGAGCATTGAGGGCTGTACCTATCAGGAATTTTTTCTGAAAAGCATCTTGTAAAGTGGATGCTGATTTTTTCACGGATTCTCCTGAGGTACTACAGGCAACAAAAGCCAATACCAATCCCCCTATGAGAATGAAACAGATTTGTTTCTGGATATATTGAATCATCTTTTACTTGTTTATATATTTTGCCTTATTCACTTTTACACAATTCCAATTCTTTCGCATATTCCCTAAACCAATCATGCACAGGCTTTGCACAGGCATCAGGGTCAGCACCAAAAGCTATTCCTCCATCGAGATCACCACGGTCAATCAAGTTTTCCGGAGACAGTAAATTCCAACTGACATTGCCCGTTTCATCTGCCAGGAACTTAAAATTGGCACCAAATCCCCAGCCATTGGCCACACCGGTAATACCTCCTTTTCCCCATACGGCATATTGCTCCGGAGCCCAATCTATTTCCGTTACCGCTATAGGAGCAAAATCAGCTACAGGTTTGTAATTCCTTTCCCACTGCTGTCGAAGAACCGTAGGGTCATTGAGATCCTGGCCCCAATAACCGGGATACAGGTGCACCGCATAGCCAATATTATCTCCTTGAAGGGGATAGTCTGCAAAACCCCGATAATGGGACTGGTATCCCGAACCGGGAATCCAAAGGATATTTTCTGCACCATTGTCCCTGATCCTATTCACAATTGGCTGGAAGAACTGCTGCAAGGCTTCGTAATGGGCAGGCGTATCACTGCCATATTCACCGTTGGTTCCCAAAATATGTATGGGCTCATTGGCCAACTCAAACATTACATGGTCCGCATTTTTCAGATCAGTATGTTGCGAGAGATAATCCCAAATTTTCATTAAGTAGAGATAATAATCATCCCCAACAGCGATATCATGAGGGCAAACACCTGGAGGTCGCAGAATTACATACATGCTTCTTGATGCTGCATGTTCAATCAAAGGCACAATGACTTCATCAACAGCAGTGACAAAACGGTCAAAATCAAACCTTGAAATATCATTTTCAGGAATGGGTTCCCCCGGTGTATTGGACCAATAAGGGTCTATATGCAGTCTGATATAGTTCAAGAACCAACCATCCTCATCGCCTGCGGATAGTTTGTCCATTACCGCTTGATTATATTCAAGACAGCCTTCCACATCATAATTACTCCATCTCCATTCCCCTACAGCACCCCCATTAAACCAAGGACTGGGTGTCATCGCCACACCATGAAGGTTAACGTTATTCCCACATGGATCTTGAAGGAACTTACCTTCCACATGTAAGGGAAGTATTGAATTTGGCCAAGAAAAATTCTTTTCATGTTGTTGTATCTCATTGGGTTCTTTAGAATCTGAAGGTGCTGAATCCTCCATCTTACAACTAAAAAACAAACATAATAATATCACTATGCCTACTGCATTGGCATTCTTCATGTTCACTGATATTTTAAGCTAGAGATATGACCAGTGATGGTGTTATTATTCCATCACTGGTCAAAATGCATGATTCATAAACCTTGCAAACCTTCCACAAAACCCACATAGGCCGGTTTCCTATTAAGGTTTTGGTTCCAAAGGCCTTGCCTTTCACCAGGAAGCCAAGAGGCATCATCGGCACTGTCCTTTATGCCCCAAACGGTGATTCCGTATTGTTGTGACTTAGGTACATATTCATTGTACATATCCACTACGTATTTATACATTGCTGCTTGTTGCCCTAATATTTCCGCATTAGGTGTAGAAGTGTTGACCCTCACATCTAATTCTGAGACCTTAATCAACTTTCCTGTGGCAGCAAGCATCTCAAACATCTTGGCAATATTTTGTTTGTTGGAATCAATCCCAATGTGCATCTGGGTCCCGATACCATCCACTTGTGCGCCTTGACTTTCTAGGTACGCTACATAATCGATGATGCCCTGGCACTTATCCAGGTTATATTCCAAATTATAGTCATTGATAAAATGAAGGTCATCAGGGTTACCGTATTCCCTTGCCCACTGAAATGCCTTGACAGCGTAATCCTTGCCCATATAATCCTGCCAATAAAATTCATCAGCAGCTTTATCTGTTTTTCCAATTCCTGTTTTCAGCTCAGACGGGTTGTTGTCATCCATTGGCTCATTGACTACATCCCAAGCTTTGACATGTTCGGCACTGTTGGTGACCATCTCTGATATCCATCTTTCCAATTCTCCGGAAATGATCGACTCTTTTTCCTCAGGTGTTTTCTGCACCAAAGTAGTGCTACCTCCAGATAAGGAAGCACTGCTCAGGACCACATTGTCAATGTAAACCGTACCGGCATATTCCCCATAACTGAAAATAAGCCTGCTTCTATCGTCTGCGGTTGCCGTGGTAGTCAGTTCGACCTGCTTCCATTCCTGCGTTACCATCACTTGGCCAAAGCCATTTGAAGAATAATCGGGGCTCTGGAGTTCCGGTCTGATAATGCCCTGGGCATCTCCCTTTACCCAAAAGGACAATTTGTAGGCTTCTCCGTTTTCAAGGGGTTCCGCAAAACCATAAGAGGTCTGCACTTCCCAAAAACCGCCGGTTACAGAAGGGTTGGTAACATAGAAAGCTTTGCCTTCTCCACCAAAACCCATCCCTTCTTCGGTGATTCCTCGGGTAGAACCATTGCCCCAACCTCCCCAGCCGGTACCGGATTCAAAATCCCCATTCATTACAAGATTATTGATCATTGGCTCGCCATTGGGATTATAGACATACAGGTTGTTAATATCCAGGTAATGGCTAGCACCAGGAGTATAACCTAAATCAAACTTGATCTTGAATGTTTCCCCCTGAAAATCACTGACCCTAAACCTTATTTCTTTCCAAGACATGGTGGTTTGAAAAGTAGATGAAGCAGTGCCAGTTCCCATCCAGTCCATCTCTGGTTCATTATTCTCCAATCCTTCAAAACTGATTCTTCCTTCAGCAGCCCTATCGGATTTGATATAAGCCACTATTTCGTATTCATTTCCTGGCTCGATGGTAATCTCAGGCGTAGTCAATTGCAGGTCTTCAGGTGCTGATAAGTTAGCACCAGCAGTCAATTTGAAAGCTGATGTTCCTTCGCCCATTCCATCATTTTCGGACAAAACCATATCTCCTTGGCTGGTCCAGCCAGTGAGGTTTCCGGACATGGCTCCTGAAAGATCAAGTTCATTTGCAAAAGCTGGAGAATTCACCACAAGTGGCTCCAATAATCCATTTAAGTAGCCTGCATTTTGGTTAGCATGCCAGCAGAGCGTATGACCATAGACTGTCGTTCCTGCCGCAGTAGCAGCTTCAAACAAGGCATTGACTCCACCTAACAGCAAACTGCCATCCGCCTGTACGATAGCACCGTGTTTCATGCCATAACCGGCCGTGATTTCATTGAAATTACTATTGATCAAACGGTACATCACCCCTTTATCGGCATATTCGGACTGGTTCACCGCTCCACCCAGGATAAATCCTGGATGAGCAGTACTGTCCACATAAGATTTTAAGGTTTGATAGGCATTGATTTCTTCTTGAAGTGCGATGCTTTCCGGTTTTTCAACTTGGTATTCATCTGTAGGCACATAATCCACGCAGGAAGTCATTAATGACAAGACCACTCCGCCTAGAAAACTGATATATCTTTTTTTCATATTAATATCGGATTAAAGTCATCAATAGATTATTTAAGTACAGGGCTAAAGACCTCCATCCCAACACCCCGGTCCCTAAGCACCAAGGTATCCATTGAGGCCACATGCATTTGGGGCAAATCAACCTCATATTCCAGATATACAGCATCTCTGTCTTCATTTCCCCAACTTGACTTTTCCCCATCTTTCACAAATCTTCCACTACCGGATGCGGTGTACCCACCATGTGCGGCAGAAACGGAGCAATTACCCTCACTATCAAAAGTCAACAACAAGTCGGCGGTAATATTTTCACCTCCCTCACCCGAAAAGGTCAAGGGGAACAAAACCTGAGAAAGGGATTGGGTAAGCAATTCATTGATCTCATCATATTCCACACTTTCCTCACGTCTGGTAATGGTTTCATCGACTACCCCCACTTCTTTTCCCGTAATGATATCCCTTCCTCTACGGAGGTAATTCCCATGCCATTCATTCACATATTTAAGGGCATATAAGGTAAAATCCTTTGGTGCTGGAAACCAGTCATCAGCTATCGCCCTTTTAGGATTTTCCACTATCGGTATACCGGATAGCACAGAGTCAGCATTGGTAACATTGGTAATCCTGACCGGTAATACAAAGGTTTTTTTGATGGCCCTTGGGTCATTGAAAAAAGCCCCGGTCAACTGTACTTCAACTCCTCCGGCTATCTCTCCTCTGGGAATGATCACCGTCTCTGTGTTTAGTTGGTAATATTCTGATGACAATATTTCTATTTCGTCACCTCCTTCTTCAAATAACAGTCCTTCTGCCAAAGACTCGTCCACTTCTATCTGAACAGATACATCATTGGGTGAAGAATAAACTCCTCCTGTTGTAACCATTAGTTTAAATTTTCCTTCATTGTCCAGGGAAGTGTCAAAAATATCCTCCCCCATAGTGATCGTACGGACAGGAAATTGGTAAGCGAAGTATACCGTTTGGTAATCAAAGTCCGGGAATTCCCAATCCTCATTCTCGCAGGATGAAAATATCAAGACAATCGCTATTAATATGTATGGTATCTTTTTCATTGTTTTTGAATTTAATTCACTTAAAACCAGTTATGCATAGCTTTCAAAACAATTACCAACCGGTATTCTGTTGAAGCGCACTGAATTTCAATCGCTCACTATAAGGGATAGGTCCATAGATCATATGATCCTGATAAACCCTGTTTTCTACATTGATAACGGAATACTCATTCTCATTTTCAATCCGCATCCCTTGTGCCGTTTCGGTCAGGTCTGCATCCCACCTTCTTAGGTCCCAAAAGCGGAAACCTTCAAAACTAAGCTCCAATCGCCTTTCATTTCGGATCAGTTCCCTCATGGCAGCTGGGTCACTTTTTACGGACTCCAAGTAAGCATCTCCATTGTCAGCACCAATACCTGCCCTTTCACGAATCGCCTTGATAACATCATAGGCGGAGAACCCGAAAGATCCACTGGACATTGGCCCCCAAGCTTCATTGGCTGCTTCTGCATAGATCAAAAAGAACTCGGTATAGCGCATTCTTGGCTGCAGGTGCCGCTGCCCAGTATTGGCCACAGGATCGAGGTTAACATCCTGGCGCAATAATTTTCGCATATAATAACCTGTACGCGTGGATGTTTCCACCTTGTTCAGTCCATCGTTGGTATCCGAATCCAAGGCGGTATTGATGGAAACGCCCGTCGGGCCTGCAGTACTTCCATTGAGCAAAATGAACTGGGCCAACCTTGGGTCCCTGTTGGCATAAGGTGTATCCTCCGCATACCCTGAGGCCGGGTCACCAATGGGATAGCCATTGGCCATCGGGAAGGCATCTACTAAATTCTGGGTAGGATTGACCAAGCCTTCACCGTACAGCGTAGGGGGAAAATTCTGCGTTTCCAGGTTATTGGTAGGGCCGCCGATAGAGCCCCTCCAGAGGATTTCCGGTGGATTGTTTCCAGCTCCCAAGCCGTCAATTATCGACCTGTTATTGTACCAGGTCACTCCATTGGGATCCAATCCGCTTACCCCTCCGATATCATTTAATAAATTTCCTGCATAGGTTGCGGCATCGGCCCACTTATTCTGGTCATTGTCCAAATTAAAAGAAGGACTCGCCGCCAACAATGCTGCCTGTGCTCGGATGGCCTGTACGATCCTACCTGACACCAACTGCTTGGCATCATCTCCGAATACCCTATTGTAATCATTTACCCCGGTGCCTTCTTCCCGGTACTTGGAAGGTATGAGTGATTCATTATTAATATTATAGTAATCCATAGGCAAGAGCTCCAAGGCCTTCTCAACATCTGAGTAGAGTTGTGCCATACAAGCCTCAAAGGTTGCCCTCGGTATATTAAAATCAGAATCTACTGATTGTGGTTCCAAAAATATAGGAACCCCCAATAGTTCTCCTCCTGCTATTCCACCGTGTGCTTGAAGCAAATAATACATAAAAAGGGCCCTCAAACCATAGGTCTCTCCGGTCAATCGATCCATAAACATTTGATTGACAACAGGTTTGGAAGCATATTCTGTATTACCTACTTCCACTAACATCTCATTGAGATACTGTATGGCGGAATTGGCGGCGTTCCAACGGTCTGCAGGATTGAAATTGGACGCCCATTGTCCAGTGGCCATGTTTAGGAAGCCATTGTCAAGATCATTGCTGACCGCATCATCAGTGGCCATTTCACTAAAGTTATAACCGTTAGTGGGAATCCTTAAATAAGCATTCAACAACAACCCCTGTACCATACTGGGCCTCTCCCTGATCAGGTCCTTGCGCTGGATATTTTCCACTGCGGGATCAATAAGGTCACTACAACTGGTCGTCAACACCAAGGCCATAATGACGAGTTTTATATTCATTTTTATCTTCATGGTTATTTTTGGGTCTAGTTAAAACTTCGCTTTGATACCAACATTATAAAACCTGTTCTGTGGGGCACTGCCAATATTCATTTCGAGAATGTCCCTGTTGGGTGAAATAGTCAACAGGTTAGCACCATTGGCATAAATATCAAGTCCTTTTAAAAATCGCTCACCAAATAAGCTGTTTGGGAAGGTATAGGAAAGCTGGACCCGAGAAAGGTCAAACCTGTTCGTACTGTACATCCAAAAATCAGAGTTGCGGAAATTATTGGCACCATTTAAAGTAGTAAGCCGTGGAAATGTGGCTGTTTCTTTGGTAGCTTCAGTCCATCTATCTCTGACCACTTCGGAGTACTTATCATCGCCATTTACCCAGAAATAATTATCGGTTTTCATCGCATAAGCTCCTGTCCGGGCTGTTCCTAAAGCAAAGAAGGTGAAGTTTTTGTATTTAGCAGATAGGTTAATGCCCATGGTCAACGGAGCGCCAGACCAACCTCCCCTACCAAGATAAACTTCATCTTGGGCATTGATAATACCATCATCATTTTGGTCTTTGTATTTTATATCTCCAGGTTTTACTTCACCAAAAGCCTGCTCCGGAGAGTTCTCAATATCATCTACTCCTGAGAAAAAGCCCAAGCTTTGAAGTCCCCATATACCATCTAATGGTTTCCCAACTCTAGTTTGATAATCGAACTCTAAATTCTCTGACCTCTGGGAAGCCTTGGTATCATAATAAATACCTGAAAAGCCTAAGGTCCAATCCACCTGCCCAATGCGCTTGTTCAAATTCAATTGGAAATCCAACCCTGTGCGCTGATCATTATTGTAGTTGATATAAGGAATCCAAGAGGATATTGGCCATCCTGTATTAAAGTAATTGGGATAAATATTGGTATTCTGTACAAACAATCCAGTCATTTTGCTGGTAAAAAAGGACCCGTTCAGCGTAATGAACTTATCAAATAGTGAAACATCCAGTCCTACGCTGAACTCTTCCCGCTTTGGCATAGCCAAATCCAAGTTTTCACCCCTCCTTACGTCAGTGGCGGTATTGTTCAGTCCATCCTTCCACTCGTACCAGGAGCCTTCATCAGTATAAATTCCTTCATATAGGTAATATTCCTCAATGTCCAAGTCGGTATGGAGGATCCCTCCAGAAACAGATAACCTAAGATCATCCACTATGCTGGAAGAAGCCAGAAAATCCTCTTCACTGATCCTCCACCCAATAGATAAGGTGGGGGAAAAAGCATTCCGATTGCCCGGTGCCAATTTGGCACTATGAACCATAGCACCACTAAAATCCAAGTAATACTTTGATTTATAGTCATAACTTCCATGCAAGCCAAGGTTAGCATTACTTACCTTATGATATAGGCCGGATTCACCAGTCTGAAAACCATTTGCAATCAACATGGCCGATACATGATGTCTGTTGTCTATGTTTTTCTGATAGTTCAGTTGTCCAGAGAAAGATAGTGTTTGTCTGAACCAGCTATTATTGATATTTTGGGTTTTGGAACTGGCATCTTGACCATACCTGGTCAAACTTTCAATTTCGTCCTCCCCGTTATAATTGATCCAGCTGGGCTGGTAAACAGCATATTCATTGTTAAATGAAAGGTTATAGGAAGTGGCATAATCCAGTCCAAAAAGTGAACTGAAGGAAAGGCCCTCTAATACATTTCTTAAATCGGCATCTAGGCCAGCATTAAACTGAAACTGTCTACTGGTATATTTTGACGATCCACCTGCATAACTTCCTGCAATGGGGTTGGTCTGATCCAACTGTGTCCCTCCCAACAAATATTTTCCATCAATCAGGTGCTGGCTACTCTGCACATAATTTTGAGATACCTCATCATCTGGGGACAGCATATCGATCGGAACCAGCGGAGTAAAACGGTAAGGGCGTAGAGTGGTGGATCCTCCCCAATAATCTGCATTGATTCCTTTGCCATTGTAGAAGATGGCCGCCGCATCCACTTTTGCCGAAATGTAATCATTCAAGTTGATATCTACATTTCCACGCACATTGAACCTTTCATTGGCGTTTTCGGCAGCCTGTCCAAAATCCAACACGGAACCCTCTGTCCAAAAACCAAGATTGGTATAATACCGTGCCCTTTCATTGCCACCGGAAATCTCCATAGTAGCATCATAGCGAGTAAAGGCTTTTTGTAAATAATCGTCTGAATAATAATCAACATTGGGGTAACGATAGGGATTGCTTCCCGAAGCATGATTATAGATATCCTCTTCAGTATACAAAGGGCTTAGTCCATCATTGGATCGCGCCTCATTGTACAAGCTCATATACTCACCCGAACCAAGATATTTGGGATAGCTTTTGGGGACATTGACACCGACATTGGTCCGTACATCAATGGTTTGGGTATTGGCTACGCCTCTTTTGGTGGTGACCAACAATACCCCCTTGGCACCTCGGCTTCCGTAAAGGGCAATGGCATTGACGCCTTTCAGGAAAGTAATCTGCGCAATTTCCGTGGGCATCACACTTCCCAAGTCACGTGGTACACCATCAACCAGGGTCAGGTAACTGTTGTTGCCCCATAGGTTGCCATTGAATCCTCCCACATAAGCTTCCATCCCGTCCAGTGGATAGGTAATGTAATTTTCCTCCAATATTTTGGGCATGTTTACGTAGGAAACACCCCCTGTGAGATCTCGCTTATCCTTCTTTTGAAACGCAACCAATACTTCCTCTCCTTCCAGATAAGGAAACAGTACAATTTCATCCAGTCCTGGATGTGCCTGTAGGATTTTAGTCTCATAACCCGGAGCCTCCACTGCCAGATAGGCATTGGAAGTTACTTCCAACTTTACGTTTCCTAAGCTATCCGATACGGCCGAATAGTCATCCTGATCACTAGTCACTATAGCTCCTCGTATTGGGTCCCCAGAGCTGGCCCTAACCAAAGGCTCAATGCTAATCTTCAAGGCATCCTGCGCCACCAAGTGCATTGGAAAAAGCACAAGGAAAACATAGCATACCGAAATAATTTTTATATATCTCATCATTTAAGTTCATTAAGTTTTATCATCAAAAAAGTAATACAACTTACCATCCTGGATTTTGATTTAATTCAGGATAAAGGCTTACATCGGCCAGCTTCAGCGGCAGCCAATAGTGCTTGGAAGTGAAATTTCGCTCAATGATCACCTCCTCCCTCATGTTCACAATTCGGTTTTGGGTAGGATCATCAGTATTGAATTCCCCTGCGCGATCAAACTCGAATGAAGTTTTGATGGTATAAGGCTCTTGGATAAATAACATCCATCTGCGAAGATCATTAAATCGATGTCTTTCAAAAGCCAGCTCAACTGCCCTTTCTCTTCTCAATTCTCGTAAAAACACATCTACTGAGCCTAAAAACTTGTCATGGACACCTACCATACCAGCACGGTCACGAATAGTATTTACTGCCTCAACTGGAGTTTTACCGAACGTAGAAGAAGTAGCTCCGATGGCATTATAGCCCATCAAAGTGGCCTCCGCATACATCAGGTAGATGTCCGCTAATCGCATATAAGGTACATTGATGTGCATGGCAGACCCCCAATCATAGGATCTATCGTATTTATTGGCTGTCAGTGGGGAGAATTTACGCGAGGCATACCCCGATAGGCTTCCTGTCACCACTTCTCTATAACTACCTCCGGTATGGAGGTTAGCATATCGATTAACTTCCTGATTAGCATCTGGAATTGCACCTTGGACCACTTTTACACCGTCAAATACGATCGTCTTGTAAAAACGTGGATCACGTTCTTTCCAGGGATAGTTGGGATCATAACCTGATTCAAGATCAGCTTGGGTAATGTCATCGGGTAGCGGCAGGCCATTGGCCATCCCGAAATTATCATGGACATAATTGGCAGTCGGGTATAAATTGGTCGGGTCACCTTCATCCATGAAGGTAGGTTTATACTGCTTTGAAATACGCCAGTGTGTATCATTGGCAGAGTAATACACTGACCTGAATATAGCTTCTGTTCCTCCGGCCAATGCCCAGTTTTGTCCTATCGTATAGAAATTATCATTATACCTGTCAAAAGGCAGCAAAGCATATTGGGTTTCTCCACTTTCCACAAGTTGTAATAATTGGCCAAAAGTATCTGCAGCTTTCTTACAATATTCGACATGATAAGTATCGCTTCCTGTAGATACTGAATTCATTAAGGGACTTCCTGCCCAAAGATAATTTTTACCCAAATAGCCTAAGGCCATAATTTTGTTGATCCGTTGCTGGTTCTTTCCCAATGTCCTTCTCCCGGTCGCGGTATCATCCCAGTTGATCGGTAACAATTCAGCAGCCCTTTCCAAGTCCTGAGCAACCTTTTCGGCACATTCATGATAGCTTAAACGTGGTAACGTCAACTGTTCATCACTGGGCAATACTTGGTCCACATAAGGCAGACCACCAAAATACTGGATCAATGAAAAGTGAAACCAAGCTCTGAAAAACAATAATTGTCCCTCAATCAACTCTCGCTCCTCTTCAGTAGCATCTGTCATCAGGGAAAGATTTTCCAGCCCCATATTGGCTTTGCGGATACCATACCACGCAAGTGGCCAAAGTCCTTTGTTTTTATGATCCCTATTTGTATTGGCTCCATTGGCATCCAGCCAACCATTGTTTCCTGCACCATTTTCTACTTGCCAGGCCCAAAAGTTGCCTCGGTCCACGTTATAAGAAAAGGTAAAAGTGCCGGCTGTGGATTCAATTTCATCCTCTCCCCAGTTCCAAGAACTTACCCAATTGGACAAGGTAAAATTGGGCACGCAATGGTACAACTCCTCCACATAGCCTTGGAAATTGGTGAAATTTTGGAAGGCCTGCTCTTCAGAAATAATAGATTCAGGTGCTCTTTCCAGGTAGTCTTCGCAAGAGGAAACGATCAAAAATATTGCTATCCATGTGGATCCCCTCAATAATGATTTTATAACATTGTTCATTGGATTGGCTCGTTTAGAATGTAACATTAAGGCCCAAATTGATCCTTCTTACAGTCGGATAGGCTCCTTGCCAAGATGGTCCCCCAAAGTTGGACTCTCTGTCATCTGGCATGTCCGTCCAAAGCAAAAGATTATTGCCATTGATGTATAATCGCATATTGCTCATTCCTATGTCTCTTACCCAGTCAGATTGGAAATTATAGGCGATTTCAGCATTCTTCAATCTTAGATAAGATCCATCATAGAGGTATCTAGGACCGTAATTATAGCTGGAAGGTTGAGACCGCCATCGAGGCAAAGGAGAATCAGGAGACGTATTTTCCTTGGACCAATAGGTTCCCTCGTCATAAACCAAGTTCAAGCCTCCGCCCAAACTACTCAGTGAAACATCCCGTGTCACGTTGTTCACGCCGTAAAACTGTAAATAAAGGCTAAGCCCTTTCCATTCTATCCCCAAGTTGGTGCTATAGGTATTTTGAGGTACACCGGAGTAACCGTAAGGAGCAGAATCAAATGCATCTACAACACCATCACCATTAAAATCCACGATATAATAGTTTCCAGGGAGCTTGGCCATGTCGTTAGTATTATGCTGAGGACTTCCATATAGTTCGTCCCAGGTATTATAATAGCCTGCACTGATATGACTTCGGTATTGTCCTAACTGATAACCCGCATTCTTTTGATAATCAGGCCGTAGCTCGGGATCATCTCTATCAATAACCTGATCGATAGCATGGGTCATGGAAAAATCTCCCCAAAGCCTGATCCCACTATCAAAGGTATGATTTAGGCCTATAGTAAGCTCATAGCCTTCGGTTTCCACTCTTCCCAAATTGGCTGCTGGCGCCGTGGCTCCATAATAACTAGGCACTGAACGTCCACTGGACATTAGTATATCCACCCTATTGTCCCGGAACCAGTCCACACTACCATTAATTAACCCTTGAAAAAAGCCGAACTCCAATCCCATATTGTATTTATACACTGTTTCCCAATGGACATTCGGATTCCCTACTGCATTTTGCTGGAACCAAGTATAAGGACTGTCTTCTCCTGCTTGACCAATCACCCCCATTTGGGAAGTGTTCCCGTAGGCCCATTGGTCCATAAACAGGAACCTTCCTCCGATATTGTCATCTCCTACTTCCCCATAGGAAGCCCGAAGCTTTAACCGGTCCACAAAGGTCAGGTTTTTCATAAAGTTCTCTTCGGAAATATTCCATCCTAATCCACCAGATGAGAAAAATGCAAAACGGTTTTCAGGAGAGAATTTCTCAGACCCATTATAAGCACCGTTATACTCGATCATGTATTTGTTCTTATAGTCATATGTGGCCCGGAATACCCAATCTTCCCGATAACTGGGAATGACACTCCCTATGGCATCCTCCTGTCTATTTAAAAGCCCCATTAGAGAGTAATTATGAGTCCCTTCAATACTTCCTGCATAGTTCAATTGCAGTTGATAGAAAAGCCTTCTTTGAGATGAATTATTGTTTACACTCCCAGCCTGATCCTGCCATGTGATTGCTTCTGCATAATCAAATCTGGTATTGGGATCCAAGATATTTGTGAATGTAGTTTCTCCTGTAAGAGGGTTAATCCACTTGGTATTGGGGCTATTATACAGGTCATTAATTCCCTTATTGGTTTCCTGAAAAGAATTGTCCACAGCCAGGGTTCCCCTGAAGTTCAAACCTTTGATGATCATTCCCAGATCTTGTTCAAGTGAAAAATTAGTAGAAAGCCTTGTTGTGGTAATATAATTAATGCCACTGATAGCCAAGTTCAACAAGGAGTTTGTAACCGCATAATCATCAGGAATATAAGTTCCGTAGGCTCCATCGGAGTACCGAGGCAAAAAGACATCAGGTGGACTTCGATAGGCAGAGTTCCAGTAACTTTCCGGGAAGTCATAGGCCCAGGGAGATTGGCGAACGCCATAAGTCCCCCCCAAATTTACCCCCAACTTGGTACTTGGTGTCAACTGAAAATCGAGGTTACTTCTAAAATTGATCCTATTATAATTAAAACCAGCCTGATAGCCCCTTCCTGTTTCAAATTTACGGAACAAATCACCTTCGTACTGGTAATCGATACTGGTAAAGTATTTGACGAAATCGGTGCCGCCCCGTACGCCCACATTGGCATTATAGGCCATGGCCTGGTCCTTGAATACCACGTCCTGCCAGTTTACATTCGGGTACCTTTCCATCTCCTCCAAATTGGCGGGAAAACGGTATTTTAATCTCATTTCCTGTGGAATAATCTCCCCCCAACTATTTGGGCTTAAAGACAACTCACGTTCAATAGCTAAGTTCCTAACCCCTATGGCATCATAAGAATCCAGCTTGCCTGGTAGTTTGGAAACGGACTTCATGGTGCTGCTTATATTGGCCGTAATTTCTGCCTTTCCTTCACGGCCACGTTTTGTAGTCACGATGATCACGCCATTAGCCCCCCGTGATCCAAAAACTGCTGTAGCTGAAGCATCTTTCAAGACAGAAATAGACTCTACAGAATTGATATCCATATTGGCAAAAAACTCAGGACGTTCTACACCATCCACCAAAATCAAAGGTGAATTGCCGTTCCAGCTGTTTTGCCCTCTGATGACGATCTGGGGCATTTCTTCCCCAGGCGTTCCCACACTTGATGTGGTGATCACACCAGGCAGGTTACCGGTAAGCGCCTGTCCAACATTGGAAACCCCACCGGTACGTTTGAGCACCTCTCCATCGGTCTGGGTCACTGCACCTACAATGGTTTCCTTTTTCTGTTCGGCATAACCTACTACAATTACCTCATCCAATGATTGAAGATCTTCCTGAAGAACAATATCGATGACGCTTTGAGAACCTATCACTACTTTTTGTTCTTTAAAACCAACGAAGCTGAATACCAAGGTTTCACCTTCATTAACTTCGATGGTAAATTTTCCATCTACATTAGTGACAGTTCCTTTGGTGGTTCCCTCAATTCTTACAGTTACCCCAGGTATGGGCATTCCATCAGAACTGGAAACAACACTTCCTGAAATCTGCTCCAGCCATTTAGGATTTTCATCCTTTACGGCCTTTTCTCCATTTTGCTTTTTAGTGATATGAATGTTGTTATCCACCCGTACAAATTTCAAATCTGATTTGACTGAAATTTCCCGTAAGACATCCGATAATGGAGTCTCTTCTCGATCGATATCCAATCGGATATTTTTAAAAGCGATTTTGCTTTTATTGTAACTAAACTGGAAATCACTCTGTTTCTCCAGTTGTTGAATGATGTGTTCTAATCCTTCACCTTGTGAGTGGATAGTAACCTTCACATCATCCAAGCTTTTCAGTTGGGCTTTACTTGTGTTTGCCATTAGCACAGCTGTAAAAAATAGCTGAAAGATAAAAGCGCACACAAAATATTTGGAAAGCATAATAAGTTGCCTAAGTATTGATTTTTCCATACTTTGTTTAAGATTTTAAGTGCATAAAACTTGAAATTAACCTTTGACTGATTTGGCGATTGGCACAAAGGTTGTTTGGCAGGAAAGCGTGCTTTTCTGCCATTTCTTTCAACTGGTGTTTTTGTGAATTATTTTCATGGTTATTTATTGTTTGGGTTAGTAATTGTTATTTTTTTTTGATTGATTTTAAAGTCAAAATCCGAAGCGATACTGATACCTTCCAGCACATATTCTAAGGATTTGTCATGATATACCCCAGAGTATGACCAAGTACTGTCTACCTTGAGATCAGAGACTATTTTCACACCAAACCATTTTTCAAGTTTGCTGCTAAGCTCTACAAAACCATCATCTTTAAAAATCAGGTATTTGTCTTTCCAACCAGTTACTTCCAGCATGTCAAAAGGAGTTTTGGAGACTTTACCATTCTTATCTTTGACCAACATCTGGTTGGGTTTAATTCTCACGGTATTTCCCTCTGCATCTTCATAAGCAACACTCCCCTTTACCAAGGCTACTTTCAATTCATTATTGGAATGAACTAGATTAAATGAAGTCCCTAAAACTTTGATTATATCGTCCCCGGTCTCAATAATGAATGGACGCTCTTTG
Source organism: Echinicola sp. 20G (assembly GCF_015533855.1). Taxonomy (GTDB): domain Bacteria; phylum Bacteroidota; class Bacteroidia; order Cytophagales; family Cyclobacteriaceae; genus Echinicola. The sequence goes on along the minus strand of NZ_AP024154.1, from coordinate 4,062,534 downwards.
TCTTCTGCCACATCAAAATAAGCTTCTCCTTTCATGGACACCCTTCTTTCATCCTCTTTAAATACTGATGGATAGGTTAATTTACTACTTGCATTGAGGTATACCACTGTGCCATCAGGTAACCTAAATCCTGTTTTTTGACCACTAGGATTACATTTGGTGATCATTTCTGGCACATCCGATGAAGAAATCATCTTGTCATTTGATAAAAAATGCCGAAGGCAATAAACACTTGAAACTACTACAATGAGGATCGCGGCTACTTTATGCCAATTTTTCCAAGGAAACTTAACCTCATGGTCAGGTATTGTGATATTGCTTTTCTCTACAATATTTTCATACAAATCCATATAATACTTATCAGAAAGCACGCTTTTGTCCTTATAATCGATAAACAGGATTATTTCTCTGGCCTTTTGAATTAAATGAAGCTTTTCTGGATGCTCTCCAATCCATTTTAGCCAGAAATGATCTGTTTCATCCCCTGGATGTTTTACCCACTGGATAAAAAACTCATCATTGAGAAAGTCCTCTACTTCAAATTGGTCGTATTTCATATCTTCATTATCCAATGCCTCATTTATTAGTTCGCTATCAAACGTTAAATATTCCTTTGAGCTTGTTCATAGCGCGGTATACTAGTGTGCGGGCTGTTTTCACTTCTTTGAAATCCATAATCTCGGCAATTTCCTTGTAGGAAAGTTCTTCCCTGTAAAGAAGTATTATCGCTTGTCTCTCCCTTTGAGACAATTTATTTAGAGCCGCCTCAATGTCATTTTTTCTTTCGTAGCTGAACTCTTCTGCTATTAGCTTGGTCTCATGGGAGGCTTCTATGAAAAAACTGTTGTCTTCTTTATTAAGGGAAACAAATGTCCCCATGCCTTTCCTTTTGCTTTTGATCAACTTAAAAAGTGTCCGATGAAAAACAGTAAATAAATAGCCTTTGATACTTTTCACTTCTCCCAGTCTACTCCTCCTTTTTCTTAGGTCCACAAACATCATTTGCAGACTGTCCCTCACCCATTCATCTTCTTTGCAAACTTGCATACCATAATTATACAGTTGCCTTACATGCTCTCTGTATATGTAGTTAAAAGCTTTTTCCTCTCCTCGCTTAAAGGATTCCCAAACGTGGCTGTCAGATTTCTCGGTATAGGCTATCATCACCTTACTGTGCTGCATCAACAACTTAGCAGATCCTGGTTCATTTACATTTAGTGTATTATTTTGGGCATTTTTCATGATGGAGTATTGGAGTATAATCCCTCTTCATACATAAAGAGGGAAAGGGATTTAAAAAGAACCTCAATTATTTTAATAATTATTTCAATTTTTGGATAGCCGCCGAAAAGCTTCCATCACCAGGTTAATATTTGGGAACTTTAAGGTACAGGTAAGGTAGAGTTGAATCGACGTCAGTTAGACACCTGCAAACACTTATATAGATGTATAGATCGATCGAAATGTCAGGAATTCAAGTAAGCTAATCCAAAACTCCAATTGGGATAAAAAATAAATCGGAGCACAAAAAAGTATTCAAAGTAGTTTAAAATGCTGTTCAAGTGTTTACATATAAAATCTTTCATTGGTTGGTTGGGTTTAAAGTTACTCGTATGATTAAATATACTCCCAACAAGTAAAATATCCCAGAAAACAAAAATACACAAGTAATTATAAACCAGTCAATTACACATGTTATTGCGTTTTACTACAGAAATTTATTGAATCAAAAAATGACTATTTTGCCCACACAATGCGAGTAATTTTATTATTTCGGCAAAATCCGATTTCACTTAGGTGAAATCATTGATTATTAGATACTTACACATGTTTAATTAACCATTTCTCTTTAAAATGAAGCGCGACTTAGCAATTTCAAAATGAATAAATATATCCAAATCCACAAATTAACCATTTCACCAACTTAACTATTTCCAAAACAGTGGCCTTTATTACGTTTGAAAGAGATTTTCTCTTTTATTCAACCTCAATCTCAAACGGGGAAGCTGGTAGACCTTCCAGATTATAGAGGTTTGCCCTATCTGGATTATTGGCCCATCCATAGCTGACTTTTTTGGGATCAGTAATATCATTACATTCAAGAATGATCTTATTTTCTAATATCTTGGCTCTTGCCCATTTGAATTCTCCATCCTGGCCTGAAATAGCGAACCCATCGGGATAACCAGCTCCACTAGTTACCAAACCTCCTCCAACATCCTCAAAGCTAAGAATTATCATATCATTTGAAATTTCAGCTTTTTTAATTGTTGGACCAGAAAATACACCTTTTGTTTCTCCATAAGCAATTTTAAAAGCCTGTAAGGCCAACCTCTCGCCAACGGTCTTTTTGTTTAAAGGATGAATATCGTTCGCTTCACCAACATCAATGGTCACCGCCATTCCTGTATGTTGAATTTCCAATGTTTTTCTCTGGGCTTCCCTAATCTGGGGCCAGGTACCGGAATGAGGGGCATGCGAAGGTGTCATAAAATTTGGCAATTGCACAAAGAGAAATGGTAAATCTGTTTTATCCCATGCCTTTCTCCATCCTTCAATTAAAGCAGCCATCTGTTCTTTGTAGTGATAGGCTTCCCCTACATTGGATTCTCCTTGATACCATAACACACCTTTCACTGAAAATTGTTTTAGTGGAGCTATCATGGCATTATACAAGCCTAATGGCTTGAACCTAATGAAAGTTTGTTCTGGTAAAGCTGGCATGGCAGCTCCCTGCTTGTATTTCCAATCATATTTTAGGTCAATTATTTCTCCATTTAGTTCAATTTGGTATGGCTTATCTTTTACAAAACCTCCCAAGCCTCTTTCATTTATAACCCGGGCGACCAAAACATTTTTCCCATGGCGTAAAACATTTTTATTCACACTATACCTTCTTGGAGGATATTGGTAAGCAGTTGCTCCAACAAACTGTCCGTTAATATAGACTGAATCACTATCCACAATGGTCCCTAACAATAAATAGGCCTCCATATCTTCTGCACTTTTATTTTGGATAAAAAACTCCTTTCTAAACCAATAAACGCCATTTTCAGGGTATTTACCTTCTACCACTGGAAGTTTATTTAAACGAGCCATATCTTCCCAGTTTTCAGGTTTATAGTTTATATCATACCAATATTCTTTAGGGTTTGAATATCCTTGATCTTTTTTCCTAAGATCAAGTAGCCAATCCTTTCTTCTTTCCCTATCACGTTGTTCAATTTCTTTGATCAGGTTCGGATTCTGAAATCGAACTGCTTCTTTATAGTCCTTCGGAAAACGATTGAGCTCATCTTCCCTGATCCATGATTGTATGGGTGATCCACCTACACTTGCGTTGATCAGCCCTATTGGAACATTATATTTTTCATGTACCTTTTGGGCAAAAAAATAGGCTACAGCGGAAAACTGCTTTATGTCATTCTGACTTGCTGAAATCCACTTTCCTCCCTTCACGTCCAAAAGTTCATTTTCAAAATTATAATCATCTCTAACATCAAAGTATCTTATGGCCGGGTTATTTGCCTTCTTCACTTCATCAGGAAACATTGGCTCAACTCTAGCCATTGTTTGTTCCATATTTGATTGACCGGAACAAATCCATACATCCCCGAACCAAATATCACTTATATGAATATGATTATCCTTTCCCAAAATATCGATAAAATAGGGTCCTCCCTCTTTCATGGCAGGGAAAAATGCCTCCCACATTCCATCTTTTTTAGTAACCACACACTCCTTGAACTCTTGAAATTCTACCTGTACCGTTTCTCCTTCATCTGCCCATCCCCAAATCCGAATCTCTTGGTTTCTTTGCAATACCATACCATCACTGATCAAATGAGGAAGGCGAATTTCCGCTCTGAGTTGAATAGTTGAAGAACACAATATCAAAAGGAAGATCAGGCATCTAGGGATTTGTTTTGATAAAATCATGGTTTTTTAAGGATTTGATGTTGAAAAATGCATAAAGCTTTCTTGGGGGCCTAAATAACTTTCTTTGAGCCCCCCTGTATCTATCACAATTTTCTGAATGACGACAGCCCGGTCTATCAACCAAAGCTTGATACTGTGTTCACCGGGTCCATCAATCACATGTTCACTTTTCTGAATATTGATATTCTCACCTACCCATTTATCCCAAAGCTTTCCACTTTCGTCATAATGCATGGAAATAATCTGAGGGGCTTCATCATCCACTGAAATGCCAAACCGCAAACCCTCTGGAGTATTTTTAAAATTCAATGTGGGAGAAAGGTATACATGAATGGTCACGGGCCCTTCCGATGTAAAATAAGCATTATAGGTTACAAAATTCTGCAGATCCTCTTCGCTTTTCTCCTTATATGACACAGGAAAAGCAGTCAAACTTGACCCTGTTTTTCCTAAATCGGGAAGAACTTGCCATTCCACTGGAGCAATTGCTTCTTGCCTTGAAAAATGGGGTGCTTCAATAGAAACATATCCTTCACTTTCCACAAACCCTTCAAAGTCATCAGGCACTTGGAACTTATGGACAGGTACCTTTATGCTTACTTTATCTTGGGCCGATTGCAGAATAACCTCTCCTTCTACTTTTCCCAGCGCCACATTATCCCAATCAACAGTCACTTTGAGTTGCTCCTGATCTACTAAAATTCCTTTTTCCTTTTCGATCATAAGCCACTCAGGCTTTTTAATTACTTCATACGGAACAGAAGAACTTCCTCGATTGAAAAGAATGACAAAAGCCTCCTCTACTTGGTAAGGGCTCAACTCAGAAAGTCTTACGCTTTTATGATCAGGATAAAATGCCAAGCTCCCTGGAACACTTACCCCTAAACTTCCCTGCTGGGGCAGACTGATTGTATTCAACTCTGGCATGGCGTTTTTTTCTGGTTGTTGCCAGTAGGTGTAACCAATATGGGTTTGGTCCATCATATGGTTCCATTTGCCATCCTTCAACTCATGATAGGCTTTAGCCAATTCCGCATCTTTGGCAAAAAGCCTTTCAACCTTCTCTGCCATTTCATTGGTAAGTGCATTGCCTTGCGTTGCATACAAATGATTTTTTGCTACCGCCAAGTACATCTCGTTCAGATTGGAACAGGCCAATACAGGAAACAACACCAGCTGAAAATAGGCTGCTTTGTAGGTTGGATCCAGTTGATCATATATTTCCTGAGCTTTTGCTGCCAATGCATTATAATCCTCCACTACACGGTCAGCTTCTTGATAGTTCGTCAAACTGTAAGTAAGCTGATCCAACATTTCAGGCTTTCTTCTGCTATTGAATTTAGCATATTGGTCCAAAATCTCAGCAATTTCATTTTCCAGCCCTGACCCAAATTGATCACGAGCCCATTGGGTCGTGTATTCTGGAAGCCGATCAGCTCGCCATTGCTGTGGATTCCATGCATAATCCAAGAAAAACGTGATAGGCAATTCCATTGGTTTGATATCGCCTACATTGACAATCCAAATCCTGTCCACGCCATGCTCATAAGTCAAGTGCATCTGCTCCCAAATCCTTGGAATCGGATTGGTATTGAGCCATTTATAATTCCTTGGTCCGCCCACATAGTCATAGTGGTAATACATCCCGTATCCTCCCGAGTGTTGCTTTACTCCTATCGCTGGCAATTTCCTGACATTTCCCCAATTATCATCGCACAATAACAGGGTCACATCATCCGGTACTCGCATACCTTTGTCATAATATTCCTGTACTTCTTTGTAAAGTGCCCATACCTGAGGTGTAGCTTCAATGGGCTTTTGGGTGACATTCCGAATAATTTCCCTTTGGTCCTCAACTATTTTTTCCAACAAGGCGATATTGCTTTCCTCACTCATTGGCTCATCACCATCTCCACGCATCCCTAAAGTTACAATACTTTCGTTATTTCCCATCCGTTCAATCCCTGTCCTCCAAAACTCTTGGAGTCGCTCAGCATTGGTGGAATAATTCCAATCACCTTCACCATATCGGCTCCACTCGACATGCGCCCGCATCAAGGGCTCGTGATGAGAGGTACTGATCACCACACCATACTGATCGGCCAAGGCCGCATTCATGGGATCATCATCATATAAGGCCCTTCCCCACATGGCTGGCCAAAGAAAGTTGCCCTTTAACCGAAGAATCAACTCATAAACTTTTTCATAAAACTGATGATTGAAGCCTCCAAATTTTTCCGTTGCCCAACCTGCCAATGCAGGCGCTTCGTCATTGATAAAAATGCCCCGATATTTAACTGCTGGAGTTCCTAAACTATGTTTCGTGTTCATTACAAAAAGTGCCGACTTTTCTTTTACCGGAACGTCTGCCCACCAATACCAAGGGCTAACGCCAATTTGCTCTGACATCTCATAAATCCCAAAAATGGTTCCTCGCTTATCACTGCCCGCAATCACCAAAGCTTGCTCTACTCCTGGGAAAGGCTGGTCTATGGTTTCCACAGTAAACGTTTCCCACTTCCCTGAAACTCCGGATACTTTTAGTTTGCCAGAGTCCACCAGCTGATCAATAAGCCCTCCTTTCCCAATGGTTCCAATGATGACCACATTTTGAGCCTCAGGGATGGTACTTGACCTTTCTAAATCTGGCTCCTTGCCAGTAACAGCCCTGATATCTTTTTGAAAATTCTTGGCTGCGATCATTACCCCTTCATCGGCAGCAGCATCCACTATTAATGGAACTGCTATGTTATCAACAAGGGGAAAGCGCCCGTAACCGCCAACTTCCTTGACAATATGCTTATCCTGCCGAGCCATTGTATAGGAGTTCGACAAAAGGAAAATCAATGCAGCTAAAAAATAGTTAAGGTTCCTGAGTTTATTCATGATGCTATTATTCTTGAATCATTAAAGTTTTGGCTATTCCCATTTCCAGTCCCCTCAGCTCGGCCAAGCCTTTAAGTCTTCCAATGGCAGAATACCCGGGATTGGTCACTTTATTTAGATCGTCCAGCATTTGGTGGCCATGATCAGGCCTGAATGGAATGGACAGTTCTCTTTTAGCATTCAACTCCACCAGCTTCCTCATAATCGCATACATATCCACATCCCCGTCCAAATGGTCTGATTCGTAAAAATTACCCAACCTATCTTTTTTCACATTTCTGAGATGCGTAAAGTAAACCCTGTCACCTACAGCATCCAGAATTTTAGGCAGGTCATTATGACTTCCTGCCCCAAGCGACCCTGTACAAAAACAAATTCCATTGAAGGGTTTGTCAACCGCTCGAAGTATATGCTCCAGATCCTCCTTGGTAGAAGCAATTCTTGGCAAGCCCAAAATAGCAAATGGAGGATCATCAGGGTGAATGGTCATTTGAATTCCTTCTTCCTCACATACAGTTGATATACTGGATAAAAAGTAGATCAAGTTTTCCTGCAGCCCTTTCTTTCCTATCCCCTTATAAATCTCTATACTTTCCTGCAGATTTTCCAATGTAACTCCCCCCTCAGTTGGCACCCCCATTAAAATAACTTCGATAAGTTCATCCAGTTTTTCAGGGGACATATTGGCATACCTTTCTTCTACTTGCTCTAGGATTGCTTCTTGGTAAAAAGACGATGCATCAGCTCTCTTCAACACCTTTATATCAAACACAGCCAAATCAACCCAGTTCAGATAAAGTGCTTTGGCACCATTCTCCAGTGGCAATTCCAGTTCAGTTCTTGTCCAATCTAAAACGGGCATAAAATTGTAACAAACTGTTTTTATGCCGCAAAAAGAAAGGTTCTTTAATGTTTTCCTGTAATTTTCCAGATAAAATTCACAGTGTTCATTACGGGTTTTTATTGCCTCATGCACTGGTACACTTTCTACCACAGACCACTTTAAACCTGCTTCTTCAATTTGCCGCTTTCGTTCCATGATCAGCGCTATTGGCCATTCATCACCATGGGGAATTTGGTGTAAGGCAGAAACCACTCCTGCTGCTCCTGCCTGTTTGATATCTTTAAGACTTACCGGGTCGTTGGGCCCGTACCATCGCCAAGTTTGGATCAATGCCATTGTTCTGTTGGTTTATTTTGGTGTAATATGGTTGCTGAATTAAAATCTCTAATTGTGTTTGATTATATCCCCACTACAACTGTGGTTGTACTTCTCGCTTTGACCAGTATTTTTGCACTTTCTTCTGAGGCTTGCAGCTGATTATCATAATTTCCTTTTAGACTTTGAAAAGCTTGGATAGTTTGAACGGTTTTTCCTTCAACTTCCATTTGACAGACAAATTCTTCATCAGCTGGATTGATCACCACATAGGTCACTTGATCAGCAGCTGGATTCAAATAGGCGGACACTTCCAAACCCGACCCATTGGATGAAACTCCAACTCGTTGATATCCTTTATCCACATATTTTGCAAAGTGCTTCATAAGATAATAATATCCAGTCACTTCATACGCTCCTGAACTCTTGATATTGATCATGGGATATTCGGTATAACCTGGAGCTCCCCAAACCAATTCCCAATAAATATAGGCTGAGCTATTGGCCACGGTAAGGGCCCTATGGACAAACCTAGCCGTCTTAAGCCAGTCCAATCCTGAATACTCGGTCATAATATTGGGGCGTTGGTTATATTGATTCCCAATTTGATCAAACCAAGAGTCGACATTGGCAACATCAGCTTGTTTGTCGAAGCTGTAAGGATGCCAACCGAAATAGTCTAAATAATCCTTATCCTTAATAACGAGGGTAAAATTTTCCCAAGCAGTTTGGTTCTCTGCTTCCGGCCCCAAGATTGCTGGTGCATCTTCCCGGTCTTTGATTTGCTCCCAAATAGCCTCCAATGCCTCTTCATAACCAGCCATTTCCTGAGTTTCTCGAGGAGACCATTGACAGGTAGTCCACCCTGAATTGATATAGCCGGGTTCATTTTGGATACTGATAATATCCGGTGTAAAAGTCATATGGTTCAGCATGTCCTCCCAATATTGGGCAAACTCAGCATATATAAATCGATTGTCCTTTTTTTTAAGTTTCCCTTCCCGTAAATGGTTGTTATTTTTAAGTGATGCGGGAGGCCCCCATGAAGACATCAATACCTGAACTTCAGGATTTCTAGATTTTGCAACAGTATAAAATTCTTCATTGGCTTTCCACATGGCCTTATCACCCTCCGTTTCCATCAGTTCTGGGGATTTATTCTCCGGATAGGCCTTGGGGTAGTACCAATTTTTCAACCTCAATATATCCATCCCCAAGTCTTCAAAAATCAGTTCATACAGCTCTTCTTTCTTGGGACTGGACACCAGCCCAGCTGAATACCAAGTCAATGCTCCGCCAAAACCAATCATCTCTTGATACTGAACATCTAGGTCAGCCTTAATGGATAATGAAGTTTTTTCCGGGACAATAGGAAGGTCTGGAGTTTCAGTATTTTTATCTCCACAAGCTAAACTTGCATATAATACGATTAGCAATATGATCGGCATGGTGACTTTATATTTTTTCATTTCTTCATCAGCCCTAAAAAAACCTTACCGGAGAGAAATTCCCCGGCAAGGTAACCCTAAAATCGGTAAGGCTTAAATAGAATAAACCTTACGTACCAAAATTCATTTTATTTACATTCAACATTGATTACCTAAATAAACAGGACCAATCAGTAGTTTGAATTTGTTTACTTTAATACCCTGGGTTTTGGTAACTTTCATTATCACCTTCCATCGAGTCCATTTGTCCTTGTGGGATAGGTCTTAGATAATGATGAGGTTCGATAGTTCGGATAACCGTTTGTGGAGTATGATCCCCATAATTTCTGCCTCCAATCATGTATGTTCCTGCTAGTTCATTCCATTTTTGGGTTCGAATTAAATCATACCAACGGTAGCCCTCGCCAAAATACTCACGTGAGCGCTCAAGCAATATATAATTCACGTCAACTGTTGCAGGCGTTGCAGCCACCATTGCAGAACTATTATCCTCAATTCTCTCTTGATTTTCATTATTATCCCAACTCCATTTACCGGCCCGGGCACGAATAACATTGATCAGGTCTCGGGCGCTTTGAGGACCAGTGGCCCCTTTTGCAGCTGCCTCTGCTGCAACAAAATACAACTCTGAAAACTTAGCGATATTGAAAGGCCGAGTGCTACCTGCATTAGGCTGTCCTAGCCCATCCCCGCTGTCGGTACGGTAAGGACCTAATTTCCAAAGACCAGGATAAACGATCCTGCTAACACCACTTGGCGCAATAACAAAGTCTGATCTTCCAGGTAAAATCCCCGCTCCAATATTCCCTCCCAAACTTGTTGGCGTTGGGTAAGTAATAGGTTGGCCAGGGTCTTCATCCAAAAAAGTAAGGATAGCATCTCCTGCCTGAACTTCCATCATATTAGCATTATAGATGGGGCCTCCGATTGAAGGCGACTTGTCAGTATTTGCTCGATAGACGGTAGTAAAGGTACCATCATATCTAGAATCGTTGGCTTTATCAGCAAATGTATTGGTAATAGCTCCTATTGTAGGGCACATACGGGTCCATGGACGTCCTATAGCCTGCTCTGCTGCCCGCCTTACGGACTCTATATCATTTGCCCATTGGGAGCTGGAAGAACTACTTCTTATTACGGTATAATTCCAAGTCATCATCCAGCCCGCAAAGTTATCCGGAGCACCACCACTTCCGTAAGTCAGGCTTCCTCCGTTATAAAATTCACTATTTTGTGTATGATCCGCATATAATAACAATTCATTATTACGATCGTTCGGAGCAAAATTAACATCATAAAATGTTTCTTGCAGTCCAAAAGGCCCAGGGTTATTTATCCCTTCCAATGCAACATTATAGGCCTGCTGAAAATACCATTGTGCGTCATGACCATCTGGATCAACACGCTGCACATCTGGGTAAGTTGGAATATTATTTGGATTTTCTAACCACCATGCATAAGTTAGATAGGCCTTAGACAAGTAAAGTCGCGCCAAAGTTTTAGTGGCCGTACCTGTCAGTCTCCCCACCTCTGGCAGATCATTTACTGCTGCAATCAAGTCTGGGAATATAGCCTTGGTATATACTTCTGACACTGTGTTTCGCACAGATGTTCTTACAGGATTTGTATTAAATTCCAATTCCCCTGATCCTAGATCCAAGGGAACACCTCCAAAGGTTTGTACCAGTAGGAAATAATCAAATGCTCTAAAAAACCTGGCTTCAGCAATAAGTTCTGCTGAAACACCCGCTTCAACGCCAAATTTGATAACCCCACTGGCTGTATTGATATTTGAAAAGGCAGTACTCCACACAACATCTGCACGGCTGTTGGAAGCATCAATTACCCCTTGGCCACTCAAATCCATCACTAGGAAGTTTTGGTCTGCACTCTGTGCATAGGTCACTTCATCTGTTCCGGTTTGGCAAGTATTATAATAATAAGCCTGTCCGTAAATATAGCGCAAGTGAGCGTACATGGAAGTCAATCCACCTAGAACACCAGCCTCTGTTTCAAAAAAGCCCGGTTCGAAATTACTACGAGGCTGTTCATCCAGAAGATCGGCACATGATGTAAGAAGCAATGTCATTAAGGCAACTTTCATCCATGTTTTTATATGTTTTTGTATCTTTTTCATAATTAAATTAGAATGTCAAGTTTATACCTACTATAAAATTGCGAGTAGCTGGCGAATTGGTACCAATTGTCAACAATCGATTTGGATATGTACCTGTTGTGGCTGAATTCTCGTCACCATAAGAGTTGGTCTCTGGATCCATTCCAGTTTCTTTATTGAATGGAGAGAATATCACAAAAGGATTTTGAACAGAGCCATAAACTCTCAATCTGCTGATACCTGCTTTATTCATCCAGTTGCTAGTCTGGTCAAAATTATAACCAAATGTCATTGTACGTACTTTCAGGTAGGAAGCATCGAAATAGCCCAAGGTATTCCCATATTTAGGATTGTCACCACTGGCCAAACCTCCCGGAGCCGGATATCTAGCTCCTGTATTTTCCGGCGTCCAATAATCTACTTTGACATTGTTTCTACGTCCGCTTAGCATATTGAGGTAACCAGAGGCCGAGTGCAAGGTACTGATCAGCAGACCGCCACTTTTGAAGGCTCCCACAAGGCTAAAATCCAAGTTTTTGTAGGCCACCCTTGTATTAAAACCACCCATAAAATCAGGTTGAAGGTCAAGTACCTGACGGTCAGAAGGGCCTATCGCTCTAAGGGGAGTACCATCTTGTTCGTAATCTCCGGAATAGGCCACCTTGATCATCCCTGGGTTTCCTCCTGGTTCCAAAACATCCAAGTAGGGGTCACTTTCCTGCCATAAGCCTTCATATTTATAGTCATAAATCACGTTGATAGGATATCCTACATACCACCAGTTTCCTTCATCTCTTTCCTGTCCTGATGCCAAAGCCACTAATTTGTTGCGGTTGGCATAAAGGTTAACTCCTGCCTCCCAGCTCCAATCACCATTTTGAATGATCATCCCATTCAATGAAACCTCAAATCCCTTGTTCTGGGTTTCTCCAATATTGGCGGTGTAGCTGCTTACCCCTGAAGTCCCTGGCAGATTTACGCCCAAAAGAATGTCCTTGGTATTGGTAACATAATATTCTACTGTACCAGACAATCTATGGTCAAACATCCGGAAATCAAGCCCGAAATTTAATGTCTCAGAATACTCCCAGCCGAGGTTAGGATTGGGAAGTTCATTTACAAAGTACCCAGTGGCATAGGTGTCAGAACCAAAATTGTACGGTCTAGTACCTAAACCTCCCAAGGTAGCATAAGGAGCAATCGCCTGATTGGAAGTTTGTCCGTATCCAGCCCTTAATTTCAACATGTTTACAAAGGATACATTGTCCATGAATTGCTCTTCGCCAAGATTCCAACCCACTGATACAGCAGGATAAGTATGCCATTTATGTCCTTCTGCAAGCCTTGAAGAACCATCAGATCTTAGAGTGGCTGAGATCATATACTTGTCATCGTAAGAATACATCACACGCCCCATGACAGATTTCAATCCCCATAGTTCGTATTGTTGATCATCAGGATTGATCTGAATCTCCCCATTTGCATATCCCAAATTATAGAACTGAAATTGGTCTGCCGGAATATCCCTTGCAAACATTCTGGAACGATTGTATTGATTTTGTTCTGAAGAATACAATGCTGTCACATTGACAATATGCTTATCTGCAAAAGTCTTATCATAGGTCAGGATATTTTCTACAATCCAGTGGTAAGTATGAGAGTTAGATACTGCCGCAGTGGATGGAGTCTCTGGATTGGAACTATTTATACCTCTTCCAGTATATTCACCTTGATTACTTTGACGATAGTCCAAACCTAGATTGACACGGTATTTTAACCCTTCCACACCAGGGATTTTAAGTTCACCATATAAAGCATTATAGGTAGCGTAAGACCTCGTTTCATTGAGCCATTGTCCATCGATATTGTCTAACACTTCCCTTGTTGATACCCAAGCCTCATCCAATGGCATATTGATCGTTCTCCTCAATGATCCGTCATCCTCATAAGGAGAAGCTATTGGAGACATACTTAAAGTACTGTACAACCCTACCTGGGATCCCTGACTCTCATTAAAGTTACTGTTGGAATTAAATCCTAACCTCAAGTATTTGCCTATCTCCTGATCAACCGCCGCTCTCAATGAAAACCGATCATATTGCTGGGTTGGCACAACTCCTTCATCATGATAATAACCCAAACCAAAGCTATAGGTGCTCTTCTCCCCTCCTCCAGTAACACTTACATCATGACTTGTCATCACCCCAGTTTTGTAGAACAAATCCTGCCAATCTGCATTAACATCATTGGACTCATCCGCTCCATTGGTATAAATCCCTGCGGCTTCCCGCATCTCAATAAATTCAGGTCCGTCCATCATAGGGTATTTAGAAAAAACCGTTCTAGGACCATAGAAACCACTATAGCTTACCCGGGCTTCTTGTCCTTTAGCACCCTTTTTGGTGGTAATCAAAATTACACCATTTGCACCACGAGAACCATAAATAGCTGTAGCTGAAGCATCTTTCAAAACATCGATGCTTTCAACATCTTCAGTATTAATGTCACCAATCGACCCAGCAAAAGGAATCCCATTCAACACGATCAAAGGATCATTACTGGCTGTAAGCGAACGGTTACCTCGAATACGAATTTGCATGGCAGCTCCTGGCCTGGAAGATGTCTGCGAAATGTTTACACCTGGCAAGCGTCCTTGCAATGCCTGTGTCACATTGGCAGAGGCGACTTCACGCATCTCATCGCCTCCGATTGATGCTACTGAACCCGTCACCGCCTCCTGCCGCAAGGTACCATACCCTACTACCACCACTTCCTTCAATGAACTTACGTCCGGAACCATCTCCACATCAATGGAAGTCTGATTTCCCACCTCTATTTCCTGAGAAGCATACCCTAAAAAAGAATATACCAATGTGGCTCCCCTCTGTACGGAAATATTATACTCTCCGTCCAAACCGGTAACGACCCCATTGGCTGTTCCTTTTTCTTGTATTGCTGCTCCTGGTAACCCTACTCCATTCTCATCCAGTACCACTCCGGATACTGATACATTTTGAGCCATTGAAAGGTGACCAACTAGCATAAACACTAATAAAATCATCCATTTTAATGACTCATTGCCAGCGGTTCTATCATTCTCTGACCGAACACACTTGGTAAAGGTTGAATCCATACATTTTTTGTTTTGGGTTTAAATTAATTGAATATATAAAGCTAAACCCCCCCTCTAACCGGAGGATCTTTCCAGAAAGCATTGATACTCTAAACCTCATAAAAAAAACCATAAATTGCAACCGATTGCAGAGTTTTTTTCAAAACAATTACTCAGCTAATATTAAAATATTATATTGCATTATATAAGTCAAAAAGCTAAATCGATTAAATAAACCCACATTTTTGAAATTTTATTTAGACAATGTTCTAAAAGAAATATTACATCATCATTTAAGTTTTAAGGCTCAAATTATTACAATAATAAAGCATAAAACAGAATTAAATGGCATTTATAGCCACATAAATAAAAAAATAAAGGCACTAACATTAGCTGCATTATTATTTTTATATATGAAATCGGTTTCATAAATCAATAATATAAATTATATTCAACCAAACAATAGACAACAATAAGCAATTGGGCCATCAAACCCATTGATAAAAGAGCATACATAAAACTTACATTAAAAGAAAATGTCGCTGCAATTTATAGAAAACCGCAACTGATTATAGTATTTTGCGACTTGCGCATAAATTGAAAGGACCCTGGAAAATGAATAAGGAAATCACTATTTACGATATTGCCAAGGATTTAGGAGTTTCTCCCACTACGGTAAGTAGAGCCCTTAATGACCACCCTGCGGTAAATGTAAAAACAAAGCAAAAAATCTTTGATGCAGCCAAACAAATGGGCTACCGGTCAAATGTTTTTGCCTCCAACTTAAGGAGTAAAAAAACCAACAACATTGGAATTATCGTTCCAAGGCTAAACAGCTCCTTCCAGTCTTCAGTTTTGGCAGGAATGGAAAAAGTGGCCAATGATGCAGGGTTTAACCTTATCATAAGTCAGTCACTTGAATCTTCCGAAAAAGAAAAAGCAAATGCCAGAACCATGTTCAATAGCCGGGTAGATGGATTATTGGTTTCTTTGGCCAGCAACACAGAAAACGTAGAACATTTCAATCCTTTCCTAGATAAAGGCACGCCAGTATTGTTTTTCGACAGGGTGGCCAGCAATTCAGGGTGTACGGGGGTTGTAATCGACAATACTCAAGCCGCTTACAATGCCACCAAACACTTGATCGAACAAGGGTGCAAAAACATCATACACGTTCTGGGGAACACCAAGATCAATGTATATGCTGACAGGCTCAAGGGATATAAGTATGCATTAATGGACCATGAGATCCCTTTTAATTCAAAAAACGTGATCCATTCGGACCTTAATGAGGAAGCAGGAGAGGACATTGCTAACAAAATAATAAGCAAAAAAACACTTCCAGATGGGCTTTTTGTTTCAAACGATGCATGTGCCGCAAGTTGTATCCAAACACTGAAACAAGCAGGAATTAGAATACCAGAAGACATCGCCGTGGTAGGTTTTAATAATGACATGATCTCTAGGCTAATCGAACCTAACCTTACCACTACTCATTACCCAGGATATGAAATGGGAGAGGTAGCCATGAAAAACCTCATCAATCACTTGGGAGACAACTCCAAAGGAGTATTACAAAACACAAATACTATTACATTAAGATCCGAACTAATTGTCAGATCCTCTTCATTGAGGCAAAAGACAACCTAAAGAAAGTAAGTTCAATAACCCAAAATAAACGTTTTAAATCTTATGAAAAGACCTTCAATCATTCTTTTCGTCCTAGCCTTGCTATGCCTATACAGTACTGATCTACTTGCCAAAGACGGATACAAGCTATGGCTACAATATGAAAAAATTGAAAATAAAGAGCTGGCTGAATCTTACCTGAGCAGCATCCATCAAATCACCATCCCAAACCATTCAGCAACGATCGATGTCATCAAAAATGAACTTTCCATCGCGTTCAAAGGCATGCTCTCTACCTCCCCTGAATTCACTGAAAAGAGTATTAAAAAAAATAACATTGTCATTGCCACGTCTGAATCCTTCCCTTGGATCGGTGAGTTTATTGGCCAAAATCAATTAGACAGTTTAGGCCAAGAAGGCTTTATCATAAAGAGTATTCAATACAAAAATCAGCCAATCACATTAATCACCGGCAACGCTGATGCAGCTTTGCTTTATGGAACATTTGAATTTCTCAAATTACTACAAACTCAACAAAGCATAGTTGATTTAAACATTGTTTCTGTCCCCAAAACAAAAATCAGGGTCCTGAATCACTGGGACAACTTGGACAGAACAGTAGAAAGAGGCTATGCAGGATCCTCCATTTGGAACTGGCACCTCCTTCCAGACCACATCGACCAACAGTATATTGATTATGCCCGTGCCAATGCTTCCATAGGAATCAACGGCACTGTCCTAACGAATGTAAACGCCAACGCATTGGTACTCACAGCTGCCTACATCCAGAAAGCAGCTGCTTTAGCAAAAGCATTTGAATCATACGGCATCAAAGTTTACCTCACCGCTAGATTCAGTGCCCCCATGGAAATCGGCCAACTTAAAACTTCAGACCCCTTGGATGAAGAAGTCCAAAAATGGTGGAATGACAAGGCGGCAGAAATCTATTCTTACATACCAAATTTTGGAGGTTTTTTGGTTAAAGCGGACTCTGAAGGACAACCAGGCCCTCATAACTACGGACGAACACAAGCTGAAGGAGCCAATTTATTGGCCAAAGCCTTGAAGCCATACGGCGGCATCGTAATGTGGCGAGCTTTTGTTTATAGTGAAAACACACCCGATGACAGGGCCAAACAAGCATATAATGAATTCCAGCCTTTGGATGGAGAATTTGAAGACAATGTATTGGTACAAGTAAAAAATGGAGCCATAGATTTTCAACCAAGAGAACCTTTTCACCCACTTTTTGGAGCGATGCCCAAAACCCCACTGATGATGGAGTTTCAAATCACCCAAGAATACCTTGGACAAGGCACTCACTTGGTCTACCTATCGCAACTATATGAAGAAGTACTTGACACGGACACTTATAGCAAAGGCGCAGGATCTACCGTAGCAAAAATCATAGATGGCAGCTTAGAAAACCATCAATTAAGCGGCATGGCTGGAGTTTCCAATATTGGGTCAGACAGAAACTGGACCGGAAATCATTTTGGTCAAGCCAACTGGTATGCTTTCGGCAAGCTAGCATGGAACCCTTATGCCAGTTCAGAAAAAATCGCTGAAGATTGGATTGCAATGACTTTTAGCAATGACCCCAAATTCATAAGTACAACATTAGATATAATGTCCAAATCCCGCGAAGCTGTAGTCAACTACATGACACCGCTTGGGCTGCACCATATCATGGGGTGGGACCATCATTATGGCCCAGCCCCGTGGATCACTGACAAGCACCGAGATGATTGGACATCTACTTATTATCATCAGGCAGGAGCGGACGGAATTGGTTTTGACCGCACCTCCTCTGGTAGCGATGCCCTTAGCCAATACTCTCCTTCCATCGAGAAACAATTTAGCAATCCCAAGACCTGTCCTGAAAAATACTTGCTTTGGTTCCACCATCTCCCATGGGCATACCGTATGCAGTCAGGAAAAACACTATGGGAAGAGATCGCACTCCATTATCAGGCAGGAGTTGACCAAACGACTACAGCAATAAAACAATGGAGGACACTAGAAAATTCAATAGACAATGAACGGTATGAGCATATATTATCCTTTATGAAAATTCAGGAGAAAGAAGCAAAATGGTGGAGAGATGCCTGCCTGCTATATTTCCAACAATTTTCAAAACTTCCCTTACCAGATCGAGTTGAAAACCCTGCAAAGACCTTAAAAGAATATATTAACTATAAACCACATTTTGTTCCTGGCATATAAGTATTATACTAATTCTTTACCAATAATATTATAATCAATTCACTTAATAGAAAACATTTAACTTCTCTAACATTTCCATTTCATCCACAAAAGAGTTCGATCCACGTACCGCCAGCTCCAGCTGACGGGACGATCAACTTTTATTCTGAGTAATGATTTCATCAGAAAGTTTCAAAATCATCCAAAAACTGGTTTGAGAAAAGTGCCGAGCGGTCACCAACTAGGTACTCTTAACTTTAAATATTTAATTGAAAAGGTCTCTATTAAGCGTGTTTAGGTTTTACTCTTAATAACCACATCTTTTTTAATTGAAATCTACCAACTTCTCCATCATCTCCCTATCACTTTCATCATCGAGGAAACTCTTGATATACGCCTTAGTCGTCTTAATATCAGCGTGTCCTAAGGATTCTCCTACATATTCGATGGAAGCGTTATTTCGTATAGCCATGGTGGCAAAACTATGCCTAGCGGTGTAAGTGCTTACATTCTCCTTAATCCCCAGTTTTTCGGCATACCGCTTCATATGCTGATTCACTAGGCGGGTAAAGTTCTGTTTCGCTTTAAGCTTTTCTCCCTCGGTCATTTCTTTGTGAAGGATTGGAAATACATATTCTTCACGATCACCACTGGTTACTCCATACAATTTGATCACCTTTTTGGAGTGCTTCAAAAGTGGTACACGAATAACAATTTGATCGTCTGTTGTATCCTTGGTTTTTTCCCTCACAAATTCCAAGAAATCACCGTTAACGTTTTTCCACTTGAGATACAAAATGTCCTTCATATTCATTCCTTTACACAAGTAGGAGAAAAACCAAAAGTCTTTTGCTCTCTGTTGAAATTGGTTTTCAGGCTCACCTTCAAATAACAATTTTAGTTGCTGCTTATCCAAGGCCTTCTTTTTATTAGTACCCTTGGGAATTACATACCCATTTTTCCCAAAAGGATAATGATCACTTTTGATGGTGTTAAATATATGCCTAAGCGTTCTTAAATAGTACCCAACGGTGGTTTTGGTATTGCCTTTTTCAAGCATCCACTTTTCAAAACTCTTAAGCCACAGCACTGTGATATCTTGGATGTAAAGGTTTTTGGGCTCCCTTTTTCGTCGATTAGCTGTTAGGAATTTCTTAATAGCTTTTAAACTGGCCTCATAGGTATGTTTAGTGGCTTCCCTTTTCTCCAACTCTAAAGTCTTTATTTTTTGTTGGTACAAATAGAAAACATCTTTAACATCACCCTCAGGTTTAAATAAATGATTCTCGAAAGATTCAAAGGTAAAATTGTCCAGCATATTGGCCACTTCCATATACTTATGTAATAAGCTCTCTACTTGTATGCGAATTTCCTTTTCTGCTTTTCTAGGTTTAATTGATAGGAATACCTTTTCATAGGTTTCCTTGTTCATATCCATTCCAACTGAATAGTATTTCCGCTTTTTGGGCATTGGGGTATAAACCTTTATTTTTAAAGGATAATATCCATCCGCTTTAGTCCTTCGGGTATCCAGATAGATGGTCATTTCGAACTGTTTTCCAGACTTGGCAAGTTTCTTTTCCATGGCTAGTTGATTTGAGATTTGCACACGATTTGCACACAAAATGATATCAAAACTTGTAAGCAAAGTAATAAGAAAAGCAATAAAAACAACATAAGTAACTCATTTACAGCGACAACCAAAATATACCAATAATAGAAAAGTAGTCAAAAAATTGTCTCATAATCAAGGGGTCCCTGGTTCGAGCCCAGGTGGGCCCACTAAATCGCCTCGTATGTTAAATACGGGGCTTTTTTATTTATTTTACGATTAGAATGGCGACTATTTTAAAAAATTCTATACGCTACCCTTACCCCATGGGTCTTTTGAATAGGGTTGTATTCGTAGCCTGGAATTCCAACTTAAAATTGGAGACCTTTAAGCTGCCAAACATTTATTTTCAGTCAGTAATTTTTCCATTTCAGAAGGAGTCCTATAGCCTAAAGATGAATGCTTCCTTTTTGTATTGTAGAACCCTTCGATATAACTAAATATTTCCAGTTTTGCGGATTCTCGATTAGCATATTTCCTGTGATGTACCAATTCGCTTTTAAGTGTTTTAAAGAAACTTTCAGCCACTGCATTGTCCCAGCAATCAGCTTTCCTGCTCATACTTTGCAAAATTCGGTTCTCTGATAATAGCGCTTTGAAATCATTGCAGGCATATTGGATCCCCCTGTCTGAATGAAAAATCAACCCGTTTCTGGTACCCCTGGTTTTGATGGCCATTTTCAAAGCGGCAACCGAAGCGCTTTCAGCTGACATATCGTTGCTGAAAGACCAGCCTATAACCTTTCTGTCTGCAAGGTCAATCACTGTGGTCAGGTACAGCTACCCCGTTCCGGTACGTATATAAGTAATATCCCCAACCCATTTTTGGGAGAGGGATTTTGCCGAAAAGTCTCTTTGAAGAAGATTTTCTGCCAACGAATAAGAATGGGTAGAATCTGTAGTGACCTTGTTTTTTTTCCTGATCTTGCTACGGATTCCTATTCTGTTCATCAAGCGTGAAACATAGGAACGGGAAATGCTTCGTCCCTTATCATTGAGCGCTGCTGTAATTCTTGGACTGCCAAAAATACAATTGCTTAATTTATGGATGGACCTGATCTCCTCTGATAGTTCCCGGACTTTTAACTGACGTTTGCTTTCCATCATGGACATCAAGTGGTAAAAGCTACTGCTGATTACCTTTAGTACTTTGCACATCTTCTCTACGGAATACATGTCCCTTGGAAAAGATGGCTACCGCCTTTTTTAGTATATCCCTTTCCAGTTCAGCTTCCTTGAGCCTTTTTCTAAGCATTCTTATTTCTTGTTCTTCAGTGCTCAGCTTGGGATTGTCCGCCATGATTTTACCGCCATTGAACCGAGGGTCCTGGCGCCATTTACTCAACCTGCTTGCATCCAAATCCAACTCCTTGGCCGCTTCAGCCAAAGAACCCTTGACATAGGAAAGATCCACTGCCATTACCCTGAATGATTCATCAAATTTTCTTGCATACGATAACAAATTTAATCTCTATTTTTTTAAATCTGTCTCCAAGCTAAGGTAGTAACTCCAGAGTTCTTCGGTTGGCAAATCCGGGGGACTAACCTGAAGTTTGGTCCTTTTCCTTTTGGCCAAATAGACAGGCCCGAAGAGCAAGGAAAGAACCACTGAATAATAGACCAGGAAAAAGCCTGCTGTCCCCCACCAGAAACCAGGGCTTAATGAAATCCATTCCGGCATATCCTTTTTGATTTGATGATGCTTCAAATCTCAAAAAGGATAGAGTTAAAAGTTCAGGAGTTGGGTCGTACTAAGGATAAAAAAAAGCTCCCCAAAATAATTCGGGGAGCTTTTTGTGTCCAATAGATTTGTTATTACCAAATCAATACTTCATCCGGCCTGTTTCTTTTGTTGGACCTGAACAGGCTGAAGACAGCCATAAACTCATGGGTATTGCCCGGAAGCAAATAGCTTCCATTGGTAGGGAACTCATACACATAGCCCACCTTGAGCTTGTTCAGCAAAAAGCCCATCTGGAGGTTATTCGCATAATCAACACGGTGGCCGGCTCCCAGCCAGACCTTGTCCATCAGCAATGCCTTCAGGTTAAACTCCACATTGTTGGGTAGGTCTTCCTGGCCCCTGAAAAAGAAATTGCCGATCACCGCCAAATGGTCATTCAGGGCTTCCCTATATCCAGCCTGCACAATATAATTGACAGGCCTCCCTTCCATGAACTCGTCACCACTGGATATACGCCCCCCGTTTACCTGGTGCATCGCATAGGACAGGTAATACTTCTGGTGGGTCAGGGCAAGGCCCAGGTTAAAGTCCATGATCCGCATGTCGGAGAAGGACCCAATGTATTGACCCAGCAAATCATCCCCCTGCTGCTCAATGGTCATCGCGTTGCCGTCCAACTGCACAGTGGTATAGCTTACCCCTGCCCCCAGCCTAAGGTTGTGCTTTTCGGTAAGACGGATCCTGCTCGCATAGCCCAGGATCAGGCCTGTCTCCTTAAATGCCCCATAACTGTCGAACAACAGGTTCAGGCTGGCTGCATTCTTCCCCATCATGGCAGGGTCTTCCGTGCCTTTCATTTCTGCAAAATCCAGCTCGCCACTGAAAAACATCGTCCTTGGAGCACCTTCAAAGCCGCTCCACTGGTTTCTTACAAAGCCACGGATCGTACTGCCCTCATATCCCGTCAACCCCGGGTTGTAATAGCTTTGGAAGAAATCAAACTGGCTGATGTACTTCCTGCTCTGGCCTGTTGAGGTAAAAGGGACCAGAAATATTATTAGGCAGATATAAATAACTGTTCTTTTCATCTTGACATTGTTCTTGATGGTTAAATTCACTGTGCACTTTTTCGAACCGATCATCTTCTAAGCAGGTTTAAGGTTCCACGCCTTACCTTGTCGGTCTCACCTGTTTCCACCACCCAGAAATAAGACCCAGGTGCCAATTCCTTTCCGTTGAAGGTTCCGTCCCATCTGGTCTCTGGATCAGTGGTCAGGAAAACCCGTTTCCCGCTTCTTTCAAACACCATGATCCTTACCCCTGTATAGTACTTCAGCTCTTCAATGCCCCAGGTGTCGTTGGTACCATCCTGGTTTGGTGTAAACGTATTGTATATCTCGATTTCATCCAGTGATTTCCGCAGCCTGGTTATCGTGAAGGACTTCTCCAAAATATTTCCGTCGGCATCCATTACCTGGAGCACCACTGTAAACGATGTCCTTCCGGCAAGGGCTTCGTTGGAACTCCAGTACAGCGCACTGCCCGATAATAGGAAGTATTGGTTATCCCCTGCTCCAGGAACCAAATCAAGCATATGCACATCATCAACCGGATCAATGACTTCAAGGCCCCCTATTGCGATTTGAATGTTTTCTACCGAAGCTTCAAATTCAGTGTGGTCCAATAGAAGGTCCGTTGGTGCCGGTTTTGGCAACACCACGACATCCATATAAGGGCTCGGCGCATCCTCGGAAACACTGCTTGGCAGGACCAGTTCCCCATTGATGGTGTAGCTACCCCTGTTCCTCAGGTCAATACCAGTCCTGTCCCAGCGAACTGGAAGGTTGATCATTTCATCCTCCTCGGTACGTACCAAAACGGTTTCCGGCAAGATCACCTCATCATATGACACTCCCCAGGCTACTTCCACTGCAGCAGGTTCGTAGACCTCCTCGATCTTTCTGGCTTCAATGGTAAATTCACCGCCAGTGAACTGCATGAGGTAATTAGAGTTTGTGGACAGGCTTCCCTTATTGATCGGGTAAATGCCTACCTCCTCGCCCGGAGACCTGTCAAGATTTCCTTCCATTACTTCCATACCATCACCGTTCACAAGACCACTGACAACATAGGTCAATGCAGGATCAGCAGTTCCGAAAACCTTGGACTTGTCATCGGCCGTTACCGTCAGCGTGGCCTGTGTGATCTCAAAATTCCCCGCAGTATAGCTGATCGTATAGTTATCAGAGCTGTAGCCTGTTGCAGTAATAGCATAGTTGCCTACATCTTCACCTGTGGTTCTTACAATAGCCAATGTTCCACCTAGAGCAGCCTCATCATCACCGTTTTCAAAACCAGAGTAACTCACTGTTAAACTTGGATCAACTGATCCATAGACCTTATTCTTGTCATCTGCCGTTACCGTAAGCGTGGCTTTGGTAACCTCAAAGTTCCCTGTAGTATAGCTGATCGTGTAGTTATCAGAGGTATAGCCAGAGGCCGTGATCGCATAGTTGCCCACATCTTCACCTGTGGTTCTTACAATAGCCAGGGTTCCATCTAGAGCAATCTGATCATCACCATTTACAAAACCGGAGTAGCTGACCGTTAAACTTGGATCAGCTGATCCATAGACCTTATTCTTGTCATCTGCCGTTACCGTAAGCGTGGCTTTGGTAACCTCAAAGTTGCCTGTAGTATAGCTGATCGTATAGTTATCCGAGGTATAGCCGGACGCCGTGATCGCATAGTTGCCTACATCTTCACCTGTTGATCGGCTAATAGCCAGTGTTCCCCCCAAAGCAGTTTCATCATCACCGTTTTCAAAACCGGAGTAGCTGACCGTTAAACTTGGATCAACTGATCCATATACCTTGGATTTATCATCCGCCAATACCGTCAAGGTTGCTTTGGTAATCTCGAAGTCCCCTGCGGTATAGTTGATCGAGTAGTTATCAGAGGTATAGCCGGACGCCGTGATCGCATAGTTGCCTACATCTTCACCTGTTGCTCGGATTATAGCCAATGTTCCGCCCAAGGCAGTTTCATCATCACCGTTTCCAAAACCTGTATAGTTGACCGTTAGACTTGGATCGGTTGATCCATAGACTTTCGATTTATCATCGGCAGTTACCATCAGCGTGGCCCTGGTAATCTCGAAGTTCCCTGCGGTATAGCTGACCGCATAGTTACTTGAAGTATAACCGGATGCCGTGATCGCATATGTGCCTACGTCCTCTCCGGCTGCTCTGCTAACATCCAGTGTGCCGCCCAAGGCAGTTGTATCATCACCATTCACAAAGCCGGAATAGCTCACTGTTAAACTTGGGTCAGTATCTCCGTAGACTTTGGATTGATCATCAGCAGTGACCGTCAAGGCTGCTTGGGTAATTTCAAAGCTGCCATCTACATAACTGATCGTATAGTTACTTGAAGTATAACCCGAAGCGGTAATTGCATAAGTGCCCACATCCTCTCCGGCTGCACGGCTTATATTTAAAGTTCCGCCCAATGCTGTCTCATCATCGCCATTCACAAAGCCAGAATAGCTCACTGTTAAACTTGGGTCAGTATCTCCGTAGACTTTGGATTGATCATCAACAGTAACTGTCAAGGCTGCTTGGCTAATTTCAAAGCTGCCATCTACATAACTGACCGCATAGTTACTTGAAGTATAACCCGAAGCGGTAATTGCATAAGTGCCTACGTCCTCTCCGGCTGCACGGCTTATATCTAAAGTACCGCCCAATGCTGTCTCATCATCGCCATTCACAAAGCCAGTATAGCTCACTGTTAAACTTGGGTCAGTATCTCCGTAGACTTTGGATTGATCATCAACAGTAACTGTCAAGACTGCTTGGCTAATTTCAAAGCTGCCATCTACATAACTGACCGCATAGTTACTTGAAGTATAACCCGAAGCGGTAATTGCATAAGTGCCTACGTCCTCTCCGGCTGCACGGCTTATATCTAAAGTACCGCCCAATGCTGTCTCATCATCGCCATTCACAAAGCCAGTATAGCTCACTGTTAAACTTGGGTCAGTATCTCCGTAGACTTTGGATTGATCATCAGCGGTTACTGTCAAGGCTGCCTGCGTGATCTCAAAGCTGCCATCTACATAGCTAATCGTATAGTTACTTGAAGTATAACCGGATACCGTGATCGCATAAGTGCCTACGTCCTCTCCGGCTGCACGGCTTATATCTAAGGTACCGCCCAATGCCGTCTCATCATCACCATTCACAAAGCCAGAATAACTCACTGTTAAACTTGGATCAGTATCTCCGTAGACTTTGGATTGATCATCAGCAGTAACAGTTAAGGCTGCTTGAGTAATTGCAAAGCTGCCATCCATATAGCTGATCGTATAGTTAGATGAATTATAACCGGAAGCAATAATTGTATAATTGCCCACTTCTTCTCCTGCAGCCCTGTTCAATGACAATGTGCCGCCTAGGACAGTCTCATCTTCACTATTTACAAACCCAGCGTAGCCTACCGTCAAGGCTGGGTCTATGGACCCATAAATCTTGCTCTGATCATTGGCAGTTACCGTCAAGGCAGCCTTGTTAATGGTCAAGGTCTGTACAACAGGACTAGCTGCATTGGTCACGCCATCACCGGTTTGTATGGCCGTGATTTGCGTGTTACCGGCTTTTAGAACTGTTGCCTGGTTACCTGTAATATTTACCACAGTCGGATCAGCTGCTGTATAGGTCACTGTTAAGCCCTGATCCGTCTGAGAATCACCTAAAGTGAAGGATACATCTCCATAAGTTTTGTTTGGTATACTTGGGAAACTAATGGTCTGGTCCACCTTCACTGGGCCTACCAAACCACTTTCTACTGCTGTACCTGTATCAGTTCCATCATTTGGGGTCACCTCAAAGCTGATATACTTTCCTTGGTCTGCAGCCTGCAAGGTGTATTGCTGGCCATTAGCCCCTGATATGGCTGTTTTGCCAGTGCCACTATTATCATCTGAGCGGTACCATTGATAAGTAGAACCGCTTTCTGGATCACTATTGGCATCCGTAAAGGTATAAGTTCCTTTCAATTGCTCACCAACGGTCATTGTACCATTTATAGAAACCGCACTGGCTGTTGGGGCTTCATTGGTGTCCTTGGTACTGGTATCGGTACTAGACGAACCCGTATTTCCTGCAGCATCGGTTAAGGTCACTGATAGTGTAATCGTTCCATCTCCCAAACCACTTAAATCAATAACTGTAATCTGATCAGTGGCAGTCGCAATAGTCCCTGAACCGGTAACATTGGTTCCTCCACCAGAACTGGAAATGATATAATTATAGGTGGTTCCGATCTCCGCTCCTGCAAATGTATAGCTTACCGAGCCTTGATTTGATTCATCAATAGGGTCCTGGTCAAAAGTTACGGAATACCCGCTAGGTACCATTTGATCCAGCATAGCTGAATTATCAGATTCCGTACTGCCCGAATTTCCACCTCCATCTGTCAAGGTAACCTGAACTGTTAAGGTCCCATTGGTCAATGCGCTCACATCAATGGTTACAGTTTGAGATGTATTGCTTACACTTGCAGTACCTGCAACAGTTGCCGTATTGCCATCACCACTACTTGAAATGGAGTAACTTGCCGATGTACCGACTTCTGCATTGGAAACAGTGAAGGATGTCGAGCTTGCCTCTGTAGCATTGATTAGATTATCATCCCATGAAATGGTATAACCAGCAGGAGGTCCTGCATCTTTGGTTTCTGTATCAGTGGTATTTGTACCTTGGTTACCTGCTGGGTCAGTCAAGGATACTGTTAAGGTTATGGTTCCATCAACCAATCCGGACAGGTCATAACCTGCTCCCCCATTATCAAAAGTTTCTGATGCTGAAGTAACTGTTTCCGTTCCTGTAACCGCTGTACCTCCTCCTGAGCTTGTAAATGAATAATTCAAGGTACTCCCCACTTCCATTCCTGAGCCAGAAAATTCTATAGTGGTTTCGTTGATCACATTGATCATGATTTCCCCAAGAAGGTCAATGTTTATTGAATAACCGGATGGCGCAGTAGTATCCTTTGTCTCCGTATCAGTAGCCGCGCTACCTGTATTGCCAGCAGCATCTGTAAGCGCAACAGAAAGAGTGATGGTACCATCACCCAAATCGCTAAGATCTATCCCGGTAACTTGATCAGTAGCTGTAGTAATGCTACCTGAACCTGTCACATTGGTTCCACCTCCAGAACTGGATAGAGTATATTCATAACTTGCTCCCATTTCTGCTCCAGCAAAAGTAAAACTTGTTGCCAATTGGTTGGAAAAATTTATTGGGCTTTGATCAATCTGAACACTATAGCCAGATGGTGCGCTAGTATCTTTTGTATCGGTATCAGTAACCGCACTTCCTGCATTACCAAAGGTATCGGTCAGGATTACCGATAAAGTAATGGTTCCGTCACCAAGTCCACTCAAATCAATTCCATTTATTTGATCCGTGGCTGTTACGATACTCCCTGAACCTGTCACATTGGTTCCACTACCAGAGCTGGAGAAAGTATAATTATAGGTTGATCCAATTTCTGCTCCGCCAAAAGTAAAGCTTGTGACTGTTTGATTGGAAGAATTTATCGGGCTTTGGTCAATCTGGACACTGTACCCAGATGGGGCCGTGGCATCTTTGGTTTCGGTATCCGATTCTGGACTTCCGGTGTTGCTAAATATATCGGTTAAGTTTACTGATAAAGTAATGGTTCCATCTCCAAGACCACTTAAATCAATTCCACTTATTTGATCCGTGGCTGTTGCGATGGTCCCGGAACCGCTCACATTGGTCCCTCCTCCTGAACTGGAAATAGTATAATTATAGGTTGTTCCTACTTCAGCCCCAGCGAAGGTAAAGCTGACAGATGATTGATTTCCATTATTAATAGAGCTTTGATCTATACTAACGGTATAAGCTGATGGTGCAGTAGTATCTTTTGTCTCCGTATCAGTTGCAGCATTACCTGCATTACCAAAAGTATCCGTTAATATTACCGATAAAGTAATGGTTCCATCTCCAAGGCCGATCAAATCAATTCCGCTTATTTGATCCGTTGCTGTTGCAATGGTACCAGTTCCCGTCACATTAGTCCCCCCTCCTGAACTTGATAAGGTATAATTGTACGTCGAACCGACCTCAGCTCCTGCAAAGGTGAAGCTGGCTGTGGACTGATTCGAAGTAGTAATCCCACTTTGATCTATACCAACAGTATAACCTGAAGGGGCTGAAGTATCCTTTGTTTCCGTGTCCGTAGCGGTTGTTCCCGTACTTCCAAAAGTATCCGTCAGAGTAACTGATAAAGTAATGGTTCCATCTCCAAGGCCACTTAGGTCAATTTCGGTAATTTGGTCAGTAGCTGTGGATATTGTTCCCATACCTGTCACATTTGTACCTCCCCCAGAACTGGAGATGTTATAATTATAGGTAGCACCAACTTCCGCACCGGCAAAGGTGAAACTTACGGCAGATTCATTAGCATTATTGATTCCACTCTGATCGATGATTACCGAATATCCGCTAGGCGGTGTGATATCCTCATCTTTAATGGTCAATGTAACTTGTTGTGCCCCATCTTCAACAGCATTGGTAGGAGTTTCCATATCTATGATGATGGTTTCATCCCCTTCCTCAACACCATCGAATATTGAAGTTACCCGAATACTATCCCTGATTTCTCCGGGAGAAAGTGTAATGGTAGACCCAGTAATGGAATAATCCGTACCTCCCCCTGAAGCAGTACCTGAAAAATTCAAAGGAATAGTAATAGTAGTTCCTGCCACTACATCTATTTTACCTCGGACATAAGCCTGTCCACCACTTTCATCGGTAATAGGATTATAAATATTCAAAATTTCTAATGAAGCATTAGGTGGAGTATCATCATCTACGATAGTATAAGTAACCTGCTGGGTTCCAGATTCAGTTCCTCCACTAACCGAAGCAATGTCAATGATTACTGTCTCATTGCCTTCGTACAGTGCATCAGGTACATTGGTCACATTGATTGTACCTGTGGTATTTCCAGGTGTAATGGTAATTGATGTGCCACTAGTGGAATAATCAACACCGGAACCTGTAGCTGTACCGCTAAAACTCAAGCCAACAGCTGTATTAATTCCATAGGTATTGGAAAGGGTTGCTTTTATTTCACTTGGAGTAGTATTTGATTCAGTTTTAGTGCTAGGCGTAATGGCTAAAGTCACAGTAGGAACAGGGTTCACATTCAGTGTAGCCACGTAATTTCCTGTACTATTTTCTGTTCCATCATTGACCTCAAACTGAAAAGAGGAATTGGTACTGCCATTTTGGATATACTGTAAATTACCTACATCCAAATTGGCCTTGCTGATTTGGTCGTTTACGCTCACTGCTTCTCCTCCATCATAGATATCATTATTATCCGCATCCACATAAAGCGTCCCAGCAGCTGGAATGGATTCTATTAAGACATGGTCCAAGGCATCTCCATCACCATCTGTATACCCAAAATCCGAAGTTGAAAAAGTATAGGTCAGGTTCTCGTAAGGGCCATTGGTCGCGACAAATCCGGCAGCGGTAGGCGATGCGTTTCCTGCCGTAATAGTAATCGTCATAGATCCTGTATCACTCATGCTTCCTCCGCTTCCGGTGTTGCCATTATCATTGATGGCAACCGAAAGTGTTTGATTGGCCAAATTCCCAAACTGGTTCTGAAATTTCACATTGGATCCTGCTATATAAGCGTTGATATTAGCGATGGTACCTGTCAGTGAGATAGAAGTAGATCCATTGCCTGAAGTAGTCACACCTCCCCCTGATAAGGCAAAAAGGCTTCCTGCCCCTACACTCATTTGTGCTGTGACATTTCCGGAACCTGCATCCACATCCGAAAAACTAATTCCTGTCAATGCAGTACTGACGTCTTCATCCACGGTCAAAGAAGCAGGAATTGAAATACTAGGCGGATCATTTACCGCTGTAATGTCCACATTTACCGTTCCCATTAATAGTTTACTTCCACCACCTGAGCCCGTATTGCCATTATCGCTGATGTAGACTTTAACGCTTGCGGCATTATTCCCATTGAGTTCTGAATCAGGCCGGAAATAAATATTAGTGGGTGAATTGATGTAATTATTAAGATTGGTCAGGTTACCAGTTGCGGTAAATACACGGGTAAGATTTCCCGTCCATACAATCCCTGGATCATTGGCAATATCGAATATACCTCCTGTAGCCTCAAGCGTCAGCGTGAGTTCTCCACTGCCCGCATCTGGATCACTAATGGTAGCCGCAGAAATATCAAACACATCAGATACAGCATCTTCCCCAACTGTGATATCAGTGGGTAAGCCGGTGATAGTAGGATCAACATTGCCCGAGCTACTAATAGTGTACGATAAATCATCTAAATCTACAACCATGTTTCCTCCTGAAATAGTAAAGCTTGAGATGTTATCAAAGCCTGTCTCAGATGAGAAGTCATAGTTTCGATTAAGAACGTAGCTATTATTTGAAACGAAGCTCACATTTCCTCCAGAGCCAGTAGAAAAAATGATGTTTGCATCAGCTAAAATATCAAAGGACAAAGAGTTTAGGCTAAAATTACCCCCTGAAACTAGACTTATGATAATTTCATTGATTCCAGTTGATGAATTGACATCAAATTGAAGAGCATAATCGCTCCCTCCTCCCTCAGATAAAGAAAACGTACTATTAGATGTCTGATTAGTGTAACTTGGCATAGTACCACTAATTTGAAATCTAATGCCATCATTGGTAAAATCATTGCTAGATGAGGAAAATCCAGGATCATCATCAAACGTCTCCGTAAAACTCTGTCCATAGACATGGAAGAGATTGAGCAATCCGACGACCAAGAAGAGGAAGCCTTTGGTCAAAATAGTAGAGTAATAATTTTTCATAAGTTCTTTTTCCCGGTTTGAATAATTGCGTGGAGAGGTAGTAGTAGTTTTCTAGATGGAATTGGATTAGAGGAGGTAGCCATAGGAGGCCAAAGCAAACAGGTGAAGGTAGGAGCGTAAATGCCCCTACCTGGTCAGTACCTAGTTGCTTCCCTTTACCTTTTAGCTTCTAGAAGGAAAAATACCTTGAACACATATGATGTAATTAATGGCCAAAAAAGGCTGCATGTTATTGAAGGGAATGTTCCCTCCCGTATTGCTTGTCAATGGCGGAGTACCACCAGACACATTTAAATCAACATCAGGGGACTGGTTATTATAACCTTGGGCAGCCCTTCCGCCTGCCATTGGTGCAGCCAAGGTGTTTGCTCCATTGGTACCAGGCACTTGTTCAGTTGCATTTTGACTACTGGCTTTTACATGGGAAATCACGCTATGGTTGTGAGAAGGAATGTTGGTCACATTCAATGTAGTGGTCTCTGACCCGCCTTTTGCGCCTAACCTTCTATCGGAAAGTCCTGGCCCATATCCTGTTCCTATTGGCGCTCTTCCTCTTAAATCGGGTAATGCAAAAGTGGTCCTACCATCGCCTCCATAAGTTGTTCCTAAAATAGAAAACAAGGCACTATATTGAGCTATGGGCAATAATTGGCCTTCACACAACATATAGCCTCTTGGGGCAAAATTCCCTGCAAAAATTTTGATTACTCCTATTAGTTCTTCCATCTTTTTGTTGGTTTTTGTTAAAAATTGTTCAAATAATTATATGTCAAATCTTTTCGTGATACTCTTTGGACCATAAATTCTTCAGCCTAATTATTATTTTCATTCTAATAAGTAAGCATAATCTCACTCTTAGACTTATTTCATTTTTTTTGATAAAGCGCCATTAAAAGCTGGACAATTTTCAAGAGAAAAGCCAAGCTACCTTTCTTAGAAAGTCAAAAAAATCAATCTAACTCACATGAATCATTAAGAGCCAGATCTATAAACTTTATTCACTAATTATGTTTTCCTGAAAGAATTATGTAAAACAGTAAAAAACCATAATGTGGAATTTCGGCAGATTACTCACATTTCACATTATCAAAACAAACTATATATAAACTGTATCAAATGTAATATTTTTGTAAACATATAACACAATAAGCTTAGTTTTTATTCATTTCATTATATAAATTCATTAGATAGATCCTGCTTATACATTTCCTACCTAGAGATAGTTTCCACTTTACACTAAGACCATTCGACTCAAATCCTGCTTTTGAAACACATACTGGATTGGTCCTAATACCCTGAGTATGCAAATTGATAGCTCAACGCAGCCCAAGTACATTGACACAATTTAAATCAACCAAAAATCTCTTTTTTGAAATTTCACCTTATTGCTCCCTAAATCTTCCCTATCAAAGTCCACACAATTCAAATACCGCATAGCCATTGATACCTCTTCAGTATCAAAACCACTATAACCAAGTCTTAGGCCTTTTTGGATGTCCTGCCCCATGCTGAAGACCTGGCCTGAGAACAATATTAACAATTCCACTTTCATCATCGAAAAAGTTAATTTTATTATTGAATTTTATTTACTCATATTGGTATTTACAAAATTGAGGACTAACAGTATATATTAACAGCGCATTCCTTCGCATAGAAAAAATCAAGTATAAATACCTGGTCAAACAGTTCCTTATTAGAAACAGAAACAGCAACGGCTTTTTGCTGCTGCTGTTGCTAAAAAATCAACTAAACAATTAAACTCCTACTTGATCTTCAAGGACTCTTCCAAAACCATAAGTAGTCTATAAATCATTCATGATATTTTCAATTTGATATATGGCCAAATTGAAAAACCAATCCAAAAAATTTTCACCAGTAATGTAGTATTATGGTTTTTTCATTCCTTTTGCAAATATGGATACCCTCAATACAGTTCTTCTCCCAAACAATTAATCAAGGATAATCTCCGAAATAATTGGCAGGTGATCGGACAGAGTATTTCCAGTAACCACTACACTCTTCATTGTTTTGGAAACCTTACCCTTACTTACCAATATATAGTCTATCTTCTTCACGGGGTCTTTCTCTGGAAAGGTATATGCATCATTCCCTTGTGAAAGTTCAAAATACTGATTCAGTAGACCAATCTCCTTTGTTTCTGGTTCTGCATTTAAATCTCCTGTCAGTATAACAGGAATATCCTCTCCCAAGTATTCAATTACTTCTTTGGCCTGAACCAGTCGCGTAGCTTGATCAAGTGCAAAATGCACAGTTGCAAACCGAACGGCCTTACCGCCTGGAAGTAGGACTTTTGCAGAAAGCAAAGCCAAAGAGGCTTTTTCTCCATTAGCTCTGATACTGGTAATCCTATCATTTCTAATATCTTCAAGTGGATATTTGGATAATATGCCCAAGCCATAGGCGCCACCATCGAAAGCGAAATGCCTCCCAAAAACTGACTTTTTCCCTGTAATTTCAGCAAGCACTTTCATCTGGTCACTGTTTCCGGAGCGATTACAAATGCTGTCCACCTCCTGTAAACCGACGATATCCACCCCACTTGACTTAATAAACCTACCTATTTCCCTATAGGTCAAAACCTCATTTCTGTCTGCCCCATGATGAATGTTATAACTCATCACCTTGATGTGCTGGGCTTGCAATGGCATTTGAAAAAGTAAGAGAATAATACCAATCCAAGTATTAAATAACAGCCCAAACCTTCCTTTAAATCTGTTCATCTTTATTAAGCTATTCTTCCAAAATAGGCAATTCCAAATCTAGGTTCAAAGCTTCGTCAGGGCTGACAAGGAAATTTCCCACGGTTATATTGAGGTAGGTAGTTTCCGGATATTTCCAGACTGCTTTTAAAATTAACTTCTTCTCTTCATTAGCGCCCAGTTCCAATTGCCCCAACGGGAACTCTTCTATGTCAAATTTACTTTTTATCTGAATATTGAATAATAGGTCACTCTTATTTTTGATGGTTACCACTACGATAGGTTCTCCACCCCTATCTTGCTTTACAGCATTAAATGAGACTGAAGAGTTAAACAATGCTAATGCCTCCTTTTTTCTGGCCACCAAATAATCACCAAAATATAAAGCCGTCCTTTTGGCTTCCATTGCTTCCTTGATTCCTGCAATGCTTTTCTCTTTGGCAAATACCAGTGTCATGGGACGGTGTGTATCTGCATACCTTGGATACATGTCATAATGCTCATCTGTATTGCATAGCAGGGTCAGGTTATACTTCATGGCCATTCTATGAGCTATGATATTGTACCTACCGGAATTGACTACCTCTACCCCTTTAAGAATTCCTTTTTCCAATAATTCATGATGGAAGTCCGTAAAAAGTAAAGTATCTTTTTTGTCCCACCACTTAAAGCTGGGGTGGTTATATGATACAAAGGCATCCTGTTTTTTTGCTTCCAGGAATGGGGCCATTAACTGTTCTCTGGTTAGGCTATCTTTCATAACAAACTGCTTGTGGGTATTTTCCATGTAACCCATTGGAAAGCTGTTGGCATCTTCCAAGAAAATGGCATTATGGTGGTATGGCGGTACCCTAGGGGAAATCTCCACCCCTCGAATGACCATCAGTCCCTTCTTAGAGGCGGCTTCTAAGGCTATTTCATAACTTTTGTTGTAGTCCCTTTCAATTTCTTCGGGAAAGCCTTCATAATCCATGTGCTCGGTGATTGCGATCACATCCATACCGTCCCTAAGTGCTTCATTAACCCTGAAGGTGGGCCAAACATGTCCATCTGAAAAAACAGTATGCATATGAAAATCACCTTTTAGGGTATAGAAACCAGGAATGTCCGGAATCTTGATTTTATTATTCTGAGCCATGGCAGTTCCCACAGCAAGAAACTGCATTATTATGGACAGTATTACCAGAAATTTATTTCTCATAGGGATGATATCTTATTGGGAAACAACCAGGTCATGGAACTTCCCCATGACCTGGTGCTTATGATTATCTTTCAAAAGGGAAATTTACTCCCATCCTGGGTTTTGGCCTAAATCCGGGTTGAGTACCAGATCTGTATTGGAGATTGGGTGAAGGTATTTCTTTTGAGGAAACTGACGATCCTCATTGGCTCTCCAAACTATATGTCCCTTATCTCCTTCCGTCAATATGGAGTTGGTACCATCCACTACAAAGTAGATTACTCCGGAAACTTTATCAGCCGGAACCGTTTCCACAAAAGCTACATCAAGAGAACCATTCCCGTCCAGATCCATTGGTTCATTCAACCCCGGTACATATATTCCCTTCCAGGGGGTTTC
Source organism: Echinicola sp. 20G (assembly GCF_015533855.1). Classification (GTDB taxonomy): domain Bacteria; phylum Bacteroidota; class Bacteroidia; order Cytophagales; family Cyclobacteriaceae; genus Echinicola. Next base: position 4,026,523 of record NZ_AP024154.1, on the reverse strand, counting down.
AATAAGCTCCCCTCTTTCCCATCGCAAAAGATCGTCATACCTAAACCCCTCATAACAAAGTTCAATGGCCCTTTCCCTTCTGATTTCCAACAAGAATTTGTCATCAATACCGGGAAAGTAGTTCTCTTGAAGGTAGCTATCAGCCATAGCGGGAATAGCGGTATCCACTCCTGCCCTGGCCCGCAAAGGGGCGATGGTTTGCTCCCAGATACCTGCATCGAATTCTCCCAGCTCGGCTTTCGCCTCTGCGTAATTCAGCAACACCTCAGCATAGCGGATCAAAGGAACGGAATTGTAGGATTCAGAAATCCCATCCAACCTGCTATCATCAAGGCTGAACTTAAGAATATGGTAACCTGTATAGGTATATCCAAAATTAGGAGGTGCAGGACTACCATCAGCCCTTGTATAGCCAAGTGAACGGACGGTTTGAGCCAAGCGATAATCGCGGTTTTCCATTTCTCTCACAAACTGAATGGTATCAAACCCCTGTCTTTCTGTAAATCTCGTTCCATCCTGCATAAGGTAGGTATTGACAAATTGCTTGTTCAATCCCCAGCGGTTACCATAAGTGGCGCTGTTGAACTTCCAGGTAATGTTATGCCATCTTTTGAGTGAATTGTTGTATACCACAGCCCACATTACTTCTTCGGATACTGGATTTTCACTAATAAACAATTGGCGGTAATCCGAAGAGGGGCTTCCACTGTTGTAAATATGATACCGCTGTGCATCCATGGTTGCCTTAGCCGCATTTGCTGCTTCTCTCAAGAGTTCATTCGCAGAACCTTGAAGTCCCAATTCAGTATGATATTTCCTGTAAGTACCTTCAAAAAGGGCAACCCTTGACTTAAAGGCCAACGCCACCTGTCTGGTCACTAAAGAAGAGGAATTGTCTTTGGTGTCCCTGATATTGGCTGTGGCAAAATCCAAGTCTGCCAACAAGGAATCCATGACGGCTTCCCGAGGGTCCCTTGGCTTATAAAGGTCAGGATCATCCGTAGCCAATGTTTTGGAATACCAAGGCACATCTCCATAACGCTTCACCATATCGAAATAAAAATAAGCCCTGAAAAACCTGGCCACTCCTTCATAATGATCCCTTGCTTCCTGAGGAATCTGCTCATTGTCAAAATTTTCCAGGAAATAATTGATATTCCTTAGGTCCGACCAGTTCCATGCCCCCTCATCTACAGAAGAATAAGCTCCTGCAATAAAATTATTGGATTGGTTCTTAGAAGTAAACTCTCCCATTTCATCACTTTGGACCACCGCCAGCCCACCAGGTACTTGACGTTGGTAGAATGAGTTGGAATAAAGCTCCAGATCCTTCTCTGATTGAAAGAAAGTGTTTGGCACAAGTTTATCAACCGGTTCTGTTTCGAGAAACTCCTCACAGGAGACCAGTGCAGGTACCAAAGCAAATGCCGTAATAATTGACTTAAATATATTTTTCATGATAATGATCCAGTTTGGTGGTTAGAAAGAAAGGTTAACGCCGAGTGTGTAGGACTTGAGCATCGGATAAGCATCGCCCTGCCCGTAGCCATTGGTCATATCGCCAAGCGGGTTCTCAATGATTTCAGGATCGAAATTTTTGGTATGCTTGCTCAGGCCTGTTCTTGTCCAAAGGTTCTGTCCTGTAAAGAAAACCTTGGCCCGCTGCATACCAATTTTGCTTACCCATTGCGTAGGAAGGGTATAGTCCACTGTAATGTTTTTCAGGCGAATGTAACTTGCATCCTGAAGGTAGCGTGTCTGTGGTGCGCCAAGTGACCTACCAGTGCCAAGCGCAGTATAACCTCTTAACCGCGGAAAATAGGCATCCGGATTTTCCTCTGTCCAATAATCATCCATCATCATGGTTGGCTGAAAACTATACGGCCTGTTGTAAATTCCCCAAAAAAGATCCGCTTCCGGGGCAAAGTACCAGTCCCTTTTGGCGATACCTTGGAAGAATGCCGAAATACCGAAATTATTCCAGTTGGCATTAAAAGTAAACCCAAACTGATATCTAGGTGCATTATTTCCTATGATCTTTCTATCTCCGGGGTTGCTTACTGTATTGTCTCCTTGGTTAATTACTCCATCCTCATTGAGATCAGCAAATTTCAAGTCTCCTGGCAGCCAGATATTACCATTCGAATTACGTAAAAAGTCCTGATCAGCATGGTTTAGCACATCTTCTTCCGAGGTAAAGAACCCTTCGGTCACATACCCCCAAATTTCCCCAACTGTTTGCCCCACATAATATCCTGAGCCCAAAACCTTTTCTGGGTTGTTGAACTGGGTGATTTTAGCTTTGCTATCCCATAATGAGCCATTGAAACTGTAATTGAACGGCTTGCCTCCTACTACAGCTTGGTCCTTCCAACTGAGGGTAAATTCCCATCCTTTGGTAGAAAGGTCAGCAAAGTTTCCATAGGGTTCAGTAGCTCCAAATACATTGGGGAGAGGTTGTCCATAGGTAAACATATCGGAAGTAATCCTATTGTACCAATCATAGTTGACCCCTAGTCTGCCATCGATAAAAGAGGCATCCACACCAACGTTAAAAGTAGTAGCCCTTTCCCAGGTCAATCCATCAGGAATAACTCCCGGCATAGATGTATATCCTTTTTGGATACCTTCCAAAATAACACCGGATTTGTTCACGGACATGGTTTCCAGGTACCGGTAAGGAGCCACATTTCCGTTTCCTAAAGACCCATAGGATCCCCTGAATTTCAAATTGGAAAGCCAATTTCTTGTATTGACCATAAAATCCTCTTCAGACAAGTTCCAGCCAGCTGAAACAGAAGGGAAAAAACCATATCGTTCATTGGATGGAAACTTGGATGATCCATCATAGCGACCGTTGAATTCCAGGAGGTACTTGTCGTGATAGCTATAATTCAATCTATAAAAAGCACCTAGGTATTTCCATTCACTTCCTCCTCCGGTAATGGAATAGTTCAAACCATCAAGTAGATTATAATCGGGTTTTTCTGGCACCAACAAACCATCCCGGCTGGTATTTCTATTTTCTGTGAGAGAACTCTCTATATTATACCCTAGCAAAAGGCCAAAATTATGATCTTCATTAAAGGTTTTGTTCAGCTGGGCAGTGATATTGGACCCCCAATAAGTATTTTCATTTTCATACTGTCTCAACAGGCTATTTCCAAAACGATTGAGGTTACCGGGCGCCGTACTGTAGTTCACATAATTGTTCACTCTTTTGTCCTGGATAAATTTTTTGGAAAAAGTAAAGTTAGCCTTTAGGGTCAAAAGGTCTCCAAAAGGAGTTGCTGTAAGTGTGGGGGTGTTCCTTACAAAGAAATTACTTTGGTCAGACCTGCTGTTCCCTTCCAAAAACGAAGCTCCCACATAAACCCCGTTTTGGGAATAGGTACCATCGGGGTTTGTCATAAGCAGCATTGGGTAACTCTGTACAGCGAGGTATCGCCAAATATTAATATCACCATTGGCCAGCAATGGATAACCGTAAGTGTAAGTGCTCAGGTCAAAATTATTTTCCAATACCAACCAATTGTTGAGGTTGACCTCACCTTTAGCCCTAAGGTTATATTTATCAAACTTGTCGGAAGAGTAATTGAAGATACCATCTTGGTGATAATACATTCCAGAAACAAAATACCGGGCATTGTCATTGCCTCCAGAAGCACTTATGGAAGCCTCTGTAGCGGGCATATTGTCCTTATGGTGGTACTTGAACCAATCTGTATTTCCATAATACTCATACCTTCCTACCTCTTCCACATATTCTACTTTGGGAAGACTTGGATCTTCATCGTGTTGACGAAGACGGTCTAGGTATTCCAGAGAAAACGGAAAGGTACTGTTGACCGAAATAGGGTGTGTTTTATAATCATACCATCCAAAAAAAGCTTCATCAAAATTTTTGGCCCACTGATACCCATTGGTCACAAGGTCAGGAACCACCGTTCTCTTATTGACTGAATGATTGACATTTACATTCAACTGACTTTTTCCTGCTTTGGCTGATTTGGTTGTGATGAGCACCACGCCAAATGCCGCTCTAGACCCATATACAGCAGCAGAAGAAGCATCCTTGAGGATAGTCACACTTTCTACATCATTGGGGTTTACCAAATTGGGATCCCCTTCTACCCCGTCAATAAGCACTAGTGCATCGCCTCCTGCCCCAATAGAGGTTGTTCCCCGGATGTTAAAGGCAGCCGATCTTGTCGGGCTTCCATCCACCATTTTAATATTCAAGTTGGGCAAGGCACCTTGTAGCATTCTGGTAAGATTGGGAGAAGGCCTATTTTCTGTCACCTCACTGCCCACTTGGTTTACCGCACCAGTAAGGTTGATTTTCTTTTGCTCTCCATAACCAACGACCACCACTTCATTCAGGGCAGATATTTTTTCCTTCAATACAACATCGATAGTCTCTCTATTTCCTATGGCTTCTTCTTGCGGCGTAAACCCTACAAAAGAAAAAACCAATACGGCATTCTCCGAAACAGAGAGCTTATAATTCCCATCTAAATCAGTGGTTGTACCATTAGTAGTACCTTTTACTACCACCGTTACACCTGGAATGGGTTCGCTATTCTCATCTACTACCCTTCCGGAAATAACAACTTCCCTTACCACTGATTTTCCCAAATGAAGACCCTTTATGGGCTTCACACTGATTCGGTCATTTACCTGCTTAAATGCCAACCTATGTTCCTTGGATAACTGGACCAACACCGCTTCAAGTGACGTATTTTTGGCATCAATTGATATTTCCATGGAAGAAAGTGGAGATACTTCATCATAAATAAAGGTAAAGTCCGTTTGCGTTCTGATACTTTCTAAAATATCCGGAAGTGGAACAGTCTGTGCTTGAAGGTTGACCTTGACTTTTTCAATATCTAGGCTCCCCTGGGCTTTAGTGGGGCCAGCATGAAGTAGGTTCAGAAAGGCCAGCTGAAACACAAAACCTATAAGGGTGTATTTGCTGATCATACGAATAACATGTAAGATTTTTTTCATAAATTTGTAATGTTTTAATGGATTAACAGACATTGGAACAATGGTCAGTAGAATGGCCTGAGAAACTCTTCTACTGCCACTTAAGGCCAGCTTTTGCTGGCTTTTTTCACATAGGCATTGCTTGTTTATTGAAAGATTATGGTGACATCTTTATCATCTATTTTATATTCAAACTTATAGGAATAGGCAAGGCTTTCGAGTACGTGGGTGAGCATGGCACTTTTAAATACCCCTGAAAACTTCATGGTTGTACCCGGAGGATTTTGAATAGTAATTTTCACATCATACCACCTTTCCAGAATTTGGACCATATCATTTAAGGAGTCCCCTTCCAACCAAATTTCTCCATTCTTCCAAGCTATGGCCTGCTCAAAATTGAAAATGGATACATCTGAAAATTCACCCTCACTCAAGGTAACCTCCTGGCCTCTTTCCAAAAAGATCTCTTTCGGCTCGGCAGCATGGTGGACAAAAACCTTCACGATACCTTCAGTGAGTTTCACCTTGATCGCCGATAGGTCATAACTGTTGATGTTAAAAGCGGTGCCCACTGCTTCTGTCACCAATTTCTGGGTATGAACCCTAAACGGAATACTATCTTTGGCTACCTCAAAATAAGATTCCCCCTCGAGGAAGATCTCCCGGTGATGAACTCCGAAACCATCCTGAAACTTCACTTCACTTTCTGAATTCAGGTAGAGTATGGAGCCATCAGGAAGATTAACTTTTGATTTTTTCCCCGCTGGCATGGCATAACTGATCCATTTAACTTGATCAGCTTTGGAACCTCGTTCCGAAAAATACCCTCCCAAAACCAAAATTGCTGATGCGATCAAAAGCATACTGACCACCGCAGCCTTTACCCAAGAAAAACTATTGTTGCGACTCTTTCCTAATTGATATGTCCTTGGTAAGGTTTTATCATTCTTTAGGTTTTCTCTGTATAATTTGTTTTGATGAAGTTTATTATTGATTTGCTCGAGCATTCTGGTCTCCCGGGAATTGTCCGACATATCAATGAACTCTATGGATTTCCCCTGATCTTCATACCAATCGTTCAGTTGTTGAAGTTCATCTGGATTCAGTTCAATGTTCCTGAGTAATTTGTGAAGCACAATTTTTACTTCAGCCGAGATGGGGATATTTTGCTTGTTCATCATTAGTAAGTGCAGGAAATCACCTGATCTTACTTTTGAAAACCATTAACAAAAAATGAATTAAACCCTGGGTTTGTTTACAATTTATTAACAGAATATCACGTCCATGAGGAAAGAGATTAAAGAAAAATGGAGTAATATCCTTTGAGTTCCTTTTTCAAAAATTTGCTTGTCTGTGAGAGGATATTGTGGACAGATTGGGGGGCCATATTTACTTTTTCACTCACTTCTTTTACGCTGATCCCTTCGATTTTATTCATTTTAAAAATCAAACGATGAGTTTCAGCTAATTTGTCCAGACTGATTTCTATAAGATGATAAACCTCCTCAAACTCCAATAAGTTGCTTGAGCTGTTGATGTAGTTCTCCACTTTTTCAAGACTTTCATGTCGATACATAAGGTCCAACTGCCTAAAAACCTTATATTTTACTGCCGTAAGGAGGTATACCTTTAATGAGGAGGTGATATGCAAATTTTCCTTTCTGTTCCATAGATCAATAAAAATTTCCTGCACGATATCCTCTGAAATATCTTGGGACTTTAACCGTGCAAAAGCGGCTTTATAAAGCGCACCCCAATACTTGTGGTAAAGCTGATCGAAAGCAGTCTTGCTCCCTTCCCTTATTTCTTCAATGAGTTGGCTGTCAGAAAAATGATCTAACATAAGTTTAAGTGGTTTAACGTAAAATTAGCGTCCAACCAATTAAAAACTGTGCAAAAGGCTTTATCAAAATATTACCATTGATAAGTTTAACAGTAACTAGAGAAATAGATATTACTTTAATTATCTTTTATTATGGACTTTTGATGATAGAATTAAACAATAAATCTTCAGCTGAAACAGTAATAGTTTATTGTCTAATCGACCATTTATAAAAGTCTTGGATATTAACAGGAAATAACTTCATCTTCCCATTCACTCCTCTTGGATGCCACCTTATAACGGGAAGGAATAAAGGCCAAGGGTGCTGACCACAGGAAGCATTCACTTGCCCTTGACCGTTTTCCTGACCGGAATAGCTTTGCATAAAAGGAGGAGTAAATACTTATTATTACAGAACCATACCTATATTGGTCCTCTATTTGTTTCATTCATAAATAGAGGACCAATGATAAAAGAGGCAATAGCCAATTCGGTCAAAATTTCGCATTATGTCCTGATTTCCCTTTTCATAAAGCAATAATAGGAAAGGGCAAAACACATTACGGTAGCAGCAATCAAACCACTTAACTGTGGCCAAACAATCATCAAACTCTCGCTAAGTGGCAAAGGAGACGGAATAGCCCCTGCCATCTGCTCCATGGTTACAGGCCCCAAACTTCTCACAGAAGGCATCAATAAGGTCGTGGTAGCGTCTGTATAAAGCTGACTGGGTGCCAATCGCAGAAGATTTAATATAATCTTGTTGAAATGCAGCACTTGAGCCTGTGACATTTCATTGACACTTGGAACAAATGCCTTAACAGCAAAATTGATGATAATTTGATAGAAAACTGTAAAAAACAGCCAAATTCCAATTGCGGTAAGGGCAGATGTGGAAGCTTGCTTAAATAGGGTGGACAGTAGGATAGCAAGTCCCAGCCAAAAACCAATATATACGGCACATAAGATATTAAAGCCTATAATTCTTAACACCTCTTCTGCCTCGATCATTACCCCTGTGATCACCATTCCTCCACCAATCATCAAAAGAGAAAGGCTGAACAACAATGTAACTACCAAGACCATGGCGCCAAGGAATTTTGACAGTAGTAAATTGTCCCGGTAAACTGGCTGAGCCATAATCCTTGTCAGGGTTCTATTCTGCTGTTCGGAATTCATGGCATCAAAACCTAGGCTTATCCCCATTATAGGCCCCAGAAAATTAAGAAATACATGAAAAGGTGGCAATGATCCTTCCGTGGTCGTCAATAGCTTTAGGTATAATAATAGCTGATCGGCATTTTTCACCTTGTCCACAACATCCCTTAGATTGGCCAAGGCTACAGCAGTAGCCCCAAAAAACGTAAGGAGAACAAGTCCCAGTAAAATGAGGAACCTCCAACTACGAATATGCCCGGAAACCTCCTTCCTTACCATTACCCAAAAAGGGTTGGTAGGGTTATCGGCTGATAAGGTTGGATAATGTCTTTCAAACGAATTGATGATTGCTTTCACTGATATACCTCCTCCCTAAAATTGTTTTCAAAATACTTTTGATAAATATCCTCTAGTCCATATTCTTTTTGATGGACTCCCGTAACACGATACCCCTTTTCCACGAAAAACCTTACAGCCTCAGGGGTTACCTCTTCTTTACTGATAATTTCAACTTTATCGCCTTCCGCTATTACTTTCTGTATATCATCCAGTTCAAGTAATGCTTTTTCATCACTCCAGGGCAGCTCCAATTCATCTTTTAGCCTTATACATACTTCATAGCTTTTCTCAGTAAAAAGCCCCTTGGAAAGCGTATCCAAATTTCCTTCCACCAAAAGTTCTCCTTTCACAAAAATGCCTACCCGATCACAAACTTGCTGAACTTGATAAAGATGGTGAGAGGAAAGCAGCACTGTGAGTCCTCTTTGCCTGCTCAATCTTTTTATCAGGGAAAGAAACTCTTTTACACCACTTGGGTCAATTCCCAGTGTCGGTTCATCCAAAATTATAACCTGAGGCTTCTTAATGAGCACTTCAGCTAGTCCCAAACGTTGTTTCATTCCCCTGGAATAGGCTGCTGTTTTCTTATGAACATCCTTTTTTTCAAGTCCAACAACTTCCATTGTTTCCAGTGCTCTTTCTTCCAATTGATCAGTTGGAATTCCATTCAGTTCCCCTATGTACATGAGGTTTTCCAATGCCGTCATATTATCATAAAAACCCACACTATCTGGCATATACCCTACCAACTTTTTCACGGAAATAGGGTCATTTGTCGCATTGTGGCCACAGACATGGGCGGTTCCCTCAGTTGGCTCGGTCAAACCTAACATCATCAGGATCGTAGTGGTCTTTCCTGCTCCATTTGGTCCCAACAGACCAAATATTTCCCCCTTGTTGATGTCAAGGTTCAGCTTATTGACAGCCTTGAAAGTGCCATAACTTTTGGTAAGGCCACTTAACCTTATAATTCGCTTATCCATCATAATCCTATCGTCTTCCGAATTTGCGTACTAGCTGATACACAAAACCAATGGCAAGCAATATCACCAAAATCCCAACCCCTCCCGACAGCATAGATGTCCTTACAGTCATTCTATAAGTTACTGCACTTGAACTGGAGGCATTTTTTGCAGTAAAGGTACTTACATAATCACCTGCCAAGGTTTTGTCAGGAACTGTCAAGGTCGCTATCACGTCCGCTGTTTTACCGGGATCAAGCTGCTTTATCTCAGACGGAGAAAAAGTAATATCCCAATTGCGTGGAGTCTTGGATGAAAGGGATATTTCGTTTAGCGGAAGGGAGCCTGTATTTCTAACCTTAAGGTGAATTTCAGCTTTTTCACCTTCGGTAATTTCACCACTCAACTTACCTGATGGAGTGGTCAGCTCAAGATCAAATGATCCCTCAACAACAGCCTCAAGTTCAAGGCTCAAAGATTCTTCATCGGAAACTGCAATTATAGGGATATTATACCTATCAGGCTCTGCTGCATGGGCCGGCTTAATTTCAACACTGATGCTTTCAGATTTACCGGGTTCCAACTTAATGGAAGTAAGCTGGCTCCCCATGGCCTTGAACACGACCCTCCATCCTTCTGGGATTTCTGATTTCAGTTCAAACCGCTGTGCTTTTTCTGAATTGTTCTGGAGTGTTGTTTGGTAACGAAAAACCTCATTAACAGGCGCTTCAATATTGATCAAACGTGCTGTAAAAGAAGAACCTGATTCTATGCTTTCTGCCGATACATTCAAAGAATAAAAAGATGACAGGCAAAACACAAATAGTGAGAATAAACTGCACACGCCCCCTTTGAGGCCTCTTTTATAAACTTTAACTACTGACATAATATAAATAAGTGAAATTTATGAATTAAATAAATAATGTTAAATCCTTGCCTATTTATCGTATGATAGCACTTTAGAAATACGGCTTCAATTTTATAATTGGAGAAAAAAAATTACAAGTAAATTAACATTTTTTAACAAAGCTATTCTTAGCCTTTTGCCCAAACTCCACCCATAAGATTACCGATTAACCCCCTGATAAAATTCCATTTTTAATGTCCCACTAAGCTCCCCATATACTCTGAAACCAGCCTTACTTCTCCCATTGTTTACAATAGAAATCAACACCCTAAGGCTGCGAGTCCCGAGCACCTTTCCAAACGACTACGGAGGCTGAAAAGATGGTTTTGTATACAAAACTACATCTTGCTGTATCTTGAGGATACACTATCTTTAAATAAATGGTACAAGCAAATTTATTTCCCATATTTGGCTTGAACATTTTGGAAAACCAAAAATCAAATCATGGACGCTGATTCGACGTACTCCTTGGGGCTCATTCCCGTTTTCTTTTTGAATAGTCTAGAAAAATACTGTGGATACTCGAAACCAAGCTTGTAGGCTGTTTCAGATATAGAAGTTTGGGGAGCCAGCAACAAATTTTTGGCCTCTTCAATGAGGAAAAGGTTAATTTGATCGATCGCAGTCTTTCCGGTCTCAGCCTTGATGGTGTCACTCATATAGCGATGACTTACCCCCAACTTGCCGGCAACGAAGTCCACCGTGGGAATACCGAACCTTGCCACCAAATCCTCATCAAAATAATCATTCAGGATTTTGGTAAACTGCGAGAGCATGCTTTGGTTGATCTGCTTTCTGTCAAGGAATTGCCTTTTATAAAACCGGTCAGAATAACGCAGCAAAGTTCCCAACTGGGATAAAATAATCTCTTTAGAAAATTCATCTTGGTTGTTATGGAATTCGCTTTCGATATTTTTGAAAATTGATTTAATGAGGACTTCTTCTTTGGGCGTTAAATGCAGGGCCTCATTTACCTGATACTCAAAAAAGTTGTATTTTTTGATCTGGTGATATAAATCTGTGCCGCTAATAAAGTCCTTGTGAAAGAAAATATGAAAGGCTTCTGCACTGTATACCAATCCTTTGAACGTTAGTGTTTGCTGAGGTGCAGTAAATAGCATGGAGCCACTGTTACAATCGTACTTGGTTTTTCCGTAGATAAGCTCCCCGGACACAATATTTTTGAGGCTAATATTATAAAAGTCACAGGTCAAGCTCACTAACTCTACCGATTCCTCACAAGTTGCCGGCTGCACATTGTTTGGCACGATGTGCGTTGCACTGAAAAATGGATTTTCTGGTTTGGAAAGCCCACTGTAAGCATGAAGTTCTTCGATACTTTTAAATAGCAGCTTTTTCATTTTTTCTTATTTACATAAAGATAACTAAATATTTTCCCACCATTTGAAAACCGGCACGTTCACGGGATCCTCAAGACGAACAGGCTCCCCTATTTGGGGCGCAGTAATGGGCACATTCATTTTCAGTGCCGCTTGTGTTATGCGTTCTATAGGATCTGTCCAACTATGGGTGGCCAAGGCAAATGCCCCCCAATGTATGGGAACTATCAGTTCAGCCTCAAGATCAATTGCAGCCATCACTGATTCCTCAGGCATCATGTGCACCTGTCTCCACAGCTCATTGTACTGGCCACACTCCATCATTGCCACATCAAAAGGCCCGTATTTTTCTCCGATTTCCTTGAAGTGTTTTCCATAGCCACCATCACCACTGAAATAGATGTTGATATCTTGGCCCTGAATGATCCATGAGCCCCACAGCGTTGCCGATTGATCGGTCAAGCCTCTGCCTGACATGTGCCGGGATGGTGTCATGATAATTTTCAAGTTTTCATACTCTTGCTCCTGCCACCAATCCAGTTCGGATATGTTCTTATCTTCCACCTTCCATCTTTTCAAGTGGTTAGCGACCCCTAAAGGGACAAAGAAATGGTCCACCTTGTCTTTCAGTTCTTTAATAGAAGGATAATCCAAATGATCATAATGGTCGTGCGATATGATTACCGCGTCTATTTGGGGCAGTTCAGCGATGGTAATCGGCATTTCATTATTGAACCTTTTCCTTCCTAACCAAGGGTGAGGTGCCGCATACTGCCCAAATATAGGATCCATCAGTATTTTCTTTTCCTCGATTTCGATCAAAAAGGAAGAGTGTCCCAGCCAAGTGATTCTTGATTCAGCATCAGACAGTTTCGAGAGACTTTCGGGCGCAATATTAAGCACTTCGATATTTTTGCCAGGTGCTACGTTGGGATCTGGATTCATGATTTCCTTAAGCATGGTGGTGATGCTATGGCAATTTAGCTCCATGATGATTTTTTCATCATTCAGAAAAACACCGTCTTCATAGTGTCCAGTTTGTGCATAGGCTTTTCTTTGGAGCTCACTAGCGCTTCCTCCAAACTGCGGACTAAAGTAAAGGAATGAAACCCCTACTAAAATGAGAAGGGATAACAGTATTCCCAAGGAGATAAATGTCCATTTAACTAGTTTTTTCATGTTTTTTTGTTCTGCTCACCATGCTGACTTCCGCTCCTGCGGAGGCTAAAGCCCATGCGGTTTCTTTTACCGATCCATCCGAAGCACAGGAGATGAAAGCTGTTTTTTTCCTCTTGAGGCAATTCCTCTAGATGCTTTATCGGTTGAGGAATAAAATCCAAAAGGACTATCCCCTTCATTTATTCAGCTTAAGTATATCCCCAGGGGCAATGATCTTTTTATCATAACCACTTTGCGTAGCGGTGATCATGGCCTGGCCGATTTGAGCGGAATCTACTACTGAATTGGGGGCCAGCCGTTTCATCAACTTCAACAGCCAGGTCAGGTTATTGATAAGGGCCCGGTAGAGTTTGCTGCTTGGGGATACTCCTTTTACGGGTATAATCATACCCGGACGGAACATAAATGCCTGCCTAAAACCAAGTTTCAGCAAGTCGTTTTCGGTTTTTCCCTTGACCCGTGCCCACATACTTCCGCTTTCTGTGGAATCGGTTCCTTGACCTGAAACATAAATAAAGGTCATGTGGGGATTGATTTGAAAAAGTGTCCTGGCCAGGGCCATGGTATATCCATAAGTCAGTCTTGTGTATTCCTCTTCCTTCATCCCCGCTGAGCTCACCCCCATACAGGCATAACAGGCATCATAGCCTTCCAGCTGATCACGTACTGAATCGAACTCAGAAAAATCTCCGTGCAACAATTCTTTGATTTTGGGATGCTTGATGCTAAGACTCCTTCTGGAAATGGACAATACTTCGGTAATATTATCTTGATCAAGGCATTCCAATAAAACACCTTTTCCGATCATACCTGTTGCTCCTGTGATGATGACTTTCATATCCAATTGTTAGGTTTAAATGCTCTTCAAATAACCAAATGCTGAAGCATCAGGTCTGCAAACTATTCATCAATACAAAGTTCGGTCAAAATGAAAGTGGATCACGTATACTTTTTGGTATAGGACGTATACATTTTTGATCATCACACTGGTACTATAGAAGCATGGTTTGTCGCTGATTTTTTTTAGCCTCCTTCTTGTTTAATCGGCTACCTGGCTCGCGCAGGTGAGTTTTATGTATTGGTTTACCTTTCCATTCGGCTGAAGGTACCGATGGATGTCTCATAACTTACCGTTATTTTCAGTGAAGCAGTTAAGCAAACCGCCTTGTCTCTCACAACAGGGAAGCTGCCGAAACAATTAAACCCGCTCCAAATGCTTATACCCCCACTTTCTGATGGCCCGCACCAATGGATAAAGGGTTTCCCCATAGTCGGTCAAATAGTACTCCACCCTTGGCGGTACCTCAGGGAATATCTTTCGGCTTATGATCCCATCCTTTTCCAGTTCATCCAGTTGCTTGGCAATCATCCGTTCACTGATGGTGGGTAAAGTACGCTTCATTTCACTGAACCTGTTCCTGTCCTTTTTGATCAACATGATCAAAGTGGTTTTACATTTTCCTTTGATCACCTGTAAAAAAGCATCCGATGGACAGTTTTCTTCAATTTTATCGATTTCTTCCATAAATTAATCCTCCTGATTTCCAGCAAATCTGTACTTAAATTAAGCTACTGAACAAAATGTAAGTCATTGATTATTTGCGCTGTGCAATTTACCTTTAAAAGAAAAGTTATGAAAGAAACATTCAAAGCATTTCAGGTACTGGAGAAGGAAGGGGAGTTTTACCAACAAATTGCTGAACTACCTTTGACGGCCCTTCCGTCTGAAGGAATATTAGTCAAGGTTTCTTACTCCTCATTAAACTATAAGGATGCCCTGTCGGCCTCGGGCAATAAAGGAGTAACGCAAAATTTCCCTCATATACCAGGCATTGATGCGGTTGGAGAAGTCGTCGATTCCCAAAATTCGGCCTTCACTGCAGGCGATAAAGTTTTAGTCACCGGTTACGATCTAGGCATGAATACCTGGGGAGGTTTTGGTGAATACATCAGGGTGCCGGAAAACTGGGTTTTGCCACTTCCGTCAGAACTCTCGGAAAAGGAAGCTATGGCCTATGGAACAGCCGGTCTAACGGCTGGATTGTCCGTGGCTAAAATCCTACAAACCGGTATAAAACCAAGTGATGGAAAAATCATTGTCAGCGGTGCAAGCGGCGGTGTAGGCAGCCTGTCGACGGCCATATTAAATAAGCTGGGCTTTGAGGTACAGGTCATCACCTCCAAAGACGAACCTTTCTTTTTTAAGCACACCTTAGGTGCATCCGAAATCATTCTACGGGAAGATTTTATAGCGAAGTATGATAAAAAAGCCATGTCGCGGCCAAGTTTTGTCGCCGGTATCGATAGCGTGGGAGGACAGATCCTCTCAGGAATCATCAAATCTGTCAATTATGGCGCGACAGTTACCTGCTGTGGAATGGTCGCCTCTGCCGAAATCCAAACCAGCATTTTCCCTTTTATACTGAGGGGAGTAAACTTGCAAGGCATCGATTCAGTAGAAATTCCACTAGCTCAAAAGGAAGAAATTTGGCAAAAGTTAGCGAGCGATTGGAAACCGGCCAACTTAACCCAACTGGTCAAAGAGATTTCAAAAGAGGAACTTTCAGATGAAATCAACAAAGTCTTGAAAGGCAAATCAAGAGGCAGGTCAGTTCTTAAGCATTAATCACTTAACCTCATCTATAAAACAGGAAGTGGTGTGTCTCCCCCACTTCCTGTATTTAGTAAAACTTTATATTTTGAAAGTGGCTGGGGCCCAACCAATACTTTATTTACGAGAGCTGGGTAATTTATTTCAATTCCTCCACTAATTTCCTCAAAATAACGGTATCATAAATGATCTTCAGTTGCTTGATCTTATTGTTTTCATCAAACTCCACCACTTGATTGCTCTTTAGCGTCCATTCATAGGTGAAATAAAGGGCAAAATTATTAGCATCCCTATTTTTCAAAGTCCATTTGTAATTAAAGTATAAGGCGAGGCTATTGGAGGCCTTTTTTTTAAAAATTCCCTTCAATTCCAATGCTGAATGGGTAGTATCAGAAAGCAGCACTTTGTAAAATTAAGTAGCCCTCATTTTTCCATAAAGTGGAGACTCCAAGGTACCATTTTAGGCAAACAATGAAATGATTTTATCTGAATCTCCTATTTCTAGAAATTCGATATATAGATGAGCTATTTTAATTCTGTTATCCATTTTTAATTTCAAAGTGATCCTGTCAATTTCCTGACGGCTTCCAATGGGCAGGCCCTATTGTCCATTGTATTGTTTTGGTGTCAGACCCGTCACCTTTTTAAAGGTCTTGCTCAGATGGCTGGTATCGGCAAACCCAAATTCCAGGGCTATTTCCTTTAGTTTTACTCCCCCTACTGCCAAGCGTTTTTTTATCAACGACACACGGTATTGATCTAGATAGCTTTGGTAAGAAATATTAAAGTGCCTCTTGAAGTAATTGCTAAAATAGGTGGTGGAAATGTTGAATTTATTGGCCACTACGTTGACCCCAAGTTTATTTCTATCGTAGATATTTTCATGTAAATAGGAAAGCAATTTCTCAAAGTTTACCCCATTCATACTTTGGTTTAGGTTTCTTTCCCTTAAAATCTCACGAATCATCCCAAAGATACTTAGTAGCTGGTAATAAACGATCGGGGAATTGCTTACATCCAGGGAACTGTCATATGCCACCAGGTTATGTACTGTTGACTTCAAGATGTTGTCACATGGTGGTTTGATACAAATCTTTACCTCTTTCAGCCATTTCATTTCCATTAGGATTTCCGGAGATCCTACACGGAATTCATCAGGTGCCAAATGCTGCTTACTTTCGAAATAGGACTCTGTAAACTTAATATAAATAAAGTGTGTGGGCTCATGGATCTGAAAAGAATGATAATCCCCAGGAGCGATCAGAAACAGGTTTCCCTTTTCGTATGGCACAACATCCTCATTGAATAAATGTTTCCCTTCACCGGAATTGATATATACCATTTCATAATAGCTGTGAGAATGATGAGAACAACTAAAGCTAGACTCCTCTACTTCCTCAATAATCAAAGGGTCAAACTGTTTTAATATGGCCATGGTCAGCTATTTTATCAAATAATTTATTTCAGGCTAATAAAATTTACTTTTCAATTATTTATTGTCTTTAAACACATCCCTCCCTAGGAGAGCAAGCGAATAGCATAGGACTTGACCCTACTATTCGCTTGTTACTTCTACATGAAAATCAACTACTACAATTTAGTAGTCACAATAACGAGGGACTGTTTTCATATTTGGGATAATCTATATATCCCTCAGGAGAATTCCCATAATAAAATTCCCTTTTGCCCTCTGCCAATGGATAGTTATGTTTAAAGCGCTCAACCAAATCGGGATTTGCAATCAATGGACGTCCAAATGCCGCAAGATCAATCAGGTTCTTCTCAATCATTGAAGATGCCCTTTCCTTGGTTAAAAACCCTGCAAACATGACATTTCCCTTATACCATTTTCTGAATTTTTCGATGAAACCATAATGGTTCCTGTATAAGTCACCTTGGTCATGGAGATGTATATAGGCAATTTCTCTAATTGATAATTCACTAGCAAGATACTGGTAGGTATCTTCAATTTCATCAAATATTGCCATATCATGCTGGGTACCAAATGGTGAAAACCGAATGCCCACCCTATCAGGCCCAATCACAGTAGCTATCGCATCTACTACCTCCAAAGCAAAACGTGCCCGATTCTCAATGGTACCACCATAAGCATCTTTACGTAGATTCGTGTACGGGTTTAAGAACTGGTCAATCAAATAGCCATTGGCGGCATGAATTTCAATTCCGTCAAAACCAGCTTCCATGGCATTTTTTGCAGCTGCAACATAATCCTTAACAATTTCCCCTATTTCCGCAGTTTCCAACGCACGAGGTACGGATACCTGCACCCTGCCTTCCTTACCATCCTCTATCCCCCATGCTGTGCTTTCCTTTGCCTGTATTGCCGAAGGTGCCACAGGGTCAAAATGGTTAGGTTGATTAGAAATATGGGCTACCCTTCCAACATGCCAAAGTTGGGTGAAAATCTTCCCGCCCTCTTCATGAACGGCATTCGTTACTTTTTTCCAGCTTTGGGTCTGAGCCGCATTGTAAAGGCCAGGCACATAAAGATACCCCATGGATGATGCAGAAACAGAAGTTCCTTCTGTAATGATCAGCCCGACAGATGCCCTTTGTTGGTAATATTCAGCGTTCATGTCTGTCATTATACCATTGCTTGAGCGTGTACGGGTCATCGGCGCCATTACGATCCTATTGGGTAATTCCAGTTTTCCTAACTTAAAATTATTGAATATCATAAGTCCTTTGTTTTATTACGTTACAAAGGTATTTGAGCCACAACCCAATTAAAGGTAAATAAATTTCATTTTTAGGTAGAATTATTTCAAACATCAAATAGGATATAACGATCGTTAACATACACTTCAAAAAGTACCATCCTTTCTAAAAATCAAGCCAAAAGTCTACGTATCCTCTACTATACCTCTACTGGGACTCGGAGCATCTATAGAGTAAGCCCTCCCTTTTCACTAGGTTAAATTCGAATCTTCTCTAGAGGTTCTCAGTGCGTCTCCTTGGTGTTCCCACTACACCTTTGCTGTCCAATTTCCTGCGCCCATGAGTATAACTCGTTCGCCAAAACGAATTACAAATTCCCCGGATAGGAAGCTACAATCAAATACTATTATCTTTTCTTACTACTAAATCAATAAACAGGCTAAAGGTGTAAGTCAATCTGTCTCCAAGGTAAAATAGTGCCAATACTGGGACATGACAGGTTGGAAGAGAGAGCGTAGTTTGCTATTCAATAGAAAAGCTCACTCTTCCCTGGGTTCCATATTTTTGGGGTTTACCAATTGAAAGCATCCAACGGTCATAGGTAGCCTTAGCCAGCCACTGGACCTGGTATTCCTCTGCCAAGTTCGGTTCTGCAGCAGCCTGACGCGCAAGATCATGGGAAAGTTCATACAACGAACTGTCCTTCATGGGATTATGATGGAGGATAAAAGACGCATAGAATTTGTCCCAAGGCTTCTCTATTTGTCCCTTTCCAATCATTTCCCTGACCATTGCCAATCTCATGCTATCGCGTGCTTTCATTTGTTCCTTATATGGTGGAAGAAAAAATTTTAAGTCCATCCTGTCCCCTTGGTCAGTACTATGGGCATATCGCAGGTCGTCCCCTACCTCTTGGGTCTGGGCAATGGGCTCTGGCAATGGTTTAAGGAGCGCAAATCCCAGACAGGCCATTATCATGGCCGATAGGATTAGCGGTACCCTTAGCCGTCGCCAAGAAAACCTATTTCTGATCAACCATAGGACACTTGCCATCCCCATATACACCAATATCCCAACCATTATAGCCAGTAAAAAAAATATAAACAATGGGTATTGATAAGAAAGGTATCCTACACCCAGAAAGCCAATAGCTTGTATTATGTACTTCATTTCCAATTTTTGTTTGTTACTGCTTCTTTGACAGTCAAATGCTGCTTATAAATGGTACACTGACGGACACTCCATGTGCGCCATTGTACATTTATTGATGACTTCTTCATCCCTCTAGGATGGGGAAAGCCGTACTGACCGCCCTTATATTGACATTGACGGGTTTCCATCACAATATCGCCGGCAAAGAAGCCTTCATTAGAAAAGAAGTAATCCAAGAACAGTACCGAATAATAGTTTATTTGCTCTTTACTACCATCGGCTATAAGGAATGCAATTCGTTCTGCAAAACGTGAATAACAAATACCAAGAATAGTAGGATGAAGAAACATTCTTCATCCAATCGGGGAAAAGCTATCCCTATAATTATCCAATTTTCAGTACCAATTGCTCAACCCTAAATTCAAGCCTGTCTTACGAAGATGTTTACCCACCAAAAGTTAAGTCAGCTTCTCTTAAAAGATTTATCTGCTATAGAAGTCTTAGCTGTTACACCCGTCAGCATACTTCGTTTTTTTAACGGTTGATATGATTCCTTTTAAGAAAATATTTACTTTAAAATAAGTCTGTTCTTAAAACAGCTCCACTACTGGCATTCTTTACTAATGCCCTATATTGACGAAGCCAACTGGAGTTTAATTCTTTTTTTATTGGAATAAATTCAGCCCTTCTTTTTTTAATTTCTTCCTCACTCAAGTTTACAGATAAAATATATTGATCTACATCAATATGAATTTCATCTCCGTCTTTGAGCAACCCAATCATACCGCCCTCAGCTGCTTCAGGACTTACATGACCAATACTAGCTCCTCTGGTTGCACCACTAAACCTTCCATCGGTAATTAATGCGACTTTATCTCCCAATCCCATACCCATAATTAAAGAAGTTGGTGCTAGCATTTCTTGCATGCCTGGACCTCCTTTAGGCCCTTCATATCGAATTACAACTACGTTACCTTCTTTTACTTTACCTCCTAAAATACCTTCAATGGCCTCAGCTTGTCCATCAAAACAGATGGCAGTCCCGGTTAAAATTCTATTCCCAGTAATTCCAGCCGTCTTAATTACTGCCCCTTCATCTGCTAAGTTTCCATACAAGATTGCAAGACCTCCTACTTTAGAATATGGATTATCAATAGTGTGTATTATAGTAGTATCTTTTATATAAGCATCTTTTATTTTCTCAAATACTGTTTCTCCCGTTATTGTTAGATTATCTTTTAAAATATCATCATTTCTTTTGGTCATTTCTTTCATCACCGCATTTACACCTCCAGCTGTATTGATATCTTCCATATGCACCGTTGATAAACTCGGTGATATTTTAGCAATGTGAGACACATTTTTAGAAATGTGGTTGATATCTTCTAAATTAAAATTAACATATGCCTCTCTTGCGATAGCCAGCATATGTAAGACAGTGTTTGAACTTCCTCCCATAGCCATATCAACTGCAAATGCATTTCTTACTGCATTTTCATTCAGTATATTTCTCAGCTTGAATTTTTTGGTTTCTTCTTTACTTTTGGCTATTTCACAAATTCTTCTTGCAGCTTGTTTATAAAGTTCCTCTCGCTCTTTAGTGAGGGCGAGTATAGTGCCATTGCCAGGTAAGGCTATTCCCATCGCTTCCATAAGCGTATTCATAGAATTAGCCGTAAACATACCCGAACAACTCCCCCCACTAGGGCAAGCATTACATTCGATATCCAGTAACTCTTTCTCAGACATTTTGCCTGCCTCGAATTTGCCTACTGCCTCAAAAGCTGTTGCAAGGTCAATAGGCACACCATCTTTGGTATGGCCTTTTTTCATTGGGCCACCACTCACGAAGATAGTGGGAACATCTACCCTCAAAGCTCCCATTATCATTCCTGGTACAATTTTATCACAGTTTGGAATGGCTATCATCGCATCAAGCTTGTGTGCATTCATAACTGTTTCTATAGAGTTGGCAATAATCTCTCTGGAAGGAAGGGAAAAAAGCATTCCATCATGCCCCATGGCAATACCATCGTCTACTCCTATAGTATTAAACTCAAAAGGTACACACCCATTTGCTTTGATTTCTTCCTTGATAATCTTTGAGACGCTATTTAAAAAAAAGTGACCTGGAATAATTTCTATAAAGGAATTAGCTACACCGATAAATGGTTTTGCAAAATCTTCATCTTTTAATCCTGTAGCTCTAAATAGTGATCTGTGTGGAGTTCTCTGATGCCCCTTTTTTACTTCATCGCTTCTCATGATTGTACTGATAATTATAGAGATAATTGATTATATCTTTGATTTAAGCCGACTTAATGTTTCCGGGGAAATATTGAGGAAGGCTGCAAGATTCGAATTTGATAAACGTTGAACGAGTTCTGGGTTGTTTTTAAGTAATGTCAGATAACGTTCAACAGCGTTTTGTGTCAAAAGACTACTAAGCTTTGAATTGATAACAGTTAGCCCATATTCCAATATATGTATATACATTTTATCCCATTCAGGTATCAAATTCCTTAATAGGGTAAACTGATCATAGGAAATCACCAAAAGCTCAGAGTCTTCGATCGCTTGAATGTATTCAGTTGAAGGTTCTCTGGAAATAAAACTAACTATTGAGGTTAGGAATGTATTTTCAAAGGCCATGATTCTTGTCAATACCTGATGATTTTCATTGATATAAAACAAACGAAGACAGCCTTTATTGATAAAAAATAGCTGACTAGACACCTTGCCAGGCTCTAGCAAATGCATATTTTTCTTGACACTTATTGATTTAAAATATGAAAGGACTTCTTCAATCTGTTTATCATCCAACTTTGTTTTTATTCGAATTAAGTCTGTCAACATTCTAAGGATATTAATTAAGGTCAAAGTTCCCATTTTAGATTTTATAAATCATTGACTTAGGTCAAAATCAAGCGGCTGATACTATAAAAGTGTATAGAGAGAAGGTTTGTCTTGCCGAATGTACAACAACGGTCTCACTCATGGGCAATAGCGGATTTTAAATGACTACTTATCTGATTATAATATACTTTAATAATATGAAAAAAGGTTCAAGTTTGCACTTGAACCGCTATTGTTTATATCCATTGGTAGTTGCTGGATTTATTTCATTTTTAGCTTCATCATTATATCGGTTTGTTCATCATTCCCTAGTTTGAAAACGTGCTTATCGAAAGCTTTAAATCCATTTTTTTCATAAAAGCGGATTGCTCTTGGATTCTGTTCCCAAACTCCCAACCAAACGTAATCCACACCTTTTGCTTTCGCCAATTCAATGGCTTTGTTATAAAGAATCTGCCCCACCTTTTTCCCATGAAATTCTTTTAACACATAAATCCGTTCTATTTCCAGTGCGTTTTTATCCTTAATTTCGGTCTGGGATAGTCCTACATTTACTTTTAAATATCCGATTGTTTTTCCATCAAGTTCCGCAAAGTAAAATTCAGCATTTTGGTCGGACAGTTCTGCAGTCAGTTTTTCTGTTGAAAATCCGCTATCCAAATATTCCTTCATGTTCTCTTCGCTGTTTTCAGAAGCAAAAGTTTCGGCAAAAGTGAATTTTCCGATTTCCTTCAGTTGTTCGATGTCATGGATATTTACTTTTCTGATATTCATTGGCTGATCACACATTTTATGTTTAAAACTTAATTTACCTGTAAACTGAATACCTACCAAGCCCCATTATTTATTGGCTTAGTGGATCCGAGCTAAATTTATCTTAAGATACCTTTTCCTTCTTTATTGCTATATCACAATGCTTAAAAATGAATATAGCTAGTTGTAAAACCGATGTTGGTAGCACATTCTTTATCTTTTTCTTTGTAAATGTCGTTGTATTAGTCTCGCCTGAAATGTCTTTTCTTCTACTAATTCAAGTAATTGCTCGGGTTTTCCACCCTTAAAAAGCCTTGTCCCATTTCCCAGTAAAATAGGGATTAGCTATGGGGCTCCATGTGTACTTTGTAAAAATGTGACATTTTTAAGCAATGATGGAGCCCCCCCTGTTTCGCTTAATATCTTTAGCCAAATGAGAATGATCATCATAAGCCCTTTATCTTCAGGATGACCGTCAGTTAGCAACTGGTTGCCTAATTTTCCCTACCTACGGAGCATTTTTTAAATTTCCCCTAACAGTTACACTATTTATTTTCTTTTGAAAATTCTTGCTATTGTTTTACCAATTTCATCCAATTTCTCCATTGGTTCCAATAAGGTTGGGTTTTTCAGGTCAATTTGTAAAGAATCCGTCACCGTTGGCTGCATCGGATAAATCAAAATAAAGCTGTTTTCCTGAAAATACTTGTTAAGATAGCCGGGTATCTTATCCATATAATCATTATAGGACAGTCCTTCCTTTCGGCTAAATACGATTATCAGGTTGTCGTCCTGGCGGATATCCCTTGACAATACCAGAAAATCATCCCAATCGATGAATGTTTTGAAGTCACATTCCAGTGGGTAGTTGGAATGCACATCCCTAATGAATTTCAGGCTTTTCGTTCCTCCATAAAACACCAGTTTACCTCCCGAATTTGCAGCAATGTTCCAGACCTTAATGAGCCAGAAAGCAAAGCCAAATTCATTTTCAGCTTTATCGGGAACGATGACAATATGCCTTTTGAGTGTAGCAAATGGCTGTGCGGGCTTATAGATTAATGTGGTCGTATTGCATTTATTGAGAATCCCTTCTGTAAGATTGCCCAAAAAAGAATCAGAAATACTTTTCTTATGATGCAGCCCCAATATCAAATCGCTGATTTTATGTTCCTTGACAACACTGATAATGGCATTCACCGTATTCAGGTCATAGCGAAGCAGTTCATGCAAGAAATTATCAGTAGCAGAGGCTGTTATTGCTGCTTTATTTAACAGTTGTTTTGCTTTCCTATCCGCCGAACCATCCGTTGTGGTATTGTCTATAATGTTCAGTGCGTATAACCCGTCACGGTTTTTCTTTGACTTGACTATTACTCCAAGATTGATCAGTTCATCGGTGGTCTCCAAGTTGTTAATAGGAATCAGTATTCTTTCCTGATTTTCCGATTCTTCATCTACCGTTTCAGCGGCTTCGGCAAGCGCTATATTTTTTGCTCCTTTCTGCGCTGCAAATGATGCAATGGTACAGGTAATCAGGATCATAAGGATGGTTCCGTTTAGCACACTTTCATCCAACAAACGGATTGGCTCACCGGTTACTGTTTCTCCAAGAATAATATTATACCCCACCAAAACAGCTGCGAGCGTTGCTGCTGCCTGTGCATTGCTCAATCCAAATATCAGTCTCCTTTCATCAATAGTAAAGTTATAGGTTTTTTGGGTCAGCCAAGCAGCAACAAATTTTGCCAAAGTGGCTACAATAGTCATTACTGCCGCCACTTTGAGTGTTTCCAAGTCTTTAAAAAAAACCTGATAGTCAATAAGCATGCCCACTCCGATCAGAAAAAAAGGGATAAAAATGGCATTTCCCACAAATTCAATTCGGTTCATAAGCGGTGAAGTTCTTGGGATAAGCCGGTTCAACGCCAATCCTGATAGAAAAGCCCCAATTATAGCTTCAATTCCGGCCATTTCCGCCAACACTGCTCCTAAAAAAACCATCACAAGAACAAAAATGTATTGTGAAACATTGTCCGCAACCCGCTTTAAAAACCACCGACCAATAATCGGGAAAAGCAGTATAATAACCAGTCCGAAAATAATAATTGACGAGGACAACCTGATCCAAAATCCAGGATTTACCTCTCCTGTTGCCATGCCTACTATTACTGCCAGGACCAGCAATGCCAAGGTGTCAGTAATCATGGTTCCGCCAACGGTGATATTCACGGCCTTACTCTTTGATACCCCCAGTTTACTGATCAATGGATATGCGATCAATGTATGTGAAGCAAACATACTTGCCAAAAGCACTGAAGTCAATATGGAAAAACCCAAGACAAAAAGTCCTGTCAAAGTCCCTAAAACCATGGGTACCATAAATGTATACAATCCAAATACCAGGCTTTTCTGACTATTTCTTTTAAAATCTGCTACATCTATTTCCAGTCCAGCAAGAAACATAATGTATAAGAGACCTGCTGTACCTGATAGAATGATACTGCTGTCCCTATCCATAAGATGGATCCCATTGGGGCCTATCACTGCACCGGCAATTATCAGTCCCAATAAATGGGGGATTTTTATCTTGTTCAGAATAATGGGAGCGAACAAAATAATCACCAGTATACACAGGAACTTTAATACCGGGTTTGTCAGTGGTAAGGTGGTATCAAATATATTTAGTAATGTCATCCAAATTTCTTATCGATTGCCCTTATCTGTTGTATACTTCCACTTTAAATAAATATTCCTTAATGCCTCCAAATATTGCCCGATAAAAAAATCGGGACAGAGTACACTCCAATATTGGAGTGTACAATTCGAATAAAAAATGAGTTCAGCACCTCTTTCAAAAATACCGTTAGACTGGCTTTCTAGAACCTACCACTACTACCCCTGTATTCCTGACTTAGTTACTCTTAAGACCATTTAACAGTTCATACCCTGGTTGGACAACTCCTTTAAAAATAACTAAATTTTGGATCTATACTCATTCCCTTCCTCGACTTTTTTCAATGATGAATAGAAGAAAATATGTCAACGGTTTTGCAAAAGCTTCGACCATACTACGCTGGAAATTTTAGTGTCTTTTTTTAAGTTCCTAGTACCGAGTTATAGGCATTTGTTTTTTTCATCAATAGCCTGCCTCGAAAGCTTTCGAGAAAAATGCATAGCATTCATGAAAACCATTACAACTATTCTATCACTGAATAAAAGAACATAAAGGTACCACCATCTAAAATATGAACGTTTACGCTGTGCTCCCTCTCCTACTACTTGTTTACAATGATGTAATTCATTCTGTATATTTGGAATGACAAATCCACAGGATATATGGGTAAAGAAGCATTACTCCACCAATCGAGGCTTTAATTACTTGCGGAATTAACAGTTTTATTTATTCTCTTTTCCTAATTTCTTGATTTCTGCCAGCCTCCTATTTCTAAATTCTTCAGATGAGTCTTTTAAAGGGGAGATGTAGCTTACTTTTATAGGATTAATGCCACAAAATTGAAGTGTTCCTTTTTTAAATTGATTAACAGCTGGGTTTTTCATAAAAAGGCTATTATACCATTTAGGTGTATCTGCTGTTATGATGATCCTTCCGGTTTTTCCTTTTAAAAGCTTTTTGGGCATTGATTTTCCAGGCACATACTCAAAAGTAATCCCCGGAAGAAAAGTCCTGTCAATAAATCCTTTCATTAGCGCAGGGTAACCGTACCACCACATTGGAAACACCCAAACTATATGGCCTGCTTCTTTTATCTTTTCAATGGATGATATCAGGTCTGGTTCCAATTCTGCTCTTTTACGATAGCCGAATTTTAGATTTGGATCAAACTCCAAATCTCTGATATTAAGCAATGTAACTTCTGCATTTGATTCTTCCGCACCTTTAAGATAGGCTTCTGCAAGTCCTACATTAAAGCTTTCAGAATCAGGATGACCGTTAATGATTAAAATTTTATTACGTTTCATATATTTCCTATTTTAATGCAAAAATAGGGTCATACTAAAAGAGCAGAAAGGACAATTGTCCAATAATTACATGACGCTTCTTAGACGACTAAGATGTCTTTGTGTTATACCAAGGTAAGAAGCAATATATTTTAATGGAACTTGCTGAACGAATTCAGGATTATTGGATACTAAATCAGTATAGCGTTTTTCAGCAGACTCTATTTGAAGTGCCAATAAACGGCTCTCCATCAAAATATAGGTTTGCTCTGTAAAATAATTCGAAAATTTAAGCCATTGGTTACTCGTATTTATCAGTTCTCTAAACTTTCTTTTTTCAATAATCAACACCTCTGTATCGGTCATTGCATGAATGTTCTCAAACGTCTGTTGGTCTGAGATGAATGAGGAGTAAGCAGTGATAAATTTGTTGGGAAATGTAATACAATAGGTGACTTCTTCATCTTTACTGGAGATACAATAGTTTCTAACTATTCCAGAACATACAAAAGCAATCCAATCGCAGTTTTTTCCAGCCTTAATTAGAAAATCACCTTTTTTATAAAACTTTGGGGTAAAAAAGTCCAAGCCCCTGTTTATATTGTCTTTAGACAACTCACCATAAGAAATCAATACTTGTTCTAATGCCTCTTTCATTCAATGCGGGTTAATTGTGTATTTCGTCCATATAACCATCGGTTACATTATTAAAGTTAATGATTTTCAGTAAATCAATGGCCAAGGCACCTCATTTGCCATTTTGTTCATCTGCCCGGAAAGATGGGCATAAAATATATCCTGATCTATGAAGGCTCCTTTAAGATCTTCTGGATTTAAGGCATTGCTTTGAATGATTTTGGCAGCAGTTCCATGACTTTCTAGTTTTTTTATAGCTCATGCGAACAGGCTGAGTGCTATCTCCTCCCTGATTGTTAGGTTTTTGATTACGTGTTGTGCAGTTGCTCCACTTGCTCCCAACACCAGTATTTTGGTCTGTTTCATAAAAGTCCAAATATTAAACAAGAAACTTGGGTGCTGTACCAAGTTTCTTGCTTGGTGATTATAAATTCCCTTTAAAGAAAGGTGCCAACTGGTCAATCGCCTCATCAATATACTCTTGGTTGTCATACATGGACATATGGTTTGCGCCCTCTACCACATAAAGTTTCTTGTCCTTGCTGGCAGCGCGTTCTATCAGGTCATCACTCATCCATTTACTGCCTGCATTGTTTCCGGCCACCATTAACAAAGGCTGGGTAAGGAAAGCTTCTGCTTTATTGTAGGCGTCATAAGTTATGATTTGAGTAAGGTTCCTGGTAGTGGCAAAACCAGGAGCCGTAGGCCACTGGCAGCGATCAGTATGATAATATTCCCAAGCCTCACGCAGTTCTTCGTTCGGTGCATCTTCTTCTTTTAGTGGTGCGAGTGGCATGGTTACCAACTCAGCGCCATTGGCGTCCTTGGAGCGGGCATCGGCTCCTGCCAACAGGTAAGGAAGGGCTTCTTCGTCTTTTACATTGTTTTCCCATCCGTTACGGAACATTTGGCCAATATTAACTGCACTCACTGTCCCTACAGCCTTGATTCTATGGTCATTGATCGCGGCATTGCAAGTATAGCCTCCTCCGGCACATACGCCCATAGCACCAATTTTACCATGATCTATATAGGAGAGTGTGGTCAGGTAATCGATCACAGCACTCACATCTTCGGTCCTGATATAGGGGTTTTCCAATTGCCTCGGCTCCCCGGTGCTTTCACCTTGATAGGAAGCATCATAGGCAATGGTGACATATCCATTTTCGCTCAACTTCTTGGCGTAGACACCTGCGGTCTGTTCTTTTACGCCACCACCAGGGTGACTGACCACAATAGCAGGATATTGTTGGTTTTTGTCAAAACCTTCAGGGAAATTGATAATGGCTGACATGGTGATGTTACCATTATTGCTGTTTTTGAAATTGATTTTTTCTTGTGGCATAATTGTAATGATTTTGTTTATTCAAAATTACCAATTAGCCATCCGCCCGTTCTGTAGATATTACAGGCAAAAAGGAAACATTTTACTGATGGGTGATCTTTTTGTAAAAATGGTTGCTCATACCGTCTTGGTCTTTATGCTGGACCTGTACTCTTTTGGGGTTTGTTTTGTCTGTTTTTTAAAAAACTTGGCAAAATAATTCGGGTAGTCAAAGCCCAGATCAAAGGCTATTTCAGAACTGTTCAGATTACTTTTCTCCAGTAGCTTCTTTGCCTCTAAAATGATATGGTCATGAATGGTGTCAATGGCAGACCGATGCGTGAAATTCTTAATGATATCGCCCAAATAATTAGGCGATAATTTCAATTGATCTGCAAAGTACTTCACCGTTGGGATCCCTTGGAACTCTCCCTTATAATAATCCCTTAACAGTTGCTGAAACTCACTGATGATATGATTGTATTTTTGTGCTTCAGTGGCAAACTGCCGTTGGTAATAGGACTCCACCAGACCTAAAAAAAGGTTGATATAGGCCAGCAACACATTTTGGCTTTCTTGCTGTTTTTGATATTTACCAAGGATCAACTCAAAAAGGGACAGGATTTCACTTTCTTCCTGTCTGGTCAAGTGAAGCGCTTCATGCTCCCCATACTCCAAGTAGTTTTGGAAGAGGTATCGGTGACTATTGATCAGTTCCTTTGATAATTGGATATAAAATCCCTCGAATTTGTCCTCCAGTTTCCATTCATAAAGGTTACCCGGACTGTTAAAGAATACAGCCGTAATTGGTCGAGGATTTTCAGGATCATACTCAGGGGAACTGCTGTTGATATAATTGGTCTTAAAGGAAATGCGGTAAAAGTCAATCTCAATGGCTTCCGAATCCAAAAGTACATCAGGACCATACCTCCCCACATCAATCAGGGGATTCAATGGCTCTGACAATCCAATATAGCTATTGAAGGAATCGAAATCTTTGAAACTGATCATACTTTAAAGGTACATATAATTGAATAATACCGCCGTTGGTAAAAAGGAATTTACATTCATAAATGATCGCAGAGGTGTAGCCCACTAAAGTCCCCTTCCCCAAACGACATTGTAAACGTAATGAAACCCCCGCTGGTCCAGATTTGCAATCTGGACCCATAAATCATGGGCATTTGTAATGCCTCTTTCCCAAATTCAATTCACAAGCCAAATTCCCCAGCTGTGCTATTCTTCAGCTCACAGGTGCAGGATCACCTAAACTTGAGTTTCCCTGTATGTCTCCTCTTTCCAACTACCAAATCCATAATAAACGAAATACTCATCGAAATCCAATTAATGGGCCTTTGGAGCATTCGGTTTTGGGACAGTTGATGGGGGCGTTAAAAAATGAGTTAGCTCGCGAAGTGAACGAGCGAGATCCACTCATTTTTAGCCAATAGCAATTGGCACAAAATCAAATTGAGACAAAAGAATTGTTATCGGCAACCAAATTCACTCAAATTGAAGAATGCTCCACGGCCTAGATTTTTTGCCTACTTTTTCATCAATGGAAAAAGTAGGAAAGCTTAAAAATAAGCAAAAATTCACCTTAGTTTGGCCACAAGAAGTAAAACTCATCTTAACAGACAATACGCTTTACGCCCTTACTATAACCCCATCTCTCCCCCTTCTCCCTTACATTTTTCTACCATATACCTTGGGGATAGGTTACCTCCAGGTAAATTAATTCCTGGAAATAGTATATATTTTAACATTCTAGCGAAAACTATAAAATCATGAAACGGGAACTACAAATTCCCAGGATATTAAAGCGAAGTGACCTACTTCCCCTAGTAATGGATCGGTTCTAGGAAAATTAGGCCAGACCAGAAAAGCCCTCAGAGGAAAAGGAATTGATTTAAATGAAAAGGGTGTCTATGTATCGTACCACATTGCTGAAATCACCTTTCAAATAGGCTTCTCCAGCCCTTCTTACTTTTCCAAGTGTTTCAAAAGAGAGTTTGACCTAAGTCTTTCCATGGTTAATGAAAAATTGGCATGAACAGCGACTAATGAATTATAAATATGGCCAGTGGAACACACTTGTCGGAGATATACAAGGGTGTCGGTTTTGTTTTATACCCCTGTCGGAATATTGATATTATTTGTCGGTTTTTTGATAACACTCCCCTGTAGGTTCTCCCCATCTTTGTATTAACCTATTATTCATCTTTTATGTGAGAAGGCATGGCATATCTCCCTACCTTTTCTTTAACTTAAAACCTTTTTGTTATGGCTATTAAAATTTTTGACGGATTAAATTTCACCGGTGATAATGTCACTCTGGAAGCAGGGAAGTATCCCGTTCTTCCCACGCTGGGTATCGATAAATTAAGCTCGGTAAAAGTGGAACCTGGAACATACGCCGAATTCTTCATTACTAGAGGATTCAGAGATGGCTCCTTTATCCTTTTTGCAGGCGACTATGCCAACTTGGGTGGACAAAACAACAAAATCGACTCGGTAAAAGTATTCGATCACGATTCGGAAATTTTTCCTATTATCGAATTCTACACAAGCATCAACTTCAGTGGTATCCAGCAAAATTTGGCGGCAACCGGGCAAGTGACCAATCTTGATTCTCCTTTTCTAAAACATGATGTTTTTTCTTCGGTGAGGGTGCCTGAAGGAGTTACGATTACCCTATTTAGAGATTCTAACTTGCAAGGCCCTTCGCTTACGCTGGAACCTGGTGAGTACCACGACCTGGGGATTTTTGGCTTTGACGATAAAGTCTCAAGTATCCAAATCGTACAGGATAATCTGGAAGTGACAAACATTGAATACATCAGCGAGGTACCCAAAGATGGTGAACCCATTCTTATTGAGAGCACGGCACAAAACGGATCGAGTTTGCAGCAACAGGTTAACCTTCAATTACAAACCGCCTACGAGGAGACCTTCACCAGGTCGTTTAGCAACTCTACCCTCTTTGGACTTGAAATAAGCAGAACGGTCACAGTTGGGATAGAAAAAGGCCCTTTGAGCGCCAGCTTGTCACAAACCATTACAGCTACTTTTGAGAATACCTTTACCTTTGGCCGGGAAGAGACCAAGAGCAGGACCGTTACCGTATCCAAAGGGCTGCTTTTGAACATTCCTCCTGAGCATATTGCAAAGGCTTTCATGACGCTGACACCACGCAGCACTACCATAGAGGCCATTTACACCCTGGGATTGAAGGGGACTGACCGTACGACCAAGCAAGAAGTGACTATCGAGATTGAAAGCGCCTCTGTGGGAACCGTTGTGATTGAAAAATTCACTCCTGTGAAAGCCTAGGGTTTGGATTACCGGATGACCCTTCGTGATAAAGGGTTTCCGACCTTACTGAAAAGCGAATGATACTTTTTGCTTGCGCTAGCAGGAGTAGTATTCCTATTGCGATGGCCTTCATCGCTTTTCAGTTTTTATTGCCCTTTTCCAAAGTCCCTGTAGTCCTGTCAGTCTGTTGTCACGCCAGCTGTGCTACGCCACGGTGCAAAGGTGTGGGATCACCTAAAGTTGAGTTTCCCTGTATGTCTCCTCTTTACACCTACCAAATCCATAATAAACGAAATACCCATCGAAATCCGTTTAATGCTCCACGTCCTAGACTTCCTGCCTGCCGGCAGGCAGGTTTGCCTACTTTTTCATCAATGAAAATGCGAAGCATTCAAGATGCCCATCAGGAACAAAACATTACTGAATAAAAAGTTGGAAAGCTTAAAAATAAGCAAAAACTCATCTCAACATACAATACACTTTCCCCCTTTACCGAACTCCACGCTTTACCTATTTTCAATTCATACTTATCTATAACGGGTGTTTGAAATGCTCACAAAGATTAAAATATCTTAGCCTTTGCGCCGTAATATGTAGCAGGCACTGTTTCCTCTAGGATGCGCGAGGGAAGCCAGAAATGCGGGCCAGCGGAGGGCTTGCGGGCAGAAGCTTGATTTCTGGCTTGACTTTTTTGTTACTTTTTGTGTCTAAGACAAAAAGTAAGGAAAGGTTTCCTGCCTGACTTTAGGCTAGGTTGTTACTTATTGTGTCTAAGCCTGTCCCGATTACTTTCGGGGACAAAACGTAAGGAAAATACAGTTTCCTAATAACCAGCTGGTCCAGATTTGCAATCTGGACCTATAAATCAGGGGCATTTGTAATGCCTCTTTCCCAAATTCAATTCACAAGCCAAATTCCCCAGCTGTGCTATTCCTCAGCTCACAGGTGCGGGATGATTAAAATTGACACTGTCCCTCTGAACTTCTCAATTAGCCTATTTTTAACCCCCAATAAGCAGAATTTGCAATGCCCAACACCAAACCACATAAACCTTAATAGCAGTTATTCAAAGATACGATTAGTTGCTCTTTTGCTTTCTCAATATGTTGACTATTCGACTATTTATGATTTCAGACAAATTCCAATTGTAAAGTTTAGGGTCCGTTGTGCTGTAGAACGTAATGACCACAGCATCTATATCTTCATAATACGCTGCAAAACTTTGATATCCTGGTACCCATCCTGCGTGTTCGTATTTGTAGATGGAAGAATAGATTTCCTTTTCGCCCTCCATAAATAAAGATCCATCGTTAAGTGCTCTTAAGAAGATGCCTACATCCTCGGCAGTTGCTACCATTCCAAGATCGTCTGCCTTTAAATCGTGTGGATGTCCAACGTGATAACCACTCATTACATCATCCATATTCACTTCGTTCAATGATCCATATGTATTGGTCAGCTTGAGTGGAGTCAGGATTTCTTCTTGTTTGAATCGGTAGTTCTCATACCCCAGCACCTTATCCATGATCTTACCTAATAGCAGGTAATTGGTGTTGCAGTACTCATAATCCTCACCTGGTTCAAAGTTGGCCGGTAGGCCTTGAATCAAGGTGAGAATTTCTTCATAGGTCATGGAAGGAGTGGCCCAGTAATTTGGCGCATCTGTATAATTAGGAATCCCACTTCGGTGCTGGACCATGTTTCTTAACGTGATCTGTTCGGCATTATCAATAGTACCTACCAATTCAGGCATGTAATCAGCAAGGGTTTTATCCAATGACAAGCGTCCTGAGCTAACCATTTTGGTTACTGCCACTGCATCATAGAGCTTTCCTATGCTGGCAATTTTGAACAAGGCGTGAGGTTGGGCAGGAATCTTTGCATCTCTGTTGTGCCAGCCGGAGGCGAAATATTGTGAAGGCTTTCCTGCCTGATCTATGTACACAATCATTCCGTCAAATCCATGGCCAATGGCTTCATCGACCTGTTCTTGGACTGTATCCGGAAGCGGAAGTATCCATGCTTTCACCAGCAGCCAAGGCACGAAGAATAAGGAAATGGCTGTCCCAACAAGAAGTACTATTCTAATTACAATGGTCTTTCGAGAGATCATGGTCAAGTAAGTTTAGAAGTTACAATTAAGCAATATGGGGTTTTCGAAGGTCTTATTATAGGTGAAAGCACCAATTTTAACAATGGGTCGGATCGTAGGTACTTCATATATTTCGAGTGATGATTTCTTAAGTGACCAAATAAACGTTGAATGAAGGTGCTATTCAATGGTATGTGCTTTTTCATCGTAATTTTTCTATGGATTTATATTTCTTTTCAAGAATTCTAACATTACGCTTATATAGCCTTTTGAGTTAGAGCCAGTAGATTTCTTTGCCACTGGTATTTACAAACTGGACCACTACTGCGTCAATGTCAGGGTGGTAGCGAGCAATGCTCGTGTAGCCTGGTAACCAACCGGTATGTTCGTAAGGATAAACCGATGTATAGATGTCCTGCTCCTCAGGTGAGAACAAGGTGCCATCGATAAGTGCCCTTAAAAAGATGCTTACATCTTCTGCAGTGGCGATCATGGAGCCGCCAGGCAGCGGAAACTCCCAGTCCTTTACATCCGCTTCCCAACCTTTGATGTATCCGCTCATCACGTCTTCCAATTCCACTTCACCTGGTACATTGTAGGTATTACTCAAACCAAGTGGCCTTAATAGCTCATCACGTAGATAAGTATGATGAGAGTACGCTAATGTCCGATCGATGATTTCCCCGATTAACAAATAGTTGGTATTAGAATATCCATATTTCTTATTGGGCCTAAATACCGCAGACTTGCCATAAATCCGGGCTGCGAATGAGAGGTAATCATCAAATTTTTCTCCTGCAGTTTCTGGTTGAGAACTGTAATCGAGTATACCGCTTCGGTGTTTGAGCACCATCTTCAGGGTAATCTGATCTGCAAATTCAATGTTTCCGGATATTTCTGGGATATATTCAGCCAGTGTTTTGTCCAATAATAATTTTCCATCGGCAACCAATCGAGTAGTCGTAGCCGCGATATATAACTTACTGATGCTCGCAATCTTAAACAATGCATTAGGGTCAGCAGGAATCTGATGTTCACGGTTTTTCCAACCAGCAGCGTAAAGCTTGATTTCATCTGGGCGATTGACACAGACGATGACGCCATCCATGCCGTGATCTACTCCATCATTTATTTCTTCCTGAACTGTGTCCGGTAAAGGCTGTAGACCAAAGGCACAGCCCGATAAAACTACTAGAATACAGCCAAATGCCAGGATTGAAATGGTTTGTATTACAAGTGAATTCCCGTTTTTCATTTTAGAAGGTGACGATACTTTAAAATTTCACTCCAACGTAAATGTTCGGCTCAAACAGAAAATAGTTCGCCCATTTATCGTCCAATGCCTCAAATCCATCAGGAGCATTGTTATCAAACATCCAGTGCTGGCAATGAACCTGTGGCTCTATAAAAAACCGTTTTTTCTTACCAAATGCGATATGGTAGCCCAAATGATAGGAATTATAAATCTTAAAATCATTTCCAATATGATTACCATCCAGATCCATATAGGTTTGGAATTGTGGTAGCACTTCAACAGTGGCAAACAGCCCTTTCCATAGCATTCTTTGGTAGGTTATACCTATTCCTCTTTCTCGCACATGTCCTGGATAAAATTCACTTTCTGTCTCTAGCTTATCCAAAAGGCCATCCCCCCATTGGATTCCCATTGGTTGGAATAATCGCCAAGTGGCAAGCTTCAGCCCTATGATATTCTTATTGTCCAGGTTACGTTTTATATGAAGTTCGACCATTTGTGTACTTGTACGATCGTTCCACCCTCCCCCAAGAGGGTCGGTAATAATAAAATAAGGCATACTTACGCGCCACTTATGGGTTACTTCATTTTCTTTACCCAATGGTGAATTGGTTTGAGCAAAAGCATTAAGTGCGCAGAACAGGAAGAGAATTATAGATAGATTTTTCATAATAGTAATTTTTAAAAACGGAGATTTTTGAAGTTTAATCGAAACTTGAATGGTAATCTAAGAGCCTATTTTTGTCTTATGGGTCCCACGGTTTCCATAGCATTTTTTGCGTCTTGATATTTGTTGAAGGTCCATTTTAACCCGAACAACGGCCTTAAGAAACCTATCCTCCTAATGATGAATTCATAAATCAAATAACTCCCTATAGTCGTGAACACGGTGATAGATAAGAATTTTAGCATTACCGGTATATCTAATGGAAGAATGATAATAGCCCCGGAATACAATACAAACATATGGATGATATACACCGGGTAGGCAGCCTGGCTTAGATAGCTTAACATATTACTTGGCTTGTTCAGGTATTTGTATCCGAATCCGAAAACCGAAAGGATCCAGCAATGAGATTCGAAAGCCATGAAATAACCGGGTGACTTAAGTTCAAAAACCACCAACCGGATGACATATAATATCACCGCCATTCCCAGGTAAAGCCACCTCCATTTCAAAACAGTCTGCCAGAAAGTCTTGCCAGCATACACAAAAAGAAATCCGAAAAAGAAAGCCAGGAATCCAAGGAAGAAGCCATGCCAGGTCTGAGCATACATTTCAAAGACCTGCGGTCTTACAATCAAAATTTCGAGGATAAAAAAGACCGATATGGACAGAGGGCCGAGTGGGTTGATCATGAAGGTCGATAAACTTTTCATAAACCTGCCACCCTCTATTTTCTTCAGGTAGTAAAAGAGTGGCAGAAGTATCAGTACGTAGGCGAATATATTTCCCAGGAACCACAAATGTGCCGGATGTGGATAATAGCCTAAAGGCAGATTGTAGTATTCCTGAAAAACCGCAAAATGCAGCGGAGCTATAGCTACTATGCCAAATACGAAGGGAATAAGAATTCGCTTCGAACGCTCAGTCAACAGTTGCACCCAGTTTCGTTTGCGTATGGCAAAATAAACGCCCATACCTGAAACATAAAACAGGAAAGGAATCCGCCAGACATTCAGCATCGTCATGGGCTTCCACACACTTTCCAGCAGCTCATCACTCCTGATAAATCCTACAAACATGGCCCATGGCTGGAAAATGATGGCGACATGGTAGATTAGCAGCAATCCTATCGCAATTACGCGCAGCCAGTCAATATCGTTTCTTCTTTCAGTTATCATCAGATTCTTTGTTTTAACGATTTGTTACTGTAGCATCATCGCAATTACAGGGCGGGTCTTTTCGAGCTGCTCCATATCCAGTTGCATGCCTAATGGTGCTAGCTGTTGTTGCATCATTTCATAGATGGGCTTGATCTCAGAAAATGGTCCCATAACGGTTTCCCTGGGAGTGGCTCCGAAACTATTTTTAAGTGTCCTATCAGCATTGACATCCATCAGCAACTGTACAATCTCAACCCGGCAAAAGAAGGCTGCTGCATGAAGCGGTGTGGTGCCCTCTTTATTTGAGAGGGTTAAGTCTGCACCAGCTTCTATCAGTGCTTGAGCAATAGCTGTTTTACCGAATGTAGCAGCTGAGATCAAAGGTGTGGACCCACTCATGGGTTCTATTTCATTAATGTCGGTGCCTGCCTTTATATGCTGTCTTACTATTTCCAGGTTTCCATTTATTACTGCGGAGTGAATATTCATTTCAGGCTTTTCAATTCCTGATGCACTTTTCTCATGGCCATTGGTATGACCGCAAGAGGTTAATAATACCGCCAGCACTAGGCTCATGAGTACTGCTAAGGAGCTGTTCTTTAACGCTTTCATAATCTTGTTTTTTTGTGATTAATTGATTTTTACAAAGATCAGGGAAGAGTGAAAGTGAGACCTATGAGCTATGCATCCAAATCCATAAAGTTTGCGGAAGTCATAAAAACTATGAAGCAGGGATATAAATTATGAAGCAAATAACCCAATTCTTCATTGCACTATGGAAAATCCCAATATTGTTGGATTGCTATAAATTTTATTATTTTTGAACTACCTAAAAGATATGTCAGACACTCCTTCCAACACCGAAAATTTTGTAGATCAGGCGGAATCCATCATCCTTGAGAACGTCTCCAATGAAGAATTCGGTGTCTCTGACCTGGCAGAAGCCATGCATACGAGTCGTTCTAACCTACTCAGAAAGATCAAGCAACAAACTAAGCTTTCAGCGAGTCAGTTCATTCGTCAGGTTCGGTTAGAAAAAAGTATGGAGATACTTGGACAGACTTCCCTGACTGTTTCGGAAGTTTCCTTCAACGTTGGCTTTGGAAGTACTTCCTACTTTATCAAATGCTTCAGAGAATACTATGGTTATCCGCCTGGTGAGGTAGGAAGAAGAGGAAAGCTTGATAAAAGTTCAGCAGTCACATCGGCCAGACATCGACAGTTAGTGGCGATTATGTTCACTGATATTGAGGGATATACTGCCCTTATGCAAACGGATGAAAAGAAAGGTGTTGCCTATCGAGATCGGCATAGAAAAGTTTTTGATTCTACGACTAAAAAATACAACGGGCGCATTCTGCAGTATTATGGTGATGGCACATTAAGTACATTCTCAAGTGCTATCGATGCCGTGCGGTGTGGCATTGAAATGCAACTTGCTTTTAGGGAGGAACCTACAATCCCCATTCGAATTGGAATACATTCAGGCGATATCATTGTATCAGATGAAGAGATCATCGGGGATGGAGTAAATGTTGCTTCCCGTATTGAATCTCTTGCCAAGACTGGAAGTATTTATATCTCCGACAAGGTGTATGATGAAGTTAAAAATCAAGATGACCTTGTAACGGTGTCCATGGGCATTCATCAACTGAAAAACGTTACCAAGCCCATGGAAGTGTATGCCGTTTCCAATGATCAACTTGGTGCTATTGAGCGCTTGGATGCTGGCGTCTCAAAGAGAAAACCGATTGTGAAATGGTCCTTAATAGTTACAACCGTACTCCTAATGGCAATCCTTGTCTACTCTTTTGAAATATTCAATGGAAAATTGGGGTCAGATTCGGCTGTAAGTTCAAATGATAAGTCCATAGCCGTGTTGCCATTCAAAAATGAGAGCAGTGATTCATCGAACCAGTATTTCGTGAATGGTCTCATGGAGTCAACACTGAACAATCTTCAAAAAATCAAAGACCTGCGGGTAATCAGCAGATCTTCTGTAGAAAAATACAGAAACACAGATATGACCATTCCCGAAATAGCCGAAGAACTCCAGGTCAGTTATTTTGTAGAAGGCAGTGGTCAGAAGATCGGAGACCAAATACTACTCCATATCCAGCTGATTGAAGCCTCAACGGATCGGCATCTCTGGGCAGAGCAGTATAACCGGGAAGTTGTCGATGTTTTTGAATTGCAGAATGAAGTGGCTCGTAATATAGTCAGCTCCATAGAAGTCATCGTAACCCCTTCGGAACTTGATCTTATAGAGAAAAAACCTACTGAAAACCTGCTGGCCTATGATTATTATCTTCGGGCACTTGGCCCGCTTCATTCAAGAACGCATGATGGGCTTCAACAAGCCGTTGGATTATTGGAAAAAGCGATAGAACTAGACCCTGAATTCGCCCTGGCTTATGCCAACATCGCTATATCATACTATCTTCTTGAAATATCCCAATTGGAGAAACAGTACACCGAAAAGATTAATAGTTATGCAGATAAGGCCTTGCTTTATGATTCAAAATCTGCTGAGAGTCTCATCGCCAAGTCTTTTTATTATCTACAAACAAAGGAGTACAGCCTAGCCCTGCCACACCTTGAAAAGGCCCTGGAATATAACCCTAATTCATCTTTTGCCATACAGATGCTTGCAGATTTCTATTTTAGAATCATTCCCAACTCTGGTAAGTACCTGGAGTACGCCTTGAAAGGGGTTCAGCTTGATGTGGCAGCCAATGATGCTGTTACCCTGAGCTATCTCTACTTAAACCTTAGTAACGCCTTTATCCAGAATGGTTTTGTTGATGAGGCGATTACCTATATCAATAAATCACTTGACCTCTTTCCAGAAAACTATTTTGCACCTTATGTAAAGGCCTTGATCATGTATGCCAAGGAACCTGATATTGAACGGACCAAACAAACGTTAAAACAGGTCTGGAAAAAGGATACCACACGACTAGACATCTTGCAGGAGGTGGCCAATTTCTACTTTTACGAGGAGGACTATGACAGTGCTTTTTATTTCTTCAATAAATTCGTAACTGCCAAAGAAGCAAATGGACTGGATATTTATCCTCAGGAAGATTTAAGGATCGGTAAGGTTTATGAAAAGATGGGCTTGAAAGAACAATCGAAGCATTATTATCAGGCTTATACGGAATATTGTGAAAATGACCAGTCCATCTACAAAAATGCAAGCCTGGCTATGAAATTTGCTAATGAGGGGAAAATAGACCTAGCCATTGAACATCTTAATAGGTTTGCAACGCAGGATAATTTTCAATACTGGATGCTTGTATTTATGAAAATCGACCCACTGGTAAACCCTTTGAGAGATCATCCAGCATTTGATAAGGTCATGCAAAAGATCGAGGATCGGTTCTGGGAAAATCAGGCCAGACTAGAAAAGTCCCTGGAGGAAAAGGAACTGATTTAAATGTAAAGGGAATGTTTATATATCGTACCCAAACTCCAGAACAGTAGGGTGAAGAAGTAATCTTTACCAAGTTGGATTTCCTTGGTAGATAACTTGAATAAGCCTTCCCTACGGAAATATTGAACAATTTAAATCTTATTATTTATCAGTTCTGAAATTGGTTTTAACGCTATATTAGTAATATTCTCCTTAATCATAATTTGTCTTACATGTTCCGTAAGAAAAATGTAGAATGTTCCTTTAGGAGTAAAAAAATCACTTCCGTCCCAAGTTGCCAAGTCAAAAAACAAACCTACATATTTTTTATACTCGTCCCCCCAAGGAACAATTGGAGGGAAAGTTCGCAATACACTTTTGGAGTTAATTATTTCACCTACATCAGAACTTATAGATAGCATATAATAACTTTCTTCAACACCTCCATCTTTTAATTGGATTTCTGCTCTAGAAAATATAATTCCAGTCAAACCATTTTTATTGATTAAATCACGAAATTTTGAAGATACTAAGTAAATATTAGCGAAGGTAGACGGAACTACATCATAGAGTTGCTTTCCTTCATATTGCTTAAACCGCACAACATGGGTGCTTCCGTTTCTAAAAAGTGATTCCTGTTCCACTGAATCGTCCAATATATCTACACGCATAGCTCCTCTTCTATCCCCATCAAACAAGCTATACATCTCATCATTTTTTATACTCATGTTTAATAAATTTTAGATTCTTGTAAGAAACCTGTTCCAAAATCTATGATGACTGCAAGCAAGTGATTCATTTGTAATTTTCAAATAGCCAGAATAAAAAGACTTAGTTATTGAAACTACGCTCAGATGATGGTGTCTTGGGGATATGTTGTCTTCTGGTAAAAATTTTCGGAAATATTATATGTTTCAACATTCTCGAGACAGATATAAAAGCCAGAAAAGGGAATTACAAATTGCAAAAATAAAAGGGAGAAGAGGCATGGTTCAACCAATCGTTTTTTTACAAAACGCAATGATTGCATCTTCATTTACAGTTACAAAGGGTTAATAATTCACCATTATTAAACTCAATAGTCACTTCCACCTCATTAATGATATTTTGAGATGCTTTTTTTAATGTTCTATTTTGGGTATAAAAATATGTAGTACCAAAATAGAATGAAAATGTATTATCACTGATTATGTCTATGTTATCACCATGAAATTTATTCTTTAGATTTCCTTCATACAAGCAGCTCAATTTAAAGGAAATGAACTCTCCTGAAATAACTTTTTGAAATATTTCACTATTGTCAATTTTAATAACCATTTTCACTTCATCCGGTGAAGCCGTATCGAATCGTTTAAATTCCATACTTTGTACACAACTATTATTATTAGAATTACATGAGAAGAAAACCAATATACCTACCAATTGTATTAACTTATTCATACAGTAATTATTGAAACCATCTTATTTCTCGATCTTAAAAGAGTTATTCATCCCCTTTTTTTGTATCCTGCCAAAAATAAACGCCTCGTATGCTAAGGACATATTAGGGTTATCATAGGCATGGGAAAATCCATAGGAGAAGCCCTACCCTTTTCTCTCTCCAGAAACCACCAAATAAAATTCGGACATCCCCTCGACGTTCCCACGACGTCTCCTCTTTACTACCACCAGCTCCCAAGATTATAACTTGTTCGGCATAACTGGAATTGTGATTTCCTCGAGGAAAAGCAAAAAGAGATATACTTTTCTTAGGCGTGACGATTTTAATAATTCAACCAATTTTCCCCGAATAATAATGCTTGAACCATTCCGGCACTTCTTCATTTTTGATATCATTCCAAACCTTCTTTCCTCTTCCATTCAGCTTGAAATGTGCAAATAGGTTATGCCGTTCTCCTTCTTTGGAATTATCAAAAAAATAAGCCTGGTAACAATGCTGGGCTGCCTTGTATAACAAATCCATGGAGCGGTAATACCTGTCAATAATCTTATCCTCTGGAACATCGTGTCCATCCTGGGGAACCCTGACCTTCTTTACCCTATGAACATTTATTGTTGGATCTTCTGTGGAAACAAAGTAAAGGTAAACCTTATAACCTGCTTCCTTAGCCTGTTTGATGATTGCTACTTTGCTCGGATGAGAAAAAACCGTTTCGAAGGAAAATTTCACTCCTTCTTTTAATAATTTCTTTCTTAAAAAATCAGCCAGTATTTGGGCGATCCTTTCATATGGATTGTCATTCTTTTCATCTGCAATTTTTCGAATGACCTTTAAACGGTTATTGGATACTTTTATGCATTGCATCAGTCTAGGTAGTGGAAATTCTCTTCTGATCAATCCAGAATTATGAGCAACTTCCTCAAACTCCTGCTGATCATATATTATTTTATATGTAGAAAAATCAAGTCCACTATTGTAAAGGTCTTGAGCTATATCGTCTGCATTTATATAAATACCGAAGTCCAGTGTTTTACCACTTTGAACTTCGGTATTTCTAATGGCTTTTATGATGGAACTTTTGCCTGAACCGTTGGGACCAGCAAATATTCGCATGCGTTTGGTCATCAGTCCAGAATCAGTTTTTGGTTATCACTTCCATGGCTGATTTCCTTTACTTTTTCTATATGCCCATCTTCATATTTTTTGACTACCCAACCCTTCTCGGCGACCATCACATATCCATTGATCTCCATGGCTTTTTTGGCCCCTTCCTTAAAGGCCTTTGATGATTTCCTTTCTACCAAACGGGTGCTGATATATCTTAACTTATCCTTACTCATAACATTTACAATATTATAAAAATAGCGACTAACTACAACTACATTCCATTAAATGATATAACGCAGATCATAGAAAGACTGTTCAAAACCCATTATTAATGGCAAACAAACCGGATAAAAAAAACTTAAAATGTTTAATAAAAACTAAATAATCCCCAAAACAAATAAAACACCCCCATAGGAGGGACAAGCTTAAAGTTAAAGACTGTCTCACATTTATAAGAAAAATGGTCTTGTGGTTCTCCTGCAGTAAAGCCTTTATTCATTAACTCTCCGACAGGGCTTTGTTGGAGAGCGATTATCTTTTTAAAATCCTGAAATGTCCTATAGTTGATATATCAAGAAACAACGGTTGACAAAAGTCCCCAGTTGGTCAACTAATTTTTGAACCATATTTAAACATGAATTTTATGAAACCATTGATAAGAAAATCAGATTATCAAACCATTAGAAATATCCTCCTATCATCTAGATCCAATGGTCAGCACCACGACCTATTGCCATTGGAAAATGAACTGAAAAACTGTGAGGTTTTGGAGGATCCCCTGCTTGATGAACGGATAGTACGTTTATATTCCACTGTCGAGGTATTGGACCTGACCTTTAAAAACACCATCAAGCTTACATTGGTCCTTCCCCAAGATGCCAATATCAAGACTGGCCAGGTGTCCATTTTGGCACCATTGGCTGTAGCACTGATTGGATATCAGGAAGGCCATCAATTCAGTTGGACCTTACCAGCAGGAGAGCGGCAGCTCAAGATCTTAAAAGTAGATCAGAACAAATAATATAATCCCCCAGGTCAATATAATCACTTGGGGGATTTACTTTATGTATTCGCTAACGGGATTTACCCAAGTGATGTAAGGTTAAAATGCCCTGGAAGCTGATATCTTACCAAAAACCAAAAAAGGATATTCCTTTGTCACTTCACTCTCTTATAAATCATTTCACCTGAGCATGAAGAAAGCATATCATTACAGGGAAAATTATGAATAGTATATGACCATGGTCAAACAATTTGATGCTACCTGTCTTACTAGATGAATTCGTTTTATCCTGAGGGATCAAGTCATTCCTTTGTCCATATGGTTGAGCCTGTTCTTGATAGGGCCAATTTACAGATTGAAGCCTGACCAAAAGGATG
The DNA here is from genome assembly GCF_015533855.1 of Echinicola sp. 20G. GTDB lineage: Bacteria > Bacteroidota > Bacteroidia > Cytophagales > Cyclobacteriaceae > Echinicola. The sequence continues at coordinate 3,982,021 of NZ_AP024154.1, read as the reverse complement.
TTTGTCCGTTTCTTGGGGACTGTTATGTGATCAGCGAGTGTTTGATCGGTACGGATGGTGAAGTGGCCTGGGCGGACTTTAGGTCAAAAACAAGCTATTATGCAGGAATGTATGAACAATATTTGCACTATTGACCTTCTCTATTAATAACCTGTTCCTGAAGCACATTCATAGCCAGTTACCCTATAATGAATTTTACAATCTATTTATCCACAATATGTTAGTGTTAAAAAAACACTCAATACATATATAAAATACCCCTTTTGGGGTATTTTATAATTAAACCCTTGTGCATAATTTGTGTGCATCATATACCACACACAGTATGATTAAAGATTTATTCCACTTTTCAAAGGATACCAGCCCAACGGATATATCGGCTTCCATTAAATTATGTACACTGGGGGTTACAGTCTTATCCTTTATGCTAACAGGCTACCAATTGGATACCAGGTATTTGCTGGGAGCAGCTTTCTGCTGTTTTTTAGCTTGGGTTCTTGAAATTTACTTGGTTGAAAAATCAAAAAGGTTCCACTATTATAAAAATGGTCAAAAAAGAAAAAAAGAATCCAATCCATCTATTAATGAACCTTCCAGAAGCATTTTAAAAAGACATATCCTTTCATTTACCGGATGTTTTTATACCTCCATATGCCTCATTTTGATTATAGTCGTTACGGTCGCTTGATGTAATTTAAATTATTGAATTTCCGCCATAATAAAACAGGATAAGCCAAAGACTTATCCTGATTCAAATTATGAAGTAGAGAATAGATTCTCTAGTGATCCTAATGCTCAAGCAAGCAAAGTCTCAATGTCAATTTTACATCATTAACACCCCCAACCAGTCTATCCAAACTAAAAATCGGGTAGGATAGAAAAAAATCACCCATTTTCTGATTAAGTAAGTATGACCTATCATTACATTAGACCTTAAACCACTTGAAAACATCTTATCACCTAACCAATGTAAATATACAACAAAAAAACGAATATAAATTACATTTTATAATAAATATATTTTTTGCATACTGAATTGAATTGCTTAAAATAATCAATAAACGACATGTATATACAACCAATAAAAGCCATATATAACCAGATCTACCTTAAATAATTGATCTATTAAACTGTTAATAGATGGTGTTTTGGTTAATCTTTGTTATCAACTCAATTGATGAAATACCACCTTTTTTTATATGTTTGAATCTTACAATAACAATATGACCTACGTTGCAATAATCATTCAAGAACATTATTGTAATGGATTCGGCTACACCAAAGAGAATCGATTGCATAGTTCAATGTCTTTCAACCTATCAGGCAATAGAGACGCTTAATATTTTTAATAACTGCCAGAACTAAATGATCAAAAAGGCTTGTTAAAAGATTATTCTTGCTCTAAAGTTAATACCAAAAATATGAGAGAAAACAATGAAGATCGAGCCGCTCCCAAAATAATGAGTGGTATCCTAAAGGTTAAATCAAGAACACTCCTTACTCCCCATTATATTAGGTTAATCCTTGAAGGAGAACACCTGAAGAACTTTTCAATGGCGCAAGTTGGCGATAACAACAAGCTTTTGATCCCTACAGACCCAGCCGTTCCGATGCAGCTTCCCTTAGCCCCCAAAAGTAAACAAGAAAACGGAGCAGCTGGAGCAATTGTCAGAACTTATACTTTAAGAGATCTAAATACCCATAAGGGAGAAATGACTGTTGATTTTGTCGCCCATGGAGAAAACGGGCCAGCTTCCAAATGGGCACTCAATGCTAAAAAGGGTGACCAAATTGGGGTATTAATGAAAATGAAAGGTAAAGAGTTGTACATGGAAGCCGACTTTTATGCCCTGATCGGTGACCATACTGCCCTTCCTGTTATCAGTGTAATACTGTCTCAGCTCCCTAGCGATGCAAAAGGAGTTGCAATCATTGAAGTACCTGGTCCTGAGGATACCCTAACACTTGAAAAACCAGAAAACATTTCAGTTTCATGGATCTATAATCCTACTCCAGAGAAAGGATCCTCTTTATTTGGAGAAGTAGAGAGAATTGACTTTCCTAAAAACCTAAGGAAGTTTGTATTCTCTGCAGGAGAGTTCCACTCCATTAAAGTCATCCAAAATTACTTTCGCAACTCTGATTTCCTTCGACACGAATGGAGAGCTTATTCTTATTGGAAAGCAGGACAAAGTGAAGATAAAAGTTCTGCCGACCGGGCAGCTGTGGCTCATCGCGGTAATTGAACCTCAACCTGATAAGGGTATGCCTGATTGCCTCCTCTAATACCACTCCAACAAATCTTACATACTTGCACGATTGATCATCAATAATTATGAGTTTTAAATCCTAAGATCTATATGGTTTTAAAATCAATATTCATTGGTCGAAATCAGCATATAAAAATAGCATCAAACTTAAACTTAAGGAGAAACCCTACTATTATTTTTCCAGACATAAACGTAGGAATAATCCAAACCCCCTCGCTATTTACTCATGTTTTGTAGAAGTTCTGATGGCCGTTGTCATTGAGGGCTTCTTGTGTACGTCTATTTATCTGAAAACAGGTCTTTCAAATAGCCTATACCTTGGCTTGATAATTGACCATCTACTTGTAGGGGATGCTGGAAAATAGAGTTTAAAATTATAATTTCACTAATTCCAGTAGGATTGACCTATCAATCCGGGAAATGCTGATCCAGTATTTCTTTTAATGCCTCTGGACGAAGGGGCTTGGTATTATATCCTGATATTTCAGGAAAAGAAGCTGCACGGCTGATGTCGTCCGGATTTCCTGATGTACTTAACATGACTACCACCGCATCTGCTTTTCTTTCATGAGAAAGATTCTTATATGCTTCCATAAATTCCCATCCGTCCATAACTGGCATATTAATATCCAATAAGATCAATTGAGGCCTAATTAAGTTCTTGTCTTGATTTGTAAATGACTCATCATTTTTAAGAAACTCTATTGCTTCTTTACCATTCAGTGCAACATTGATTTGTTCGGCCAATTTAAGTTTGGTAAGTATTTTACGATTGGCAAAATTTGTGGCTTCATCATCATCCACCAACAAAATTGATTTTATTTTAGTACTCATCTTTTATACTTAAAGGTAATTCGAAGAAGAATATACTTCCTTTCCCAGCTTCCGACTCTACCCACAATCTTCCATGATGCAATTCAGCAATCTTTTTACAATGGGACAAGCCAATACCATATCCCTCATACTCATTTCTGTTGTGCAGCCTTTTGAATATTTGAAATATCTTATTCACATCTTTCTTTTCAATACCTATCCCATTGTCCTTTACAGCAAAAAGGATAGATTCTGTTTGTTTAAGGGCTGAAACTTCAACTTTTGGTGAATCACTAATGTTGAATTTAAGTGCATTTGTAATCAGGTTCTGAAAAAGAATACGTAATTCCGTCTCATAACCATTGACCTTTGGTAAAGGTTTCAAATCTAACTGGGCTTTTTTTCTAGATACTAGATTTGAAATGTCAGACCAAACATTTTCAACCAATGCTTCCATGTCCACTGACTTAAAAGTTTCTGATTTCCCCAATCTCGAATATTCGAGTAATCCATGTACCAAATCACTCATCCTTTTGGAAGAAGTAGAAATAAATTCTGCATATTGAATCAAATCCTCTTTTACAAAATCACTTTGAAGTTCATCTATCAAGTATTCTGTAAAGGTATTTATTGTGCGTAGCGGTTCCTGCAAATCATGTGATGCTAAATAGGTGAATTGCTCCAGTTCTTTGTTTTTTCTGGTTATATCATTGATAAACTTCTCTTTTAGATCATCTGCCTTTTTTCTTTCTGTAAGGTCCCTTGTAACTTTGCTAAAACCTATCACCTTTCCTGAATCATCATGAACACAGGTAATAGTAATGCTGCCCCAAAATAGACTTTTATCCTTTCTTACCCTCCAACCTTCATCTATTGCTTTGCCAGTTTTCAATGCTAGCTCAATCAAGCTATCAGGTTTTTTTAAGCCCAGGTCTTCTTGGGAATAAAACTTACGGAAGTTTTGACCGATTATTTCTTGGGCCTCATATCCTTTAATTCTCTGAGCACCAAGGTTCCAGTCCAAAATAATCCCATCAGGGTTCATGAAAATAATAGCATAGTCTTCTATATCATGAATGGCCTTGCTCAGGTAATCTTTGTTGGAAATCATGTGATAATAAATTCGGGTGATCAAAGCCTTCTCCCTTAAGCATTTCTATTTAAAGACATGGGAGAAAACCTCTAAGGTGTTTGTATACGCTGTTAAATTATTACATCAAATACCCCTTAGTGTATCTGAATGTCAATAATCTGATTACAATATTAATTGGAAGTAAAGAATAATTCAAAATACAATCGGATAATCTCAAAAAATCTATATGCATGGTACTTTGCCACCATAAAGGGTCGGTTAATGGAAAAAACACTTTAAAAATATACTCCCTACACTATTTAAAATCAGTTTATAAGTATATGATAGTTAAAATTTTAGATTCTCAGGGGATATTAAAGTAGCTATTTAAAGTTTCAACTATAGTAAAAGCCATGTTTTTCTTAAGAAAAACATGGCTTTGGGTCAAATTACAAGGATTATTTATCGCATATTAGTCATGGACAATAAATTAAATTTGGAGCCTCTTCTATAAAAACATCCAAAACACCGTCAGCAATCTTTATTTTCCCATCAAATCTAGTTGCACCAGGTATGCTTAAAACCTCAGAGGCCTCTTTAGCAAGTTCTTTGGCTTTTAAAAAGTAAACTTGGCAATTCTTATTACCACTGTTGGCAGCTTCTAACCCTTCAGCTGTTAGGATTAAGGCTTTGCCCCATATTTCCATCGCTACTAACCAAGGTTCAGCTTCATCAATAAATACAGGATCAACCACGGCACGAATAATATTAGGAGACTGATAGAATTTATTGGCGTATTTTTTTAAACTATTGATTTCTATTTCTTTTGAATCGGGATCTCCAAAAGCCAACACTTTTCTAATGTTATCAAGTATTGCTTTCAACACTGGCGCCTGTTCTTGCCAAGGTTGACTTCCGAAAGTAGGCGCTAGGTGCTGGGTATCAAAAAACATCAATAGCGCGTCAGTTGCCCTTTTATCTCCATTTGCCAGATTTTGCGCAGCGATATGCCAAATAATATCTGGATCATAGGCCTTATCATTCCAAGCAAATGAACTAACCCCGGTTACAGCAACTCTACTTGGCATTTCCTGATTCATAGGATTAGACAGGATACCTGATAATTCCTTGGATAAACCTGCCTCGCGATATCTATATGGAGCAAGTAATAGTCGACCAATAGTTTGGCCAAAATCATTGACAGGGTAATTATCCCAAAGGAGTGTTTTCCTGCCAAATGCTTTGGTGGCCTTACTTGCATCTTGATTGGATATGGATGGTGGCACCACATCTGTACCTGTCCATTGAATCACTATTTTAGGATTTAAATTTGCTATCAACGCATTCTTGTAGTCACTCTCACTGGCATTATAATATTCAGTAGGCACCATTATCAATGGACTGATTTTTGGATCCATTTTATCTAGAATTTGCTGGAGCTTATTGAGAAGTTCAGACTGGGCAATCCCTGCAGCGGTCGTTCCAGATTCACCATAGTAAGCTTCATCTTGATCACAATTCCATTTAGTATATTCAATATCATCCAGTGCCACATAAAAATCCCTCACTCCAATGGCATATAATTTCTCAAATTTCGTTTTTAAAGCCTCAAGGTCGCCCGAATTAGAAAAACAAATCGTTGGACCTGGTGAAATCGCATAAACAAAATTAACATGGTTCTTTTCAGAGGTTTCAACCAGCGCAGCTAACTCTTCCAAGGTCTCCTTGGGATATGCTTCTCGCCATTGGTCTCTGGCATAAGGGTCGTCTTTTGGGCTATATACATAGGTATTTGCCTTGACGCTACCCAAAAATTCCAAATGCGCTTTTCTACTTTCCATAGACCATGGCTTTCCATAAAAGCCTTCAATTGTTCCTCTAATTGGCATTGCCGGATAATCCTGAATAACAAGGTTCGATATGGCCTCCTGCATGACCAATTGACTGAATGTTTGGGCAGCATAAAACAGCCCGTTTTCGTCACTTCCAGCTAGTGTTACAAGCGATCCATCATCTATGGAAGCACTTGCCAAGGTATAAGCTTCCTTTCTGGATTCTACTCCTGTGTTAACTTTATCCAATGCTGCTTGAATAGTTTCTTCACTTTTTGACCCTACAACTATGTAAGTATGATCTAAATGATCTGGCAGATTCTTCGCGTAATTTATATCATTAACTCCCGCTTTATTTAATGCTGCAATAATCAGTTCTTCTATTTCGGGACTCAATTTATTTTTGACAAGCGTAACGGTTGGAGTCATTAAAAACTCCCCTTTCTTCAATTGCAATGAAACTGGTTCCGGAAAAACTAATGGTCTGTATAAAATTCTAGCTTGATTGTTAATTTGTGCAAAACTAAAACTGCAACTCAATACGAGAAGCATGAAGCTCATGATAAAGGATTTCATTGGTTTGAAGGGGATTAGGATTTTATAAATGTCGTCTTTCTCTCATTAGAAAACTTCAATCACTCAGAGAAACAAAGCTGACAACAAGGTATTTAATTCAAACAACAAATCAAACTTTTATAATTTTTTTAAATATCAATATTATAATGAAAAAATATTTACAATAACACCTCGATTTCAAAATCATTATAATTAAATATTTAAAATCTGAAAGCCCGGTTATAAAGTAGAAGCCATGTCTTTCAAAACAATCTGCTTATCGTTCCATTTTTTCAATTCAAATATTGATTGCAGTCTCTTGGTATTCTTACTTCCCCAATCCGAGCATCCAAATAGGTTTCGTTGAACAAATTGAGCTCTTTCACCTCAGATCTCAAAGAACGATTAAAAGGCTCATAAACATAATCTTTCATGGTATTGTTATTTATTTCCTAGAGCCATTCTTATTTGGGTTGAACAAAACCGGTAATATGCATTAATGTAAAGGCTAAATTAAGGTCCAAAAAACAATCATTTTATGAATAGTAATGCTCAAAAAACGTATTTAATTATTTTAAGAAACATAAGCCTAAATCCTATTTGATATTTGTAACTTATAGTTTGAAAAACTTAAGTTTCTATAATTTAGAGTATCTATATTGAATTTTACAATATTTCACCACTACGTAACGCTATAAATATGTCAAAATATACACTTTCAGTGAATGGTCAAACAATGACGGCAGAAGTAGATGATGATACACCGCTGTTATGGGTATTACGTGATCACCTAAATCTTTTAGGCACTAAATTCGGATGTGGAGTGGCACAATGTGGGGCATGTACTGTTCACATGAATGGAAATGCCGTCAGGTCCTGCGTCTTACCGATTTCGGCTGTATCCGATAATGAAATTGTGACGATCGAGGGGCTAAGTGAAAGTGGAGAGCATCCGTTGCAAAAAGCCTGGGTAGAAAATGATGTTTCCCAATGTGGTTACTGTCAGGCAGGGCAGATCATGGCTGCCGCAGCCTTGCTTACCAAAAACCCAAAACCCACCGATCAGGAAATCGATCGTTCTATAACCAACATTTGCCGATGTGGCACACATGTAAGGATCCGTAAAGCCATTCATTCTGCATCAGAAAAATTATAAAGAAGTATGAGACCAACAATATCCAGAAGGAATTTCATAAAAGTTTCAGCCATTTCTGGTGGAGGGATGCTTATGAGCTTTTCTTTTTTAAACACCAACCCGAGCGAAGAACAAATTACTGAAAATCTATTTTCGCCCAATTCTTATATCTCTTTGAATTCAGACGGAAAGGTAGTCATCATGGCCCCAAACCCTGAAATAGGCCAAGGTGTCAAGACTTCATTACCTATGATCATTGCTGAAGAATTAGGAGTTGATTGGCAAGATGTAAAAGTGGAGTTTGCCCCATTAAAAGATGAATTTGGAAGACAAAGGGCCGGTGGAAGTGGCTCCATCAGAGGAAGGTTTGAAGAATTACGAATTGTAGGTGCCACCGCGCGTGAAATGTTGACCATAGCTGCTGCTCAGACTTGGGGTGTACCAATTTCTGAGTGTCATGCTGAAAATGGGATAGTTAAACATAAAAGTACTGGAAAAACATTAGGCTATGGAGAATTGGCTACCAAAGCCACCAAGGTGGAAGTCCCTAGCTCTCCAAAACTAAAGGATCCAAAGGACTTCAAGATTATTGGCTCCAGGGTCAATGATGTAGATGCCTCAAAAATAGCTTCTGGGCTTCCTCTTTTTGGAATCGACACCCGTCGAGAGGGTATGTTGTTTGCCATGGTTTCTCGTTCCCCAGCTTACGGGAAAACACTAAAATCCGTCAATGACTCAGACGCCCTTGAAGTGAATGGCGTTAAAAAAGTTATTAAATTAGAAAATTCTGTTGCTGTGTTGGCTACCTCTACTTGGGCGGCCAAGAAAGGCCGAGATGCATTAAAAATAGAATGGGAAGCGGCCGAAAAGCTTGAAAATACTGTTGAGCACTTTGACTCTTTTAAAGAAATGGTCATGGATGCAAATATTGAGCCGGTCAGAAATGATGGTGATTTTGAGGCAACCAAGAGCATTGCTTCTAAAGTATTGGACGTAACTTATGAAATACACACCCTTTCCCATGGGCAGATGGAACCACTTAATTTTTTTGCAGATGTAAAAGAAAATGAAGTGGAGTTATTCGGACCAACCCAAGTGCCAGATTCCCTTAGAAAGCAAGTATCAGAAAAATTAGGCATTTCAGAAGAAGCGATTAAAGTAGCCATGCCTAGACAAGGTGGCGGCTTTGGAAGGAAATTGATGACGGATAATGGCGTAGAAGCTGCTTTGATCTCTGCTGCAGCCAAATCACCAGTACAGGTTCAATGGACCCGGGAGGATGATATGCAGAATGACTTTTACCGACCAGCCGAAATGTACAGGTATCAGGCTACACTTTCTGAAGATGGACTATTAGGTTGGTACCAATCAGGAGTAGGTATAGGTCGTGGTGCAAGAGGGAATAGCTATGTGGCTGGAGCCCTGGACAACTACCGTTGTATCGGACAGGGGTTTGAGAGCAACACGCCCACAGGTTGGTGGCGAGCTCCCGGAGCATGTACCTTGGCCTATGTGGCTGAATCCTTTATGGATGAGGTTTGTATTGAATTGAAAAAAGATCCTATTGACTTTAGACTCGCATTATTTAATCAGGCTAAAATGACTCCTATTGGTCGTTTATCCTATGACCCAGATAAATATAAGGGAGTGGTAGAACTCGTTGCAAAAATGAGCAATTGGGGCAACACACCTAAGGGACTTTTCAGAGGGATGTCTACATGGTATTCCTTTGGTTCATATGCAGCAGAAGTGGTAGACATTGAGTTGGTCAATGGTAAACCGAGGGTGGTCAAAGTCTATTGTGCGGTCAATTGTGGACGTGTAATCAATCGAAGTGGAGCAGAAAACCAAGTTCAGGGTGCTATCGTTGACGGAATCTGTCATGCCATGTTTCCGAAGGTCACCTTTGTGGATGGAGCAGTCGCTGAAACCAACTTTCACACTTACAAATTTCTAAGAATGAAAGATGCTCCGCTTGAAATTGAGGTTGATTTTGTGACATCTGATGAGGCACCAACTGGATTAGGGGAACCTGCCCTGCCTCCAGTAGCAGCTGCTTTAGCCAATGCGATTTTTGCCGCGACCGGAAAAAGAATTCGCAAAATGCCATTCAGTGAACAACTGGGTTGATAAAAGCCTTTACAAACCGAACCGTTCTTGGCCCTAATAATTTACAGATCTTAAGCAGGGATCAAAACAAAAAAATATAATGATATTGGCATCATATTAGTATTAAATTGCTAATTTTTGGTACCAATACCATATTCAGTAAATCAGCTTTTGTAAATGAGTAATTTTTCAATCTTATAGATTTTTAGGCATTTACTAATAGAAGCTTTATATAACTAAGTTGTACTATACACAGACCTCCTTATTTCATCTCAATTTTAAGTATTTGTTTGATTTTCATAGTCCTTTGTTTCGTATATGTAATTTAATCCATAGCAAATTGGAGACCTTTATTAAAACTAAACAACTAAATGTAGCCAACATGAAATCAAATACTGAAAACCTTGGAATAGGTAAACCAACTCGAATAAATATTACATAATAAGACCAATAAAATATTGGATTCATTCCACTATTTAATAGTTTAAACCGTTATATAAGAATACGGTATTAATAAACCAAAGCTCTACCTAAACCAACTCTAACCATGCCAACCCAAAAGTATCTCCAGTCAATATTAAACCTTTTTCTAATTTCAATTAGTATAATTGCATGTAATACCAATGGAGGGTCTGATTCTCCAGAACCTGAAACACCTGATGGATCAAATCTGCCTCCAGTAGAAACATTGGAACCCAACACCAGCTACTCTCCTAATTTTGACAATCAAACCAGGGCCAATGGAAATAAGACAGAAACGGCTTACACGGTGGAGGTATTCGCTAATGGCTTGACAAGCCCATGGGGAATGAGCAATCTGCCTGACGGTCGAATTATCGTAACCGAAAAAAGGGGTACTTTGAGGATAATATCTCTGACAGGTACGGTAAGTAATCCAATAAATGGTTTACCAACAGTCAATAGTTCAGGGCAAGGAGGCTTATTGGATGTAGCTATTGACCCAGATTTTAGCACGACCAGAATGATCTACTGGACTTTTTCACAAGATGGCGGTCAAGGAACTGCTACAGCAGTGGCTAAAGGAAGGCTTTCCAACGATGAACAGCAGATCGAAGACGCTGAAGTTATCTATACTGCCCTACCTGAATTCAATGGAACAGCTCATTACGGTTCTCGCCTGGAGTGGGATGGGGAAGGAAATTTGTTTGTCAGCACCGGAGAAAGATCCAGTGCGAGTATCCGGGGACAGGCCCAAGAACTTGATGCTGCCCTTGGAAAAATCCTCCGCATATCCACGGAAGGAAATGCATTAGAAAGTAACCCCTTTTATGGAGAAAGCCAATCGCTGCCTGAAATCTATTCCTATGGGCATCGAAATGTCCAAGGAATAGCCATTCACCCAGTTACTGGAGACTTATGGGAGGCAGAGCTAGGCCCTAGGGGTGGTGATGAAGTTAATCTGATTATACCTGGCAACAACTATGGCTGGCCTGTTATTTCCTATGGCATAGAATACAGTGGGAGCGCTATTGGTCAAGGAATTACCTATCAGGAGGGTATGGAACAACCTATATACTATTGGGATCCCGTTATCTCCCCAAGTGGAATCACATTTTATTCAGGTAATTTAATCTCTGAATGGGAAAATAATTTATTCTTGGCGGCACTAAGTGGTCAGCACATCGCAAGATTAGTAATCGAGGATAATGAGGTGGTAGCAGAAGAGCGCTTACTAGTGGAGGAAGGCAAAAGATTTAGAGATGTGTTGGAGGGGATGGATGGTGCTCTTTACGCAGTTACAGATGAAAACAATGCCAGTCTCTATCGCATTACACTTTAAAGCAAAAGTGATTTCACTAATTATTGATATCAGTTGCTTCCAATAGTATATCGTCTCAATTGGATTGTCAACACAGCTTATTTATTGATTCAGTTTTTATCCCACATTTAAGGTTAAACTAAACTTCGCGATGAATAAATCAGCCTAAAAAACTTTAGCAAAGAATGAACTACATTAAATACCAAAATCTATCTAAAGGAATCAATTATGAAGTTCTGTATGTAGAAAAAAGCAGAAGAGAACCAAAAGTCCATGTAATTTTTTTTGTGACTGTTTTGCAAATGAGGTTCTTCATAAAAATGGTCAAGTAGTAATCCATATTCATCCCAAATAATAAAAAACCACCTCAAAACATGTAACGGTTTTAAACTTAATAGCCTAATGGTTAATTGATCTTGTTTTCATAAAGTACGTGAATATTATTTAAAAAAATTATAGTTAATAGAACTGATTATAGCACCTATTTTTTCAAGAGATTCCATAAAAACACAAAATTAAAATCAATACAAATAAAACTTTTAAGTAACTTTATATCAGTAACTTAACCGCAATATTCATGAAAAACATCTTAAAGGTTTCTCTTCCAATATTGTACTTATCATTATTGATATCATGTACAATAGATTCTTCTGATGACCCTCAGCGTCCTAGTAATTTTTGGACTGCTCCAGAAAGAAATAGTAGTAACTCGGCATCCAATATTTATTTTGGATTTTTAGACGGTGATGGTAGCTCATCCACTCTCCTTGATATGCCCAAAGACAGCTCTTCCACTCATTTATTTATTGGCAGATGGCAAATTACCAAGATAGGTATAGATGAAAATAACGATGGAAATATCATCTATCACCAGTACAAGGATTTTCGCCATAAAGATTGCGGTAACGCATTTTTACAGTTCAATAATGACGGAGTGGTCTTTGAGAACATTTACTTCAGAGAAAATGGCAAGTGTAAACTTTTTTCCGAGATTGATCGCTGGGAATTAATTGCCACCAACCGATTCAAAATTTATCTTTATGAAAACATATACTTGGAAAAAGTATCATTAAGCGAAATGGTCCTCAAATATGATTGGAATTTTGAAAATTCACTTTATGGACCTACTCAGGTTTATTACTATTTTGAAAGATTGTAGAGTTTGTCATTAAAAAACATTCTGTGTTGTATCTCCAAAGATTCGAGACTGTAACCTAAACTCTGACGAAGACTTTTTAAGGTAGAGTTTAGATTACAGTCCCATTTTCAACTAGTTATAACATGAGACCAATAGAAGCTACCCTTGTCAAAATCTTTCTAACCAGTTCTTCATTGCTGATAATCATCCATACAGGCTTGATTGCAAATAATTATTCTCAGATTCTAGCCGCGACTAGAGACAAGAAAGACCAGCTACTACCCTCTTTATAGTTTCACTTTACTACTTCAATTTCATAAACTTCACCAGACTTAGCGAGGAAATCTATAGCTTCACTTTCTGGGAATTCCATTTCGATTAATTGGGAGGAGTCTTTGATGATCTCTCCTCCAGATTTTACATACTCAAATAATTCATTAGGGTTATTCCCCTTTGCTGTAATTGTTGATGCATTAATAACTTTGACAGGTTTATTGGTTCTGACCCTACAATTACCCTCCAAAGAAGAATGGATAGTAGCATGTGTCAATTCTCCATTTTCCCAAGCTAGGTCTATTTCAAAACCTCCCCTTGCCTTAAGTCCTTTTACTTGACCACTTTTCCAAGCTTTTGGTAACGCAGGAAGTAGATAAATTTCTCCATTATGGCTTTGCACCAACATTTCCGCAATTCCAGCCGTAGCCCCAAAATTCCCATCAATCTGGAATGGTGGATGCGCATCAAAAAGATTGGTATATGTTCCGCTACGCGAACTTCCTTTTTCTCCTTCTCTTACCAGTTGAAGAAGATTTGTTAATAATTTCAACGATTTATCACCATCATACAGCCTGGCCCATATATTTACTTTCCATCCCATTGACCATCCAGTAGCTTGATCACCTCTCCTAACCATTGATTGCTTGACTGCTTTAGCTAACTCTGGGGTATTCCACATATCAATCTGATTACCCGGATGAAATCCATACAAATGAGAAATGTGTCGATGATGAGGTTCTTGTTCTTCAAAATCAAATTGCCACTCTTGAAGCTGACCATACTTCCCAATTTGATAGGGTAATAATTTATCCAGCTTTGAGCTTATCTCTTCTTCGATGTCTGTATGATAACCAAGTTTTTGACAGGCTTCTAAATACCGTGAAAACGATTCTCGGATAATTGCCATGTCCATAGTTGGCCCAGGACTTTGGGTAGAAAATTCATTGTCTTTAAAATAGAATTTGTTTTCTGGGCTATGTCCAACGGGAGTCACCAAATAGCCCTCCTTATTAGGCACCAACCAGTCTTTATAAAATAATACTGCTCCTTCCAGTAAAGGGAATATTTCTGTTTCCAAAAACTCTTTATCTCCTGTAAACAAATAACGCTCCCACATATGGCTCAGCAACCAACCTGCCGTCATTGGCCAAAAGGAACAAGCACATAAATCCACTGGTTCAGCATGCCTCCAAACGGTCATATTGTGATTGGCCACCCATCCTTGATTGCCAAACATATCCCTAGCAGTTACTTCACCATTAATGGCCAATTCCTTTATTGCTTGGAACAAAGGCTCATGACATTCTGAAAGATTGGTCAGTTCTGCAGGCCAGTAATTCATTTCTAAATTAATATTCATCGTATAAGCACTTGCCCATGGAGGGATGACTTCTGCATTCCAAATACCTTGTAAGTTGAGCGGTTGACCGCCCGGTCTGGATCCAGAAATCATCAAATACCGACCAAATTGAAAGTACAAACCAACTAATGATTGATCCTGACCGTTTTGGAAAAGCTTTACCCTCTGGTCAGTTGGTAACTTGGATTGCTTTCCAGGCTTCTCTATGCTTAGAGCAACTCGGTCAAATAGACCTTTATAATCAGCGACATGACGTTGACTTAATTCATCATAGTCTTTCTCTTTGACATCATTTAGCAAGCCTTTTACTTTGGCCTCATAATCAATCCCCTCAAATGCAGGTGACTTATCAAAACCGTTATAACTGGTAGCGGCAGAAATAATAAATACAGCTTCGTCAGCATTTTCAACATAAGCTGCATCATCTTCGATTACTACCTTGCCTCCTTTATTTCTGGTTACTAATCTAGTGTCAAATGCCATCCCTAAACCAAAGACCTCTTCATCATACATGACTTGCTTGGCTCCTGGCTTTAACTTGCCTTCCTTATCAAATATTTCAGGGTATTTATGTTGATCTCCTTCCCTTATAACCCTTTCAAGGTCCCTTCTTAAGGCTATTCCCGGTGCTTTTCCCTGAAGAACAAGCTGATTTCCATCTTTAAAATTCTTGGCAGTAGGTGCATGTGGTGTTGAAAGGCTGACTTTACAGTTAACCATACCAGGTTTATCGGCACTTACTTTTACGACAATGACATGGTCAGGATAGCTGGCAAAATACTCCCTAGTATAATTTACCCCATCCACTTTGTATTTAACTGAAACTATCGATTTACCTAAATCCAAGCTTCTCTTATAATCTTTTACCTGTCCATCATGATCAAATTCCAACCATAAATCACCCATGGGCTGAAAGCACTGCTGCGCTCTTCCCAACCAGTCTTTCTGGATAATGTCTTGGGCTTTTAAATACTCACCATCTTCAAGCAGCGCCATTACTTCTGGATAACGCTTCCGGACATTGATACTCTTAAAAGTATAATCCGGATCTCCAGAATAAAGGGTAGCTTCATTCATTTGGATTCTCTCTTTTTCCACACCACCAAAGACCATTCCTCCCATAAAAGCATTTCCTATAGGAATGGCTTCTGTCCACTCCTTAGCTGACTGGTCATACCAAACCTCTAAATCTTGCTTAATATTTGAGTTAGTGGTGCCTTTCTGACCAAAAGAAGAAAATGAAACTAAAAAAAGGATAAAACAAATGACTTTAATATGGAGATACCTTCCTGTATAATTCATAATGTTTATTAATAAATCGATAAATAAAGTGCGCAGCCGATTGGCCACGCACTGATAAGTAATTAAAATTAGGCCTAAAAGACTAAAAACTTAGTATCCATCTCAATTTATTTAGAAATACCCTGGGTTTTGATTTAGTTGAGCCTCCGTATTGGTCTCAATTTCCCTAAAAGGAATTGGCCAAAGATTCTGATGATCGGAAATTCTATCTCCAGTAATAGGGTTATATTGCTTTACTCTTTCAACAAGTTTACCCAATCGCATTAGGGTGAGTAAACGCAGCTCTTCCCAGGCCAACTCTCTAGCCCGTTCATCCAAAATATAATCTATGTCCACTTCCCCAGCTGCAACAGGATTAGCGTTGGACCTCGCTCTTACCACATTGATATCAGCAGCAGCACTGCTTTGATCTCCCTTACCTAAATATGCCTCTGCACGTAAAAGGTAAGTTTCAGCCAATCGGAAAATATATTGATCTGTGAAAGAATTATTGGAAGAATTATTGAGCAAGCCAGTTGCAGGGTCAAGCACAAATTCATCGGGAAAGTTATTAATCGGTGCTACTTTTGCAAAAATCACACTCCACCATCTATCTAAAGTGTTGGGGAAATTTTCTATCGCTCCACTTTCTACGATCTTTTGCCCGTAATAAGCTGACTCAGGATTATTGGCCACAATATCCCTCATGATATTATTCCCTGAATTCCGGATATCATTGTCAAAATCACTTTCCCAAATTTGTTGTCTTACATAAGGAGTAGGTGCATACCAGCCGATCCCTCGCCCTCCATATTGATTTGATGGACCAATAAAAAGGTTTTTATCATCTGGATCTTTTAACTGCCAATACATCGGGATCAGAAACCTGGGCCAAGGGTTTCCAGCACCACCACCATCAATCAAGTATTCATATTGCCTAACCCAGATTGACTCCATGTTACCACTGGTCCTGTTTTGGTTATTTCTTCTGAAAAGATCCCAGTAAACATCGCCATCTTCATTCATTCTAGTACCAAACCTTTCGGTCATTAAGCTGTAATTTGGATTATTGATCACTGCTGATGCTGCAGAGATAGCTGCATCCCAATCTTCGTTGATCAAATAAACCTCAGCCAATAAATGATTTGCCGCTGCTTTGGTCAGCCTTCCTGTTTCAGAAAGCTCCGTAACCTCGGGTAAATTGGAAACTGCAAATTGCAGATCACTGACAATTTGTGAAATTACTTCATCTTTTGTGGCCCTGGTAAAATCTCTTCTAGGACTTGTTACCTCTTCCAAAATAATGGGAACTCCTCCATATAAGATGACTAAGGTTCTATAAGCCAAGGCCCTAAAAAACATAGCTTCTGCTTTGTAGGTATTTCTTTCAGTTTCAGAGGTAAACCCAATATTTTCGGCATCTATCCTTCCTATAACTACATTGGCATCAAAAACCATTCGGTATAAACTTCCCCAAACATTGTTAACTACAGAAGTCGTTGGAGTAAGCTTATCCGTATAGAGGTTCAGGTCATGAGTAATATCTATGGCATCCCATGCAACATCAGTAGGATAATGCATTGCCCTTCCTTCATTACTGTTTATGTTTAATAGAGCTGGGAAAACATTTTCATAGATTCTGGCCACAGCTGCATTGAAGTCAGAAGGTTTGGAAAATGAATTACTTGGTGTGTAGAAGTCAAGAGGCTCTTCTTCCAGCCATTCTGACTCATTACAAGAAACACTTGCGATCAATAGCAAGATGGGCAGTATGATTTTATATCTTCGTTTCATGGCTGTTCTATTAAAATTCAATGTTTAAACCTAGGGTATAATTTCTCATTAATGGAACACCGGCCACCAAACCTACTCCGGTTTCAGGGTCCCAACCTTCCCACTTAGTCCAAGTGGCTAAGTTCTTACCACTCAGGTTAACTTTGAGATTTCGGATGTGTAACCTCTCCAAAAACTCAGAGTTAAAATTATAAGCGATCGAAACATCCTGCAGTCTCACAAAATTTCTCTGGTCATAGGGCCTTCCATCAAAGCTGGATGGAGTATCCAACCTTCTATATTTGGCATTTGGATTTTCTGGCATCCAATAATCAAAAGCCATGGCGTTGGAATAGGAAAGTTGATCCTTCTTGAACAAAGCTCCGTCTTGATAAGGACTTCCATCTGCATAATAATAGTCTTTTCCTCCTTGGATTGAATTAATAAATACATAAACAGAGAAGTTCTTGTATCTAAAAGTATTGCTGATTCCAAATCTGTAGGATGGATCTCTGTATCCAAGAATCTTTCTATCATCCGGCGTAATGGTACCATCTCCATTCGCATCATCCAGTTTATAGGTTCCCGGGAAGAAGCCATCCGGGACTTCATCTTCCAATTGCCACATACCTATTACCTCATAGTCGAACACTACGTTTTGAGGTTCACCTATAAAAAGTTGATTGGAGACAATATCATCCTCTATTCCATCCCCGTTATTATCGGCTCCCAGTATAGAAACTATTTCGTTTCTATTTCGTGAGAAATTGAACCCAGTTTCAAGGCTCATATCGGAACTCTGGATAATTCTTCCATTTAATGCCAATTCTAACCCGTGGTTTTTCACATTTCCGATATTGGTAGAAATGCTAGAAAAACCTGTAATGATTGGAATCTGAATATCATACAATATGTTTTCAGTGTTATTTCGGTAATACTCTATATTACCATAGAGTCTTGATTTAAGTAATTCGAAATCAAACCCAATATTTAATCCAGTAGTCGTCTCCCATTTTAGGTTATCATTTGCCATACTTGAAATCCATTGACCGATAGTAGCACTTCCGCCGTCACCAAAAACTATACTTTGGGTTGACCCCATTCGTGCTAATGTTTGATAACGAGAAAGCCCTCTTCTACCTGTTTGCCCATAAGAAACCCTAAACTTTAAGTAATCTATTCCACTGTATTCCATAAAGCTTTCCTCACTCATCACCCAACCAGCTGCAATGGAAGGAAACGTACCAAACTTGCTATTGGAGCCAAAACCGGAAAATCCATCCCTCCTTACAGTTGCAGTAAGCATATACCGATCGTTAAAAGTGTAGATTGCCCTTCCCATAGTATATAAACTGGTCTCTTTTTCTGCACCGGAGCTAAGTGAGTTCAATGTGGGATCACCAGCATCCAATTTATTATAGCCTAAAGTCGGGTTGACAAAGTTTTGGGCAGAGGAATTGGTGTAATTGGTCTGGATATTTTCCACTCCATAAAGAAGGGTTACATTCAGCTTATGGATATCATTAAAGCTTCTTTTATAAGAAATGATATTATCAAGAATATAACTATACCTTTCATTCCTGTTTTTATATCCTGAACCAGTATAATTTGCGCCCCAAGGATTAAATTGATTATGAATATTATTGATATAATTATTACCAAAATTCAACCGGTAATTAAAGCCCTCAAGAAATGGAAGTTGTACATCGAAATGAAAATTCCCGAACAGGTTCAGCCGCTTCTCTTCATCATCTATTTGATATTGTAAAAATGGGTTAAGTCCTGTACCATTAGGCTCTAACACATAATCACCATTGTCATCATATAATGGAGCGAATGTCTGTAAGTGAAACACTGCACCCACACCTGGTGAGACCCCTGAATAATCACTTGAGGTCAAAAATGTCTCCATTCCAAATTTTAACCAGTCTGTAATTTTAGTATCCATATTGATGTTCAGACTGATTCTCTGATAATCATCGTTCTTGATAAAACCTTTCTGATCTAAAATACCAGCTGAAACAAAATAACCGGAATTTTCGGACCTACCTCTGATACTTATATCATGTTTATTGATATGTCCATCACCAGTCAACATCCCCCACCAATCATTATCTAGATTATTTTCATACCCTTCGGAAATTTGTAGCGTTTTTAAGAATGGGACAACTGAAAAATCAGGATTAGGTGTAAGGTACTCCGGACCAATCCTACTGTCGGTCCAATACACATCATCTAAAAAAGCTTTACTTTCAGCGGTATTAAAAGGCTCAAGTGTTTTTGAAGCCACTTGAAGAGAGAATTGCCCGGAGTAGTTTATAATGGGCTTTCCTTCTATCTTTCCCTTTTTAGTAGTAACCAATATGACACCATTTGAAGCTTGGGATCCATACACTGCAGCAGCACTTCCATCTTTTAGTACTTCTACAGACTCTACAGTGGCGGGATTGATATCCACCATACTTCCCCGGTAGATTATTCCATCCAAAACAATTAGGGGTGCATTGTCCCCGGCAGAGCTTGACAAAGTATTTTGGCCCCTAATGTCAATCCTAGGATTAGCACCTGAACTTGTTGTTGCACCTACATTTAAGCCTGGTACCCTACCTTGTAGTGATTGGAAGAGGTTTACATTGGGTAATTCTTCTTGCTGCTTTACATCGACACTGGCCACAGCTCCAGTTAAATCCCTCTTTTCTACTGTGCCATATCCAATGACTACTACTTCATCTAAAGACTGAGTATCCAGAGATAGAGTTATATCCAACTCTGTCCTACCATCTACCGGAACCTCCTGTTTCACATACCCAATGAATGAATAAACGAGTATACCATCGTCCGGTACATTTTCAATGACATAGTTTCCGTCTAAACCCGTCACTGTTCCTGAGGAAGTACCTTTTATTAAAATACTGACTCCGGGTATAGGTTCATTACCCTCATCCCTTACAGTACCCTTAACGGTTAGCTCAACACTAATATGTTGTTCAACTTTTGGCTGTAAAGACCTCTTTACACTAATGCGGTCGTTAACCTGTTTGAATTGTAGTTGGTGTGATTCTGCGAGCAAATACAATACATTCTCTAATGTTTCATTTTTTACAGATAGTGTAACAGGCAAAACTTCCTTAACCAAATCCTGCTCATAAAAAAAGGAGAATTCAGTTTGTGTACCGATTTTTTCAAAGACCTTATCAATGCCTGTTTGTTTGACGTCAAATGAAACTTTGACTTTGGACATATCGGTTTTGAATTGCTCATCAGTAGAAGCTAGCGCATTGTAAGAACAGACAACCATCAAAAGGTAGGCTATTACAAGTGGATAGCACCTACCTTTTGGAATTAGTAATGGTATTAAATGTTTCATACTTAGTTATTTTGGTTATTATTGTTATGGTTAAAATCAATAGCTACGGATTGAATTTGATCCTGATATCTTGTTGGTGAATGACAAAATCAAACTCCAAAGAGTATTGCATAGTCTTAAGGACATTTTCTAGATTTTCATTTTTAAATTCACCACTTATGATGAGTTCTTTACTGCTCATTCCATCTGTGGTTATGCTTACTCCATACCATCTTTCCAATGTTGAAATGGCCTTATTTAATGGTGTTTTGTCAAAGTAAAGAACACCTTCTTTCCATTGATATATTTTAGTATTCGGAACGTTGGATTTTTGAAGATTATAATTTTTATCCAGAGAAGCTTCTTGGCCTGGTATCAGCACTATTTCCTGATTGGCTGATTGCTTTACGGTCTTTTCTACTTTGACCATACCAGTAGCGAGATATACTTTTACCGGAGAGGAAGGATATGCATTAACATTAAAGGAAGTGCCTAATGCAGTTGTAGTAATCGATTGGGAGTGAACAGAAAATGGGTTTAAGCTATCTTTCTTTACTTCAAAAAATGCTTCCCCTTCTAGGTATATATCGCGGTGTTGTAAACCAAAACCTAATTTGTTGTACCGGAGCTTACTATCTGAATTCAAAAAAACACTACTTCCATCAGGAAGATGGATAATAGATTTCTTTCCTTTCTCATTTGTCTTGGTTACCCATTCATCTTTTAAAATTTTTGAGGTTTCATTCTCACGGTTTAATGATAAATTATCCCGAATAATTATTGAGGCTATAATTAAAATGACACTAACTGCTGCCGCTTTAAAAAAGGTGCTTTTAAGAATGGTGTCTAAATCAAAATACCTTTTACTTGTATTTTGATCTTTATGCTTTTTTATGTTAGACTTTATAGAACTAAAAATTTCTCTCTTCCTACTTTCTTCAAGAGCTACTGTTTCTTGATGAAGGTTTTCCAATATCTTCTTAGCTTTAAAAAATGCCTTTTGATTATTGGAATTTTCTTCCAGCCATTGACGCCAAGTAAGGTTTCTACTATCTGATCCTTCTTCGAGTACCCAGTTTCGAAAATCATCATCAGATAAGAAGTCTTCAACTGTTTGTAAGTGGTTTTTCAAAATTTCCTCCCTTTTATATATTAAGAGAGAGAACAGTTAGATATCTAACAAAAAAAAATGTGTTTTTTTTAGGTTAAAATTAATGTTAGCGATAAAAGTCTTTTTAAACCAATTCAGTAGAAAAAATAGAACCTAGTTTTACCCTTACAAAAGATCCTTCAAATAGTAAATTAGAACAATTATTTTATACTTGTAGCTGTACTTTTTAAAGTCATTTTTAAGAATCTTTATCGCTCTAAAAATCACATTATATAATGTTGGTACTTGGATTCCCATTAATTTTGCTATCTCCTCATAGGATTGATTCTCTATGTACTTCAAGTGAAGCGCTTCTTTTTGCCTTTTGGTAAGATGGTTCATGGAGTAATCGAGAATCTCCAGTTTTCCTTCGGCAACTTCTTGTTGAAGGATAAAATCCTGGTATGATTCCTCTTGAAGTGAATTAGTAATGCCTGAACTTAGGTCACCAAATTTGTTAATGTGTTTTACTCGTAAGAGTAAGTCTCTTCGAAAAGTAGTAAAAAGATAAAACTTGATTGATTTTTGAATTCTAATCTGCTTTCTATTGATCCAGATTTTTGTAAAAAGATCTTGAATAGAATCTTCTATTAGTTCAATTTTTTGTGTGATTCTTTGCCCATATCTGAACAAAGAATCCACATAACTCTCATACAAAAAAGTAAACGCGTATTCATCATTATTACTGATTAGCTCCCAAAGTTCTTTGTCATTATACCTATCTAAACTTGTTTCCATCATCAGTAGATTTATTATACAATCTACTCAATCCGCCGCATAATTAACACCTAATTATTATCAATACCATATATTATTTTTGCACAAATAATATATGTACAATATTATACTACTAACCTTACATAATTTGCAAGTTTATTATTCAACCTTTATGATATTGAATAAAATATGGTGAATAAATTAAAAAGGCGACCCAAATTGGATCGCCTTCATATTCATATATATTTTAAATTTAGAATACCTCACTGGCCACCTTATGAACTGTACTGGCCTTGCTCATCGTATAATAATGTAAACAAGGCACTCCAAAATCCACCAATTCCTTACTTTGCTGGATGGCCCACTCTATACCTACCTGTCTCACATCTGCATTGGTTTTGCACTTCTCTAACTCATCCATAAGGGCATCTGGCATATCCAAAAAGAATATACTTGGTAGCACTGTAATCTGTCCTAGTGTAGTGATAGGTTTTAATCCAGGAATGATCGGAACAGTAATTCCTGCTTCCCTTACACTCTTTACAAAGTCGAAATACTTTTGATTGTCAAAAAACATTTGAGTCACAATATACTCGGCTCCTGCATCTACTTTGGCCTTTAAGTTTTTCAAGTCAAATTTGAAACTAGGTGCTTCAAAATGTTTTTCTGGATAGCCAGCTACGCCAATGCAAAAATCCGTCTGAAAGCCCGTTTCAGTTTCTTCGTGCAAATACTTTCCATTATTCATTCCCACAATCTGGCTGACCAGTTCATTGGTATAGTTATGGCCATCTTCTTCAGGAACAAATCTGCCTTCAGACTTAGGGGCATCACCTCTTAGCGCCAAAACATTTTCTACACCTATAAAATTAAGGTCGATTAAGGCATTTTCGGTTTCTTCTTTATTAAAGCCACCGCAAAGGATATGAGGGACCGCATCCACCTTGAACCTGTTCATCAATGCCGCACAAATCCCTACGGTACCTGGACGCTTTCTTGTGCTAACTTTTTCAAGCAGGCCATTTGGGTGCTTTTTATAAATGTACTCTTCACGATGGTAGGTCACATCGATAAAAGGAGGATTAAACTCCATCAATGGAGAAATGCCATCCAGCATTTCATTCAAGCTTTGTCCTTTTAGAGGAGGAAGAATTTCAAATGAAAAAAGTGTTTTTTTCGATTGTTTTATGTGTTCTGTTACTTTCATGGGTATTTATGGTTGTCACATAACGTGAAGTGCTTTTACAGAAAATTTTAAAAGCACTTCACGTGGTATTGTCTAAGCTAATGATTATTCCATTACTGGATTAAGGCTGGGATTGTAAGCCAAATTAGGACTGAGCCACTTTTCAGCTTGCTCCTTGGAAACTCCTTTGCGCTGCGCGTAACTTTCAACCTGATCCTCTCCTATCTTGCCCAGACCAAAGTATTTACTATCGGGGTTTCCAAAATAAAATCCACTTACTGAAGAAGTTGGCACCATGGCAAAGCTGTCTGTAAGACTAACGCCAATTGTATTTTCCACATCAAGCAGCTGGAATAAAGTGATCTTCTCAGAATGTTCAGGGCAAGCCGGATAACCTGGTGCAGGACGAATGCCATGATAAGCTTCTTTGATCAAGGCATCATTGTCAAGGCTTTCCTCTTTGGCATATCCCCATAGGTCTTTTCTAACCACTTCATGCATATATTCAGCAGCCGCTTCCGCCAATCGGTCACCTAAGGATTTGAACATAATTTCATTATAATCATCACCTGCAGCCTTGTAAGCTTCTACCCTATCATCCATTTTCAAACCAGCTGTTACCGCAAAACCTCCAAAGTAATCTACATCATCAGGATGCAAGTAATCGGCTAAAGATCGGTTAGGCACACCTTTGCCTTTTTTTCCTTGTTGTCTTAGGAAATGGAACTGGGTTGAAGTTTCTTGATTATTTTCATTTAGAATGGTAAGGTCATCTCCGCTTCTCAGAACAGGAAATAATCCCACAACTGCCTTAGCTTCAAGCCATTTTTCTGCTATGATTTTATCGAGCATCAAATTCGCTTCATCATAGAGTTTTTGCGCTTGTTCTCCCACTACCTCATCCTTGAGGATTTTTGGGTATTTACCTGCCAGCATCCATGTGCTAAAGAAAGGCGTCCAATCTATATAGTTTCTTAAAATCTCAAGGTCAAGATTTAAGATAGTCTTCCCCAGTTTTGCAGGTTTCACAGGTTTATAATTCTCCCAATCAATAGTAGTTGGATTGGCTTTTGCTTCCTCATACGTGGCCAATTGCTTGGCTTCTTGCTTGGCTTGGTGCGCTTCACGCAATTCAGCATATGTTGCCTTGATCTGCTGATGATAAACTTCCCGTGTTTCTTCGCTGATCGCTTCACCTGCTACAGGAACAGATTTGGAAGCATCCAAAACGTGAACCACTGTACCACTATAAACCGGGTCGATTTTAACAGCCGTGTGGATTCGGCTAGTTGTCGCTCCACCAATCAACAAAGGAATTTTAAGTCCTTGTCGCTCCATTTCAGAGGCTACATTGACCATTTCATCCAAGGAAGGTGTAATCAAACCACTCAATCCAATGATGTCCACTTTATTCTTGATCGCTTCATCAATAATAGTCTGGGCATCCACCATTACACCCAAATCAATGATCTGATAGCTATTACAAGCCAAAACCACCCCTACGATATTTTTGCCAATATCATGAACATCACCTTTAACAGTAGCCAGCAAGACTTTTTTGATGGAGCTTTGACTTTCATTGAAATCAGCGTCTCCCGCTTTGGGCATAAATGGTTCCAAGTAGGCAACCGCCTTTTTCATCACACGTGCAGACTTCACCACTTGAGGCAAGAACATCTTTCCTGAACCAAAGAGATCACCTACCACATTCATTCCGTCCATCAAAGGCCCTTCTATCACTTTTAAGGGACTCTTTAATTCTTGACGTGCCTCTTCAGCATCTTCCACAATATGGTCTATAATTCCCTTGACCAGAGAGTGCTCTATCCTTTTGGCCACAGAATCTGACCGCCAAGCTTCACTTACTGCTTCTTTTTTACCTGAAGATTTTACAGTTTCTGCAAAATCAAGTAATCTTTCGGTAGCATCTTCCCTTCTGTTCCAGATCACATCTTCCACATGCTCCAGCAAGTCTTTTGGAATATCATCATACACTTCCAGCATAGATGGATTCACAATCCCCATATCCATGCCATGTTGGATTGCATGGTAAAGGAAAACTGCATGCATGGCTTCCCGAACAGGGTTGTTTCCTCTAAAAGAGAAGCTGACATTACTGACTCCACCACTGACTTTGGCACCGGGCAAGTTTTCCTTGATCCACTTGGTAGCTTTAAAAAAGTCTATAGCATTGGTCTTATGCTCATCCATTCCAGTTGCTACTGGAAAAATATTTGGATCAAAGATGATGTCTTGCCTGTTGAATTTTACTTCATTTACAAGTATATCATAACTTCTTTTGCAAATTTCTACCCTGCGCTGATAGGTATCTGCTTGCCCATCTTCATCAAAAGCCATCACTACCACGGCAGCTCCAAACTTCTTGATCGTCTTGGCTTGGTACACAAACTCCTCTTCCCCGTTTTTCAAACTTATGGAATTGACAATCCCTTTGCCTTGGATACATTTCAATCCAGCCAAAATGATATTCCATTTGGAACTATCAACGACGATCGGAATTCTACTGATTTCAGGTTCAGAAGCCAAAAGGTTAAGGTACTTGACCATGGCAGCCTCTCCATCGAGCATGCCTTCATCCATGCAGACATCCAACACTTGTGCACCTCCTCTTACTTGGTCCAGCGCCACTTCTAAAGCTTCATCAAACTGCCCGTTTAGAATCAGTCGGGCAAATTTCTTAGAACCTGTCACATTGGTTCTTTCACCAATGTTGACAAAATTCAACTCAGGTGTAAATACCAAAGGCTCAAGACCTGAGAGTTTGAGTAAATTGTTTTTACTTGTGTTATCCATTCCCACTATTCTTCTATTGCAAATGCCAATTTTCGGGGTTTATACTTTTTACTTACCTCAGCGATGGTTTGGATATGTTCTGGTGTTGTGCCACAACATCCGCCAAGGATATTGATCAATCCATCTTTCAGGAATTCCTCAACCTGATCAGCCATCTCATTAGCTGTCTGATCATACTGTCCAAATTCATTGGGTAGGCCTGCATTGGGATAAGCACTTACATAAAATGGCGCTTTTTCAGCCAATACCTTTAAGTAAGGTCTTAGCTCTTTAGCTCCCAAAGCACAATTCAACCCAATACTGATCAAAGGCACATGTGAAAGTGAAATCAAGAATGCTTCAGTAGTTTGTCCAGACAATGTTCTACCGGAAGCATCTGTGATGGTGCCAGAAATCATAATAGGTATTCCACCTTCTTCAGGGTTCAAAGGAATCCCTTTTTCTTCAAATACTTCCTGAATGGCAAACAGGGCAGCTTTGGCGTTGAGCGTATCGAATATCGTTTCCACTAATAATATATCGGATCCACCATCCAACAATCCTCGAACTTGCTCGGCATATGCTTCAGCCAATTGGTCAAAATTAATCGCCCTGAAACCGGGATCATTAACATCAGGAGAGATGGAGGCAGTCCTATTTGTTGGGCCAATAGCTCCAGCAACAAATCGGGGTTGGTCTGGTGTTTTTTCCGATTGGGCCAAAGCCACTTCCTTTGCTATCTTGGCAGACTCAAAATTCAGTTCATAGGCCAAATGAGAAAGGTCATAATCATCTTGTGCAATGGTCGTGCTGCTAAAAGTATTGGTCTCCAAAATATCAGAACCTGCATCCAAGTAAGCTTGATGAATTGCCCTGATGATATCCGGTCTGCTCAATGACAATAAATCATTGTTCCCTTTGAGTGGTTTAGGATGATGCTCCAATGCCGAAGTTCTAAAATCCTTCTCTTCCAACTTGTAACGTTGGATCATAGTCCCCATGGCACCATCGAGAATCAAGATTTTCTTTTGAAGTTGTTGAAGTAATATGTCAGTTCTTGTATTCATGCTCTTCAATTAATTAAAAGCTGTATCGAGCAAAGAACCGGTAGAAAAACGTAGAAAATATTCTATCGCTCATCTTTTCCTGTCTTTCTCAGGATGGGAGTTAGCACCTTGTTGTTGCAGGTTGCTAAGACGTCATCGGGCCCTTCCCTCGGTCTTTCTCGATAAGCAAATCCAAAGTTAACAGGAAATGATGGAAAACAATTGCAATAATCAGAATTTATTTAAGGATTCGTCAAGCGAAGTGCTAATGGCGGTAAATGCCTTGTCTAGTTTTTACCTCATGGCCGAACACCTACTCCCAACTGCAAGTAGGGTGAGCTCATGTATTTGGACATGCTGACATCTCCCAATTTATATTGCCCAATAGGAAGCTCGTATCCTCCATTAAGTGATAACACGAGGTCAACTTTGTCTTTCTTGGACAGGGACAATGCATAAGCCAGGTATACTTCAGGTTTGGCCATCATTCCACCTTTTCGGAGTTCCCCATCATAATCAGGAATATCTATCAATTCTGGAAAAGGAACTTTTCTCTTATGCATTAATGAATACCTTAAATTGGCATAGCCCAAACCTCCCAATAGTCCTACTTCCCAATCATTCAAATCGATGATTTTTTGCCCCATATTGCCATAAACCCTCACACTGTTTAGACTCTGCAGATAGTTCTCGTTAGCGTTACCATGCATGGTTACATTGTACACATCTAGCCCATA
This sequence comes from Echinicola sp. 20G, assembly GCF_015533855.1. Classification (GTDB taxonomy): domain Bacteria; phylum Bacteroidota; class Bacteroidia; order Cytophagales; family Cyclobacteriaceae; genus Echinicola. Next base: position 3,953,652 of record NZ_AP024154.1, on the reverse strand, counting down.
TAGGAACCCTCTGTTTTCACCAAGAATCTTCAATCCAAGGTTTTGAGGAACACCTGAAAGCTCTTTGTAACCATTTTCTCTTAAATGTTGATTCAAAGCGTTTGGTTTACTGAAATGCTGGCCATAAATAAAATGAATCCCTAAAGAAGCATCCCGGTAAAAGTAGTTTTCTTCAGGCAAGGTAATTCCTGCTCCTATTCGGATGAATGCTCCACTTTGAAGATTGTCGAAAGTAAATCCATTGATTTTCCACGATTCTTCAAAAGGGTTGAAGGAGTAACCGACTTTGGCAATGAGGGAAACTTCCTCTTCACTGGGTAAGATATTCAGGTCATAGCCCACTTCAAAACCAATTTCAGTGAGAAAACCACCCAACTTATTACTTCCTTGTGTAATGTCATTTTTCCTTAAAATGAATCCATTGGCAGGATTTTCCAAAAAATCATCTAACGTATAATCATTGACATCTTTAAGCATTTGAAAGTTCAAATAGCCAACCCCCATAGACATATAGTGAATCAAATGGAATCTTCCTTCTTCCGTAAAGCTATAACCTACATTTAGAAATAACCTGGTCGTTCTATAGTCCAAGGTATAATCACCATACATGCCATTGGCACCATTGTTTTGGTATAGCTCCGCTCCCACAATAAAATCATTGAAGCGACTCTGGTAAGCCAGACCATAAGTTCTATAACTGTTAGGAAGAGTCGCTTCTCCCCTGTCTTCCAAAAAGTCATCCAAGCCCTGCAGGTTGGCACCAGAAGTCCCGAAAAATACATTGAAAGTAGTCCTCTGATAGCGGTTTAGCCCTTGGGCAAAAATACAGTGGGTGCTGATGATCAAAACAAAAACAAAGGCGACAAGTCTCATGAGTTGCAATTTCCCCACAAAAATAAAATTATAATAATTCAATACGATACTTTTCTTATCCAAAACCTAAACTTGAATCTAGTTAAAAGAATGGGTAATGCTGCAATTGAATGAATAATAGTTAAAACAATAGCAAAGCTTATGCCTAAACCTATTATCAAGTAGGTCTAAAAATCATTTCATTTTTATTAACTTCAGCAAGAATTTCACAAAGAATCTTTTTACCATTAAAATGAACAAAATGATTACAACAACAACACCATCAGTTGAAGGACATGAGATCAAGCGTTATTGCGGGATTGTGACCGGTGAAACCATTATTGGGGCCAACGTATTTAGAGATTTTTTTGCAAGCATTACAGATATCGTCGGTGGTCGTTCTGGAGCTTATGAAAAAGTTCTGAAAGAAGCCAAGACCACTTCTTTGGCAGAAATGGAAATGCAGGCAAGAGCATTTGGTGGAAACGCTGTAGTGGGAGTTGACCTTGACTATGAAACCATAAGAGATGGCATGTTGATGGTTACTGCCAGCGGAACTGCTGTGGTGATTGAACCGAAATAATAAAAAAAGCTATCCCAAATTTAGGGATAGCTTTCCTTCTTTTGACCAATTGGATTACTTGTGGGCATCCAAAGCCATTTTTAGTTTCATCTTGTCAGCCTTTTTAATTACCTCGTTACTGACCACTACAACAGGTCCTGTTTTACAGAAATCCATACATTTTGTCTTCACCAATTTGTATTTCCCCTTATGGTCATCCAGTTTAATGACATCTTTTGCTTCTTTTAAAAGTCCCTTGCAACCATTCTTTTTACAGTCTGAGCCTGTGCAGACAAATATGAATTTTCTATAAAGCGCCATATTCTACAGGTTTGATACCAATTGCAACAGTAATCCGCACAAATAAGCTCCATAAGTTCCTGCTGCATAGCCAAACACTGCTAACAAAACTCCTACAGGAGCCAAAGATGGGTTAAATGCTGAAGCCACGATAGGCGCAGAGGCAGCTCCTCCTACATTGGCCTGTGAGCCCACAGCAACAAAGAAGAAAGGTGCTTTGATGAAATAAGCCACAATGAGCATGATCACAATGTGAAAAACCATCCAAAGTCCTCCTACTACAAACAAGGTTGGGTTATCCAATATAGCAAATAAATCCATTTGCATCCCCACAGTCGCAATCAATACATAGAGTAAAACACTTCCTAACCGGCTTGCTCCAACCCCTTCCAAATTTCTGGCTTTGGTAAATGACAAAATCAACCCACCAGTAGTTGCAATGACCACGATCCAGAAAAACGCAGAGTCCAAGGAGTACTTTTCCAGTTCGGGATAATTAGTTCCTATCCAAGGCGCAATAAAATCAGCCAACCAATGGGAAAATCCAGTGATTCCAAAACCTACCCCCAATACTAACAAGGTGTCAGTCATATTCGGAATCTTCATGATGCTTCCTCTATAAGCTTCTACTTTCTTTTGGAGTTCAATAATGGAAGAACTGTCAGCTTTGAATATTTTGTCGATTCTTCCCGGATTAGCTGCCCAATACAGTAAAAATGCTAACCATAAATTGGCCATGACCACATCCACAGCAATCATCTGACTGAATAATTCAGGACTGGCTCCGAAAGTCTTTAACATCGCAGTTTGATTGGCTCCCCCACCGATCCAACTCCCAGCTATCGTGGCCAAGCCTCTCCAAACTTCATCAGGCCCTGCTCCCCCTACAACCGAAGGATCAAATACTGATACCGTCAAAACAGCCAGAGGTCCTCCCAAGATTATACCGAAAGTTCCAGCCAAAAACATAATCAGCGCTTTGGGACCTAATTTAAGAATAGACTTAAAGTCAATACTCAAAGTCAAAAGCACCAATGAAGCGGGAAGTAAATACCGAGAAGCCACTTGGTACAAATTGGAACTTTGCCCTGAAATAATTCCAAGTGTATTTAAAATGGATGGAAGAAAATAACAGAGCAATACGGTAGGTACTACCCGATAGAATTTTTGCCAAAAAACTTTCTTGCTGCTTGCTGTACCAAATACCAATGCCAAAATGACCATTAGAATTCCTAATACTACAGCGTCATTGGTAATTAAGGGAGTAGATTCCTGCATGGATTTTAAATTATGAAAAAAATTTATCCCACAAAAGAAGTAAAACCTAAAAGAAAAAAAAATTAACCCTTGTTTTATGTGTTTTTAAAATTATTGCGACAAGAATCTTTCTGTCCTTACTACTGTTCCCAAATGGTCATTAATTCTCCAAGCATCATGGCGGTTGCTCCCCAAACCGTTTCTTGATCGATATCAAAATATGGAGCTTTAATCTTAGCTCCACGAGCAAGCTCAAAATCCTTTTCTTTGCGGATATTATGATCCACCAAAACACTAAAGTCACAAGTAATGACTCTAGCTACCTCTCTAGGGTCTGGCTTAAATACCGGAGCTGAGCGCATAAAGCCAATATAGGGAGTAACCAAAAAGTTGCTTGGGGGAATAAATAGCTGTGAGAGTTTACCCAATAATTGAATTTGAGCACGGTCCACTCCAATTTCCTCCTCTGTTTCTCTTAATGCTGTTTCTTGTAGATTTTGATCAGATTCTTCCCACTTTCCTCCTGGGAAAGAAACCTGCCCACTATGTGTTCCATCATACTCGGGCCTTTTGATGAAAGGAACCATGCAACCATTTTCTCCGGGGTATAGCAATATCAATACTGCCCCTTTTCTAGCATTTTTTAAGTCCTGTTGTGCAAACCGAGCCTCATTCAAGGGTTGAGGAGCCATCATAATTTGGCCTTTCCTCCCTGGTAATGGGTATTGAAGTTTATTTTCGATGGTATCAATTACTTCTTCTAGCTGCATACATGCTTAATTTTTCACCCCTCTAACAGATTATACTATACTTTAATTCCATAGTAAATACTCTCAAAGTAATTAGAAAAATAATAAAGATGAGGATGGATCGAAAAAGTTTAAGCGAGAAATTGCTTTAATCAACTCATGTGTTTGCTTGCTTTGAGCATTTCTATTAAACTGATCTTGGATCAAGGTGTACATGATCAAAGTGTGGTTAAACATTAAAGCTTAAAAAAATATAAAAATTATAGATTTTTTTCTCACTGAATCACAGAAGATTAGTTTATCATCTCCACAACAAATCCAAATAGCTCTAATTAATTCAGTTTCTAAGTTTGTAAAAATGAATAATAATCTTTTATATTTGCATCGCTTTAAGGGAGAAACAGCAAGTGTTTTTCTAGTAGCACAGAGAGTTGGGTGAGTGGCTTAAACCAGCAGTTTGCTAAACTGTCGTACGGGTCAAACCGTACCGGGGGTTCGAATCCCCCACTCTCTACATCAAAGGATTCATCAGAATCCTTTTTTTATTAAAAAGTTCGGGGTGTAGCGTAGCCCGGTCATCGCGCCTCGTTTGGGACGAGGAGGTCGCAGGTTCGAATCCTGCCACCCCGACAAAATTCACTTCAAAGAAAACTGAAACCCTCTAAATGATATATTTAGAGGGTTTTTATTTTTTAATGATCCAAAAATCATCAATTTAATCCTTATTGCTATATCCTATTCGTGGGCCAGTTGAATTTTATATATTACGGACATACAATATCATTTAATAAACTTTAATTCAATAGGTTATAATTCTGTATTTAAAGTTATTTAAAATGATTTAGAAGACATTGATTCGATTTTTAATGTGGCGATTTTCTGTCCATTTCAGATCATATCATTTACTAATAAAATTTAAGGGTCAATCATTCCTCAACGAATCCACGGGGTTAGTCATGGCTGCTTTAATAGATTGGAAACTAACAGAAAAAACAGCAATAACTGTTGCCAATATGCCCGCAACAATAAAGATCCACCATTCCAAGTTAATTTTATAGGCATAATTTTTCAACCAATAATTCATAAGGTACCAAGCCAGAGGAACAGCTATCAAAAAACCCATGAGAACCATTTTAACATAGTCTACAGCAATCAAGCCCATGATCGTCCTTATAGATGCGCCCAAAACTTTCCGAATGCCTATTTCTTTTGTGCGTTGTTTGGTGGTATAAGCTGCTAGGCCAAATAATCCCAAAGAAGCAACTGCAATAGAAATTATGGTAAATACCCCTAAAAATTTAGCAAATCTCAAATCTGCCTTATAAAGCCTTTCAAAATCAGTATCCATAAACTGATAGTTAAAGGGATACTCAGAATATTGTTCAACAGTTTTCTTCAAATAAGAAACCGTGTGGTCCAAATCATTTGGCGAAACCTTCACCATTACATAATTAAAACGTCTTTCTCTTAAAGTAATCAAAAGAGGTTGAATCTTTAGGTGCAGGGAGAACATGTGAAAATCATTCAAAACACCTATGATAGTCATTCTATTATCACCCATGAAAATTTCCTTTCCAACGGCCTTATTAACATCCCAGCCAAAAGCCTTGGCTGCCGATTCGTTAATTACAATATTGTCCCTTTCACTTTGAATATCTTCTGAATAGAAACGCCCTGATGCCATTTTCAAACCAAGTGTCTTTACATAATCGTGATCTGAAGTACTGATATATGTGGTAATTCCATTGCTCCTGCCTGAGTTGGAGCTCACATTTGTGCTCGAGTTGATTTCGTAAGGAAGTGCATTGGATACCGTTAAGGATGAAATATTATGGTGCTTTTTTAATTCAGTTTTTAGGCTAGAAAGGTTTTCTTGAAGATCTTGGGACAGTGTCTTTAAAATGATAATTTGCTCTTTATTATATCCCAGGTCTTTATTCTTTACAAATTCAAATTGCAGGTAGATCACCAGGCTGCCAATAATGAGAATGATAGAAGCTGCATATTGAACCACAACCAATAGGGAGCGTAACCTAATTTTACCAGGACCTTCGGTAAACTTTCCTTTAAGGGAACTCAAGGGATTTAACCTGGATAAAAAGAGTGCTGGGTAGGCTCCTGACACTAGCCCTACCATTAGCAATATGCCCAGCAAAATTGGAACAAGTAATGGCTCTGTAGTAAGGTTCAATTCCAAGTCCCTTTCAAGTATATTGCTATAGGACGGTAATAGCAAAATTGACAATATTAATGCCAGCACCATCGCTATGGAGGCTAGGACAATAGACTCGATGATAAATTGAGATATTAACTGCCACTTAATTGCCCCAACAACCTTGCGTATCCCCACTTCTTTGGCCCTTTTTATGGATCTGGCCATTGCCAGGTTAATATAATTGATACAAGCCAAACTCAGGATTACAGCTGCAATCAACATAAAGTAATGGACATGCTTCGGGTCTCCTTTTGGGCCTAAATCAAAGTGGGCCTTGTTGAATAAGTGAATATCTGATAAAGACTGTAAGAAATAGGTAGTCCTGTTTTTTTCCTCTTCAGTATCCAAACCCATATGTTTCTGGATAATGGAAGCTATTTTGGATTCGGTTTGTTTAAAATTACCCCCCTGTTTTAGCAAAAGAAAAGTATGTGCTGAATTGCCAGCCCACTTGCTGCTCCTTAAGTTTTCACTATACTCGGGATCTGACTGTATATTGATCAAATAGTTAAAACCTAAAGAAGTATTTTCTGGAGGGGCCTTGACAACTCCAGTCACCACATACTCTATTTCTCCAAAAAAATTCGAGACAACCACAACCTTTCCAACTGCATTGCCAAAAGGAAACATTTTAGTGGCGTAAGATTCAGCAAGTACAATACCGTGGGTATTGGATCCAAAATCTCCACCTTGAATGAATTCATGATCAAAAATCTCAAAGAAAGAGTTGTTTGTCCAATAACCCCTGTCAAAAAAAACATCATCCCCGTTCTTTATCAACACCTCCCGGTCAAAGATTGTAGTGGCCAATTCGACCTCAGGCAATTCATTTTCGAGGCTTTCAGCCAAAATTGTGGGAGTCAGTGCAAAGCAATCCGACCCAAGGTAATCGGCTCCTTTTTGTTGTTGGTATACCCTATATATACGTTCTTTTTTTGGAAAAAAATTATCATAAGAAAACTCGTATTTCACATAAAGAAACATCAATATAAAGCAAGTCAGTCCTATTGTCAGTCCAAAAATATTAATGAAAGAATAGAGCTTCTGTTTTAACAGATTTCGCCAAGCAATAATAAAATAATTTTTATACATATCGAGTTGGCCAAATGGGTTGAAATCCTCGAAACCACGGATTATCCCCGGTCTAAACAGCCTGATCACATCAATAACAAATTTCCTGTCAGCATTCTTTTTACCCAGTTCCTTGACCCTTTCATTGTAAAGTTCAAAAAGGTCACCTTCTATAAATGGATGAAGCTCTGGATTACAAAACCATCGCAAAAAGCGAACAAAGTTTTTGGGAGGGGTTTTACTATCCATCTTAGTTAAACTTCAGGTCAAGTGCTATTTTAGGAATCGAATCCCAAAGCTTATTTCTTGTATCACGTGTAAAGGATAACGCCTCCTTTCCGTATGCTGTAATTTCAAAGTACCTTTTAGGTCTTCCTGCCCGTTCCTGAGTCGATTCACCTGAGTGGGACTGAAGGTAGCCTTTATCTTCCAATCGCTTAAGTGCGGTCTGTAACGCCCCTACACTTACATTACGATCTAACCTTGTTTCTATTTCCTTCTTGATTGAAATACCATAAGCTTCCCCATAAAGAATCCCTACCGTAAGCATGACTATTTCCTCAAATTCTCCCAGTTGATATTTCTTCATAATTCATAGTCCATCAGAAAGTTCATGATAATTAATTCCTAAATGTAGTATACTGGATATTAATTTCCTAATTGTAGTATTATAAAACCTTTCCAACTATTTTAAGATGATAGCAAATGGCTTTTCAATATTACCATTATGGAAAAAAATCAATTAGTCAATATCCCCCTTGACAATTGGATTTCACATTTGAGCCAATTAAGCGTGTATATTTCTGTGGATCTATCAGATGAAATTGACATCAATAATTTTATTTAGCTGAAATAAAAAATGGAAGGAACTGACTGCCCCCTCCATAAAACAATGAATCAATATGTTTCTTAAACCGATCATTACTGGTATATACCCATTACCTAATTGTGAATGGCATCCATCGTGTCGCTATTTAAATTCTGATAACTCTTTTTGGTGGACAAATAAGCATTTGGTGCAAGGGTATCTTTAGAAGGAATCACTGCTGACATAAGTGTAGTGTTTACCGCATCAAAAACAGTAGGAACATAAAATACACCATTTCTAATTGTACAAGGCTGCATTACTAGATAAGCCGTATTCTCCTTTTTGGATCGAATAGCCTCATCAATATCCTCTTTTTTACAAAGTGTTACATTGTATGGATAATGCTTCTTGATTTCTTCAAGGCCAAAATTATCACCCATAAAGCTCTCTGAGATCATCAGGTCCATCTCCTTTAATTTAGGAGCATTATAAAAGATAGATTTCCCCAAGAGTTCCATTAGGTTTATATTTTGGTCCTCCTTTTTATTGGTCTCAATCGCTAGTGAAAACTATGCACTTTCAATGCAAGGCTCTCAGTTTAGGATAAATTTTTCAATATTGGAAAATGGGATCAAGCAATCGTCGAGGAAACCATACAGTCAGTTGGTTGACAGTCCACATAGTTTGGATTACCAAGTATCGTTATCCGGTACTACGAGGAGATGTTCAACGGCGCTGTAGGGATTTGCTGAAACAAATATGTGATGCAGAAGATGTTAGGAGTCTTAAGGGCCTAATAAGTAATGATCATGTTCACATGCATATTGAATATAGCCCGAAACATTCCATTAGCGACTTGGTAAAGCGTATGATGGGTCGAACTTCACCACGTCTTCAATCGGATTATCCAGAATTAAGCAAACGCTATTGGGGTCGCCATTTTTGGGCTATTGGTTATGGTGCTTGGAGTACAGGCAATATAACTGATAAGATGGTTGAGGAGTATTTAGAACACCATCGAGACATCTCGAATACTGACGATCAGGATAATTTTATCCTGGAGTAAGTATCAAAATTTCATTCTTGAACAAACCTATGCACTTCTAGTGCATAGTAGTTTAGTCAAAAAGAAAATAGAAGGTAAAATAATGACTAACTATACTTTACCTTCTATTTTCAATCAATTATCATGACACTTACCTATTCAGTCGCTCCTGAATTAGCTTGTAATGGCCAACCAGGGTTTTGATAAATCACAGAGTTTTCCGGTTCTCCAGAATCATCTGTTGTGGTTATGATAAAATGCTGAATCGCAATAGGCTCGAGGTAATGTGCATAAGCCCATTTATATCCGTCCTGTACAAAGTTGGATGAAGACAAAATAATCCTGTAAGGCCTTAAATATTCACTTTCACCTGGGTTGGAAACATTCGGTGTTCCAATGGAACCCACAGGAATTAAAGTGGTTTCCCCATTCTCATCTTCATACCACTCCTCCATTGGTCCAAATAACTTGAACCCTTCGACAATGTATGGGTCGGTTTTTAATTGATCTAGTGCTCTCCACCGCTTAAGATCAGACATTCTCATTCCTTCAGCTATCAACTCACTCCGTCTTTCTCTTCTGATATTGTAGAGAATGGGGTCTGACAACAAAACACCTGCAGAATAGGCACCCAAATCATTTCTTGCTTCTTCAACCATATCTGTAGCTGCAACTGTAATCATGTAATCAGGGTTAACACCAGCCCTATTTCTGATAGCTCTCCAATAACTGTCTGCTTTTCCGTTAATATTCCCTTCTTTAAGATAAGATGCTTCTATATAATTCAAGTACGCTTCTGTAGCTCTAAATACAATTGAACCTGTTTCCCCTACATTACCAACGGCCTGGTCATTGCGATAACTCATGCCTTTTTTAAGGCCATAACCCGTCACATACCTTTCTTCCCTAATGGTAAGAATATCAGGATTGTCGATCAACATAGGCGACCCGTCTGCATTGGTAGCGTCATTAATTCTCAGCTCTCCCGGAGCCTTCATAAAGAGCTGTAAGCGATTGTCCCTACCTTCCTTCACATCGGCAATGAAATCATCTCCTTGATACCCCGATCCCGGTGCATATATAGGAAGTCCATTGGCCATTAAGAAGTTGTCAACATATCCTCTTGTAAATCCAGTATTTCCCCCACTTCTATTTACATAAGCATTGACGTTGTGATTGAGGCCTAAAGATGGATCATAAGCTCTCCATAGCAATACTTCCCCATAACCTGTCAAGTCCTGAGACCCAAACATGGCAAAATAAGGATTCCCAGATGAATTATATCCATGATCCATCGTATTGGTCTCCAAAGACACTTTATCAGCCAATTCCTCAGAGGCAGCCATTGCCTCACCTAAAAAGTAGTCGATTTCTTGATCAATATCTATTGTAAAACCGCTGCTTTTTTCACTTCCTGGCCAGCCTGGACCTCCGGGAACATGGGCAGTCCCTTTGTGATAAGTGAGCCAAGTGCCTTCATGAAGTGCCACTCTGCTTTTAAAAAGGAGAGCAGCATCTCTGGTGATTCTATTGGTACCTCCAGGAGGGTTTTCAGACAATAACATTATGGCCGAATCAAGATCTGAAAGAATAAACCTGGCCACCTCGTTTCTAGCTTCCCTTTTGGACGCTTCAGTCAACACCGCTTTATCATCAGGCAAAGAGGTCTTCAAAATAGGAAAATCCCCAAAGGTCTGGACTTTATCAAAATATTGATAGGCTCGAAGGAAATAACCTTCTCCAAGGTAATGTTCAATATTGGCACTATTACCTGAAATAGCTCCAGCCTTCCACTTGGGTACTATATTTTCAAGGTAATAGTTGATATTTCTAATACTACCAAAATCCCAAGCCCCACCAGCTTGAGGCACCCTTTTTTCGCCTGGCATCCATATATTGCTGGCATCAGTGGCGGCTTGGTTATCGGTATGATTATCAGAGCCGAAAGTACCAACATTCCAGCCCGAATGGGTCGGAAAGTTATAAGCATTAATCGTATATGCCGCCATATCAGCCTCACTGTTCAGAAAAGCTTCTGGTGTTACTACTGACAGAGGTTCCCTATCCAAAAAGTCATTACAAGCCCCTAACGTAAAAGTACTCAAGGCTATTATCAATAACTTAACTATATTTTTATTATTAACCATGATGTATTGCATTTAGAAGTTGATATTCAGACCGCATGAGTAAACTGTCGAGAATGGGTAAGTCTTTCCATCGTTCCAGCCACTAAGCCCCACTGTCTCTGGGTCAAATATTTTAGACATCTTCGTGAAAGTCAACAGGTTTTCACCTGACACATAAAGCCTAACTTTCGAAATGCCTAATCTTGAAATAACTTGGTTTGGTAATGAATACCCTATTTGAAGATTCTTTAATCTTAGATAAGCTGCATTTTGCATATATCTTGTCTGTGTCTGATTGTTCTGTCCCCGATCAAAGGCCGGCCTAGGGAAATAACTATCTAAGTTGACTTCGGCAGCTCCTGCCTGTACCATTGGTGAATCTTCATCCCTGAAAAAATCCATATGCTCCATAAAGCCTGCTGCTTGCCACATATTCTGGCCACCGGCTCCCCAGAAATAAGGTCCATTTGGCATCCAATCTCTTTTTCCAATTCCTTGGAAGAAGACTCTAAAATCAAAATTTCTAAACTGTCCAGTGATATCTAGACCATAGCGATAGCGAGGAGTAGAGTTTCCAATAATACTTCTATCACCAGAATTGTCCAAGGTATTATTTCCGCTATTGATGGTACCATCACCATTGATATCGGCATACATAATATCACCTGCCTGCCAATTATTGCCCATTTGGCTTTGGTTTACAGTTTCCAAATAAGACTCTATTTCCGCATCAGTTTTGGCTATACCCACAGTAGTATATCCCCAAATCTCTCCACTTTTCCTACCATTATACCAATTGGAAAGGTTATAGGTATCATTAGGGTATTTGGTCACTTTCTGTTGATCATCTGATAGTATTCCTCGCACATTATAAGACAAATCACCAATTTTATCTCTCCAATTAATTTCCAATTCAAAACCATAAGACTTTAAATCAGCATTATTAACTCTTGGAACTGAAGTGCCCAATATAGCGGGAAGTTCTTCTGCAGGACCAACCATATCCAAAGTATACCTATTGTAATAATCAAAGTTGACCAAAAGACGGTTGTCCAAAATACCCAAGTCCAAGCCTACATTATAACTCTTCACGCGCTCCCAAGTCATGGATTGACTAATAATACCAGGGGCTGATGCCGTATTTGGTCTTTGTCCATTGATTAACCATGCTCCACTATTGACCGAAAAGGGCTGAGTAAGGTAAAATGGATACCAACTGTCTGTATTTTGATTTCCCAACTCACCATATGAGCCTCTCAACTTAAGCATTTGGATTGATTCAATATTCCAAAAATCTTCTCTAGCAATATTCCAGCCCAATGAAGCAGAATTAAATAGGTTCCATCTTTTGTCTCTTATAAACCTTGATGACCCATCATATCGGGCATTGAATTCGAACAAGTATTTTTCATTATAATTATAGTTTACCCGACCAAAAAAACCAGCAGTCGCCCAATGGTTATATTCTCCAGAGTTGGTGAAATTATCCGTAGCTGTATTGATTGATACCACAGTTGGTGTTATCAAACCTGTTCTGGCCGCGCCTAACGTTCTGTACTTATTTAATTCTGAATTAAACCCAGCCATCACCTTAAACTGATGCCCTCTATCAAAATCAAAAGCATAATCAGAGTAAATGTTTGAATTGAAGTAATTGTCTTTCTGATTATATTCGGAAATTGCCGTGTGACCAGCTGCTGACCAATAAACTGGGATCGGGAAAGGCTCATTATCAACCGAGTAGGAATAAGCAGGCAATGTACTAGTGGAATTATTTTGGTTGATTATTCTGTAATTTCCACTGGCATATATATTCCAATTTTTTAACGGGGTGTATTTTACCTGACCTTGAATATAATAGTAGTCTTTATAGTTATCTCGAGTTCCACCTTCTATCATTTGGATAATTTCACTTGGCTGAGAAAAATGCCCGTTTGGATCCATTAAAGGTACGGTAGGCCATCTTCTGGCAATATTATGATAGAAAAGGTCATTAAGATGAGTTGCCTTGGTATAATATTCCCTAACAAACCTTGAATTGTAGTTAAAACTTACCTTTTCATTAATTTTAAGGTCTATTTTCCCTGCAAGAGAATACCTGTTGAAATGATCTCCACCGTATTCAGTCAAACCTCCTTGATCCAAATAATTGGCAGACAGGTAATAGGTCGCATTCTCATTACCTCCGTTCACACTTAAATTATGATCTTGGGAAAAAGAGTAGGATTTATATTGTTCCTTAAACCAATCTGTATTGCCATGAGAACCTCCATAATATTGCCAACGGTCACCATTGGTATTTGGAACAGTAGCATAATCAATGTCTCCATTTTGATATTGCACTATCCTCTCCATTACTTCATCACTGAAAACAGGAGTTCTACCCGCATTCAAAGCTGCCTCATTATAATAATTAGCAAAAGTATATGAATCCATCATGTCCGGTAAACCCATGGGTTTTGAGAAGCGGAAGTTGTTGTTATAATTTACTTTCACATCTCCTTTTTTACCGCTCTTTGTGGTAATCAAGATCACTCCAAAAGCTGCCCTGGAACCATAAATCGAAGCCGCTGCTGCATCCTTAAGTACTGTAATTGTTTCAATATCCTGAGGATTCAAGGCATTCATATTACCATCCATCCCGTCAATAAGCACCAAAGGAGAGGAACTTGATCCGCTACCTATGGTTCCATTACCTCGAATATTAAAACTTAAATTTTGGTCCAATTCACCTCCAAGTCCTGAAGTCTGGAAATTCAATCCTGGAATTACCCCTTGCAGCATCTGTCCAACATTTTGTACAGGCCTTGACTCTAGGACTTTTGAATCAACAGTGGCCACAGCGCCAGTAAGATTTGCCTTTTTCTGCTCTCCAAAACCAACAACCACAACTTCTTCCAGGCTTTTGGTATCTTCAAGAAGTGTAACATCAATTACTGTCTGACTTTCTACAGGAATCACCTGCGTGATGTATCCAATAAAAGAAAAGGTTAAAGAAGTGTTCTCTGAAACAGTAATGGAATACTTGCCATCCATATCTGTAGCTGTTCCTCTCCCACTGTCTCTCTCCATAATGGTCACACCAGGTATTGGCTCATTGTTTTCATCTACTACTGTACCTGTGATGGACACATCTTTGATAATGGCTGCTTTCCCTTCTACCTTTTTTGAGGTAGACATTACGCTTATATTTTCATTTACCTGTTTAAAAGAAAGCTGATGACTTCTTGATAAGTTAATCAACACATTTTCTAAAGTCGCTTCCTGAAAATTGAGAGTAACAGGTTGTGCCCCATTAAAAAGGTTCTCTTTATAACTGAATTCAAATTCAGTTAGCTTACTGATCGTTTCAAATGTCTCTTTTAGTGAGGCATCCTTTAAGTGTATGTTCAGGTGTACCTTGGTAATATCCAAAGATTCTTGCGCCTTGGAAGGAGCTGCGTAAATAAAATTCAGGAAAAGTAGCTGGACTACAAACCCGTATAGATAGAATTTTCCCACCATACGTAACGCATGTAATGTTTTTTTCATAAATTTGAATGGTTTTTATGTGATTAGTTTTGCATTAAAAACGCCAGCAAATAGACCTAGCCTGAGAAACTTGCTATTTGTTGACAAAGGCCAATGTTTTAATTGCATTGGCTTTTCTTTTTCATAGGCAGTTCGTTTTAGTTAAAACTTATGGTTACATTTTTGTTTTCAATTATGTATTCAAATTGCATGGCGTGTTCCATGCTTTCTAGAATCTCTTTCAAGGTTGCTTTCTTGTATTTCCCACTAAATTCATAATCTTCTTTTGGTAAATTTTTAAGATTAATTTTTACACCAAACCATCTTTCTAGCTCTTCCTTAATTTCAGAAAACTTTTTTTTATCAAATAAAAGAACACCTTCCACCCATGGGATGGAACCTTCAAGGTCAAAATTTCCTTTTTTCATTTTTTTGTTTTCACTAAAACAAATCATTTCCCCTGGTGCTAAAACCATATCGTTGCTTTCCAAATCTTCTTGATAGACTTTCACTTTACCTTCGGTCAACTGTACCTTGATCGAGTTTTGATTGTAAGCATTGACATTAAATGCGGTACCCAAGGCTTCAGTGACTATCTCACCGCTGGCTACTTTAAAAGGAAGGTGCTTGTTTTTAGTAACCTCAAAATAAGCTTCTCCGATCAGGAGAAGGTTTCTATGCCTCCGGCCAAATCCCTCATCATATTTAATGGTGCTTTCAGAATTCATAAACGCCACTGTACCGTCGGGTAAATAGATTTTATTTTTTTGACCACTAGGAGTTACTTTTACCGTCCAAGTATCTGCCACCTGAACTTGCGTTTGATCGCTAAAACCTTCGAATAACCCATTATTCCAGGCCAATAAAACTATTAGGCCAAAGAAAACGCTAGCGACAATTTTTGTGGACCAATTCTTACGCTTCCTGTTAACAAGGGTGGAGTTATCTTTGTTGATTTCCTGTTTGATGTTATCAAACAAATCATCTTCATTTGATTTGGTCCAATCAATTGAGGTTGTTTGAAGACCCTCAAAAATTTGACGGGCCTTGTCCAGAAGTTCCACCTTATCCGGATTTTCATCAATAAATTTTACATAAAATTCAGCTCCTTCTGATGCGCCGTTACGAACCCATTCTTTAAAAGGTGGATTATCCAGAAAATCTTCTATGTTAGAAAAAGTTTTCATTTAATTCTTTTATTTCAATTGTAAGAGCAAAAAAAAAGGTAAGATCTCACCTTGAAGAGCAAAAAAATATGAAGAAATACAGTTTTGTTAAAATAAGCTTTCGAAAACAAAAAAGTAATGAAATAATTAATCTATTTATTGAAGAAAATTCAAAATTAATAAGACTGAAATTTTAATTGTTTTGGTAGAAACAATATTTTCTTTTAAAGTTTTCAACCCTTTAAAAATAAGATTATAGATATAAGGAATCTTTACTCCCATAATTTCGGATATGTTTTCATAGGGCAATTCCTCGATGAAACGAAGATATATAGCCTCTTTTTGTCGAGAAGGAAGTTTTTCAAGTTCTAAAAATGTTCTACTATTGTTGTGCTGGGAAATTTTTGATTTCTCTAAAACTTCCTCCATGTAATATTCAAAGTTGATTTGAGAATTATATTCATCTAATGATTCACTCAGGTTAAGTTCTTTAATCTTTTTAATCATTAAATGCCTAAAAGCTTTTATTAAATAGAATGAGATGGACTTATTAATAACAATATTCTTTCTTGAGTCCCAAACTTTCACAAATACATCTTGAATTACATCAGCTATTAATTCAGTATCTTTAGTAAAACGATGACCATAACCATATAAGCTTTTGGCATGACACCTATAGATAAACTCGAAAGCTTTATCATTTCCTTGCTTAAAGCATTCCCATAAAGCTATATCATCCATCTTACTAAAGTTCATAAGGAATCATTTCAAGTTTTTGTTCAACCAATTTCTTTCATTACATCTTTCAATTTAGTTATTTTTTCATAAAACAATAATTATATGTTATTTTTTTTCATTTAACGAAAGTTTTTGAAATCATAAAATTTATTTTATGACCTAGCACATTACATTTAGTTACTTTCATCTTCACATAAGTCAAAAGTCTTCCATACCTGATAAAGTGCCCTTGGAACATGGAAGCAACCTTTCCATTTCCCCCCTTTTAAATCAAGAAGCACCTCTCCCCTTCTGTTCAAATACCCAAACCACTCTCCTTCTGTTGGATCATAAAATTTTTCCCAAGTATAGGAATGAACTTTCTCAAACCATTCCCAGCAACGTGGATTTCTGGTAAATTGGTAACCTTTAGCAAGTGCGATAAGTGTTTCCAAATGAACCCACCATAGTTTTTGATCCCATTCAAGCTGTTGTGGAGGATTGCCATTTACATCCAGAAAATAAAATATCCCTCCATATTCTGAGTCCCAACCATATTCTAACTGAGCAAGCATCACTTTTACAGCCCTTTCCAATAGTTCTTCATCGTCCCTTCTTTTGGCAATATCCATTATAAACCACATCGCTTCAATCGCATGTCCTGGATTGAGCAACCTTCCCTCGAAACTATCAGAAAAACCATTATCCAAAGTCCTGTTTTCATAAATCAAAAAAGTCTTATCGTCCAAAAAGTCACCCATTACTTCATGAATGCAGTTATCTATAGTTTCTTCAACTAATTTTGAATCCAAAAGAGGTTCAAGTTCCAAGCACAGGTTGCTTAATATCATCGGTAAAGCAAAATTCTTTAAGTCTCTGGTTTTTGGAAACACTTTGTTGTATTTACCTTTTGGATTTGCTCTACGCTTAAGTATTTGGGAGAAAATTTGAACGGCCCTATCGGTACTTTCTGTATCACCAGTTACCAAACCATACTTACCAAATGCCATCGCAGCAAAACAATCTGAGAAAATATTATAAGGTTGTACCAAAGGTCTACCTTCACGGGTAAGAGAAAAATAAAAGTGTCCATTTTGATCACTTCCATACTTTTTCAAAAAATCAATCCCTATCCGAGAGATCTCCAACCATTCTTCCCTTGGTTCCACATTTTGATAAAGTAAAGCAAACATCCAGGCTTGACGCCCCTGAAGCCATACAAACTTATCGGTATCATAAACTTTACCTGTCCTGTCCAAACAAGTATAATAACCTCCATATGTTTGATCGGGTGAATATTTTTCCCAAAACGGAACCACATTGTTCAATAAGGATTCTTTATATAGTTGACTATATCCTCTGAGTATTTCATTATTCATAATTTTCTACTTAAAGTATGGGCACAGCAATCCCATCCACGATAATCTTATATTAGGAATATCGTGTTCAAGCTATTTGTGCCCTTTCACCTGATTTGACCTATTATAAAACCTGGAGCTATTTGGCTTTCACTATTTCAGGGATTGGAACAATTTGAAAAGTCATATGGGCTTGGCTACTTTCATAAAGTATTCCCAAATGCTGATCATCAATGACTGTAAGACAGGAATATCCCCAACCATGACCACCATCCAACAGCAGCCCTTCAGACCAAGACCTGCCTTCATTTTCGCTAAACTTAATGGTCATATTATACCTACCATCCGTAGCGGCAGGGTTTGAAAAAAATAAATAAGACGAGTTACTGGCTGTTCTGCTTTCTGAATAACTGATCAAGCTGCCCATACATACAGGCTCCACCAAAGCTGACCGGCTTGAGGAATGTTCAGTCCATGTTTTTCCCAGATCCTTAGTAACCGATATGGATCTGGATCCTCCTCGGTTATCCCTCATATTCAACATCAAACTTCCATCTTTCAATTCAACTACCTGAGCTTCGGTTGTGTTGGTTTTTGCTCCAGTCCCTATATGCCAGGTTTCACCCTTATCTTTACTGTAAATTATGGTACTGTGAGGCATATCATTTTCATCCTTAAATTGACCAGCAAACACCAGCGTACCATCTTTCATTGTAATCCCTTTACCCGGTCCATCAAACATCAGTTTCCACTCCTTTTTCTTTATTTGGGAAGTAATATTTAAAGGTTTTGACCATGTCCGCCCATCATCTATACTTTTGACCAACATCAATTGTCCTGTCTCCTCAGGGCTAAAACCTTGTCCAGAACTAAACCAAGCACGCTTCCCTGGTTTTCCATGCATCCATAATGCCAATACATAGATTGTATTATCCATTGGATCTACCAATATGGCAGGATCACCTATCCCATTTTCTATCTGAGGCTTACCTCCCCACTCTCCCATGTCCATAATGATTTGCATGGGCTCCCAACTTTTACCACCATCGGTACTTCGACTCATTCCAACATCTACATCCTCTTGCAAATCCACAGAACTATTGTACCTCACATCATAAACTCCAATCAAACTGCCTTTTGCAGTGGTTACCAAGCCTGGAATGCGGAAGGCTGCTATTCCATCATCACCCGCTGTTCTTAAACTGGTTGCCAATCGAAGAGGTTTATTTATTCCAACTTGTTCAATAGAGGCATCCCTATTTTTGAAATCTATTCTTTCCAATGATACATCAACTTTACCCAATAAGGAGGCACTTTTCTTGGGCTGGATACTTATTACCAAATTATGATCACCTGCTAAAAACTCTTTGTCAATCCTCAATTTCATCTCATTTTTTAACTCTACTAATTCTGCAATTGGTATTCTTTTTTTATCCTTACCTTCACCAATCAGCTCATAGGCTATCAAAGACTCCATAGCATCCCCACCTTCAATTCTTAACATCAAATCATCCAGGGTGATGTCCTTTTCCAGTTTAAAATCGATAGAGATGACATCGTTGATTTTACCTTTAATTAAGGGAATGTAATGCGCTTTCACTTTGACTTGAACGACACTTTCTTGCGCAAGTATTTGACTAGTGCACCGCCCAAAAAACAACAGTGCCATAAAACTTCCTAATAGAACAAACCTGATTTCTTTTACTTTTTTCATCCGATACATTGCTGATATCATAATTTAACTTCTTCTAGATTCTCTTTTTTTATTGCCTGCTTTTTGTCCTTTAAGGTATATACCGTCAATCCGTGAAGATCTTGATGTTGTTCAAAAAAGAAACTGCACAAATAGGTCATTACCATAGCGCTGGTCAGACCAGTCAGGGCGTAAAGGTGAATACTCAGATCCGTGCCATATTTCACCCCTATTTGAACTATTGCACTACATAAAAGACCCAACAAGGCCCCTTTACCATTCACCTTTTCTGATAGCATGCCTATTAGAAAAACCCCGCCTAGTCCTCCGGCAAAAAGACCAATGATCATATTGAACTGATCCCACAATGAGGGTATGCCCAAACCTGCCATTACCAGTGCAAACCCTGTCCCAAATACCCCAACAATAATGGTTACCCATCTGGCAAATACCAGGGATTTTTTTCCAACAGCATCCTTCGGGAATAGTTTATTATAGAAATCCGTTGTAATTACTGTGGCCACAGAGTTCATGCTACTGTCCAAACTGGACATGGCCGCAGCAAATACTGCAGCTATTAGTAATCCGGAAACCCCTGCCGGTAATTGGGTTACAATGTAAAATGGAAAAATACTATCTGCATTTTCTACTACAGGACTAAGCTCCATTGGATTGAACTTATAAAAAAGATACAATGCTGTCCCAATACTAAAGAAAATCAATGCTGAAGGCAATGCCATCAATGCCCCTGTAGCAATTCCATTGGCAGCAGTTTTTTCATTTTTGGTAGTTAAATACCTCTGGATTACAGTCTGGTCACTACCGTATTGAACAATATTGGCGGCAATCCCTCCTATCAAAACTACCCAAAAACTGGTTCCTGTAAAGTCAAAGTCCATATTAAAAACCCTTGTCTTTTGTTTTTCCTTTATCAGCGTCCATAATTCTTCTGGGCTTGAATTGATTTCATAAAAGATGAATCCCAAGCAAACCAAAGCGCCTCCCAATAGTACAACCACTTGAATCACGTCTGTCCAAATCACAGCCTCTATACCTCCCAGAACTGTATAAAGGATACTTAAAAGTCCCATAATCAATATACAAAAAGTCACGTCAATTCCAGTCACCACAGATAAAGCCAAAGAAGGTAAAAGTAGGACAATTCCCAAACGTCCCATCTGCAGTCCAACATACAACAAGCTTCCTACTAAACGAACAGTCCGATTATACCTTAACTCAAGGTACTCATAAGCTGTGGTAATCTCTAACCTTCGAAAGAAAGGTAAGAAAATATAAATAATCACCGGAGCTACCATAATGATGGTCATCAAAAGAAAGAACAAGGTCCAGTCCGTGGCAAAGGTTTTTGCAGGTATGGCCATAAAGGTAATAGCACTAAGTTGGGTGCCAAAGATACTTATTCCAGCTGCCCACCAAGGCACTCTTCCCCCAGCTTTGAAGAAATCTTCCGTGGAGTGCTGTTTTCCAGAAATCAAAACCCCCATTAAAACCAAAGAACCCAAATACACGCCCAAAACGGTATAATTGACCCAACCAAATTGTGTCATATTCTGAAAACTTACCGTTTTGATTTCAGGATTTCTAGTTCCTGGATTAACTTCTCCTGAAGGCAAGATCACCTTATCTCCCCACTTAACTGCAGTTGTGGTCACTGGTGTTTTAAAAGGAAGATCATCCAGGCTTTGCCAACTATCAGTTACCGTATGGTATACCAATACTTTGCCATCAAATCCAGAATGGTTTTCCAGAATACGATTTCTTTGTTCGATCAATAAATTAGTCTTTACAGAGTCGGTGGAAGCAGAGATGGAAGATGCATAACCTTCCAATTTATTAAAAGTCCCACCTTGTACCCCTCCATAAAACACAATATGTCCAGCTCCCTGTGCTGCCACAGTTCCAGCAGAGAGCGTTATGGGCTTTCCTTGATTATCTTTAATAGGGCTGATTTCTTTCCATTCTTTCAATTTAGGGTCATAACAAAATGCATCATTATATAGATCGCTAATACCATCTTGTCTTTTTTTCCTTCCTCCAAATAAATAAAAACAGTCATATTCTCCATTATTCTGAACAGCTGCCATCGTGTGAGAACGCGGCTCACCCGGCCAACTTTGGAGCCTTTTCCATTGCTGTTGCTCAAACTCTAAGTTTAAACTCCAAAATGCGTCGGATACTTGCTTACTTTCCCCTCCTGCTAAATACACTTCATTTCCTATCAAACCTCCAGAGGCATTGGTCAGAGGTATAGGTAAATCGGGTAGATATTGAATTTCTACCTGCCTCTTGTCTATATTCCATTTTAGCAAATAAACTTTTTTAAAGATGGTATTTTCATTTTCTCCACCTATGCACAAAACACCCTGTGAGGTACTAATACTGGTTCCATAAGCTATCCGATCTGGTAATCGCAGCTCCAAGCCTTCCACCCAACGGTAACCATTTTTTTCCTTTTCAAGGACATGGACTGTTTGATAATATTTTTTCTCTCCACCCCTCCAAGGTTCCTTCTCTGGGAAATTAGCTCCACCTGCCAGAATAAGAACATTTTCATGAACCCCGGCAAACATTCCTGCATAGCCAAGCGAAAGACCATTACTTACCTCTGGAGGCAAATCCGGAAGTGCTCCATACACAATATCCCCCAAACTACTTCTTGGACTAGCTTGCCCATGGGCTTCCGGGATAAGAAATAGAAAAAATAAAATATAACTTAAGTATATACCTGCTCTCATAAACAATAGGTTAATTTGCCTACCTATATTTCTACCCCACGACATTATACTTCTTTTTGCTTTATACTAAACTCGAAGAAATTCAGCTTAGCTAATTCTTCTCTCAATTGATCATAATGCCTGTCTTCCAATTGCTTCACAGGAAGCCTAAACTGTCCACAGTCTAGTCCGATCAATTTCATAATGGCTTTACCACAAGCAGCGCCACCGTACTTACCAAATAGGCTAATCATATCTATGGACTTTTGCTGTAAGTTCCTTGCCTTAATCATGTCCCCATTTTCAAAAGCATGTAGGATATCCAAATAAAGAGGAGCAGCATAATTGTAGGTACTTCCCACAGCTCCCCGTGCCCCCATTGCCAGACCGGCCAACATGGTCTCATCCCAACCCCAAAGAATATCATATTTACCATCTTGGTAACGCAAACAGCGATTAAATTCCATTAGGTCATGGTGGGTGTACTTTATTCCAGCAAAATTTGGTATTCTTCTACCTGCCTCATCCAGAAAGTCTAACATAGAAAATTCTACCTTAGTCAAAAGGGGAATATGGTAGAAATAAAAAGCCTGGTCAGGAGCGGCTGAAGCTATAGATTCAAAATAATCCACCAACTGCTCTACGGAGCTGGGTCTCATATAATAGGGGGCGGTTAAGGAAATACCATAAAACCCCAGCTGATTGGCTTTTTGAGCCAGCGAAATCGCTTCTCTTTGATTCGTTCCACCCAACATGGCCATCACCTTAAAGTGATTATCCGAAAATGGAGCCCAGGCTTCAAACAGTTTAAGCTTTTCCTCGAATGTAATTGCTGCTCCTTCACCGGTAGTACCTGCTATAAATGCTCCGCTGATATGATTTGCTTTCAGTGATCGTGCCAAATCAGGAATCATCGGCGTATTGACCTGTCCGTTTTGGTCAAACGGGGTAAAGGTTGCAGCTATAAGCCCTTTTATTTTATCGAATTTCATATGATTAAGTAGGGATTAAAGGAGGTTGCCTCAATCTTTCATCAAAACCCATGAGTTGTCACTGCATAGCATTTCGGAAAGCTCAATGCCCCAGAATTGTCAATTTCAAAGCTTAAGACAACCTCCGTTCAATTAATTCCCGTATCCGGGATTTTGTATAATTTTAGAATTGAGACTAATCGTGTTCAATGAAATTGGCCATAACAAGAGGTATTGCTGGTTCTCCCTGCCCTGTAAAGAGGGAACCAGTTCAAAGGCCTTGTCAAAACGCACCAAGTCCCACCATCTTTTTCCTTCAAAGGCCAATTCCAATAAACGCTCTTGTAAAATCGCTTCGTCATTGGCGGCTTGACCCAAATCCTCAAACCTGTTGGCTTCATAATTGTCACCATAGGCTCTTTCTCTAACTTGGTTTATCTCCTCAGAAGGGTCCTGTCCCAAAGCATTTTTTGCTTCTGCAATCATCAATAATAAATCTGCATACCGATAGAGCACCACATCATCCAAAAATCTTCTGCCCGAAGGGTCGACATACCCTCTAAATTTGGTCACGACATTGGCATAAGGTTCCATAGTCCCCCCTTCACTTGGAATGGTAATACTTAAGTAAGTTGCTTCTTTTCTTTGGTCATCCTCGCTGAAGGCAGCAGTTACGACGGCTGAAGGTCCCCAACGATTCAAGCCACCACCTTGGCCTATCTTGTTCAATACTTCTGGATCAGCCCCTGAGGGAATTTGGTCATCACGGATATACATATTTCCATTATAGTTTGTCCCGGATTCCAAATCCCTGAAATGCACCGCCATTAAAATCTCACTGTTTCCTTTGTTGTCATATCGGAAGATATCATCATAACTTTCTTGCAATACCAGTTCAGAAACTTCCGCCTCTTCTAATGCCTGTAATGCAATTTCCAGGTCGCTGATCCCCCCTTCCATTCTTTTGGCAGACCAAAGAAACACCTCGCCCTTGAGCGCATTGGTAGCAGGTTTTGACCAAGTAGCTTTACCTGCAGAAAGTGAATTATCTGGATACAGGGCAAGCGCACTATTTAAATCTTCCTTGATCTGAACAAATACATCCTCAACAGTAGCTCTTTCCCTAAAGGTAGTTTCTGCATCATAACCTTCAGTCGGCGTGATAACCAAAGGGACTCCTCCCCATGTTTTGGCCATGGTGAAATATATATAGGCCCTCATGGTGTAGGCTTCGGCCAACAGCTTGTTTTTGTCGTCTTCACTTGTAAAGGGAATTTCAGGAACATATTTGATAATAAGGTTCGCATCATGGACAATAGAGTACAATCTCAACCATTCCGGACCAGCATAATTGGGATCCAAGGTATTTTCAAAATACCTTTCTCTTCCTTCTGATGCCTGTAATCCATAGCTAAGGGTTCCACTTCTACTTTCTCCCCAAAGGAAAAGGTTATCTGCCGCCTGATCCCTGAAACGTACATACATCCCATTCAGGGCTCCATTAGCATTATCCTCTGAAGTCCAAAAGCCTGAGACTGTAATTTCACTGGTCGGTGTCAGCTCCAGGTTACTGGTACAGGAAGCAGTTACCATTGATAAACCAGCTCCAAACAACCCATACAATATGATATTTTTAATGCTTTTCATTGTTTTTTTATTTGGATTAGAAATTGACATTGATACCGAACAAGAAACTTCTAGGGATAGGATATCTTCCAGAGTCAGTTCCTCCTTCTTCAGGATTCAATCCAGTATATTGTGTGAAATAATACAAGTTCGTTCCTGTGAAATAGGTCCTGATATTGCCTATTTTCAGTTTTTCCGTCCAGCTTTTGGGCAGGTTGTAGCTGAGAGTAACTTCCCTTAGCGCCAGATAATCGCCCTTTTCGTCATAAAAAGTACTGCCTCTGAAAGAGTTGTTTTGGGAAAGTTGATCTGCCCAATAGTACTTTGGAATATCGGTCACATCCCCTTGGTTTTGCCAAGAAGTAGTAGTTTCTTCCAAAATCCCGATATCCCCTTGATATTGTCCATTAAACCTGGCCCTGCTCTCATGATAAATAGTATGTCCCAGGGCAAAATCTGCCCTTACTGTCAATGAAAGTCCTCTGTAATTGAAAGTATTGGTAAAGCCTCCTGTCCATTTTGGATATATATTTCCTGCATAGATCCTATCTCTGCTATCTATCGAATCATTTTGATCCAAGTCAGCCCAGTTGGTATCTCCACCAAACTTGCTCTTGTCAGTACCAGGTACCAATGCATCATAAGGTCCTTCGGCAGCCTCTTGGTCCGTAGCATAAATCCCAAGTTGCTGGTAAGCAAACAAATCACCTATTCGGCCACCTTCTTGCAATCCCCCCTTCCAAGTATATTGCCCCAACACGGGGTCATAGACCAAAACGCCACCAATTCTGTTATTTTCATTGCCATTCTCAGGAAGTTCTACTACTGTATTGATGTTATAGGAGGCATTGGCCGACAAGCTCCAGGCAAAGTCCTTATTTTGGATAACACCGGCGGACATTTCCACTTCCATCCCTTCATTCCTCAAAGAGCCTAGGTTAGTCAAAATACTGCTAAAGCCAGTGGACTGAGGTAACTCCAAATTGGTCAGCAAATTATCTGTCAATCGGTTATAATAATCGGCAATTACGGTGACGCGATCATTGAACAATCCCAAATCCAACCCGATGTCAAAGGTTCCTGAACGCTCCCATTTAAGGTCTTGGTTAGCCATTCTGTTATTTTGAATAGCCGCTTGGTCGTAATACCTGTTTCCTACAGAATAGAGACCTTGCGCATGAAAATCAGACAAATTGCCAATATTTCCATTTACCCCATAAGAACCTCTTAGTTTCAATGTGGAAAATTGTTCAGGCATATTAGTCCAGAAACTTTCCCTATGTAAATTCCAGCCTCCAGAAATGCCTGGGAAAAATCCCCAATAATTATTGGCTCCTAAATTAGAAGCACCATCATAGCGGGCAGTGAAAGAAAAGAGGTATTTCTTATCAAAATCATAATTTACCCTTCCAAAATATCCAATGATCACCTGCTGGGTCAATGAGCTGCTTACCGCAGTAGGTTCTGCCGAAGCATTGAGTGTGGGAATCAAATCTGAAGCGGCTCCCCTTCCTGCAGCACTGGCCACATAACTCTTGCGGTCATAAAAGGATCCTCCCAATTTGAACTGTAGATTATGTAAGCCGATCCTCTTTTGATAGCTGAACACCCCATCAAATTGCTTTTGCCAGTAGATAGAATTAGAGGCCGAGGCTTCCCGCGAATCGACAAATTGAGTTGGTGTATTATAAAATGATTTTTGAAAGCTGTTGCTTGAGGCCTGTACAAAGTATAGCGATGCCATTGGTTCAAAGGTAAAATCTTTGAAGATTTCCCAATTTGCCCCACCTGAAAGGGTCAATCTGTTGGTTACATTCAATGCATCTATCCTGTTCAAATGGTACAATGGATTCCCCATGCTCCTGTTTTGACCCGTTGCCAAAGTTCCATCCTCAAAATACAACTTGGTTGTAGGAGGTAGACCAAGGGCTCTTTGAAACAATTGATTTTCACTGTATACTTGATTGTTTGAGCTGGAAGTAAAATTCAGTCTGCCATACACCCCTAAGCGATCATTCACTTGAATATCTCCGTTCATTCGCGTTGTAAACCGCTTGAAGTCAGTATTGATTGCCACCCCTTCATTATCCAAGTAGCCCACACCAAGGTCAAATCGTGCTTTTTCTGATCCACCACTGACATTGATATAATGATTCTGACTTATCGCTGTTCTGAATAATACATCTTGCCAATCAGTTTCTGCGAAAATAATGGTTTTGGTAGGGTCTGCAGGATCTATCATTTGTTGCCAACCTTCATTGAGCTTGTATTCATTCTCAGGAGTAAGGTACTGTGTCGTAAAGGCTGTACTGTTCGACAAGTCATTTCCTACCCCAAACCCGTTGGCCAAATTCAAACGGAAGAGGTGTTCTGGATGCTTTTCAGCGGTAGCGAGGATTCCTTTCCTATTGAAATAAATATAGTCTTCTGCCGAAGCCATGTCATACCTGTTCCACATTTCTGAAGCACTGATATTATAGCGATAGGTCACCAAGGTTTTGCCCACTTTACCAGTTTTGGTTGTAATGATCACCACACCATTGGAACCTCTGGCACCATAAATAGCTGTGGCTGCTGCATCTTTCAGGACTTGAAGTGATTCAATATCGTCTGGGTTAATATCATTCATATTACTACGAATAACCCCATCTATAATGTAAAGTGGTTCTGCACCATTGGGATTGTTAATGGAGGTTCCTCCCCGAACAATTATTCTTGGAGCAGCACCAGGCTGACCTGTGGTAGTCTGCACCCTCACCCCAGAAACCGTACCTTGCAAAGCAGAGGCCGCATTGGCAAACGGGACATTTTCCAACACCTTCTTATCCAGCTTAGCCACAGATGAAGTTAAGGTCTCTCTGGACTGTTCCCCATATCCAATCACCACCACTTCATCCAACTGTTTGGAATCCGTTTCCAGACTTACATTCAAGGTACTCTCATTGCCTATGGTAATATTTTGAGTTTCATACCCTATATAACTAAATATAAGGACATCCTTTGGACTGGCCTGAATGGAAAAATCACCTTCAAGATCGGTAACTGTTCCTTTAACACTTCCTTCGATTAGGATATTTACTCCCGGGATTGTTTCGCCGGTATTGGCATCAGTCACTGTTCCTATTATGGTGCTTTCCTGAGCTGTCGCCTGCCCCACGAAAAGTACCAAGAACAGTATTAGCCACTTCTTGTTGTAGTTGTTCCAATACATATTATTTTGGTATTAGTGTGAATAAATGGTAATCGCTTTCATCCCTGATTTGACTTGACTGTACAGCTTATTGATTTGGGGATAGCTTACCTAACAAAGCTAGACAGGCGCTTTTTTAAACAGGGCCAATCTTGTTCGAAAATGGGTATTCAATCGTCCAGAGGGGTGAAAAATTGTCCAGAAAAAGGGATAAAATCGTACATTATGATTATAAATTGGAAAAGAGACTCCGAATTATACCTTGAAAAAATTAGTTTAGACAATCGAAATATTTAATCTCCTAAATCAAAAAGCCTGATCAATCAAAAGCTTAAATTCTGATGATGCTTAAGCAAACTGCAAGGATGTACAAGGTAATGGTCATACTCATATTGCTGATCGATTCAATTGGGCTAATGGCTCAGGGAACCGGACATCCCTTTTATAAATTCACCCATTACACCTCTCAAAATGGACTACCACAAAATTCTATTTTGGCCATCATGCAGGATGACCAAGGCTACCTATGGTTCGGAACGGATGATGGCTTGGCCAAATTCGACAGTTATCAATTTACAGTTTACAAACATCAATTTCAGCAGCAAAGCAGCCTTAGCAATAATGTTATCCGAGGATTGATACAAGACAAAAACGGTTACATCTGGATCAGTACTGAAGGAGGAGGAATCAATATTTTTGACCCAAGAACCAATGCTTTCGTTTCACTGCTCCAAAGTGGACTTGTCCCATCTCAAAAGACTGGAAAATTGATGGTCGATCACGACGGGACTATTTGGGTAAGCACACTTGCTGATGGTATCTACCAAATCAAAATCCCAAAAGGATTTACACCAAAAAATTTACTGGAGCTTACCAATAATCTTGGAGTCAAACAATTTACTACCTACAACTCCCAGCTCGCAGACAATAAAATATGGCAAGTATTTGAGGACAATCAACAACTTCTATGGATTGGTACGTATGATCATGGTGTTCAACAGTTTGATCCAAAAGAAAATGAATTTACAACTGTTGAACTGAATAACCAAGGAAGCATTATTCGCTCTGTTAAATCCTTTTTTCAGGATAGTAAAGGAAATTTTTGGCTGGGAACAGAAAACCATGGAGTGTTTAAACGATCTTCAAAAGACATAAAATTC
The DNA here is from genome assembly GCF_015533855.1 of Echinicola sp. 20G. Lineage (GTDB taxonomy): Bacteria > Bacteroidota > Bacteroidia > Cytophagales > Cyclobacteriaceae > Echinicola. Next base: position 3,924,541 of record NZ_AP024154.1, on the reverse strand, counting down.
CTTCCATTTCAGACAAGTTCAACTACTCTTAAAAAAGGAAATATCACAAGTTTTCTGGAGGATGGACAAGGTCATATTTGGATTGGAACCCTGGGAGCTGGCTTATATGTCTTTGAACTTGATACCAAAAAAATCTTTCATTATGACGAAAACCCATCTGATCCATACAGTTTAAATGGTCAATCTGTCTATAGCTTATTTGAGGATAGAGAAGAAAATATATGGATAGGCATGTACTCTGGAGAGGGATTGAACAAAATAAACCCTTCAGCCCAACATTTTGAGCACTATCGACCACAACCAGGAGAACAAGGGGGACTTTCGGGTAAAATGGTAAAATCCATTCTTATTGATCATGCACAGAATTTATGGGTTGGTATCTTCAATGGAGGGTTGGATGTTAAAAAAACCGGGAATGAGCGGTTCTCAAGCATTTCCTTTACACAAAAAGGAAAAAAGGAAAACTCATCCCTTAATGTTCAGGTTATCTATGAAGATAGGGAACAGAAAATTTGGATCGGAACTGATGGATCGGGATTATATCAATATTCTCCTTTAACAAAAGAAATAAAATTGTTTCAGCATGATTATACTAATCCCTATTCGTTAAGTAAAGATGAAGTTTGGGCTCTTGTCGAGGATAAGGAAGGCTTTTTATGGGTGGGAACAGCGAATGGAGGGGGTTTAAACCGATTTGATCCCCAAACGGGCCAATTCAAACATTACTTTCATCAATCCGATAATCAAAATACTCCAAGCTTTAATGATGTAAGGGCTTTATTGATTGATTCCAAAAACAGGCTATGGGTAGGCACATATGGAGGCGGATTAAACCTTTTTGATTTCAAAACAGAAAAATTCACCTACTTTCGGCATAACCCTAAAGATTCTTTAAGCATCAGTCATGATATTATCACTTCTATTTACGAAGATCAAAAAGGCAACCTTTGGGTAGGGACTTTTGGTGGAGGCTTAAATCAGATGAAAGTTGAAACCTATCAATTCATCCATTATAGGGAAAAAGATGGGCTTCCTAGCGATGTCATAAAAGCGATACTGGAAGATGACAGTGGACAGCTATGGATCAGTACAGTCAAGGGTCTTACTTCCTTTAATCCCCAGAAAGGAACATTTAAAAATTATTCCGTTGAAGATGGGCTTCAGTCCAATGAATTTAACCTGGGATCAGCTTTTAAAGCAAAAAGTGGAAAAATGTACTTTGGGGGCACCAATGGTTTCAATGCGTTTTTGCCAGATCAAATCAAACTTCCTATTGGTCCAGGTAAACCTACGCTAACCAAATTCAGGATCCATAACCAATTAGTCGAACCCGGGGATACGCTTGACAGCAAAGTAGTTTTACAAAAACACATAGGATTTACAAAGGAAGTAACACTAAGTCACCAGCTGAATAGCTTTGAATTTGAATTCAGTGCAATGAACTTCAATCATCCCGGAAAAAATCATTATGCCTACAAATTAGAAGGCTTTGATCAAAACTGGATGCATACTGATGCCAACAGGAGATATGCTTCCTATACCAATTTGGAAGCAGGTAATTATACCTTTCATGTCAAGAGCACTTCAGAAAATGGACTTTATGAATCCGAGGAAACCACATTAAATCTAACAGTCCTCCCCCCGTGGTACAAGAGCAACTTGGCTTATGTAGCTTATGGTATTTTACTAATATTGATCGCTTATATTGCCAAATCCATTATTACATTTCGAATTCGCTTAAAAAATGATTTGCGCTTCGAGCGGTTGGAACATCAAAAGCAAGAAGAGATCAATCAACTTAAACTAAGATTTTTCACCAATATTTCACATGAATTAAGGACACCTCTTATGTTGATCAAAGTTCCTCTGGAGCAATTATTGGGAAGGACAGACCTTTCCCAACAGGTTCTTTACCAATTGAATTCCATCCATAACAATGCTTCAAGGCTCTTGAGACTCATCAATCAGCTTTTGGAATTTAGAAAGCAAGAATCAGGGCATCTAAAATTGCAAGTTCAGGAAAACAACCTAAAAGCATTCCTGAATTCCATTTATCAATCATTTGATGGTATTGCCAAAAAGAAAAACATCGACTTTCAGCTAATAATGGACGACGAACTCCCAAAACAGCTTTGGTTTGATCTCGATCAAATGGAAAAAGTTTGCTATAACCTCTGTTACAATGCCTTCAAATTCACTCCAGACAATGGAAACATTAAGCTGAAAGCCCAGAATAGTACGCTTGAAATCAACGAAAAACATGTTGTTGGAATTAAAATCATCATAGAGGACAATGGGAAGGGTATTCCACCTGAACATCAGGACAGAATTTTTGAACGCTTTTTCCAAATTGAAGATTCAGAAAGAAATATTTCAGCAGGAACAGGTATAGGATTAGCTTTAAGTAAAAACATCATTGAACTCCACCATGGAAAGATTGACATGTCCAGCGTCCCCCACCATAAAACCGCCTTCACCATTTTTTTACGAAATGGTAAAGAACATTTCAATTCCCATGAGTTAAAGGGACAGCCTAATGACCCAAAAACCAATCACTTTTCTCCAGAACAAGAAATCAGTGCCATTGACCTTCACATGCTTTCATCCAATGAAAAGACGAATAAAAAGTTACCTGTAGACCCCAGTCTTCAAAACAAAAAATTACTTTTAGTTGAAGATAATGAGGAATTACTTTCCTTAATGAAAGGCATATTACAGCAGTACTTTCAAGTATTTGTGGCTACCAATGGGTCGCAGGGAATACAGAGGGCACTGGATGTCTCCCCAGACATCATCATATCAGATGTAATGATGCCTAAGATGGATGGAGTAGAAATGTGCAGTCTCATCAAAAAATCAATTGAGACCAGTCATATTCCCGTGATTTTACTGACAGCCAGAAATAGTTATGATTATCAGAGAGAAGGCTATGCTTCCGGCGCAGATGATTACCTAAGCAAACCATTTCCCTTGGATATTCTGATCGCAAAAATCAGAAACCTTTTATTGACCAGAGAGAAAATAAAATCAGCCTTTAGACAAAGAGCTGATCTCTCACCTGCGGAAATTGCCATAAGTCCTGCTGATGCTGATTTAATTAAAAAAGCCATTAAGGTTATTGAAAAACATATGGATAATGCAGATTTTGACATCACTACATTTGTCAAAGAAATGGGCATGAGCAGAACATTGCTTTTTTCCAAACTCAAAGCGGTAACAGATCATACTCCAAACGACTTTATCCAAACTATTAGGCTAAAAAGGGCAGCGCAACTCTTAATGCAAAGTCAATATAAAGTATCTGAAATCAGTTATATGGTAGGCTTTAACAACCCCAAGTATTTCAGCAAGTGCTTTCAGAAGCAGTTTGGAAGTAGCCCAAGTAGCTATTCAAAAAACAAATTGAATAGCCATTAGATAATTTATTATTCTACCATTATACTGTATCATAAAATAGACATATTCATCACTGACTTTTTATTTTAAATTATTCAATTATCCTTTTTGATTTGATGATGCTTCAAATCTCAAAAAGGAAGAAATCAAAAGTTCAGGAGTTGGGTCGTACTATGGATAAAAAAAAGCTTCCCAAAATAATTCGGGGAGCTTTTTTTATCCAATAGATTTGTTATTACCAAATCAATACTTCATCCGGCCTGTTTCTTTTGTTGGACCTGAACAGGCTGAAGACAGCCATAAACTCATGGGTGTTGCCCGGAAGCAAATAGCTTCCATTGGTAGGGAACTCATACACATAGCCCACCTTGAGCTTGTTCAGCAAAAAGCCCATCTGGAGGTTATTCGCATAATCAACACGGTGGCCGGCTCCCAGCCAGACCTTGTCCATCAGCAATGCCTTCAGGTTAAACTCCACATTGTTGGGTAGGTCTTCCTGGCCCCTGAAAAAGAAATTGCCGATCACCGCCAAATGGTCATTCAGGGCTTCCCTATACCCCGCCTGCACAATATAATTGACAGGCCTCCCTTCCATGAACTCGTCACCACTGGATATACGCCCCCCGTTTACCTGGTGCATCGCATAGGACAGGTAATACTTCTGGTGGGTCAGGGCAAGGCCCAGGTTAAAGTCCATGATCCGCATGTCGGAGAAGGACCCAATGTACTGACCCAGCAAATCATCCCCCTGCTGCTCAATGGTCATCGCGTTGCCGTCCAACTGCACAGTGGTATAGCTTACCCCTGCCCCCAGCCTAAGGTTGTGCTTTTCGGTAAGACGGATCCTGCTCGCATAGCCCAGGATCAGGCCGGTCTCCTTAAATGCCCCATAACTGTCGAACAACAGGTTCAGGCTGGCTGCATTCTTCCCCATCATGGCAGGGTCTTCCGTGCCTTTCATTTCTGCAAAATCCAGCTCGCCACTGAAAAACATCGTCCTTGGAGCACCTTCAAAGCCGCTCCACTGGTTTCTTACAAAGCCACGGATCGTACTGCCCTCATATCCCGTCAACCCCGGGTTGTAATAGCTTTGGAAGAAATCAAACTGGCTGATGTACTTCCTGCTCTGGCCTGTTGAGGTAAAAGGGACCAGAAATATTATTAGGCAGATATAAATAACTGTTCTTTTCATCTTGACATTGTTCTTGATGGTTAAATTCACTGTGCACTTTTTCGAACCGATCATCTTCTAAGCAGGTTTAAGGTTCCACGCCTTACCTTGTCGGTCTCACCTGTTTCCACCACCCAGAAATAAGACCCAGGTGCCAATTCCTTTCCGTTGAAGGTTCCGTCCCATCTGGTCTCTGGATCAGTGGTCAGGAAAACCCGTTTCCCGCTTCTTTCAAACACCATGATCCTTACCCCTGTATAGTACTTCAGCTCTTCAATGCCCCAGGTGTCGTTGGTACCATCCTGGTTTGGTGTAAACGTATTGTATATCTCGATTTCATCCAGTGATTTCCGCAGCCTGGTTATCGTGAAGGACTTCTCCAAAATATTTCCGTCGGCATCCATTACCTGGAGCACCACTGTAAACGATGTCCTTCCGGCAAGGGCTTCGTTGGAACTCCAGTACAGCGCACTGCCCGATAATAGGAAGTATTGGTTATCCCCTGCTCCAGGAACCAAATCAAGCATATGCACATCATCAACCGGATCAATGACTTCAAGGCCCCCTATTGCGATTTGAATGTTTTCTACCGAAGCTTCAAATTCAGTGTGGTCCAATAGAAGGTCCGTTGGTGCCGGTTTTGGCAACACCACGACATCCATATAAGGGCTCGGCGCATCCTCGGAAACACTGCTTGGCAGGACCAGTTCCCCATTGATGGTGTAGCTACCCCTGTTCCTCAGGTCAATACCAGTCCTGTCCCAGCGAACTGGAAGGTTGATCATTTCATCCTCCTCGGTACGTACCAAAACGGTTTCCGGCAAGATCACCTCATCATATGACACTCCCCAGGCTACTTCCACTGCAGCAGGTTCGTAGACCTCCTCGATCTTTCTGGCTTCAATGGTAAATTCACCGCCAGTGAACTGCATGAGGTAATTAGAGTTTGTGGACAGGCTTCCCTTATTGATCGGGTAAATGCCTACCTCCTCGCCCGGAGACCTGTCAAGATTTCCTTCCATTACTTCCATACCATCACCGTTCACAAGACCACTGACAACATAGGTCAATGCAGGATCAGCAGTTCCGAAAACCTTGGACTTGTCATCGGCCGTTACCGTCAGCGTGGCCTGTGTGATCTCAAAATTCCCCGCAGTATAGCTGATCGTATAGTTATCAGAGCTGTAGCCTGTTGCAGTAATAGCATAGTTGCCTACATCTTCACCTGTGGTTCTTACAATAGCCAATGTTCCACCTAGAGCAGCCTCATCATCACCGTTTTCAAAACCAGAGTAACTCACTGTTAAACTTGGATCAACTGATCCATAGACCTTATTCTTGTCATCTGCCGTTACCGTAAGCGTGGCTTTGGTAACCTCAAAGTTCCCTGTAGTATAGCTGATCGTGTAGTTATCAGAGGTATAGCCAGAGGCCGTGATCGCATAGTTGCCCACATCTTCACCTGTGGTTCTTA